>NZ_PDWP01000014.1 GCF_010093235.1 Pseudoxanthomonas suwonensis | reverse complement strand
ACTCATCTATCTTATCTGTGTAGATATGTTTTTTATTTTTTAAAGGAGCGGCGCACCCCCGAGCGCTCACCAGAGTAGATCGTCGGCAGCGTCAGATGTGTATAAGAGACGGGTGTGGTCGCGCGGCGCATGCGGGTTTTCCTTGCGGCGAGGGACATTCGGGCTCCCGTTCCCATGGGGGCGGGGACTGCCGTCATCAAGCTGAACGAGTGTGCGGGCAAGCCACTAAACCGTTGGTGAAGTCCCCCTTGACCTGCGCATTCCATTTGTTCCGTACGCCCCCGCCCGGAAGCCGGGTGCCGCCGTTGCTGGGTTTGTGCGATCGCAGTTGACACGGGTCGGGGCTACCCCTAGCTTGGGCCCCCTGTCGTGCCACTAGATATAGCGGTCGAACACAACGCTGGCCCCAGTGATGGTGTTTGGTGAATACGCCAAACAGCGGGGCCAAAACGCCGGAGCGGCGAGCGGATGGGACAGGAAACTGCGTACGGAAGCGGCCTTGCCGGCCGCGACAAACCCGGCGCCTGACTCCGGCAGGCGGCGCGCATGGCGTCGCCCGGGGCTTCCCGTTCCCTTCGCACCCTCCGGCCTCCAACTGGATTACGGTGCGAAGGAGTTTTCAAAGCATGAGTACGGTGCGCCTCGAAGTGGTCAACACGGACAAACCCGTGGCGGAGATCCCGCTGCAGCCAGCCTCCCTGGACATCTGGGACAAGAAGTACCGCCTGAAGACCAAGCAGGGGGTGCCGCTGGATGCTGACATCGACGGCACCTACCAGCGCGTGGCCCGGGCCCTGGCCGACGCCGAGCTGACCGAGGAGAAGCGCAACTACTGGTACGAGCGCTTCCTGTGGGCGCTGCGCCGCGGCGCCATCCCGGCCGGCCGCATCACCTCCAACGCCGGCGCCCAGGAACACAAGCCGGCCACCAGCACCATCAACTGCACCGTCTCCGGCACCATCGGCGACTCGATGGACGGCATCCTGCAGAAGGTCCACGAGGCGGGCCTGACCCTGAAGGCCGGCTGCGGCATCGGCTACGAGTTCTCGACCCTGCGCCCGCGCGGCGCGTTCGTGGCCGGCGCCGGCGCCTACACCTCCGGCCCGATGTCCTTCATGGATATCTTCGACAAGATGTGCTTCACCGTGTCCTCTGCCGGTGGCCGCCGCGGCGCGCAGATGGGCACCTTCGACGTCTCGCACCCGGACGTGAAGGACTTCATCCGCGCCAAGCGCGAGGACGGCCGCCTGCGCCAGTTCAACCTGTCGCTGCTGATCACCGACGGCTTCATGCAGGCGGTGGAAGCCGACGGCGACTGGCCGCTGGTGTTCCCGGTCAACAGGAAGGAAGAGGCCGACATCGACCTGTCCAACGCCGACCAGGTGGTCTGGCGCGACTGGCCGACCCACGACGACGCCTACATCATCCGCGACGACGGCCTGGTCGCCTGCAAGGTCTACGGCCACATCCGCGCCCGCCACCTGTGGGACATGATCATGGTCTCGACGTACGACTACGCCGAGCCGGGCTTCATCCTGATCGACCGCGTCAACGAGATGAACAACAACTGGTGGTGCGAGAACATCCGCGCCACCAACCCCTGCGGCGAGCAGCCGCTGCCGCCGTACGGCGCCTGCCTGCTGGGCTCGGTCAACCTGACCAAGTTCGTGCGCGACCCCTTTACCGACAAGGCCTCCTTCGACTGGGAGGAGTACAAGGAAGTGGTGCGCGTGTTCACCCGCATGCTCGACAACGTGGTCGAGGTCAACGGCCTGCCGCTGGAGCAGCAGCGCAACGAGATCATGCGCAAGCGTCGCCACGGCATGGGCTTCCTGGGCCTGGGCTCGACCCTGACGATGCTGCGCATGAAGTACGGCTCGGCCGACAGCCTGGAGTTCACCGAGCAGGTCGCCCGCGACATGGCGGTGGCCGGCTGGGAAGTGGGCCTGTCGCTGGCCAGGGAGAAGGGCCCGGCCCCGATCATGGACGAGCGCTTCACCGTGACCCCGCAGATGCTGCGCCAGCGCCCGGAGATGGCGAAGGACGGCTGGCGCGTGGGCCAGGAGATCGAGGGCAAGGTGCTGCACGCGCGCTACAGCCGCTACATGCAGCGCATCGCCGCCGTGGCCCCGGAGCTGGTGGAGGAGCTGGCCGAGACCGGCGCCCGCTTCACCCACCACAGCTCGATCGCCCCGACCGGCACCATCTCGCTGTCGCTGGCCAACAACGCCTCCAACGGCATCGAGCCCTCGTTCGCGCACCACTACAGCCGCAACGTGATCCGCGAGGGCAAGAAGTCCAAGGAGAAGGTGGACGTCTACAGCTTCGAGCTGCTGGCCTACCGCCACTTCGTGAACCCCAAGGCGATGCCGTTCTCCGACGACCCGGAGGCGCAGCTGCCGGAGTACTTCATCTCCGCCGACGACATCTCGCCGAAGGAGCACGTGGACGTGCAGGCCGCCGCCCAGAAGTGGGTGGACAGCTCCATCTCCAAGACCGCCAACGTCCCCACCGACTACCCGTACGAGCAGTTCAAGGACATCTACCGCTACGCCCACCAGCAGGGCCTGAAGGGCTGCACCACGTTCCGCTTCAACCCCGCCGCATTCCAGGGCGTGCTGGTCAAGGAGAAGGACCTGGAGAACACCCTGTACCGCTTCGAGCTGGAAGACGGCTCGGTGGTGGAGGTCAAGGGCAACGAGGAGATCGAGTACGACGGCGAGACCCACACCGCCGCCAACCTGTTCGACGCCCTCAAGGAAGGGTATTACGGCAAGTTCTGATCGACGCAAGCCGCGCCCCGGGTGAGAAAGGGGCGCGGCAGTCGAGGCAAAGGCCGTGGCGCGCGCTGTTCCGGGCGCCCGCCACGGCCGATCCGACCCACGGCGCCCGGAGCCAGTGAGAGTGTCCCGATGACCACGACCAATGAGCCCAAGGAGGGCACCATGAGCAATGGCAATGGTGTGACGGCGACCCTGACCGAGGACGCCGCCAGGACCCCCGAAGTTTCCACCGACCCCGTCGAGGCCGAAGCCCCGGCGACCCCCGAGGCCCAGGCCCCCGACAGCCTGACCGGGGCCGAGCCGGCTGCCACCGCCGAGCCCACCGACGCCGCCCAGGCCCCGGTGGTCGAGCGGGTGAAGAAGACCGTCGCCAGCACCCGCGCCAAGGTGGCGAAGAAGGCGTCGACCGTCGCGAAGAAGGCCTCCACCGCCGCCGCCAAGGCGAAGGAGAAGGCCGCCGCCGTGGCGAAGAAGGCCAGCAGCAAGGCCAGCACCGCGGCGCAGAAGGCCGGCACCCGGGCCAGCGCCGCCGCGAAGAAGGCCGCCGAGGCCGCGAAGAAGGCCAGGGCTGCCGCCGACAAGGCGCGTGGCACGGCGAAGAAGGCGGCCAAGAAGGCCGTGGCCACCACCCGGACGAAGCTGGAGCAGGCCAAGGCGAATGCGAAGGCCGAGGCCGGCACCGCCCGCAGCCGGATCGCCGACCGCGGCGCCGCGCGCAAGGCCGCGGCGAAGAAGACCGCGGTCAAGAAGGTGGCCGTGGCCCGCAAGGTCGTCGCAGCGAAGAAGGCCGCTGCCACGAAGAAGGCGGCCAGGAAGGTCGCCAAGGCCGCGAAGAAGGCCGTGAAGAAGGCCGCCCCGAAGAAGGCGGTGGCCAGGAAGGTGGTCGCGAAGAAGGCGGTAGCGAAGAAGGCCGCGCCCGCCCGCGCCACGAAGAAGGCCGCAGCGAAGAAGACCGTGGTGAAGAAGGCCACGGCCCGCAAGGCCAGGTAACCCATCCGGCTCCCCCGTCCAGGCGGGGGAGCCAGCGGCCCCGCCGCGAACCCGACACCCATACAAGAAACGAAAGAGCAGAGGATCCGCCCCAATGGCCGTGAAGATCGACAGGAAAATCAAGGGCTACGCCGTCGTCACCCCGGACGACAAGGCGCGCGAGACCGCCGCGCCGGCGCCCGTCGTCGCCGATCGCGAAGCGGCCAGCGAGCCGAAGGACAACGTCATCCACATGCACGAGCGCATCGAGCGCCCGGACGTCCTGATCGGCAGCACCTACAAGATCAAGTCGCCGCTGGTGGAGCACGCCATGTACGTGACCATCAACGACATCGTGCTCAACGCCGGCACCGAGCACGAGCTGCGCCGCCCGTTCGAGGTGTTCATCAACTCCAAGTCGATGGACCACTTCCAGTGGATCGTCGCCCTGACCCGCATCATGTCCGCCGTGTTCCGCAAGGGCGGCGACGTGACCTTCCTGGTGGAGGAGATGAAGGCCGTGTTCGACCCGCGCGGCGGCTACTTCAAGGCCGGCGGCGTGTACATGCCCTCCCTGGTCGCCGAGATCGGCGCCGTGGTCGAGGAGCACATGAAGTCCATCGGTCTGATCCACGACCCGGAGATGAGCGCCCACGCCAAGGCCCTGATCGCCGAGAAGCGCAAGCAGTACGAAGAGCGCGCCAAGGGCGCCAGCGCCGCCGTCAACGGCACCGCCGCCGCCACCCGCGAGGAAGACGTCGCCGTGACCGGCGAAGGCACCAGCTTTCCCCCCAGCGCCACCATGTGCCACAAGTGCAGCACCAAGGCCCTGGTGATCATGGACGGCTGCGCGACTTGCTTGAACTGCGGGTATAGCAAGTGCGGTTGAGTTGATCTAGACGACTTATCCAAGGGCCAGGCGCACAAATGATCTGGCCCTTTTTTTAGGCCCAGCGCACAACGGTACACGCATCAACCACTCAATCAGGCAGGGGGCTGAGTGACATGACAACCGCGGAAATGTTCTCGGCGTTCCTCAGCAATCTGACTATTTCGAACTCCGAAACGATTGGCCTCAGGTACGGGGAACTAACATCCGCTCTGAATCGTCATTTCCGCGAAACCGAATCAAAGGAAGCAAACACACTGCAAGTCGGTTCATTCGGCCGAAAGACCGGTATCAATGACATCTCGGACTTGGACATGCTCTACATCATGCCCAAGACGAAATGGGTTGACTACGACAAAAGCGGCGGTCAGCTCAAGCTGCTGCAAGATGTTCGGGACGCAATATTGAAGCGCTATCCGACCACCGAAATTCGCGTAGATCGCCTTGTCGTGACAGTCACGTACACGAACTTCCATGTTGAAGTGCAGCCTGTCTTTGAACAGGAAGACCAAAGTTACAGGTATCCCGATACGAAGAACGGCGGCAGCTGGAAAATTACAAAGCCCCGGCCGGAGATGCAGGCTGTCGCCGACCTCGACGGGGCCAAGAACTCGAATCTACGCCGTCTTTGCAAAATGACTCGTGCGTGGAAGAACAAGCACGGAGTGAGTATGGGCGGTCTACTCATCGACACTCTTGCGTTTAACTTTCTTAGTTCGACAGCCGCATACGACGCAAAGAGCTTCGGTTGCTACGACGAGCTTGGTCGCGACTTCTTTAAGTATCTTGCTGATCTCCCGGAGCAAAGCGAGTACGCAGCGCCCGGTAGCCGTCAGCGTGTGAAGGTCAAAAAGAAGTTTCAGCGCAAAGCACAAAAGGCTTATGACCTGTGCCTAAAGGCCATCGAGTCCGCGGGAAGCAGCAACGTCAACGACAAGTGGAAGAAGGTCTACGGCCGACCATTTCCTGCGCTTGCAACCACGGATGAGGCGCGCGCCGCGAGGACATGGGATCAGACCGAGGAATTCATTGAAGATCGATTCCCAATCGATATCCGCTGCCACATGAGGCTAAATTGCGAAGTAAAACAGAACGGCTTCCGGAAGTTCTTATTGCGTGATCTCTTGAGGAACAGGCTTCCCCTCCGCTCCAACAAGAAGCTGAACTTCTGGATTGAGGATATTTCGGTCGACCCGCCCTTTGACGTTTATTGGAAGGTGCTAAACCGAGGCGCAGAGGCCGAGCGGCGGAATTGCATCCGAGGCCAAATCGTTCCTGACGGTGGGCATCGAGCAAAGAGCGAGAGCTCCGATTTTCGTGGTGATCATGTCGTCGAGTGCTACTGCGTGAAGGATGGCGTGGTCGTGGCCAAGGACCGCATCCGTGTTCCCATCGAGGCAGACGGACGTGACTATGAATGATGCCGCAAGGGTCCTGGAAGGACAGATACGGGAGTGCTACGGTCGAGTCGTCTACACACATAAAACTCATGAGAAGTGCGCCGACTTGCTTCTTGAGCGTCACAAACGCATCAAGCTCCTCCAAATAATTTTGTCCGCCCTTGTGACTGGCGGAATTCTCACGACGCTGTCAGACGAGTGGGATCTATGGGCAACGGGGATAAGTGCCGTGCTCTCGACGGCACTTCTCGCACTTAACTCGTACACAAAAGACTACGACCTAGGTGAGATAGCCCAGAAACATCGCAGAGCAGCAGCAGATATATGGCTAGTCCGCGAAAAATATCTCTCGCTTCTCTCGGACTTGCGTTCTTCTAGTTCCGCACTAGGAGATGTGCGCATAGTAAGAGACTCTCTTCTCAGTGATCTCCATGCGATCTATACCGGCGCACCCAGCACAAACTACAAGGCCTACAGAGAAGCGCAGAGGGCGCTTCAGAGCCTGGAAGACATGACCTTCTCCGAGGCGGAAATTGACGCTTTTCTCCCCAGGGATTTGAAACGCGGCTCTTAGACTCAGAGAACAACAAAGGAAAGCAAGGTTCAGAGTCGGGTTTCCGCTCTGACCTTTTTGCATCGAGAGGTCGAGTGGTGGAAAAGCCACCGATTTTGAATAGCGGGGTTAGGTTTCCTTTCAGCTGAAGGGGGTAGGTTCACTCCAGCGGACGGGTTCCGGGCACAAGGCACTTCCTGCGGGATATTCGGCCTGAGCCTGTTCTCCGCGCGAGTCGATGCAATACTGCGCAGGCCGCGATGGTGGTTTCCAGGGAGCCATAAAGAAGCTGCTCTTCCTCCTGCTGCTGGCATGCGGAATCGCGCATGCGGAGTCTTCCGTTCCGGACCTCACGGCGGAGCAGTGGCAGGAAGACCTCGCCTTCCTCGCCCGATAACGGGGTCAGGTTCACTTCGGTGCAGAGCGTTCGCGCGTTGTCCCCAACTGGGTAACTCAACCTGACCCTGCTCGGGCCCGACCCTGTTCGGGCCCGGAATGCCCGCGCGCGCTGGCTACAATCGCACCATCGCGGCCAGGCGCTGCCGCCCCGGGGAAGGGCTGATGGCAACAGATTCGGTGTGGAAGTGGGTGTTCCTGCTGGCGCTGCTGCTGGTGGTTGCCGGCGTGGCGTTGCTCCGGCATCGTTCGTGCTGCCCGTTCCGCATCGGGCAGGTGCTGGGAAGCGCACTGATCTTCGGGCTGTTGGGTCCCCCGCTGGGCGGGCTGATGCTGGGCCTTGGTGTGCTGGTGATCGAATCCAGTTCCCGGGGAATCGGGCTGCTGCTCTTCCTGATGCTCGCCTCCTACCTGCTGGGTCTGGTCCCGGCGGTAGCGGGTGGCCTCTGTGCGGGCCTGCTGAGGCCGCTGATCGGCGGCTGGGCGCGCGTCGTAGTGGTGGCCTGGTTGTGCGCACTCACCAGCACGTTGTTCGGCCTGGCCATCTTCGGGCTCAAGGGCACGCCGCTGCTGCTGCTGCTTGGCGGGCTGTCGGGACTGGTGCTGGAGGCCGCCTGGCTGGCTGGGCAGTGTCTGCGCGCCTGGTGCGACGGCAAATCCGAAAACCGGGGTCGGAGTGCAGTTTTGGGGATTTTCTGACAGGCGGCCGCGTCTTGCTGGGGTAGAGCCGGAGTGCGCACCCAGGTTGTGCCGGTCTATTACTGGCATCCAATGCGTAACCGCCGTGATTTCGCCCTTCGCCTGGAGCAAACTCGGTTACCCATCCCCGTCGCCCCGGGTATCAGGGTGCGTAGGGGGGGCAATCCAGCACTGGCCAAGTAGGAGAGCAAGATGAAATGGAAAGTGTTTCTGGTTTTGCTCGTTGTGGTCTTCCAGGCAGAGGCGAAGGACCCGGTGGCGGTCGGCGAAGGCAGGTACATGCTGACGCACAAGGGGAAAACGATCTTCAGCAGCGCAGACAAGATCGTCGCGGACTTGATGGGCCAGGCACACAAGTTCTGTCAGCGAACGACCGGTCACGAGGCAAATCTGCTCGAATCATCCGGGCAGGAGGCACAGGTTGGGAGAGCGGGAGGAGCCTTGGGCACGCAGCCGGCCCAGGGTGCCGTAGGCACCATCTACTTCTCCTGTGGGCCCGCCACGGGAAGTGGCCAAACCGCAGGTGATCGCGGCGACATCTACGAGAACCTTGCGAGGCTCAAGGGGCTGCTGGACTCCGGCGCGATAAGTCAGTCCGAGTTCGATGCCGAGAAGGAAAAATTGCTTCAGTCCAAGGGGCACTGACGCCTCTTTCATCGATTGCCACGCACACGGGTACCTACCCGTGTGCGTGCATGTGGGCGTGCCGAAGCCGGGCTGCTCGTCGGGCGTCCCGGATGCGCCCGTCGGGCTTATCGGCTACTAACGGGGTCAGGTTCACTTCTGACGGTTTCGTGGCTCGGGTGTGCGAAGCGCAGCCGGGGGATTGAGTCGCCTCGTGGCCGAGGTCCCGGATGCGCCCTTCGGGCTTATCCGGGCTACGAGCGCCTCGCGTTGAGCGCCGTGGGGCGCCGGTTCTAGTCGGCCTCGGCCGCCGCGTCGCGGCCCTGCTGGCGGATCAGCGCTTCCTCGCGGGCATCGTTGATGGCGTGGCGTACGCCGTCGATGTCGGGGATGGATTCGTCGTGCTCGAAGTGGCCGGTCAACTCGGTGTCCGGGTGCAGGTCGCCGGCCTCGAACAGGGCCCACATCTCCTCGCCGTACCAGGTGTCCAGCAGTTCGGGAGCCGAGGTGCCGAGATACGCGGTGATGTTGTTGACGTCGCGCAGCAGCATGGTACGGGCGGCGTTGTTGCCGGCGGCGCTGACCACCTGGGGAAAGTCGATCACCACCGGGCCATCGGCGCCGACCAGCACGTTGTAGGGCGAGAGGTCGCCGTGGACCAGACCGGTGCAGAGCATCTTCACGATCTGCCGCACCAGGAAGCGGTGGTAGTCGCGCGCCTGGGCGGGTGAGAGCGCGACCTCGCCCAGGCGCGGGGCGGAACTGCCCTCGGCATCGGCGACCAGCTCCATCACCAGCACGCCGTGGACGTAGCCATGCGGCTCGGGTACGCGCACGCCGGCGTCGCGCAGCTGGTACAGCGCATCGACCTCGGTGTTCTTCCAGGCCGTTTCCTGCTGCTTGCGCCCGTACTTCGTGGCCTTGCCGATCGCGCGGGCCTCGCGGCTGCCGCGGACCTTGCGGCCTTCCTGGTACTGCACGCGCTGCTGGAAGCTGCGCTGGGCCATGTCCTTGTAGACCTTGGCGCAGCGGATCTCGTCGCCTGCGCGGACCACGTACACCGAGGCCTCCTTGCCGCTTTTGAGCGGGCGCAGCACGGCGTCGATCACGCCGTCGTCGATCAGCGCCTGCAGTCCGGCGGGAGTTTTCATGGCACCTCGTGGGGAGTGGTCGGGCGAGGGCCGGGGACCGGCGCCGGCGCGCCGGGGAGCGCGAACGATACACTGCGCGCCCCCGACCCCCATTGCGTGCCGTTCATGTCCAACCCGATCCGACTGGCCCGACGCGTGGCCGAACTGGTCCGATGCTCGCGCAGCGAGGCCGAGCAGTGCATCGAGGGTGGCTGGGTGAAGGTCGACGGCCAGGTGGTGGAACTGCCCGGCCACATGGTCACCGACGAGGTGGTGGAGATCGTCCCCGGCGCCCGTCCGCAGGCGATCGAGCCGGCGACCTTCCTGCTGCACAAGCCGGCCGGCGTGGACCTGGACGCCGCAGCCGGCGCGATCGCCGACCTGGTGCCCCCGGCCAACCGCTGGGACGGCGACACCACCGGCATCCGCATGCTGCGCAGGAACTTCCAGCGGCTGGCCTCGCTCGTGCCGCTGGAGCCGGAGGCCAGCGGCCTGGTGGTGCTGAGCCAGGACGGGCGCGTGCGCCGCCGGCTGGTAGAGGACTTCGCCACGATCGAGCAGGAGTTCGTTGTCGAGGTCGAAGGCTCGCTGGAACCCTGGGGCCTGTCCCGCCTCAACCACGGCCTGTCCTACGAAGGCCGCGCGCTGCCGCCGGCCAAGGTCAGCTGGCAGAACGAGACCCGCCTGCGCTTCGCGATCAAGGGCCCGCGCCCCGGCCAGCTGCGCGACATGTGCGCCCAGGTCGGCCTGCAGGTGATCTCGATCCGCCGCCTGCGCATCGGCCGCATCGCCCTGGCCAAGATGCCCGTCGGCGCCTGGCGCTACCTCCCCACCTCCGCCCGCTTCTAAAACCGGGGTCAGAGTCCACTTTTAGGGGTTTTCCGACAGCGGTCGTTGCGTAGCCCGGATAAGCGAAGCGTATCCGGGGGGCGCAGGCGAGCAACCGCGCCCTGTCCCTGCGCCGCCAACCACTCCCCGGATGCGGCCTGCGGCCTTATCCGGGCTACTCGCTACGAGCCGGAGGCTACGGCCATGCCGTGTAACGCCGTGCATGGATGGCTGGACGGCGCTTGGGCCGGCAGGCGTGGCCTGCCGGCATTTCAAGGGCTGACCACTGTCGGGTGTTGGCAAGCTTGCCTAGAACCCGACAAACCCGTTGCTGTCCAAGACGCCGATTGCTATCAGCGCGACAAATAGAAAGCCCAAGGTGGCGGGATAGGTCTCGCGCAGCAGTCGATGCCAGCGGACTGCTGGGTCGCCCTCGGAGCGGAGAGCATCGATATACGCCTTGTACTGTTTGATATGGCTATGCCAAATAACGGCGAGCACGGACAACGCGATCCACGTGATCAGGCGTCCGTGGCTGAGACAAGACATCCCGGTACCGAAGCCCAGAATCCCGAAGACCTGGTTCGTGGCCGTGAAGTAGTGGCCGAGTCCGTCGTGGACCGGCTCCGAGAGGTTCGCGGGCACCTCGGCGGCATTCACATTCGTCGTATTGGTCATTACTGACTGCTCTCCTTCAACGTGGATTGGAGGTGCACTTGGCGCACCCCGGGCTTCGGTCCTAATGGCCGTAGGTCCCATTCCACGGATAGCAGCAGCGCGGCTTCGCCAAAGTTAGCGACAAGGCCAAACCTGTCTCGTTCAGCTTCCTGGTAGGCCGCGAGCGCAGAGGGCTGCCAGATCGAGGAGTGGGTGGCGCGGATGCGGACGGTGCTGCCATCGTTCGCTGCAGCTTCCGATTCACACCCTGGCAGGGGAGACATAGTCGGCACCCTCGGCGGCCGGGTCGTAGGGCGCCTGCGATTCCCCGGTTATCAGCTGCGTGATCTGCAGCGTGCAGCTCTCCAACAGGGACCGATACGCCCCCCGGGGAGATACGCCCTCACCCGGACAAGCGCCTCCCGGATCATGCGCGATGGAAGCCCGGCCTCGCGCTTCGACCGCGCAAGGCCATGGCGACGCCTGGCGCCATCGCGCCAGGACGGTGGCGCTCCATCAACCCGCCCGCATGGTGTGCTCGATGAGCTTGGCTGCTTCGAGGAGTCCGGCCGACGTCTGCCTGCGGTACGCCCGGATGGCGCGGATCTTCCTGCCTTCCTTCGCGAGTGAAATGACCTTCCCGGAAGGGGGCGGCAGCTCGTCGATCCTCCTGACCCTGTGCATCCGGCCGGACGCCGTCATGAGCAGCACGATGAACACGGCAGTCAAACTGGCGAAGAGGGCTGCACCGAGGTCGGTATTCTCCACGGCCGTTATCCAGTTGAGGGTGATCGTCGGTCAGCGGTTCGCCTGCAGTCGCAGGTCCACGCACTGGTAGTAGATGTCGTCGGCGTCTTCGGCGGCCGGATCATAGGGCGCCTTCGACTCTTCGGTCATCAGCTGGATGATCTGGAGCGTGCAGTTCCCGCACTCCACGTCCGGCAGCTTGACCTGGGCGGTGTAGCGCCTGCCGTTCTCGGCCACGTCGTGGCGGCCGAAGTCGTCGAGCAGCACGGTTTCGTTGTTGTAGAAGTCGCCGTCGCCGCAGTTGGGTTCGCCTTCGGCGCAGGCGCGGCCGGCGGGGGCGATGCTGGCCGGATTCACGAAGTCGTCGTCGCCATCGCTGTCGAAGGCGATGCGGAAGTAGCCCGGGTGCGCCACGAACTCCACCCAGGAGACATCGATGGTCTCGCCGGGCTTGTAGGTATGCACCTTCTCCCCGCGCTCCCCGTCCGGGCGTCCGCAGGGCGGGGACTTGATCTCGCCGGGCCCGTAACGCGATTCGTGGGTGTCGCCCATTTCGACGGCGAAGTGGGCGTGGGCCGCGCCCGCGACCGTACCGGTCAGGAGCAGCAGCAGGCAGGCGGAAAGCCGGGAATGCATGGGCGACTCCTTCGGAAGGGGCGATGCGGACATTACACAAATCTGGCGGGCATTGGCCCCACGTCGTGGTTTCCCCGGTAACCGTTCCGCGCCAGCTCCGAAAGCCGGGTCAGCGTGCAATTTCTCTGAAGTAGGCGAGGGGCGCCCGCAAAGCCCAGAGCTCCAGGCGCAAGGCTCGGAGCTCCAACCGCAAGGCTCTGGGCTTTGCGTGCAAGGCTCAGAGCTCCATCCGCAGGGCTCCGGGCTTTGCGCACAAGGCCAAAAGCTCCAACCGCCAGGCTCCAAGCTCCAACTTCGAAGCTCAGCAACTCCAACGCCGGAGCTTTTTGCCTTGCGCCTGGAGCTCCGAGCTTTGCAGTTGGAGTTCCGAGCTTCGACTTCCGAAGCTCCGAGCCGTGCGCTTGGAGCTCACCAGCTTCGCGCGCAAGGCTTTTTGCTTTGCGCTTGAAGCAAAAAGCCTTGTGATCCGAGCTCCAGGGCTTGCGTACAAGGCTCCGGGCTTTGCCGTTGCAAGCCTCCTTGCCTTGCGGGCAAGGCAGGAGAGCCTTGCGCACGAGGCTCTGGGCCCGAAGTGCAAGGCCTGAAGCCTTGCGTGCAAGCCTCGAAGCCCGACGGTCGGGATTTGGAGCCTTGCGGGCCAGGGCCGGGAGTCCGTGATTCCCCTGCGCCCGGGCGGCCGCGAGGCAATCCGGCCTGGCCGGCCTGGGGATGTGCCGCGTTCCAGTCGTCCTGTAGGGATGGCTCGGGAGTACACCGTCACTGCGCCTGTCTTCGACGCGAACGAGTCCTCGCTCCGGACGCATCCGGTCGACCGCCATGCGGCTCGTCGGCAAATCCTTGGCGACCATGACCCGTGATGGCAGGATTGCCCGCTTTCCAGAGGGGAGTAGTGCCGATGCTGCATAGGGGAAAGCTTGCCGCCGCGATGATCCTGGCCCTGGCGGCCGCCGGCTGCGCGCAGGACACGACGCCGGCCAACGCGGGCGCACCGGCCCAGGCCGAGGCTGCGCCGGCCGAAGAGGCTGAGCCCAGCGAGGCCGCCGCGCCTGCACCGGTGGCCGCGACCGGCGGCAAGACCCGCGCCTGCATGATCGCCGGCGAGTTCGAGATCATGGGCCAGCGCATCCGCTCGCGCGACTGCCTGCAGGCCGACGAGAGCGTGTCGGAGGAGAGTCACCGCAAGATGTGCGAGTCGCTGGCCGAAGGCTCGGCGCAGATCGGCACCGGCAAGGCCGGCGGGATCACCTGGATGGATGCCTGCCCCAGCCCGAACCAGGGCAGCTGCAAGGGCCTCTTCGGCCAGTCCGGACTGACCGCGTTCTACTACGAGCGCAGCGGCGACGGCCTGACCTCGCTGCCGGCCAGCTGCCAGATGGGCGGCGGCACCTGGGAAGGCTGAAAAGCGGGCTCGGAGTGCGATTCCGCCAACGCCGATCCACGCAAGAGGCCAGGGCGCAAGTCCTGGCCTTTCTCGTTGCGGCGTGCGCCGTTGCGCACCATTCGGCGCGCCCGTCAATCCGCTACTGGACGCGGGAACCAGGCACTACAATGCGCGCCCCCGTTTTCCCAAGCAGTGCATGGACATCGTCGTACTCGAAGAGCTCAAGGCCTATATCGATCCGCTGACCAACGACGAGTACGAGGCACTGGAGCGCAGCCTGCTGGCCGAGGGCTGCCGCGACTCCCTGGTCCTGTGGGGCGACATCCTGGTCGACGGCCACAATCGCTACGGCATCTGCCAGAAGCACGGCATCCCCTTCAACACGGTGCAGAACACGCGCTTCCAGTCGATGGAGGACGTGCACCTGTGGATGATCGAGCAGCACCTGGGCCGGCGCAGCGTCTCCGACTACCAGCGCGGCGTGCTGGCCCTGCGCAAGCGCGAGATCCTCGCCCGCCGCCTGCAGGCCCAGCGCGAGGCCGACCTGGAGGCCCTGCGCGCCGCCCAGGCCGCCACTGCCGCCGCCGAAGCAGCCGAGGCCGAAGCCGCCGAGGCGGCGGCCGCGCTGAAGGCTAAGCCGGAGTCCGACGACCTGCCGCCCTGGGATCCGGTGCCGGTCAGCCGCGCCGAACTGGCGCGCGAGGCCAAGCTCAGCGCCAACCAGGTGGCGATGATCGAGCGCATCCACACCCAGGCCGCGCCGGAAGTGGTGGAGGCGTTGAAGGCCGGCGAGATCTCCATCAGCGCCGCGGCCGCGGTCGCCAGCCTGCCGGTGGAAGAACAGCGCAGCGCCGCGCAGGGCGGCAAGGCTGAGCTGAAGCAGGCCGCAAAGCGTGCGCGCGAGGCCAAGAAGCGTCCGCGCACCGAGTCCGCGGGCGAGGGCGCCAACGCGGAAGGCGGGGAAACCGGCGAGGGCGCGGAGTCGGCCACCGACGTGCGCGCCCTGCAGCGCCGCATCACCCGGCTCGAGCGCGAGAACGAAGAGCTGCGCTCCAAGGTCGCCACCCTGCAGAACCAGCTGGTGCGGATGCGCGAGGCCCACGCGCAGTCGGCGGGGTAGCCCGGGGTACGCGGCGCGCACCGCGCCGCTGCAACGTCGGGGCGGTGGCGAGGCCCGGCGCGTCGCCACGCGCTGCAGAAGTTGCCGTCGGACCGCACAGGCGGGTACGACCGCAGGTCTTCGTGGGTGTGGAGTCGGCCCCGGATGCGGCCTCCGGCCTTATCCGGGCTACGCGGGGAATCGAATCGCGCTTTGAGATGGCGAGGCCGTGGCGACGGCCCAGGCGTCGTCGCACTTCGGTCACGCAAGGGCGCGATGCGGCCTTCGGCCTTATCCGGGCTACGTTCCGCATGTCCCGTAGCCCGGGTAAGCGAAGCGCACCCGGCGTCGGGGCGCACGTGTGCCACGGAAGGACGGAGGTGATGGGCGTGGTGGGCTCCCGGATGCGGCCTCCGGCCTTATCCGGGCTACACGGGGAATCGTGCTTTGAGGTGGCGAGGGCGTGGCGACGGCCCAGGCGTCGTCGCACTTCGGTCACGCAGGGGCGCGATGCGGCCTTCCGGGCTACGGGTTGTAGCCCGGGTAAGCGAAGCGCACCCGGGGTCGGGGCGCATGTTGCCACGGAAGGACGAAGGTGATGGGCGTGGTGGGGCTCCCGGAGACGGCCTTCGGCCTTATCCGGGCTACACGGGGAATCGTGCTTTGAGGTGGCGAGGGCGTGGCAACGGCCCAGACGTCGTCGTGCTTCGGTCACGCAGGGGCGCGATGCGGCCTTCCGGGCTACCGGTTGTAGCCCGGGTAAGCGAAGCGCACCCGGGTCCCGACGCGACCGGAATGCATGAGAGGGGTCAGGATCGCCTGACACGCATGAGTGGCATCCACCGCTTCCACGGCGGCGATACCGCCGGAACACTCGTGGCATGGTGCGCTATCGCCGCAATCGGGTGCCCGGTGCCACGTACTTCTTCACGGTCACGCTGCGTGACCGCAACAGCGATCTGCTTGTCCGCCATGTAGGCGAACTCAGGACCGCATGGCGACGGGCGCATGAAAGGTACCCGCACCAGGTGGTGGCAGCGGTCGTGCTCCCCGAGCACCTGCATGCGGTCATCACCATGGCCGAGGGCGGCTGCGATTACGCGGGACTCTGGCGCGAGATCAAGAAGGGATTCACCCGACGCGTGGCGCACGACGGGCAATCGCCGTGGCAGTCGCGGTTCTGGGAGCACACCATCCGCAACGAGCGTGACCTGGCTGCGCACGTGGCGTATGTGCACGTCAATCCGGTGAAGCACGGCGTGGTGGCGCGTGTGGTGGATTGGCCGCACTCGACCTTCCATCGGTATGTGCGTGCCGGTCTTGTTGCGATGGATTGGGGCACCGAGGGCGTGGAGCTGCCTTCGCTGCGCACGGGGGAGTGAAGGCGTGGGGGGGCGGGAGGACATGTGGCGTCGGCCCCGGATGCGGGCTTCGGCCTTATCCGGGCTACGCGGGGAATCGAATCGCGCTTTGAGGTGGCGGGGCCGTAGCGACGGCCCAGGCGTCGTCGCACTTCGGTCACGCAGGGGCGCGATGCGGCCTTCGGCCTTGTCCGGGCTACGCGGTATGGGCCGAAGTCCCGTAGCCCGGGGTAAGCGAAGCGCACCCGGCGTCGGGGCGCACGTGTGTCACGGAAGGACGAAGGTGATGGGCGTGGTGGGGCTCCCGGATGCGGCCTTCGGCCTTATCCGGGCTACACGGGGAATCGTGCTTTGAGGTGGCGAGGGCGTGGCGACGGCCCAGGCGTCGTCGCGCTTCGGTCACGCAGGGGCGCGATGCGGCCTTAGGCCTTGTCCGGGCTACGTTCCGCATGTGCCGTAGCCCGGGTAAGCGAAGCGCACCCGGGGTCGGGGCGCACGTGTGCCACGGAAGGACGAAGGTGATGGGCGTGGTGGGGCTCCCGGATGCGGCCTCCGGCCTTATCCGGGCTACGCGGGGAATCGCGCTTTGAGGCGGCGAGGGCGTGGCGACGGCCCAGACGTCGTCGCGCTTCGGTCACGCAGGGGCGCGATGCGGCCTTCGGCCTTGTCCGGGCTACGTTCCGCATGTGCCGTAGCCCGGGTAAGCGAAGCGCACCCGGGGTCGGGGCGCATGTGTGCCACGGAAGGACGAAGGTGATGGGCGTGGTGGGGCTCCCGGATGCGGCCTCCGGCCTTATCCGGGCTACGCGGGGAATCGCGCTTTGAGGTGGCGAGGGCGTGGCGACGGCCAGGCGTCGTCGCACTTCGGTCACGCAGGGGCGCGATGCGGCCTTCGGCCTTGTCCGGGTTACGCGGGGATTGCGCTTTGAGGTGGCGGGGCCGTGGCGACGGCCCAGGCGTCGTCGCACTTCGGTCGCGCAGGGGCGCGATGCGGCCTTCGGCCTTGTCCGGGCTACGCGGTATGGGCCGAAGCGTATGTGGGCAAGGCCAGGTTATGGAGCGCCCTCCGCCAGTGGCCTCGCCCGCTGCACCAGGGTGAGCAGCAGCTTGCCGGGTTCCTCGGCCAGGATCTCGTGGGCCGAGTGTTCGAACCATTCGAAGTGCTTGTACGGCGCCTCGACCCGCTCGAACCATTCGTGCGCGACCTGCGAGTTGACGGTGCGGTCGTGGCGCCCGGCCAGCACGATCAGCGGGCAGCCCAGGCGGGTCCGTTCGCCGAGGTCCACGCCCAGCACGTCGCTGAGCAGGAACTCCTGCGACCAGCCATTGCCCTCGTAGGCGCGCGCGGCCTCGTCGTCGCTGTACTCCGGCGACAGGCGCACGGCGATGCCGTCCACCTGGCCGGGGCGGTAGGCCATCACCCCGCCGAAGTGGTCGGACCACCTGCGCTCCACGATGATCTTCTCCAGCGGGATGGGTTCGCCCTCGCGCGCATACGGCGCGATGGATTCCAGTTCGGCGACGGCCTGGTGGTTGCCGGCGCGGCGGGCCCGCTCCAGCGCCTCCGCGTAGCCACGGCGCTCGCTCTCTGGGCTGTCCACGGCTTGGCCCATGCCGATATAGGCATGCAGCCGCTCCGGATGGCGCAGCGCGTATTCCAGGCCGATGTAGCTGCCCCATGAGGTGCCGAGCAGGAACACCTTGTCCTGGCGGAATTCGCGCCGCAGCCAGTCCACCAGTTCGCCGGTGTCGTCGATGAAGCGCTCCGGCTGCATGGTCGGGGCGACCGTGGCCGGGTCGTTGGCCAGGAAGGTCTTGCCGGCACCGCGCTGGTCCCAGTGGACCACGGTGAAGTACTCCTCCAGGCCGCGCGTGGCCCACCAGGCGATGCCCGAGGTCGGAAATCCCGGCCCGCCATGCACGATCAGCAGCACCGGATTGGCGCGGTCCTGGCCGCGGATGCTGACGAACTGGTCGATGCCGCCGATGCGGACGTGCTCGTAGCGCTCGACGCCCCCGGGCGCGACGATGCGCCGCAGCTCGCGGATGAGGCCGACGGATTCCCCGCGACTGGAGGTCGCGGGTTCGGCGGCCGTCGCCGGGAAGAGCGCGAGCATGGAAAACGCAGCAGCGAACAACCGGATCGACCGCATGGGCGGGTCCTCGTCGGGCAGGCGTGGGCGGTACTGTAGCCCGGGTAAGCGAAGCGCACCCGGGACCAGGACGCCGACGAGCGCCGGGTATTGGCGCGCCGTCGGGCGTGGCGGAGGCCCCGGATGCGGCCTTCGGCCTTATCCGGGCTACGCGAAGCTCGCGCTTCGAGGTTGCAGGGCCGTGGCGACGGCCCACGCCTCACCGCGCTTCAAGCACGCGGGGGCGCGATGCAGCCTACGGCCTTATCCGGGCTACGCCCGGGACGGACCCTGCGTAGCCCGGGTAAGCGAAGCGCACCCGGGAGCTGGACGCGCGCGAGCGCCGGGTATTGGCGCGCCGTCGGGCGTGGCGGAGGTCCCGGATGCGGCCTGCGGCCTTATCCGGGCTACGGGGCTACGCCTGGGACGGGCGTAGCCCGGGTAAGCGAAGCGCACCCGGGACCAGGACGCCCGCGAGCGCCGGGTATTGGCGCGCGGTCAGGCGTGGCGGAGGTCCCGGATGCGGCCTGCGGCCTTATCCGGGCTACGGGGCTACGCCCGGGACGGGCGTAGCCCGGGTAAGCGAAGCGCACCCGGGACAGGACGCCCGCGAGCGCCGGGTATTGGAGCGTGGTCAGGCGTGGCGGAGGTCCCGGATGCGGCCTTCGGCCTTATCCGGGCTACGGGGCTACGCCCGGGACGGGCGTAGCCCGGGTAAGCGAAGCGCACCCGGGACCTGGACGCCCGCGAGCGCCGGGTATTGGGGTGCGGTCAGGCGTGGCGGAGGTCCCGGATGCGGCCTTCGGCCTTATCCGGGCTACGTGGAGTTCGCACTTCAAGGTCGCGGGGCCGTGGCGACGGCCCAGGCCTCGCCGCGCTTCAAGCGCGCGGGGGCGCGATGCGGCCTACGGCCTTATCCGGGCTACGTGGAGTTCGCGCTTCAAGGTCGCGGGGCCGTGGCGAGGGTCCAGGCGGCGTCGCGCTTCAAGCGCGCGGAGGAGGCCGCTCGGCACGCGCGCGCGACAGCAGCGCATGCAGCAGGATCGCACCGAAGGTGGCGGTGCCGATGCCGCCGAGGGCGAACTCGCCGAACTTCAGGGTGAACTCGCCGGTGCCCAGGATCAGGGTGATGGCGGCCACGATCAGGTTCTTCGTGTCGGAGAAGTCGACGCGGTTGTCGACCCAGATGCGCGCGCCGGCCACGGCGATGAGGCCGAACACGACGATCGACACGCCGCCCATCACCGGCAGCGGGATGGCCTGGATCAGCGCGCCGAACTTGGGCGAGAAGCCGAGCAGGATGGCGATCACCGCCGCGCACACGAACACCGCGGTGGAGTAGATGCGGGTGGCGGCCATCACCCCGATGTTCTCGGCATAGGTGGTCACGCCCGTGCCGCCGGCCGCGCCGGAGATCATGGTCGCCACGCCGTCGCCGATGAAGGCGCGACCCATGTAGCGGTCGAGGTTGCGCCCGGTCATCGCGGTCACCGCCTTGATGTGGCCCAGGTTCTCGGCCACCAGGATGATCACGACCGGCACGATGAGCGTGACCGCACGGGTATCGAACACCGGCGCGTGCAGCGAGGGCAGCCCGAACCAGGGCGCGGCCATCACCGCGGACATGTCCACCGGCTTGCCCAGGCCCAGGCCGTTGGTCAGCGTCGCGTAGACCAGGCTGGCCAGCACCAGGCCGACCAGGATCAGCAGGCGCTGGACCATGCCGCGGGTGAACACCGCCACCAGCGCCACGCACAGGAAGGTCACCGCCTGCATCCACGCGTCGAAGTTGCCGGCGGCCATGTTCCTGATCGGGATCGAAGCCAGGTTGAGGCCGATCACTGCCACCACCGCGCCGGTCACCACCGGCGGCATCAATCGTTCGATCCAGCCGGTGCCGGCTACGTGCACCAGCACGCCGACCAGGGTGTAGACCAGCCCGCAGGCGATGATCCCGCCGAGGGCCAGGCCGATGTTGGGGTTGGCGCCCTGGCTGGCGACGTAGCCGGTGGCGACGTTGACCACGCCGATGAAGGCGAACGAGGAGCCGAGGTAGCTGGGCACCTTGCCGCCGGTGATGAGGAAGAAGACCAGGGTGCCGATGCCGCTCATCAGCACCGCCAGGTTCGGGTCGAAGCCCATCAGGATCGGCGCCAGCACGGTCGAGCCGAACATGGCGATGACGTGCTGCACGCCCATCAGCCCGGTCTGTCCCCAGGGCAGGCGCTCGTCCGGTGCGATGACGCCACCGTCGCGCAGGACGGCCGGGGACCTTCCGGTCCACGAGAACATGCCCATGTCTTTACCCCGGGAGATTGGCCCGGCCGATCCTAGAGGATGACGGGCGGCGGGGAACGCCGACGGGCGTGGACCGGGCCGGTTGCTGCCGGGGGTCGGCTTTGCGAGGATGCGGGCACTGCTTGCAGTGGCGCCCGCACGGAGTGGCGGGGACTTGGGGAAGTCGGCCGCCTGGGTAGCGGCGCAGGGAGGCAGGATGCACTACAGGGGAACCGTGAATGCGCCCGTGGCGGCTTCGGTGCTGCCGTGGCTGCTGGTCGTGGCGCTGCTGGGCGCGATCGGCCTGGCGATGCTCGATCCGGGGAAGGCAGTGGAACTGCTGGGCGACGGCCGCTACATGCTGGTGGACGGCGATGCGCTGCCGCCGCCGCCCGAGCCCTGTCCCACGGTGGCCGCGCCGGCAGCCGCACCGGTTGCCGTGCCGGCACCGCCTGGACCGGCACCCATGCGGGAGAGCGCGATCGCCGTGCAAGCGCAGCCCGTGGCCGCGCGCGAGGCCGCGCCTGCCGCGCCGCGCCAGGTCCAGGGATCGGGCCTTCCGCACGGCGAGGCCGGGCTGGCCGTGCTGATCCGGGCCGGCGTCCTGCGTCCGGGCTCGCCCGCCGAGTTCGACAACTGGCGCAACCGCCATGCGGTCAGCACCGGGCGGATGCCTTCCCGGCGGATGGACGACCTGGGGTACAGGTCGCTGTACACCATCATCGGCCCGGTGGAGTTCCCGCAGGGGCTGACCGGCCCGCACGCGGTGGTCTTCATCCTTGGCGAAGGCGCACCGTACCCCGGCGGCGACCCGGGTCATTCGGTGGTGCTCGACCCGTCCAGCGGCGCCTGCCTGGGCCTGACCTGCAGGATGCTGCTGGCCGATTGACGCGCGCCGGAAGGTCCCCTGCCTGACGGCACATGAGCAGGGGCGTGGCGCGGCCTAAGGTCGCACCGCTTCCATCCGACGGATACGTGCATGTCGATGCTTTCGCTGGTGCTGTTCGCGGCCACGGCCGCAGGTCCCGCCCACGCGCCCGACGCCGCCACGCGCGCGGCCATCGAGGCCACCTGCTTCGACTACCTGGACGGGCAGCTGGAGGGCGATCCGGACCGCGTCGCCCGTTCGCTGCATCCGGACCTGGCCAAGCGCCGGGTGCTCGGCGACACCCCGGACGAACGCCTGGGCCTGCGCCGCATGGGGCGCGACGAGCTGGTCGAACTCACCCGCCAGGGCGTGCTGAAGACCCCGAAGGAACAGTGGGACCGCTCCTGCACCGTGCTGGACGTGGCCGGCGAGGCCGCGGTGGTGCGCGCGGAGACCCCCTGGTTCGTGGACTTCTTCCACATGGGCCGCTTCGGCGACCGCTGGATCATCGTCAACGCACTGTGGCACGCCAGGCCGAGGAAGTAGGCGCGCTCAGCCGGCCGGGGCCGGCGCAGGAGAATCGAGGCCTGCATCCGCGTCTGCCGTGGCGGTGGCCAGGCGGTAGTAACCGAGGCGGCCGAGCATCGACACCGAGGGCATGGCCCGGGCCAGCACGCGGGCGAAGCGCCGGCTGGTGAGGGCCACGACGTCATGGGAGGTCGACATGCGTACCAGCCGCGCCCGGCCGAGGATGTCGCCGCGGTGTTCGGGTATCACCGAATAGCCATTGGCCATGTAGGCATTGCCGCCCATCGCCACCAGGGATCCCGCGCCCACCGCCACGCCATCGACCGTGAACAGGTACAGGCGCACCTCATACGCCTGGCGTAGCCGCGTGGTGGTCTGTTCGAGCCGTGCCAGCGCCGTCCACGGGCTTCCGGCCACGTAGGTGCGACACCACTGGCCTGCATCGTCGGTCCGGACGCAGGCGAAGCGGTGTTCGTCCCGCCCGGTCGTGCCGTTGCAGGCATCGGCGGGTACGAGGATCGCCGCGCAGTCGTGGTCAGGCGCGACGACCGGGTCGTAGCGCACCAGGTAGCCCTCGCGGCCCAGCCTTGCATGGTGGTCGCGCAGGCGTTGCAGCAACGCTGCGTCGTAGCGGAAGCCGGGATGCAGTGGGTAGAACGCGTTGACGTGGAAGCTTGGTTCGGCGGCGCTGCCCAGCAGGGCGCCTCCGGGGGAGAAATCGCGGTCGCAGTCGACGCCGAGCGCCAGCAGGTCGACCTGGAATCGGATCACGTCCATCAGTTCCATCCGGCACCCCGTTCCGTCGGATCTTCCGTGAGGGTAAGGCAATGCGCGGAGGAACGGATCCTGCTGGGCGAACCGGCGAGCCTCAGTCCTCGATCGGATCGGCCTCGGCCCCCAACGAGGCGATGTGCGCGCGCATCTGCTCCAGGCGCGCGGGCGGATGCCCGATCCAGCCGTGTACCTCGCCGACCACGCGCAGCGGGTGCGCCGAGCGGTAGGAGCGGGTGGGATTGCCCGGGTAGCGCTTGTTGGTGAGGTTGGGGTCGTCCTCGATCGGCCCGGTCGGTTCGACGATGTAGACGCGCGCCGGCGCCTCGCCCACCGCCAGTTCCGCGCCCCAGATCGCCGCTTCCAGCGTCGCCGACAGGTAGATGTAGCGCGAGGTCCTGCGGCTGCCGTAGTTCGAGCGGCGACCGGGTTCGAGGAGATCGCCGGGGGCGAGTCCGGCGCGGGTGCCGTGGTAGTAGATCGTAGTGCCGTGCATCGTTGCCTCCACTGTCCTGCCATGCGGCAGGCGGGCGATCCTGCACCACGGCGGCGGCGTTGCCGCAAGCCCCGGGGGCGCGTACAACGTCAGTACGGGAGGCGCAGCGCGCCTCCCTTTTTTTGCCTGACCTGCGCCGTCTTCCGTTCGCCGCAGCGGGGTTTCCGTCGCCACAGGGCGCGCTTCGTCGCGTAGTGCTGGGCATGCGCATGCGCGGCATGCCAGCCTGTGTCCCATCCTTCGGAACTGGAGCGTGCCATGGCGCGACGCATGGACTGGACCGGCGGGCTCGTCGCACTGGCGGTGATGTGTGCGCGACGGCGGCGCAGGCATCGCAGCCGCGATGCGAGGTCGGCAGCTGGCGCCTGGAAGACGGGCGCGTGCTTGATATCGGCCCGGCCGGCGAGGACGCCTTGCGCTGGCGCCTGCCCGACGGCCGCAGTGGCGCGCTGGCGCCGGATGGGAGGGGCGGCTGGTCCAGCACGCTGGGATGGACCGGGCGCCCGGACGGACACCGCGTGGCCTTCGATGGCTGCGAACGCATCCGCTTCGACGGCGTGGCCGGCGGGCGCATCGCCCTGGTGCAGACCGATACGCGATTCCGTGGCAGCGGAGTCGAACTGGCAGGGCGCCTGACGATGCCGCCTGGCCAGGATCCCGTGCCGGTGGTGGTGCTGGTGCATGGCGCCGAACACGATGCCGCGCTTGGGCGGTACTCGCTGCAGCGCGAGTTCGCCGCGGCGGGCATTGGCGTGTTCGCCTACGACAAGCGCGGCACTGGTGCGTCCGGCGGCCGCTATACGCAGGACTACCTGACCCTGGCGATCGATGCGATCCACGCCGTGCGCGAGGCGCGGCGGCTGGCCGGGGCGCGCGCCGGGCGTATCGGCTACCAGGCCGGGAGCCAGGGCGGCTGGGTGGCGCCGCTGGCGGCGCGGATCGCACCGGTGGATTTCGTGGTCGTCAGCTTCGGACTGGCGGTCTCGCCGCTGGAGGAGGACCGCGAGGCGATCGCCGCCGACATCGCGCGCGCCGGCTTCGGCGCCGACGCGCTGGCCGGGGCGATGGAGATCGCCGATGCCACTGCCGCGCTGATCGACAGCGGATTCAGCGAAGGCTATGCGCAGCTGGAAGCGGCCAAGGCCCGGCATGGCGACGCGCCGTGGTATCCGGCAGTGCGTGGCAACTTCACCGGCTACCTCCTCGCACGGGACGAGGCGACCATCCGCCGCGAGGCACCGGGACTGGTGCGCGGCGTGCCAGCGCACTACGACCCGATGCCGGTGCTGGAGACCCTGGACGTGCCGCAGCTGTGGCTGTTCGGCGGCGAAGACCGCGACGCGCCCCCGGGCGAGACGCTGCGGCGGCTGGCCGCGCTGCAGCGTGCGGGCCGGCCCATCGTCACCGCGGTGTTTCCCCGCGCCGAGCACGGCATGTACGAGTTCGAGACCGCCCCCGACGGCGAACGGCTCTCGACCCGCCAACCCGATGGCTACCTGCGCCTGATGGCGGATTTCATCCGTGGTGTGCGGTTGCAGCCGCGTTACGGCGACGCCACGCCTTCAACACCGTAGCCCGGGTAAGCGAAGCGCACCCGGGGCCGGGATGCCTGGGTGAACCGGGTGTTGGCGTGCCGTCATGCGTGGCGGAGGCCCCGGATGCGGCCTCCGGCCTTATCCGGGCTACGCGAAGCGGATGGCGGATTTGATCCGTGGTGTACGGTTGCAGCCGCGTTACGGCGACGCCACGCCTTCAACACCGTAGCCCGGGTAAGCGAAGCGCACCCGGGGCCGGGACGCCCGGGTGCGTTGTGGATGGCGGATGGCGGATGGCGGACGTGGCGGGGGTCCCGGATGCGGCCTTCGGCCTTATCCGGGCTACGCGAAGCTCGCACTTCGACGTCGCGGGGCCGTGGCGACGGCCCTGGCCTCGTCGCACTTCAGGCGCGCGGGGGCGCGATGCGGCCTTCGGCCTTATCCGGGCTACGCGAAGCTCGCACTTCGACGTCGCGGGGCCGTGGCGACGGCCCTGGCCTCGTCGCACTTCGGGCGCGCGGGGGCGCGATGCGGCCTTCGGCCTTATCCGGGCTACGCGAAGCGGATGGCGGATTTGATCCGTGGTGTGCGGCTGCAGCCGCGTTACGGCGACGCCACGCCTTCAACACCGTAGCCCGGGTAAGCGAAGCGCACCCGGGACCGGGACGCCCGGGTGCGTTGGGCGTTGGCGGGCCGTCATGCGTGGCGGCGGCCCCGGATGCGGCCTTCGGCCTTATCCGGGCTACGCGAAGCGGATGGCGGATTTCATCCGTGGTGTACGGTTGCAGCCGCGTTACGGCGACGCCACGCCTTCAACACCGTAGCCCGGGTAAGCGAAGCGCACCCGGGGCCGGGACGCCCGGGTGCGTTGTGGATGGCGGATGGCGGATGGCGGACGTGGCGGGGGTCCCGGATGCGGCCTTCAGCCTTATCCGGGCTACGCGAAGCTCGCACTTCGAGATGGCGGGGCCGTGGCGACGGCCCGGACCTCGCCACGCTTCAAGCGCGCGGGGGCGCGATGCGGCCTTCAGCCTTATCCGGGCTACGCGAAGCTCGCGCTTTGAGGTCGCGGGGCCGTGGCGACGGCCCGGACCTCGCCACGCTTCAAGCGCGCGGGGGCGCGATGCGGCCTTCGGCCTTATCCGGGCTACGCGAAGCTCGCGCTTCGAGGTCGCGGGGCCGTGGCGACGGCCCTGGCCTCGTCGCACTTCAGGCGCGCGGGGGCGCGATGCGGCCTTCGGCCTTATCCGGGCTACGCGAAGCTCGCGCTTCGAGGTCGCGGGGCCGTGGCGACGGCCCTGGCCTCGTCGCACTTCGGGCGCGCGGGGGCGCGATGCGGCCTTCGGCCTTATCCGGGCTACGCGAAGCTCGCTGCGGTCGCCGTGCGGCCCCGTGGATCGCCACGCACATCGGGACACACCATGGCCTTGACCACCACCGCCTCCGGCCTGCAGTGGCAGTAGCCCGGGTAAGCGAAGCGCACCCGGGGCCGGGACGCCCGGGTGCGTTGTGGATGGCGGATGGCGGATGGCGGACGTGGCGGGGGTCCCGGATGCGGCCTTCGGCCTTATCCGGGCTACGCGAAGCTCGCGCTTTGAGATCGCGGGGCCGTGGCGACGGCCCTGGCCTCGTCGCACTTCAGGCGCGCGGGGGCGCGATGCGGCCTTCGGCCTTATCCGGGCTACGCGAAGCTCGCTGCGGTCGCCGTGCGGCCCCGTGGATCGCCACGCACATCGGGACACACCATGGCCTTGACCACCACCGCCTCCGGCCTGCAGTGGCAGTAGCCCGGGTAAGCGAAGCGCACCCGGGGACAGGACGCCCGGGTGTGTTGTGGATGGCGGATTAGCGGACGTGGCGGAGGTCCCGGATGCGGCCTCCGGCCTTATCCGGGCTACGCGGCTACGTGGCTACGTGGCTACGTGGCTACGTGGCTACGTGGCTACGTGGCCCGGCCGGGCACGGCGGCCGCTTCCTGTGGCCTGGCATCGCGATGCGCGCGGCCCAGCCATAGGCCCAGGCCTGCCCAGGCCACGGCCAGCGGCGCGACCACCGCGGCCAGTCCGCCCAGGGCCAGGCCCAGCTGGCCGAGCACGCCTTCGACCTGGGCCCCGGTCACGTCGCCGGCGCGGTAGATGAAGGTGTCGATGAAGGCCTTGGCCTTGTAGCGGTCCTCGCGGCCGACCAGGGTGAACAGGGCTTCGCGCGCCGGACGGGTGATGCCGCGCTGCACGGCGCGATTGGTCGCCTCCAGCAGCACCAGGACCAGGAAGGATCCGTAGATCGCCAGGCCGATGAAGCCGATCGCGGTGGCCACCGGCAGGATGGCCAGCGCCACTCCCAGCCCGAAGCGCTGCACGATCTTGCCGGTCAGGGCCAACTGCAGCACCAGCACCGCGACCTGGGTCCACATGTCGATGCTGCCCATCAGCGCGGCGCGCGCATCGGTGTCGCCGGCCACCTCGGCGACCATCTGCAGGCGGGTGAAGTACACGAAGGTCGCCATCACCGTCATCAGCAGGATGTAGCCGGCGATGCCGGTCAGGTAGCGCGAGCGGAACACGGCCACCAGCCCGGCCCAGGGCGTGCCGCCCAGCGGCGGCGCATTGGCCTGTTCGCGCATCGACGCCACCTGCGAGCCGAAGCGTTCGGCGGCCATGCGCATCAGCATCCAGGCCAGCGCCACCGCCACCAGCAGGAAGCCGCCGGCCACCAGCAGCAAAGCGGGCGTGCCCAGCGGCTCGGCCAGGCGCGAGGTCAGCCACGGACCGCAGATGGCGCCGAGCGTGCCGCCGACGGAGATCAACGCGAACAGGCGGCGTGCCTGGTCGCTGCTGAAGCAGTCGGCCATCAGTGCCCAGAACACCATGGTGATGAACAGGTTGGACACGCTGAACCAGACATAGAACACCTGGCCACTGCGTTCGCCCACCGCGCCGGGTGCCAGGACCAGCAGCGCCCAGAAACCGACGAGTCCGGCCACGAAGAAGCCGTAGGTGGTCGCGACCAGGCCCAGGCGCCGCACCCGGCCGGCGAGCCAGCCGAACAGCGGGTTGACCAGCAGGGTCGCCAGCGCAGTGCCGACGAACAGCCAGCGGATGCTCTCGATGCCGCGTTCCATGCCCAGGGCGTCGCGCGCCGGGCGCAGCAGCATCAGCGCGGTGAGGATGCAGAAGAAGAACAGGGCCGCCAGCAGCACCGGGCCTGTCTCGCCGTGGCGGAGGTTGAACAGGTCCTGCAGCCGGCGGCGTTGCGCGAACGTATTCATCGGGGGATTCCGTTGGGGAAACGCCGACCCCGGGACTCCGGGGCCGGCAGGCGGACAGGCTCAGTGCGCGTTGAGCTGCTGGACGGTCTGTTCGAAGCGGTTCTCGAGCTCGGCGCGGCGCTGGAAGTTCACCCGCTCCACCAGGATCTCGTCCGGCACCGGGGTGCGCCCGAACTGGACCATCACCTCCTCGATGAACTGCTGCAGCGGCATGAAGCCCGCGCGCGTGGACTGGCCCGGCGTCAGTTCGGTCTGCACCGCCGGCGGCACCAGCTCGATCACCTGCACGCGGTCGCGAAGCCGGTGGCGCAGCGACACCGTGTACGAGTGCACGGCGGCCTTGGTCGCGCTGTAGGTGGCCGCGTCGGTGCGGGGCACGAAGGCCAGGCCGGAGGACACGTTGACGATGGCGGCGTTCGGCTGGGCCCCCAGGTGCTCGACCAGCGCGTCGGTCACGCGGATCGGGCCGAGCAGGTTGGTGGCGATGGTCGCCTCGGCGTCGGACAGGTCGCGGCGGCGGGTGAGGTCCTCGAAGCGCATGATGCCGGCGTTGTTGACCAGCACGTTGGCGCGCGGATGTTCGGCGACCAGGCGGCGGGAGAAGGCCTCGATGCTGTGCGGATCGGTGACGTCCAGCAGCATCGCGTGCATGTTGGCGCGGTCGCCGATGGTTTCCTGCAGCGGAGCGAGGCTGCGTCCGGCGACCACCACGGTGTTGCCCAGCGCGTGGAAGCGGCGTGCCAGTTCACGGCCGATGCCGGAGCCGCCCCCGGTGATGACGATGGTGTTGCCCGACTGTTTCATGCCGTTGCTCTCCGTGGATCGTGGCGTATCGTTGGCGATGGCCGAAGGCGCGATGGCGGCCAGGCAGAACGCGGCCAGCACGAACATCAGCTGTATCGGATGCGTGGTTTTCATGGGATGCTCCATGCCTGCATGGGAAGAGGAAACGCCTGTGGCGAGGCGTGGATGCAGGATAGGAAGCACGCTTCCGATGCGTAAGACGGCACCGGAAAGTGCGTTACTGACGCGGCGATAAGCCGGTTACCTGACGGGAAGTGAGCCCATGTCGATCGATATCGCCAGGCACGAGGAGATACGGCGGAAGCTGGCCGAGGAGTCGGCCGCCACCGATCCGCGCGTGGAAGCGCTGGTCACCGAGATCATCGGCCGCGTGGCCGACAAGTGGACCATGATCGTGCTCGACGTGCTGGCCGAGCACGGCGAGCTGCGCTTCACCCGCATCGCGCGGCTGGTGCCTGGCATCAGCCAGCGCATGCTGACCCAGACGCTGCGCGCCATGGAGCGCGAGGGGCTGGTCGTGCGCACGGTGCATCCGACGGTGCCGCCGCGGGTGGAATACCGCCTTACCGACCTGGGCCTTGGCCTGGGCGAGGCGTTCTGCGGCGTGTGGCACTGGGCCCAGGACAACCTGGAGCGGATCGAGCGTGCACGGGCGCGGTTCGATGCGCGGTGCGAGGGGGAGGAATAGGCCCAGGTCGGGCCGCGTGGGTGCGTGTTGCGCGGCCTGGCGACCGGGCGGGGTGTGCAGCGGGAGCGCGGGAGTGCGACCGCTCCCAGCCCCCGGTGGGACAGGGGCTTCGTGTTACACGGGTAGCGATGCCGGGGCTTCGGTCCGCTCCATGGTCCTTCGTCCCGGGTCGGCGTCCTGCGCGCGGGCGGATGCATTGCGACGCGCGTACTCGCGCGGCGGACAGCCCATGATCCGCTTGAAGGCCGTGCTGAACGCACTCTCGGATTCATAGCCCAGGGCGGCGGCGACCACCGACACCGGATCGCGGGTGTTCTCCAGGCGATCGCCGGCCAGCAGCATGCGCCAGCGGGTGACGTACTCCATCGGTGCCGTGCCGGTGACTTCGCGGAACCTCTGCGCGAAGGCCGAGCGCGACATGTGCGCGCGCGCGGCCAGCGACTGCAGCGTCCAGCGCTGCGCGGGCGCGGCGTGGACCGCGGCGATGGCAGGACCCAGCTGGCGGTCGGAGAGTGCGTACAGCCAGCCACTGGCCTGGCCCATGTGCAGGCGCAGCGCCTGCACCAGCATCATGTGCGCCAGGTGGCGGGCGATCAGGTCGCCGCCGGGCGCGCCTTCGCGCAGCTCCTGCATCATGCGCTCCACCGCCCAGCGCATCGCGGCCTTCTCCGCCTCGCCATGGATATGGACGATGGGCGGAAGCATCGCCATCAGCAGCGGCGCATGGCCCCCGCTGACGCCGAAGCGGCTGCCGACGAGGAACACCCCGCCGCCGTCGTTGATCCTGACCACCGCGCCCGGATGCCTCGGCGGGAAGTAGCGGCTCGAGGGCTCGGGCGGCAGGGCCAGGTCGCTGCCGATCCGGAACGCGCGGCCGCTGGGCAGTACGAAGCAGTCGCCCTGGCGCAGGTGAACGGGGGCCGGTCCGCCCTCGACCACCAGGCGGCATTCGCCGGACACCACGGCGTAGCACTTCAGCTGCCGTTCCAGGTCCGGGAAGCGCAGGCACCAGTCGCCACCGGCATCGACGCCGGCGGACACGTAGCTGCGCGGCTTCAGCAGCGAAAGCACGTCCGAAAGCGGATCCATGGTCAATCGGCCCAGGTGGGGGAGGGTCGCAATCTAGCGCACGTGCCGCTGCGGGACCGGCCCATCGCCGCCGTGGCCTTCCAGCAGCATGCTGCGCAGGCGTTCGCGGCGGCGCTGGAGTTCGGCGATCTGCCGGTCCAGCATCTCCAGTCGCCGGCGCTGCACGTCGGAGATTTCGCTACAGGCGCGCGCGCCTTCGACCAGGAGCATGCACTCGGGGAAGCCGCGGATCTCCTCGATGCTGAAGCCCGCGGCGATCAGCCGCTGGATCTGCCTGACCTGGGCCACGGCACGGGGCGCGAACAGGCGGTAGCCGTTGGCGCCGCGACTGGAAGCGAGCAGGCCATGGGCGTCGTAATGGCGGATGGAACGCTCGCTGGCGCCGGTGGCCCGGGCCAGCGCGCCGATGCGCATGGGTGCCTGGTGGGGGGAGGTGGACATGGCGCGACTCCCGCGTTGGGGTGCTTGACCTTGACACCAGTGTAAGGGCCTAGCCTGCACCTCCCTACGCGAAGGAGTACACGCAATGTTGCATCCAGTGACACGGCCGCGCCGTTGGCGTTGGCTGGCCGGACCGATGCTGCTGGTCCTGGCCACGATCGCCCAGGCGGCACAGACGTATACGGTGACCACCCCCGACGGCGTCGCCATCGCGGTACAGGAATCCGGCGACCCGGACGGACCGCCGGTGGTCCTGGTCCACGGACTGCTGGGCAGCCACCTGAGCTGGGAGGCGCAGGTCTCCGACCCCGCGCTGCGCGGATACCGGCTGATCAGGTACGACATGCGCGGCCATGGACTGTCCGGAAAGCCGGAACAGGCCGAGGCCTATACCGAAGGCCGCCGCTGGGCCGACGAGCTGCATGCGGTGATCTCGGCCTCGGGGGCCCGGCAGCCGGTGCTGGTGGGCTGGTCGCTGGGCGCGGCGGTGATCTCCAACTACCTGGCCGCCCATGGCGACGACGCAATCGCCGCGGCGATGTACGTCGGTGGCGTGATCGAGCTCGATCCGCGGCAGATCGCGCCGCAGCCGGAGGTGTACCGGGACCTGGCCGCGGACGACCTGCGCACCCACCTCGATGCCGAGCGTGCCTTCCTGGCGCTGTGCTTCCAGTCCCGGCCGGACGCAGTGACGTTCCAGCGCCTGCTGGCCAACGCGGCGCTGGCTTCCGGCCACATGCAGCGCGCGGTGCATCGCATGTCGGTCGATGCGGCCGGCGGACTGCCGCGCCTGCGCAAGCCGCTGCTGCTGCTGTACGGCGGAAAGGACGCGCTGGTGCTGCCCGAGCCGTCGATCCGGCGCGCCCTCGCCCTGAAGGCGGACGCGCGCGTGCTGGTGTACCCGGACTCGGGCCACGCGCCGTTCCTGGAGGAGGCCGGGCGTTTCGGCCGCGACCTGGCGGCTTTCGTCGACACGGTGTCGGCGCGCCGAGACGCGCCACGCGTCGCTGGACGATCGCGAAGGTATCGCGGATGGATGCGCATGGATGCGCCGGCGCCGGCTTCCCAACATTGCGCCATGGCTGGAACTGGCAACGACCGGGAGACGGAAACATGGAACGCGATGACGAGGCGCGCCGCCGGCGCGGAGCGGTGCAACAGGCGCCCGATGCATGGCGCAGGCGCATCCTGCGCGGGCTTGCGGCCGGCGCAGGAGCAGGCATGACCGGAGGACTGGGCATGGGCATGGCACGCGTGGCCGAAGCGGCGGCGGGAACGGGAGCGGGTGCGGCCGGTGCGGGTGGCGGTCGCATCGTGGTCACGACCCCGACCGGAAACATCGGCGGCAAGGTGCTCGCGCAACTGCTGGCCGCCGGCGCGAAGGTGCGGGTGGTGGTGCGCGATGGGTCGCGCCTGCCCGAAGCGGTGCGGGGCAAGGTCGAGGTGGTGCAGGGCTCCCACTCCGATCCGGCCGTGGTGGACCAGGCGTTCCGCGACGTGGAGTCGGTGTTCTGGGTATGTCCGCCGGATCCGCGCGCCGACAGCGTGATGTCCGCCTACCTGGATTTCACCCGTCCCGCCTGCGCCGCGCTCCGCCGCCACGGCGTGCGCCGCGTGGTCGCGGTCTCGGCGCTGGGTCGCGGCACGCCGATGGCGGCCAACGCCGGCTTCGTCACTGCCTCGCTGGCCATGTGCGACCTGATCGAGGCCACGGGCGTGGCCCTGCGCGCGTTGGCGATGCCTTCGTTCATGGACAACATCGCGCGCCAGGCGGCGGCGATCCGGGAGCAGGGCGCGTTCTACCTGGCGATCGACGGCGACCGCAGGATGCCTTCGGTCGCCACCCGCGACATCGCCGCGGTGGCTTCCGGGCTGCTGCTGGACCGCCGCTGGAACGACAGCCGCGAGGTGCCGGTGCTGGGTCCGGAGGACCTGTCGTCCAACGACATGGCGCGGATCATGGGCGAGGTGCTGGGGCGGCCGGTGCACTACCGCCAGGTCCCGCTCGAGGCCTATCGGGCCGGCTTCGTCCAGCGCGGCATGTCCGAAGCCATGGCCCAGGGCATGACCGACATGGCGCGGGCCAAGAACGAGGGCCTGGACAACGCGGTGCCGCGCACGGCGGAGCACAGCACGCCGACCACGTTCCGGCAGTGGTGCGGCGAGGAACTGCGACCGCTGGTGGTGGCCTGACGTCCCTGGGGTGGCGTGCCGTGCTTGCGGAGAAACCGGACCTGCTTCGCCTTGCGCGTGGCGCGCCTGGCGCTAGCATTGGCGCGCGGGGGTTCGATACATGGAGGCGTGGATGGAGCTGCGCGAAACCATCGGGTCCGGGGTCCGGATCGAGCTTACGGCGGTGGCGGCCGTGCTGATGCTGGGGTGGGGGGCAAAGCCCGGCGGCGCGGCCGCGCTGCTGGGTTACTACCTGGCCGGCGTGGCGGCGATGGCCCTGGTGGCGTACCTCACCCACAGGCCCGGACAGGACGCGTTCCTGGGCTGGCATCGCGATGGACGCCTGCGCATCGGCCTGGCGCAGGCGCCGGCGCTGGCAATGCTGGCCCTGCTCGGCCTGTCCGCGCCGCATGTTCCGTATGCGTGGGTCGCGGGCATCTGCGGCCTGTGGCTCGGGCAGCGCGTGGGCTGGCTGCTGCGGAACTCCCGCTCCGAAGGACAGGCACGGCGCTGAGCGCCCCCGCGCGCAACGTGGTCGCGCGTGATGGATCGCGCCTGGTGCTTGGGACTCAGTTGCCGCGCGCGCCGGAACGCAGGCCGTCGCACAGCAGGGCCACCATCCGCCGGGCCTCGGCGGTATTGCCTTCGCTGGCCGGCGCGGCCAGGCGCAGGGTGGCCAGCAGGAACTCGCGTGGATCGACGTCGTCGCGGATCGCGCCAGCGGCTGCGGCCGCCTGGAGCAGGGATTCCAGCGCGGGCGTGAGCTGTCCGAGCACGTAGTCGGGCAGCGCCTGGTAGGCCGCGTCGCCGGAGTGCAGGGCCGGGCCGAGGCCGCGCTTGGTCGCGGCGAGGTCGACCAGTTTCTGCATCCAGGCCGCAAGCGCCTGCTCCGGATCGTGGCGCGCGGCGAGGGCTGCGGCGTGGCTGGCGCAGGCATCGACCTCGCGCTGGATGATCGCCTTGATCAGGTCCGAGCGCTGCGGGAAGTGCCGGTACAGGGTGCCGACCCCGACCCCCGCGCGCGCCGCGATCTCGCGCATGGGCGCATCCACGCCCGATTCGGCGAACACCTCCACCCCCGCGCGCAGCAGCGCATCGAGGTTGCGCTGGGCGTCGGCGCGGCGGCCGCCCCGCGCCGGTTCCGCCCCTTGTCCGATTTCGGCTTTCTTCGCCATTCCAGATCCACGTTTGCAAAGCGGAACATTGTTCCGTATAAACGGAATCGTGTTCCGTTTTCAATCCGACATACCTGGCCATCCGCGGCCGGGCCACAGGAGGCAATCATGCACTACCGCACGCTCGGCCGAACCGGCATCCATGTCAGCCCCTACTGCCTGGGCGCGATGATGTTCGGGAAACTGGCCAATCCCGACCACGACGACTGCATCCGCATGGTCCACAGGGCCCTGGAGGCGGGGATCAACTTCATCGACACCGCCGATGCCTACAGCGAGGGCGAATCGGAGGTGATCGTCGGCAAGGCGCTCAAGGGCCGGCGCGACCAGGTGGTGCTGGCGACCAAGGCGGCCCTGCCGATGGGCGAGGACCCCAACCACCGCGGTGGTTCGCGCCGCTGGCTGGTCCGCGCGGTGGACGATTCGCTGCGCCGGCTGCAGACCGACTACATCGACCTCTACCAGCTGCACCGGCCGGACCCGGCCACCGACATCGAGGAGACCCTGTCGGCCCTCACCGACCTGGTGCGCGCGGGCAAGGTGCGCGCGATCGGCGCCTCCACGTTCCCCGCCGCGGACATCGTCGAGGCGCAATGGGTGGCCGAACGCAGGGGACTGGCGCGCTTCCACACCGAGCAGCCGCCGTATTCGATCCTCAACCGCGCCATCGAACGGGAGGTGCTGCCGACCTGCCAGCGCTACGGCATGGGCGTGATGGCCTGGAGTCCGCTGGCCAAGGGCATGCTCACCGGCAAGTACCGCAAGGGCCGCGAGACGCCGGATTCGCTACGGGTGAAGTTCTTCCCCGGAGCGATGACCGACGACGCCAGCCTCGAGGCGGTCGAGCGGCTGCTTCCGCTGGCCGCCGGGGCCGGCATGTCGCTGACGCACATGGCGCTGGCCTTCGTGGTGTCGCACCCGGCGGTGACCGCCGCGATCATCGGCCCGCGCACGATGGAACAGCTGGAGGACCTGCTCGCCGGTGCCTCCGTGACGCTGGACGACGCGCTGCTGGACGCGATCGATGCCGTCGTCCCGCCCGGTGCGGACATCGCCCCGCTGGAACGGGCCGCCTACGTGCCGCCGTCGCTGGCGGAAACCGCGCTGCGCCGGCGCCCGCCCGCCGGACGCATCGTCGCGGCGGCCTGACCGCGGCCGCCGCCGACTAGACTGTGCGCCCCGTGGATCGCCACATACACAAGGAATGCCAATGGCTTTCACCACCACCGCCTCCGGCCTGCAGTACGAGGACACGGTCGTCGGCAACGGCCCGGAGGCGGCGCCGGGCCGCAACGTGACCGTGCACTACACCGGCTGGCTGTACCAGGACGGCGAGCAGGGCGCCAAGTTCGATTCCAGCAAGGACCGCGACGAGCCCTTCATCTTCCCGCTGGGCGCGGGCATGGTGATCAAGGGCTGGGACGAGGGCGTGGCCGGCATGAAGGTCGGCGGCACCCGCGTCCTGGTCATCCCGCCGGCACTGGGCTACGGCGCGCGCGGCGCCGGTGGCGTGATCCCGCCCAACGCCACCCTGAAGTTCGAAGTGGAGCTGCTCGGCACCTGAGCCGCTGCGTCGCGGCGATGGCGGAACGCCTGCGCGGCGCCCGCCATCGGCCGCCCATGGCGCGCCCCGCGCCGTGGTTCACGCCTTCCTGTGCGCCTGCCTGCGATGGTCGCGGCATGGAAGGCGGCATCCTCTACCTGGTATTCGTCGAACCGGACGCGGGACTGGATCCGGCGCCGGGCCTGCGCCCGCTCGGTGGCGGGCTGTACCTGGCGGCCTCGGCGCACAGCCGCTCGCAGCTGTACCACGCGCTGAAACGGAAGGCGCGACCGGCACGGCTGCTGGTGGCGCCGCTGGCCGACGCGCCGAAGTTCATGGGCATGGCGCCCGGCGCGCTGGCATGGCTGCGGAAGCTGCAGCCGGACCCGGGCGCGGCGGCACAGGTCCCAGGGCCGCCGGCCGGAGCCGGGTTCAGCGCTCCAGCGAAGCCTGCAGCGCGGAAGCCAGCGCGGCGTCGCCGCTGACCAGGTCGCTCCAGGCCAGCTCCAGGCCCTTGCGCCGGCCCTTGGGCACCAGCTTCAGGCCCTCGGGGCTGATGGTGAGCGTGTACAGCTCGTCGCCTATGGCCAGTTCGCGACGGATGGGCTTGTCCAGTGGCGTCATGCAACGGCTCCTCAGGCTTGGCGGGTGGCGGCGCCCGGAGGGCCGCCGTCGCCGGCAGCATAGCTGGCGGGCCGGCGGCGGTCCGTGGGAGACTCGCGCGGGACCCTGCGACGCTGCACCCCGGATACCGGGGGGCGAGCTGGACGCTCCGGCCAACCCCATGCGGCACCCGCCATGGCGCCGGTCGAGCCGGGCGAAACAATGCGCGCGCGGGTGCGGGTGGCGGTCGGGCTTTGCGTGGCCGCGTTCGTGCCCGGGATCCCGCCGGTGTCCCGTCGACACCGGCATCTCGCTGTGCATCGCCGCCGGGGTGATGCTGCTGTTGCCGGTCATGGCCCAGTGGTTCGGCCTGCCGGACGACCCGCGCAGCTGACCGGGCGCGGGGACGGCGGGGTATTCTTCCGCCGGGGAAAGTCGCCGGACAGGGCGGGCGCGCTGGCGCCAGGCCCCCCCGGTGCCTACGCCCCGCCATTCATGCAAGGTGGCATGTCGCCACTACTCGACAGGGGGGAAGAATGGGGAACAAGACCAACATGCGCCTGCTGGGCGTGGCGCTGGCGCTGGCGTCGCCGCTGCTGGCCGCCGAGGCCGCGGCCGAGCGCATCAGCGGCAAGGAGGCGCTGGCGGTGATGCGTTCGATGGACCTGTCGCCGGAACTGGCGACCGATGGCGTCGGCGATCCGCAGATCAACTTCGTGATCGACGGCCTGCACGCGCGCCTGAACTTCTACGACTGCAAGAAGGACGGCCGCTGTGGTTCGCTGCAGCTGGAGACGGCGCTGGACCTGGACGACGGCACCACGTACTTCGTCGCCAACCGCTTCAACAAGCAGTACCGCTACGTGCGCATGTTCCTGGACGAGGAGATGGACCCGTACCTGCAGTACGACTTCGAGGTCCTGCACGCCGATGCCCAGGCCCACCTGCGCAGCCAGGTCGAGATGTTCCGGACCCTGCTGGTCAACTTCAAGGACGCCGTGGACTTCTGATCCGCCGCCGGCGCGGCGCGGGATCCGCCGCCGCGCCGCGCCCGCGCCGTACCGGGCACCACCCGGTGCGGCCTGCTTCCTGCGGCGGGACGTCCGCTCCCGCCTGCCACGGCGCCAGCGCCGCTTCCAGCGCCTCCCGGACGTCCGGTGAAGTTTCCCGGACGCTGCATCACCTCCGGGAAACGTCCTCCACGCACAGTAACTCCACCGGCAGCGCACCGCGCCGGGACTTCTCCCCCTTCCCAGGAGCACTGTCATGGATACCCGCAATTCGACCGTTTCCCGCACCGCCAACTACGTCACCACCCGCGATGGCGTGCAGCTGTACTACAAGGACTGGGGCCCGAAGGACGGCCCGGTCGTCACCTTCAGCCACGGCTGGCCGCTGAGCTCGGACAGCTGGGAATCGCAGATGCTGTTCCTGGCCGACCACGGCTTCCGCGTCGTCGCCCATGACCGCCGCGGCCATGGCCGTTCCAGCCAGCCGTGGGACGGCAACGACATGGACCACTACGCCGACGACCTGGCCGCGGTGATCGAGGCGCTGGACCTGCGCGACGCCACCCTGGTCGGCTTCTCCACCGGCGGCGGCGAGGTCGCGCGCTACATCGGCCGCCACGGCACCTCGCGGGTCAAGGCCGCGGTGCTGGTCTCGTCGGTTCCGCCGCTGATGCTCAAGACCGACGACAACCCGGGCGGCCTGCCGATCGAAGTGTTCGACGGCCTGCGCAAGGGTTCGATCGAGAACCGCTCGCAGCTGTACCTGGACATCGCCTCCGGTCCGTTCTTCGGCTTCAACCGTCCGGGCGCCAAGCCGAACCAGGGCCTGATCCAGTCGTTCTGGGCGCAGGGCATGCAGGGCGGCCACAAGAACACCTACGACTCGATCGCCGCGTTCTCGGCCACCGACTTCCGCGAGGACCTGAAGAAGTTCGACGTGCGGACCCTGGTGATCCATGGCGACGACGACCAGGTGGTGCCGATCGACCTTTCCGGCCGCGCTTCGGCGGCGCTGGTGAAGGGCGCGGAGCTGATCGTGTATCCGGGCGGCCCGCACGGCATCACCGACACCCACAAGGACCGGCTCAACCAGGACCTGCTGGACTTCCTGCGCCACTGAGCCGCGCGCCGCGCCCCCCCCCCCCCACGACGGGCGGCATTGCCGCCCGTCGTGCTGCCGGTCGCAAGCCGGCGTTCAAGCCGGGGCTGTTACGGTGTCCACATGCCGCCTTCCGGCGGCGCCCGGAACCGTCCCATGCGCACGATCACGTTCCCTGCCTTCCTGGGCCTGGCCCTGCTGGTCGCCGCCATGCCTGCCGCCGCCGCCGAACCGGGCGCTGGCGAGGGCGAAAGCGCCGAAGCGCTGGACCTGGCCCTGCCGCAGTCCGCGCTGGCCGGCTACCGCAACGACCCGCCGGGCACCTGGTACGGAGACACTTCCGGCGTGCCGTCGCAGCCGGAGCGCCCGCTGGTCGTGCGCCGACCCGCCTGCCCGACCTCGCCGGATGGCGAGGAGACCGACATCACCGGCTCGGTCGAGGCCGGGGTCGGTTATTCGAAGCGTGGCGGCAACAGCAACTGGCAGGCGGCCACGATCAACTACTGCAAGGAATACGCGACCGACGACGGCGGCTCGCGGACGATGAACCTGCAGTTGAACATCGGTACCTACGACGGTCCGCACGGGTTCCATGGTCCCTATGGACCGGGGCCGGGCTGGGGACCGTATCCGCTGTCCGCGCCCGGTCCGCGCCCGGCCGGGCGCTGAGCCGCACCGCGAAGCGTCGCGGACCGTTCCCGTTGCGTCACCTGTCCAACCATGCGCTGGCGGACGGAGCCGGCGACGACGTGGCGGATTGACGCAGGCGGCCGATAGCGGCGACCTTGGCCGCGCGCATGCGCGCACCTGCCTCGCCGCCACCGGGATCCGCCATGACCAAGCCGCAGTTCCGGCGCGCACCTGCGCGCGCGATCCACGTCTTGTGCACCGCGCTGCTCGCAGCCGTTATGCCGGCATCCGCCGCGCCCGCGGCCTGGTCGGCAGCGGTGGCGACGCAGGGCGCGCCGCACGCGCGGCACGAGACGCCTTCGTCGCCGTGGATGGCCGGCTCTACCTGCTCGGCGGACGCGGCGGGCGTCCGCGGGCCATCTTCGATCCGGCGCCCGGGGCCTGGACGCGGGGTGCCGCACCGCCGATGGAGATCCACCATTTCCAGGCCGTCGCCCACGCCGGGCGCCTGTACGTGCTGGGCGCATTCACCGGCCAATACCCGGAAGAGCAGCCGCTGACCCATGTGCTGGTCTACGACCCCGGGGCCGACCGCTGGAGCCAGACCGCGGAAATCCCCGCGCACCGCCGCCGCGGTGCCGCCGGCGTGGTCTCGCATGGAGGCCGCATCTACCTGGCGGGCGGCAATACCCGCGGGCACATGAGCGGCTACGTGCCGTGGCTGGATGCGTTCGATCCGGCCACCGGGCGCTGGGAGGAACTGCCCGACGCGCCGCATGCGCGAGACCACTTCCACGCCGCGGTGCTGGACGGAAAGCTCTACGCCGCGGGCGGACGCCGTACCTCGCATGACACCGGCGACACGCTGTCGCTGACCATCACCGCCGTCGACGTGTATGACTTCGAGGCCGCGCGCTGGAGCACGCTCGACGCGCCGCTGCCGACCCCGCGCGCCGGCGCCGGTGCGGTGGCCCTGGGTGGCCGGCTGCTGGTGATGGGCGGCGAAAGCGCGCGCCAGGTGCCGGCACACGCCGAGGTGGAAGCCTACGATCCGCGCAGCGGCCGCTGGAGCGCGCTGCCGCCGTTGCCGCGCGGCCGCCACGGCACCCAGGCCACGGTGCTGGACGAAGCGGTGCACGTGGCCGCCGGCAGCGGCGACCGTGGCGGCGGCCCGGAACTGGACGACCACCTGCGCTTTCCCCGTTGATCAGGCGGGGGGTGCTGCTGTGCAGTGCAGCGTGGCGGCGTGGGTAAGGGCGGGTATAAGGGGGCTCGGCCGCAGCATGTCCCCGGCCGGACGCGACCGGAAGGGGCGGTCGCGAAGCAGCATCCCGTAGCTGCCCGGGCAATCGCCGCGGGCCCGTCCAGAACGAAAGGGAGCTTCCATGTCCTTGACGCCCGTCTTCGTGTTCCTCGCCATCGGCCTGGCCGCCATCGTCGGCCTGGCGACCTTCGCCCTGCGCCGCGAGCGCAGCCGCTGAAGCGGCGCGCCCGTCCGGGCGCGTGATCCCGTCCCATCCCGTCGCGACGCGCGCCTTGCGTGGGGACCGCGTCCATGCGCCTGCAGCTTGCGCATGGCGCGTGGATCGGCCGTGCGCGGAGGATTCACCGGCCATGGACGGGTGGCTGGCCAAGCATGGTCCGCGATGCCGGGCGCGGTGCCTGGCCGACGAGGAGCCAGGCCATGCTGCTGACCATCACCAACGACGCCGCCGCCACGGGCATGAATGTGCTCATGATCGCCGCCGGCATCTTCGCCCTGATCCTGACCGTGCTGTGGATCCTGGTGCCGTTTGCCGTGTTCGGGATCAAGCCGCTGCTGCGCCAGTTGATCGCCGAGCAGCGCCGCACCAACGACCTGCTGACCACGCCCCCGGTGGCCGCCGCCGCGCCTGCCGCGACCACCGTGCGCACCGACGTGCAGGGCGATCCGGTCTACGTGCGGCGCAGCCTGCCCTGAGCCTCGCATTGAACGGTTCATCGGCAAGGTAGGTGCGTCTCACCCGCTGAGACGGGTGCCGGCCAACGTGCCGGCATGGAGCTGACCGACAAGCTGGCGATCCTCGCTGACGCGGCCAAGTACGACGCCTCCTGCGCCTCCAGCGGTGCAGGGCGTCGCGACGCGCGCGGCACGAAGGGCGTCGGCAGCACCGAGGGCATGGGCATCTGCCACTCGTATACGCCCGACGGCCGCTGCGTATCGCTGCTCAAGATCCTGCTGACGAACTTCTGCATCTACGACTGCGCCTACTGCATCAACCGGGCCAGCAGCAACGTGCGCCGCGCCCGCTTCGCCACCGGCGAGGTGGTCCGGCTTACGCTGGACTTCTACAAGCGCAACTACATCGAGGGCCTGTTCCTCTCCAGCGGCATCATCCGCAATGGCGACTACACCATGGAGCAGCTGGTGGAGGTGGCGCGCAGCCTGCGCGAGGACCACCACTTCGCCGGGTACATCCACCTCAAGACCATTCCGGAGGCCTCGCCGGAACTGCTGGAGAAGGCCGGGCGCTACGCCGACCGGCTCAGCATCAATGTCGAACTGCCGACGGTCGAGGGCCTGGCGAGACTGGCGCCGGAAAAGCGCGCCGACGGCATCCGCGATGCCATGGGCGAGCTGCGCTGGCGCATGGATGAGAACGCCGAGGCGCGTCGCGCCGCGAAGGCCACGCCCCGGCGCCGGCCGCCCCGGTTCGCGCCGGCCGGGCAGAGCACGCAGATGATCGTGGGCGCCGATGGCGCCGACGACGCGGTGATCCTGCGCACCAGCAGCGCGCTGTACGGCGATTTCCGCATGAGGCGGGTGTACTACTCGGCCTTCAGCCCGATCCCGGATGCCTCGGCGCAGCTGCCGCCGCGCGCACCGCCGCTGCAGCGCGAGCACCGGCTCTACCAGGCCGACTGGCTGCTGCGCTTCTACGGGTTCGGCGTGGAGGAGATCGTGCCCGATCGCCCCGGGGACGGTGGCGGCATGCTCGACCTGGACATCGATCCCAAGCTGGCCTGGGCCTTGCGCAATCCGGAACGCTTCCCGGTGGACCTCAACACCGCGCCGCGCGAGATGCTGCTGCGCGTGCCCGGCTTGGGTGCGCGCAATGTCGACCGCCTGGTGAGCGCGCGCCGCCATGGCCGGCTGCGCCTGGACGACCTCGCCCGCCTGCGCGCGCCGCTGAAGAAGCTGCTGCCATTCGTGAGCGTGCTGGACCACCATCCGCGTACGCGCCTGGATGATCCGGCCCGGCTGCGCGCGCAGCTGGCGCCCAGGCCGCGCCAGGCCGACCTGTTCGCGTGACCGGCTTCCGCGCCCGGGTCGATCCGCCGTGGGACCTGGCGTCCTGGCGTGCCGCCGCACGCCATGCCTTCGCCGCCGGGCTGGCGCCGGAGCAGATGGACTGGAGCGGCGATGCCCAGGGCGGCCTGCTGCCATGGCCGGGGCTGGACCAGGCGCCGTTGGCGCCGGATCCGCCGCAGCCGGCGGTCCCGGCCGCGTTCCTCGATCTTGCCGCGCGCGTGCTCTGCCATCGCGACCCGCAGCGGCATGCGCTGCTGTACCGGATGCTCTGCCGCATCGGCCATGGCCAGCGCCAGCTGCTGGAGCGCAGCACCGATGCCGACGTGGTCCGGGCCCGCGCGCTGGAAAAGTCGGTGCGCCGCGATACCCACAAGATGAAGGCCTTCGTGCGCTTCCGCGCGGTGCCGGGCGAGGAGGAGACCTACATCGCCTGGTTCGAGCCGGAGCACTTCATCGTCGACCGGGTGGCGCCGTTCTTCGCGCGCCGTTTCGCCGGCATGCGCTGGACCATCGTCACCCCGTACCGCAGCGCCCGCTGGGATGGCGAACGGTTGTGGGCCGGTCCCGGAGGCCCGCGTGCCGATGTTCCGGCGGAGGATGCGCATGACGGGCTGTGGCGCACCTACTACGCCAGCATCTTCAACCCGGCGCGCCTGAACACCCGGATGATGCGCCAGGAGATGCCGCAGAAATACTGGCATCTGCTGCCGGAGGCGCAGCTGCTGCCGACCCTGGTGCGCGAGGCGGGCTTGCGGGTCCGCGACATGGCCGAGCGCGAACCGCAGCCGCCGCGCAGGCGCCTCCCTCGCCGCCCCTGAAAGAGGTGCGCCGGCGTGCGTCCGGTCACGGTCGTGCGGGCGTGCGCGGCGGCTCCCGCAGTGCGTCACGCCAGTGCCTTGCTGCTGTGCTAGCCTCCGTCGCGTACTGCACTGGACCCAGCCTGAAAAGGTAGGCACGTGGAGCAGGATGCCGGCCCCAAGATGGAGGTCACACGGCGGCAGGAGCGCATCGCGTTCCTGTTGGTGACAGCGGTGGTGTTCCCGCTGCTGGCGATCCTGATCGTGGCCGGATACGGCTTCATGGTCTGGATGTGGCAGCTGCTGTTCGCAGGCCCGCCCACAGGTCCATGACCATGGCCGGCGCCGCACTCTCCCGACGGAAACTGCTGTTCGGCGCCGGCCCCTGCGGCCCGCGCCCACCCTGGGCGATCCCCGAAGCACGGTTCGTCGAATACTGCACCAGCTGCGACGCGTGCATCGGCGCCTGTCCGGAGCGTGTGCTGGGGCGCGCCGCCGATGGCCTGCCCCGGTTCGACCCGGCTGCCGGCATCGGCGAGTGCACGTTCTGTGGCGCCTGCGTGGAGGCCTGCGGCACCGGTGCATTGCAGCGCACGCGGCTGCCCCCCTGGGGCCTGCGTGCGACGGTCGCCGGAGCCTGCCTGGCCGGTTCCGGGATCGTATGCGCCAGCTGCCGCGAAGTCTGTCCGGAGCGGGCGATCCGCGTCCCACCCGGCGGGCGCGGCGCCGCCTCCGTCGATGCCCTGCGTTGCACCGGTTGTGGCGCCTGCGTCGGCGTATGCCCGGCCAGTGCGATCTCGCTGGCCGGAATGGAGGAGGCCTGCGCATGAACGCACCGGACGAGGTCCACATCGCCTCCTTCGTGCTCCAGCACCGCGCCGGTGCGCTGCAGGCGCTGCGCGCGGCGGTCGCGGCCGAGCCGGCGCTGGAGCTGGCCATCGCCAGTGACACGCGCAGCGTGGTGGTCTGCGAAACCGCGGACCGGTACCAGGTGATGGACCTGGTCGACCGCCTGCGTGAGCTGCCCGGCGTGCTCAACGTGCTGCTGGTGCACCACCATGCCGAACCGGCGGACGCGCTCGACGAACCGGTTTCCCCGCCCATTGCCAGTGGAGCTTCCGCATGAGCACCACGCGCCGCGAATTCATCCGCACCGCCGCCGCGGCCACCGCCGCCGCAGCCGCCGGGCTGCCATTACCCGGCGGCGGCACCAACGTGGTCACCGAAGGCGACCGCACCGGCCTGAAGTGGGACAAGGCGCCGTGCCGCTACTGCGGCACCGGCTGCGGAGTCAACGTGGCCGTGCGCGACGGCCGGGTGGTCGCCACCCATGGCGACGTGCATGCCGAGGTCAACCGTGGCATCAACTGCGTCAAGGGTTACTTCCTGTCCAAGGTGCTGTATGGCGCCGACCGCCTGACCACGCCGCTGCTGCGCAAGAAGAACGGCGCCTATGCCAAGGACGGCGACTTCACCCCGGTGTCCTGGGACGAGGCCTTCGACGTGATGGCCGAGCAGTTCAAGCGTGTGCTCAGGACCAAGGGCGGCGAGGGCATCGGCATGTTCGGCTCCGGGCAGTGGACCGTCTGGGAGGGCTATGCGGCGACCAAGCTGATGCGCGCCGGCTTCCGCAGCAACCACCTGGATCCCAACGCGCGCCACTGCATGGCCTCGGCCGCCTATGGCTTCATGCGCACCTTCGGCATGGACGAGCCGATGGGCTGCTACGACGACATCGAGGCGGCCGACGCTTTCGTGCTGTGGGGCTCGAACATGGCCGAGATGCACCCGATCCTGTGGACCCGGGTCACGGACCGCCGGCTGTCCAACCCGCACGTGAAGGTGGCGGTGCTGTCCACCTTCGAGCACCGCAGCTTCGAGCTGGCCGACATCCCGGTGGTGTTCAAGCCGCAGACCGACCTGGTGATCCTCAACTACATCGCCAACCACATCATCCGCACCGGGCGGGTGGACCGGCAGTTCGTGGAGAAGCACGCCACCTTCAAGCGCGGCGCGACCGACATCGGCTACGGCCTGCGCCCGGAGCATCCGCTGGAGGTGGCCGCCAGCGGCGCGGCCGATCCCGGCGCCGGCGAGCCGTGCAGTTTCGATGACTTCGCCCGCCTGGTCGCGCCCTATACCCTGCAGCACGCGGTAGAGATGACCGGGGTCGAGGCCGGCTGGCTGCAGCAGCTGGCCGAGCTGTACGCCGATCCGAAGGTCAGGGTGATGTCGTTCTGGACCATGGGCTTCAACCAGCACACCCGCGGGGTGTGGGCCAACAACATGGTCTACAACATCCACCTGCTGACCGGGAAGATCTCCACCCCGGGCAACAGCCCGTTCTCGCTGACCGGCCAGCCCTCGGCCTGCGGCACCGCGCGCGAGGTGGGCACCTTCAGCCACCGTCTGCCGGCTGACATGCTGGTGGCCAACCCGGAGCACCGCCAGCACGCCGAGGAGATCTGGAAGCTTCCGCGCGGCCTGCTGAATCCGAAGCCCGGCTACCACGCGGTGGAGCAGAACCGCGCGCTGAAGGACGGCCTGCTCAATGCCTACTGGGTGCAGGTCAACAACAACATGCAGGCCGGCGCCAACCTGCTGCAGGAGACCTGGCCCGGCTACCGCAACCCGGCGAACTTCATCGTCGTCTCCGACGCCTATCCCACGGTCACCGCGCAGGCCGCCGACCTGATCCTGCCGGCGGCGATGTGGGTGGAGAAGGAGGGCGCCTACGGCAATGCCGAGCGCCGCACCCAGTTCTGGCACCAGCTGGTGCAGGCCCCGGGCGAGGCCCGTTCGGACCTGTGGCAGCTGATGGAGTTCTCCAGGCGCTTCACCACCGACGAGTGCTGGCCGAAGGAGATCCTCGACGCCAATCCGGCCTACCGCGGCAAGACCCTGTTCGAGGTGCTGTTCGCCAACGGCAAGGTCGACGCGTTCCCGCTGTCGGATATCGAACAGGGCTACGCCAACCAGGAGTCCCAGCACTTCGGCTTCTACGTGCAAAAAGGCCTGTTCGAGGAGTACGCCGAGTTCGGACGCGGCCACGGCCACGACCTGGCGCCGTTCGACGCCTACCATCGGGCGCGTGGCCTGCGCTGGCCGGTGGTGGACGGCAAGGAAACCCGCTGGCGCTACCGCGAAGGCAGCGATCCCTACGTCAAGCCCGGGACCGGCTTCCAGTTCTACGGCAACAAGGACGGCAAGGCGGTGATCTGGGCGCTGCCCTACGAGCCGCCGGCCGAGGCGCCCGACGACGAGTACGACCTGTGGCTGGTGACCGGACGGGTGCTGGAGCACTGGCATTCCGGCTCGATGACCATGCGCATCCCCGAGCTCTACAGGGCGTTCCCCGCCGCGGTGTGCTTCATGAACCCCGACGACGCCCGCGCGCGCGGGCTCAAGCGCGGCGACGAGGTGCGGGTGGCCTCGCGTCGCGGCGAGATGCGCACCCGGGTCGAGACGCGCGGCCGCAACCGCATGCCGCGCGGGGTGGTGTTCGTGCCCTGGTTCGATGCCGGCCAGCTGATCAACAAGGTCACCCTGGACGCCACCGATCCCATCTCCAAGCAGACCGACTACAAGAAGTGCGCGGTCAAGGTCCTCCCCGCATAGGAGCCGCGTCATGCGAAACCGGATGCCGCTGGTCGCAATCGCCCTGGCCGTCGTGCTGGGGGCACTGCTGTTCTTCCTCGGCGTGATCCTGGGTCGCGGCGCGCGCGAGGCGCGGGCGCCGCAACCGCAGGCCACCGCATCCGTGCCGGTGGACGCGCGGGCCGTCTTCATCCCCGGTTCCGGGCAGATCGACGCCATCCGCCGCGGCGTGCCGGTGGACCAGGAAGGCCACCCGCCGCCGATCGCGCGGGTGGAGAACACCGACATCAAGCGGGTGCGGGCCTATCCGATGCAGCCGCCGACCATTCCCCACGCGATCGACGGCTACCAGGTCGACCGGAACAGCAACCGCTGCATGCTGTGCCACGCCCGCGCCAACGCGGCCACCTTCCAGGCCCCGCCGGTGAGCGTCACCCACTACATGGACCGCGACGACCAGTTCCTCGCCTCGATCTCGCCGCGCCGCTACTTCTGCATGCAGTGCCACGTGGTCCAGACCGATGCCCCGACCCTGGTGGCCAACGGCTTCCGCGACATCGACAGCCTGCTTGCCGATCCGGCGGCCCCGCAGGCGGAGGTGCACTGAATGCTCCGCCGCCTCCGCCGCCACGTGTCGCTGCTGTGGATGACCCTGCGTTCGCCCAGCCGCTACTACAGCCTGGGGTTCCTGACCGTGGCCGGGTTCATCGCCGGCGTCCTGTTCTGGGGCGGGTTCAACACCGCGCTGGAGGCGACCAATACCGAGCGCTTCTGCACCACCTGCCACGAGATGCGCGACAACGTGTTCGAGGAGCTGAAGACCACGATCCACTACACCAACCGCTCCGGCGTGCGCGCCACCTGCCCGGACTGCCATGTCCCGCACAACTGGACCGACAAGATCGCGCGCAAGATGCAGGCCTCCAAGGAGGTCTGGGGCAAGATCTTCGGCACCATCAATACCCGCGAGAAATTCCTTGACGAGCGGCTGGTGCTGGCCAGCCACGAGTGGGCGCGGCTGAAGGCCAACGACTCGCTGGAGTGCCGCAACTGCCACGACTTCGATTCGATGGACCTGACCCGCCAGGGCGCGCGCGCGGCCCAGGTCCACAAGCTGTGGCTGGGCACCGGCGAGAAGACCTGCATCGACTGCCACAAGGGCATCGCCCATCGCCTGCCGGACATGGCGGGCGTGCCGCAGGGCTGAATCGCCCCATCGTGGTGCAATCCACTGCATGACCGTTGCATGCGCCGGCGCATGGAGGGTGTGATGGCGCACCCGCATGAACGGGTTACGTGACCTCGCAGGAAAATCCGCAAAAGTCACACCGGTGACGGTTGGAATTCACAACGTATTTATCGGAACGCGCTGTAGATTGCAGCCGTAGCTCGCGCATATCCCCCACGATCTGCGTTGACCTCCCAAAACGAACCTCCGCTGCCCCCTGCAAGGGGTGGTGCGGGAAACGTCAACCCCAGAACAACGAGCCACTGCGATGTCAGCCGCCCCCGATTCCGTCGGTGTTGTCGCGTTACGTGAACAGAAGTCGCTGCGGCTTCCACCACGGGATGAACGGGGGCGCTTCATGCGCCGCCAGTCGGCAGCCGTGCTGCCGCAGCCGGGCCACCACAGCATCCCGGTGCTCTTCGTCGTCTCCGAGATGGCGGACTTCCTCAAGGCCGGCGGCCTCGGCGACGTCGCCGCCGCCCTGCCGCGCGCGCTGCGCCCTGCCTGCGACGTGCGCGTGCTGATCCCGGGCTACCCGGAAGTCCTGCAGCGCATCCGCGCCATGAACATCGTCGGCCGGGTGGACGCCCATGCCGGCCTGCCGGAATGCCGGATCGGCCTGACCCACCAGGCCGACGGCCTGCCGGTCTACGTGCTGCTGTGCCCGGAACTGTTCGAGCGGAGCGGCTCGCCCTACGTGGACGGCTCCGGCGCCGAGTGGGACGACAATGCAATCCGCTTCGCCACCTTCGCCCATGCCGCCGCGCGCATCGGCGCCGGTGGCTGCGGACTGAAGTGGCGGCCGGCCCTGCTGCACCTCAACGACTGGCCCTCGGCCATGGCCGCGGCCTACGTGCGCTGGACCGGCGGTGACACCCCGAGCGTGCTGACCATCCACAACCTCGCCTACCAGGGCGTGTTCCCGCGCAGCGTGGCCAAGGCCATCGGCGTGCCGAAGGCGCACCTGGAGGACATGGAGTTCCATGGCCGGCTTTCGTTCCTCAAGGCCGGGATCATCAACGCAACCCGCATCAACACCGTCAGCGTCAGCTATGCGGCGCAGATCGTGGGGCCGGAGGAGGGCTGTGGCCTGCACGAGCTGCTGGCCAGGCGGGCCGCGCAGGGCCACCTCAGCGGGATCGTCAACGGCATCGACGACAGCTGGGACCCGGCCACCGACCGTTCCCTGCCGGCGCGTTTCAGCCCTGCCGACTGCCGCGACCGCCATCTCAACGCGCGCGCGGTACGCACCGCGTTCGGCCTGCCGGACAACGGCGGCCCGCTGTTCGCGGTCGTCTCGCGACTGGTCCACCAGAAGGGCCTGGACATCACCTGCGAGGTGGCGCCGCAGATCGTGGCCGCCGGCGGCCAGGTGGTGATCATCGGCGGCGGCGAGCCGCAGGTGGAGGCGCAGGTGGCCGCCCTGGTGCGCCGCTTCCCCGGCGCCGTAGGAGCCTTCATCGGCTTCGAGGAAGGGCTGGCCCGGCGGATGTTCGCCGGTGCGGACTTCCTGTTGATGCCATCGCGCTTCGAGCCCTGCGGCCTCAGCCAGATGTACGCGCAGCGCTTCGGCTGCCTGCCGGTTGCGCATGCGACCGGCGGCCTGATCGACACGGTCGACGACGGCGTGACCGGCTTCCTGTTCGAGGGCGCCAGCGCCGACGGCCTGCGCCGCTGCCTGCAGCGCGCGATACGTACCTTCCGCAGTCCGCTGCTGCTGGGCGCCATGCGCCGCGCGGCCATGCTGCGCCCCGGTGGCTGGACGCCGGCCGGGCAGCAGTACCACGCGCTCTACCGCCAGGCGGCCGGGATCGCCGCAACCCGGGGGCTGACCGCATGAGCGAAGGGGTGGCGGCCATGCCGCAGGAATGCGAACCAGCCTTCCCGGGCGGCCCCGGGGATCCGGAACGCGACGCCGCCCTGGCGGCGCTCGCGGCGGGCGAGCCGGTCGACGCCTTCGCCTGGCTTGGCGCGCATGCGCTGCCGGAAGGCGGGTTCTGCCTGCGGGTCCTGTTCCCGGGGGCGGTTGCGGTGAGCTGCGGCACCGGCCCGGACCAGTGGCCCGCGCTGCGGCCGACTTCGGTGTTCGGCGTGTTCGAGGCACGGGTCGACGGCGGCGGCGTGCACCTGCTGCGGGTGGACTGGGGCGACCGGGTCGAGGAGACCGAGGATGCCTACGGGTTCGGCGCGTTGCTGGACGAGGCGTTGCTGGAGCGCCTGTCGGCCGGCGATGGCGAGGCCTGCCGCGCGGCGCTGGGCGCCCATCCCATGCGGCTGGGCGAAGTCGAGGGCGTGCGCTTCGCGGTATGGGCGCCCAATGCCCGGCGCGTGGCCGTGGTGGGCGACTTCAACGGCTGGGACGGGCGTCGCCACCCCATGCGCCTGCGCCATCGTGCCGGCGTCTGGGAGATCTTCCTGCCGCGCGTGCGGGCCGGCGCCCTGTACAAGTACGAGATCACCGGGCTGGACGGCGCACGCCTGCCGCACAAGGCCGACCCCTGCGCACGCCAGTGCGAACTGCCGCCGTCCACCGCATCGCGGGTGGCCGATCCCGCGCCGTTCGCCTGGAACGACGAGGAATGGATGGCCTCGCGTGGCTGGGAAGGCAGGCCGCTTTCGATCTACGAGGTGCATGCCGGCTCCTGGCGACGCGATGCCGAAGGGCGCGCGCCGGACTGGGACGCGCTGGGCGACGAGCTGATTCCGCACGTGCAGGCGCTGGGCTTTACCCATATCGAGCTGCTGCCGGTCAGCGAGCATCCGTTCGGTGGCTCCTGGGGCTACCAGCCGCTGGGCATCTATGCGCCTACCGCGCGCCATGGCGAACCGGCGGCGTTCGCGCGCTTCGTCGACCGCTGCCATCGCGCCGGGATCGGCGTGATCCTGGACTGGGTCAGTGCCCACTTCCCGACCGACGCGCACGGCCTGCAGCGTTTCGACGGCACCGCGCTGTACGAGCACGAGGACCCGCGCGAGGGCTTCCACCGCGACTGGCACACCCTGATCTACAACTACGGCCGCAACGAGGTCTCGGCCTTCCTGGTCGGCTCGGCGCTGGAATGGATCGAGCGCTTCCATATCGACGGCCTGCGCGTGGACGCGGTGGCCTCGATGCTCTACCGCGACTACAGCCGGCCCGAGGGCGAGTGGGTTCCCAACGAGCATGGCGGACGCGAGAACCTGCAGGCGATCGGTTTCCTGCGCCGGATGAACAGCGAGCTGCGCCGCCGCTTCCCGGACGTGATGCTGATCGCCGAGGAGTCCACCGCATGGCCGGGCGTCACCGCGCCGGCCGAACACGGCGGGCTGGGTTTCACCCACAAGTGGAACATGGGCTGGATGCACGACACCCTCCAGCACATGGGGCGCGATCCGATCCATCGCGGCTGGCACCACAGCGAGATGACGTTCGGCCTGGTCTACGCCTTCGCCGAGCGCTTCGTGCTGCCGCTGTCGCATGACGAGGTGGTGCACGGCAAGGGCTCGCTGCTGCGGCGCATGCCCGGAGACGAGTGGCAGCGCTTCGCCAACCTGCGGGCCTATTTCGCCCTGATGTGGGCGCACCCCGGGGCCAAGCTGCTGTTCATGGGCGGCGAGTGCGGCCAGCTGGCCGAATGGAACCACGATGCCCAGCTGGACTGGGAAGAAGCGAAGCGCCCCCTCAACGATGGGCTGGCGCGGCTGGTCGGCGACCTCAACCGCATGCTTCGCGCGCAGCCGGCCCTGCACGTGGCCGAGCAGGACGAGCGCAGCTTCGAGTGGAGCGTGGCCGACGACTCGCGCAACAACGTGGTCGCCTTCCTGCGCCACGATCCGGAAGGGCGCGCGCCACCGGTGCTGGCGGTGACCAACCTCACCCCGGCCGTGCACCATGGCTACTCGGTAGGCGTGCCCTGCGCCGGCGGCTGGCGCGAGCTGCTCAACACCGACAGCGCCCATTACGGTGGCAGCAACGTCGGCAATGGCGGCCTGCTGCAGACGGTGCGGCGACCCATGCATGGCCACGCGCAGTCGCTGGCCCTGACGTTGCCGCCGCTGGCCACGCTTTACCTCCAGGCCGGGGCATGAGCGCCATCACCGCGTCCAAGCCCCCGGGCGCCTGCCCAGCCGGGGAGGGGAACTGGCGCTTCCGTTTTTGGGCTCCGGATGCGCGCCAGGTGGAACTCGTGCTCGCCGGCCAGGCCGTGCCGATGTGGGCAGCGGGCGATGGCTGGTTCGAAGTCGAAACGGCGGCCGTTGAGGGCGCGCGCTACCGCTATCGCATCGATGGTGGCAACGAGGTACCGGATCCGGCTTCGCGCTGGCAGCCCGAAGGCGTGCACGGACCCAGCGCCCTGTACCGCGGCGATTACACGTGGCGCCACGACGACTGGCGTGGCCGGCCCTGGCGCGAGGCGGTGGTCTACGAACTGCATGTCGGCGCGTGCGGCGGCTATGTCGGGGTACGCGCGCAGCTGCCGCGGCTGGCGGCACTGGGGATTACCGCGATCGAGCTGATGCCGCTGGCCCAGTTCCCGGGCAGCCGCAACTGGGGCTACGACGGGGTGCTGCCGTTCGCTCCCGCCAATGCCTATGGCACCCCGGACGAGCTCAAGGCGTTGGTGGACGAGGCCCATGGCCTGGGCCTGATGGTGCTGCTGGACGTGGTCTACAACCACTTCGGCCCGGACGGGAACTACCTGGGCAGCTATGCCTCGTCGTTCTTCCGCGCCGGCTCGCACACACCCTGGGGCGAGGCCATCGATTTCGGGCAGCCGGCGGTGCAGGGCTATTTCATCGCCAATGCGCTGATGTGGCTGGAGGAATACCGCTTCGACGGACTGCGCCTGGACGCGGTGCATGCGATCGAGCCGACCGCCTTCCTCCACCAGCTGCGGAAGGCGGTGCATGCGGCCCTGCCTGCCGACCGCCACGTGCACCTGGTGCTGGAGAACGAGCACAACCAGGCCAGCCTGCTGCGCGGGGGTTTCACCGCGCAGTGGGACGACGACTTCCACAACGCCCTGCACGTGCTGCTGACCGGCGAGGACGAGGGCTATTACGGCGATTACGCGCCGCAGGCCGCCGCGCACCTGGCGCGCGTGCTTGGAGAGGGCTTTGCCTGGCAGGGCGAGACCACCCCGCGGGGGCGCGTCCGTGGCGAGTCGAGCGCGGATGTGCCGCCGGAACGCTTCGTCGCCTTCGCCCAGAACCATGACCAGATCGGCAACCGCGCCTGCGGCGAGCGGCTGTCAGTGCTGGTCACGCCGGAACGCCTGCGCGTGGCGATGGCCCTGACCGCGCTGACCCCGATGGTGCCGCTGTTCTTCATGGGCGAACCCTGGGCGGCGCGCGAGCCCTTCCTGTTCTTCACCGACTTCCAGGCGCCCCTGGACGAGGCCGTGCGCGAAGGCCGCCGCCGCGAGTTCGCGCACTTCGCCGCCTTCGCCAGCGCCGAGGCCAGGCGCACGATTCCCGATCCCAACGCGGCCTCGACCTTCGAGGCTTCGCGCGCGCCCTGGCCGGCCGGGGACGATGCCCTGGCCGGGGCGTGGCTGGCCTGGTTCGGCGGACTGCTCGCCCTGCGCGCCCGCGAGCTGATGCCGCACCTGGACCAGGCCCGGCCACTTGGTGGGCGCGTGATCGGCGAGTCCGCCGTCGCTGCCGGCTGGCAGCTGGGCGGGGCGCAGTGGTGGATCGAACTGAACCTCGGCCGCGCCACGCTTCCCAGCGCCCTGCCGCCGGGACGCGACCTGCTGCGCACCGGGCCGATGGAGGAGGGCGAGCTGCCGCCGGACCGGCTGCGCGTGCGCAGGGTGGGCCCATGAGCGGGGACGACGCGAGCCTGCACGCCCTGGCCGAGGCTGCGGGCCTGTGCCGCGAATGGACCGATGTCTCCGGCCGGCCGCAGGTGGTGTCCGACGCCACCCTGCACGGGGTACTGGCGGCGATGGATCTTCCCGCGGCCACGGTGGCGCAGCGCCGCGACAGCCTGCATCGGGTGCAGGCCGTGCAGGCCGAGCCGCCGCTGGTGACCGCCCGTCCAGGTACCCGGATCGCGGTCGGCGGCGGACCTGGCCTGCGGCAGTGGGAATCGGAGGACGGCGAACGCGAGGACGCACGGGTCGACGCGCGTGGCCGCGTGCGCGTGCCACTGACGCCGGGTTACTGGACCTTGCGCGACGGCGCGCCGCGCCGGGTCGCCGTGGCGCCGGATCGTTGCTTCGGCGTGGAGGATGCGGTGCCGGATGGACGCGCCTGGGGCGTGGCGCTACAGGTGTACTCGGCGCGCACCCCGGGCGATGGCGGCATTGGCGACACCGCAGGCTGCAGCGACTGGCTGCGCAGGCTGGCCGCCGCCGGTGGCGACGCGCTGGCGCTGAGCCCGGTACATGCCGCGCTCGAGGGCGCGGGCTATTACAGCCCCTACGCACCCAGCGACAGGCGCTGCCTCGATCCCCTGCATGCCTCGCCGTCGCAGGTATTCGGCGAAGTGGCGGAACAGGCGCTGGAGGATGATCCGGGCCTGCGCCCGCGCCTGCGTGAACTGGAGTCGGCGCGGTTCGTCGACTGGGCCGCGGCGCGGCCTGCCAAGTGGGCCTGGCTGCGCCGGCTGCATGCGCATGGCCTGGCCCTGCGCCCCGACCTGCAGGCGGACTTCACGCGCTTCGCCGCCGCGCCGCCACCGGAAGTGGCCGCGTATGTGGCGTTCACCGCCGGCGATGACGAGGACGCCGCGCAGCTGCACCTGTTCGGGCAATGGCTGGCACGCACCGCCTGGGCGCAGTGCCAGCGACAGGCGCGCGGGGCCGGGCTGGGCATCGGCCTTGTCGCGGACCTGGCGGTGGGCTTCGACCCGTCCGGCAGCGAGGCCGCGGCTTCGCCGTCGGCGGTGCTGCGGGGACTGGAACTGGGCGCGCCGCCGGATGCATTCAATGCCGAAGGGCAGGCCTGGGGCATCAGCGGCTATTCGCCCACCGGGTTGCGGCAGTCGGGCTTCGCGCCGTTCATCGAGCTGCTGCGCGCGGTGATGCGCGACCGCGGTGGCGTGCGCATCGACCATATCCTCGGCCTGCAGCGGCTGTGGGTCGTGCCGCGCGGCGCCAGTGCACGCGACGGCGTTTACCTGCGCTGCGAGCTGGATGTGCTGCTCGACCTGCTGGCGCTGGAGTCCTGGCGCCACCGCTGCATCGTGATCGGCGAGGACCTGGGCGTGGTACCGCCGGGCATCCGCGCGAAGCTGGCGCGCCGCGGCGTACTGGGGATCGACGTGCTGCCGTTCACCCGCGACCGCCGCGGCGCGTTCATGCCGCCCAAGCGCTGGCGCCGCCATGCGGTCGCCACCACCACCACACACGACCTGCCCAGCATCGCCGGCTGGGGTGAGGGGCGCGACATCGCCTGGCGCCTGGGACTGCAGGAGGGAACGCCCGAAGCGCTGCTTGCCACGCCGCAGTGGCAGGAGCGGCAGGCCGACGTGGCGCGCCTGCGCAAGGCCTTCCGCACCGAGGGCATCGACAGCGGGGACCTGCGCATGGATGCCTTGCGGTTTACCGCCCGTCCCCGGCCGTGCTTGCGCTGTTGCCGGCCGAGGACGCGCTGGGCCTGGGCGAACAGCCCAACCTGCCCGGGACCACCGACAGCCATCCCAACTGGCGCAGGCGCCTGCCGGATCCGCTGCCGGAGCCGGTCCTGGATACATCGCTGCAGGCCTTCGCCCAGGCCCGCAGCGACGCGGCGGAGGCGACGCCATGAGCCGGCCTTCGCCCCCCGCTCCCCGGGCCACCATGCGCCTGCAGCTGCATGCAGGCTTCACCCTGGACGACGCCACGGCGCAGGTCGGCTACTTCGCCCGCCTGGGCATCAGTCACCTGTACCTGTCGCCGGTCGGCGCCGCGGTGCCCGGCTCGACCCATGGCTACGACAACACCGATCCGACCCGGGTGAACCCGGAGCTGGGGGGCGAGCCGGCCCTGCTGCGCCTGTCGCAGGCCGCGCGCGAACATGGCATGGGCCTGCTGCTGGACATCGTGCCCAACCACATGGCCACCCACGCCAGCAACGCGTGGTGGATGGACCTGCTCAGGCACGGACCCCGCAGCCGGCATGCCGACTGGTTCGACGTCGACTGGGAGGCGCCCGGCGCGGGTGGCCGCCTGCTGCTGCCAGTGCTGGACCGTCCGCTGCATGCGGCGCTGGCCGAAGGCCTGTTGCAGTTGGAGCGCCGGGACGATGGCTGGCAAGTGCGCCATTACGACCAGGCCTGGCCGCTGGGTCCCGGCACGGTACCGGCACCTGCCGGCGCCCGCGCGGGGGCCTGGCTGGAACGCGTCAATGCCGGGGCCCGCCGCGGCGAGGGCACGCTGGCCGGCATCCTCGAACGCCAGGCTTACCGGCTGCTCTGGTGGCGCGCGGGCAACGACCGCATCAATTACCGCCGCTTCTTCGACATCACCTCGCTGGCCGCGCTGCGGGTGGAACGCCGCGACGTGTTCGAGGCGGTGCATGCGCTGCCGCTGCGACTGCTGGCCGAGGGCGTGATCGACGGCGTGCGCGTGGACCATGTCGACGGCCTGACCGATCCCACCGGCTACGTGCAGGCGCTGCGCGGGGCGCTGGACCGTGCCGGCGCGCGTCGCGGCCTCGCGGCGGGACAGGCGCTGCTGTACGTGGAAAAGATCCTCGCACCCGGCGAGCAGCTGCCGGCGTCCTGGCCCAGCCAGGGCACGACCGGCTACGACTTCATGGACCAGGCCGGCGCGGTGCTGCATGACGCCGCCGGCCTGCAGGACCTGCGTGCGCGCTGGGAGCAGGCCGGTGGCGAGGGCGACTTCGCCGCGGTCGAGCGCGATGCGCGGCTGCTTGTCCTGCGGGGCCCGCTGCAGGCCGAGTTCAACCGTTGCCTGCACAGGCTGTTGGCGGTCGCCGCGCAGGAGCCGGCGCTGGCCGATTTCAGCGCGCAGATGTGGGCCCGCGCCCTGCAGGCTCTATGCGTGCGATTCCCGGTCTACCGCACCTATGCGGGCCAGGACGGGCTGGATGCCGAAGGCGGCGCGTGGCTCGATGCCGCCACGGCTGCCGCGCGGGACGATCTCGGTCCGGCGGAGGAGCAGGCCCTGGCAGCGCTTACCGGCTGGCTGCGGGGCGGCGCCGATGCGGCTGGCGTGCCCGCCGCACTCCTGCAGCGGCTGCGCGCCGGCTTCGAGCAGCTCACCGCGCCGCTCAACGCCAAGGCGGTGGAGGACACCGCGTTCTACCGCCATGGCGTGCTGCTCTCGCGCAACGAGGTCGGCAGCCACCCGCTGCATGCACCACCGGGCATCGATGGCTTCCACCGCGCCTGCCGCGAGCGCGCCAGGCGCCATCCCCTGGCGTTGCTGGCCACCGCCACCCATGACCACAAGCGCGGCGAGGACACACGCGCCCGGCTGGCGGCGCTGTCGCATCGCCCGCAATGGTGGGGCGAACAGATCGACGTCTTCGAGGAGGCCACGCCGCCGCGCCTGCGCGACGCGGTGCCGGCCACCTTCCGCCTGATGCTGTGGCAGACCCTGGTCGCGGCCTGGCCGCTGCAGCTTCGGGACAACAGGGCGCGCAAGGCATACGCCGACCGGGTCGTCGCCTGGGCGACCAAGGCGCTGCGCGAGGGCAAGCAGCACAGCAGCTGGACCGAGCCGGACGAGGCCGTCGAAGCGGCAGTCGATGCGCTGGTGCGCCATGCGCTGAGGGACAACGCCCTGCACCAGGCGCTGGCCCGGACAGCCGAAGCGCTGGGCGTGCCCGGAGCGCGCCTGGGCCTGGCCCAGCTGCTGTTGCGGCTGGCCACGCCCGGAGTGCCTGACACTTACCAGGGCACCGAGGGCTGGGACCTGAGCCTGGTCGATCCCGACAACCGTCGCCCCGTGGACTATGCCCTGCGCCGTGCCTGGCTGGACGACGCCCGCGACTGGCCGGCGCTGCTGCGACAGTGGCAGGACGGTGCGGTCAAGGCCCGGCTGCTGGCGTCCATGCTCGCGCGGCGCAGCACGCATCCACGGCTGTTCCAGGCGCGCTACACGCCGCAGCCAGCAGGCGAGGACGTGGTGGCATTCCTCCGCGGCAGCGGCCGCCAGCAGCTGTGGGCCGGCGCGCTGGTGGGCGATGCCCCGGTGGTGGAAGGCGAAGGACTGCTTGTGCCCGAAACGCACTGGGGTGCGCGCAGCCTGCGCCTGCCCGCGGGCAACTGGCGCGACGTGCTGGGAGATGCGCGCCTGGAACTGGAATCGCCGCGGGACGTGCCGCTGTCGACGCTGTTTGCACGCTCGCCCGTGGCAGTGTGGATCACTGAATGAGGAACGATGCCATGGACCCGGCCGAACGCCAGCGCCGCACGCGCGAACTCGCGCGCCAGATCTGGGAGGCCGAGGGCCGCCCCGACGGCCAGGAGCTGCGCCACTGGGGCATGGCCGAACGCCTGGTGGAAGCCGAGATCGCCGCACGCGCGCTGGACCAGCAGGCCGGCCAGGGAACCGCGGGAGAGGAGGACGAACGTGCCGACGCGTAAATGGAGCCGCCAGTCGCGGCTGGAAGAGGGCACGCCGTACCCACTGGGCGCGACCTGGGATGGGCTGGGCGTCAACTTCGCCCTGTACTCGCGGCATGCCACGAAGGTGGAGCTGTGCCTGTTCGACGAACGCGGACGCGAGCAGGAACGCATCACCTTGCCCGAGTACACCGACGAGATCTGGCACGGCTACCTGCCCGATGCGCGGCCCGGCCAGCGCTACGGCTACCGCGTGCACGGCCCGTACGAGCCGGACGCCGGCCACCGCTTCAACCCGCACAAGCTGCTGCTGGATCCCTACGCCAAGCAGATCAGCGGCGAACTCAAGTGGGCGCCCCACCTGTTCGGCTACACCCTGGGCCACCGCGACCTGGACCTGAGCTTCGACCGCCGCGACAGCGCCCCGTACATGCCCAAGTGCGTGGTGATCGATCCGGCCTTCACCTGGGGACGCGAGCGCTCGCCGGCCACTCCCTGGGACCGGACCGTCGTCTACGAAGCCCATGTGCGCGGCCTGACCATGCGCAATGGCGCCATCCCGGAAGGGCTGCGCGGCACCTTCGCCGGCCTGCGCCACGACGCGGTGATCTCGCACCTGAAGTACCTGGGCGTGACCGCGATCGAGCTGCTGCCGGTGCATGCCTTCGTCGACGACCAGTACCTGCTGGACAAGGGCCTGCGCAACTACTGGGGCTACAACTCCATCGGCTTCTTCGCGCCGCACCCGCGCCACCTGTCGGGCAGCAGCATCACCGAGTTCAAGCAGATGGTGGCGCGAATGCACGACGCCGGGATCGAGGTGATCCTGGACGTGGTCTACAACCACACCGCCGAGGGCAACGAGCTGGGCCCGACGCTGTCGTTCAAGGGCATCGACAACGCTGGCTATTACCGGCTGGCCGACGACCGCCGCTACTACATCAACGACACCGGCACCGGCAACACCTTCGACCTGACCAACGCCGGCGCGCTGCGCATGGTGATGGACTCGCTGCGCTACTGGGTGCGCGAGATGCGGGTCGACGGCTTCCGCTTCGACCTGGCAACCATCCTCGGCCGCGAGCGCACCGGCTTCGATGCGTCCTGCAGCTTCCTCGACGCGGTGCGCCAGGACCCGCTGCTGGCACACGTCAAGCTGATCGCCGAGCCCTGGGACATCGGCCCGGGCGGCTACCAGCTGGGCAACTTCGCCCCGGGCTGGGCGGAATGGAACGACAAGTTCCGCGACAACGTGCGCGCCCTGTGGCGCGGCGACCCGGGGCAGCTGGCCGAGTTCGCCACCCGCTTCACCGGCTCGGCCGACCTGTTCGACCACCATGGCCGCAAGCCGTACTCGTCGGTGAACTTCGTCACCGCGCACGACGGCTTCACCCTGCGCGACCTGGTCAGCTACAACGACAAGCACAACCTTGCCAACGGCGAGGAGGGCCGCGACGGCAGCGACAACAACATCTCCTGGAACCACGGCGCCGAGGGCGAGACCGACGATCCGGAGATCAATGCCCTGCGCGCCCGGCAGATGCGCAACCTGCTCGCCACCCTGCTGCTGTCGCAGGGCACGCCGATGCTGCTGTCAGGCGACGAGTTCGGCCACAGCCAGCAGGGCAACAACAACGCCTATTGCCAGGACAACGAACTGACCTGGCTGGACTGGGAGGCGGCGGCCGCCCCGGCGGCGCAGCAGCAGGCGGCCTTCGTGCGCCGGCTACTGCGCCTGCGCAGGCATTACCCGCAGCTGCGCCGCCGCCGGTTCTTCATGGGCGAGTACGACCGGTCCCACGGCCTGCACGACATCGGCTGGTTCCGTCCCGATGGCAGTGCGATGGAGGAGGGCGACTGGCACGACGGCGAGCGGCGGGTGCTGATGGCCTGCCTGGACGGGCAGGCGCCCACCAGCGGCCTGCACCAGCCCGAGCGCGAGGATTCGCTGGTGTTCCTGTTCAATGCCGGCGATGCCCCGCAGGAATTCCGCCTGCCGGAGCAGCTGCATACGCCGCGGTTGCTGGCCAGCAGCGCGGACGACCTGCCGCAGCCGGTGGATGGCGCCTGGCAGCTGCCGCCGCGTTCTCTGGTGCTGCTGGCCGTGCGCGTGAACCAGCCGCAGCCTGCCGATGCGGAGGATGCGGGACAGCCTGCGTCCTGACTCAGGGCGCGCCGTCGTCGGGCGCCGCTTCTTCCGGGACTGCTTCTTCCGGGACTGCTTCTTCCGGGACCGGCGCGTCCGGGACCGTTTCGTCCGAAGCCTCCTCGTCCGAAGCCTCTTCGCCCGGGGCCCAGCGGAAGGCGAGCAGGCGGTTGTTGCGCAGCAGGGGCACCCGCAGCAGCTGCCGTTCCGGCAGGTAGAGGGGGTCGGCGGTGCCGGGCATCAGCACCAGCAGTTCGGTCACAGTGCCGTCCGCGGCCACGTGCAGCAGCCGTCCGGGCGAGAAGTCGGTAACGGTCCAGCCGCCCCGTCCGTCCGGTTCGATGCCGTCGATGTGCCCGATCGGGGCATCGCCGATGCGGCCGGCGTGGCCATCGGCGAGATCGAACGTGCTCAGGTGGCCGGCCTTGCCGGTGGTTGGCACTTCCCAGCTTCCAGCCAGAAGGCGCTCGCCATCGGCGCGCAGGCCATTGAAGTGGCCGCTGTTCTCCACGTCGACTTCGACCCAGGGCGTGAAGCCCTCGGGCGAGAGCCGGTAGATCGTGGCCAGTCGACGGCTGTAGACATAGACATTGCCCGCGGCATCGGCGGTGCAGTCGTTGAACTGCCCCGGACCGCCATCCCGCGGCCAACGGCGTGCGACGATGGCGCCGTGCTCCAGGTCGATCTCCACCAGTGCATCGTCGTCGCCGACGTAGAGGCGGCCATTGGCCAGCGCCAGTCCCTTCGGGTTCTGCAGGCCCTGCACCCACTGCAGGTCGAGGATCCGGCCTTCGCCATCGAGCCGGCTGATGAAGCCGTCGCCCGGCGCGGCACCCTCGCCATGCGTCCCCATGTTGGAGACATAGAAGAGGTCGCGGTCGGCGTCGTACACCACCGACTCGGGTGCGGAGAAGCCGGTGGCCTGCCACAGCAGCGCCGGTTCCGGCAGCGACGGCGTCGCCACGCAGGGCAGTGCCGGCAGCACGAGCAGCAGCGCCCACGGACGCAGGCATCGGAACGTACGGATGGACATGGACGGCCTTCCGGGGTGGCGACGGCGGGAGGATACCCGCTGGCGGCCCGCCTTCGCGCGCCCGGGCAGGGGGGCGGCGGCTGCGGCTAGACTCTGCGCCGGAAGGCGCGGGAGGGCCGCGGCCGATCGAGGGAGAACGCATGGGAGCAGGAAAGGTCTGCCTTGCACTTTGCCTGGCCGCGCTGGCGCTGCCGGCGGCGGCGAGGGAGAAGTTCGCCTGGCCGGAGGGCCGCAAGGCCGCGGTGAGCCTGGCCTACGACGACGCCCTGGATTCGCAGCTGGACAATGCGGTGCCGGCGCTGCAGAAGTACGGCCTCAAGGGCACGTTCTACATCGTGCCTGCGCGAGAGCCGGTCCGGGCGCGGATGGAGGAATGGCGCGAGGTGGCGCGCATGGGCCATGAGCTGGGCAACCACAGCCTGACCCATCCCTGTTCGGCCCACGGACCCGGTCGCGAATGGGTGCCGGCGCACCAGGACCTGGACCGGATGAGCCTGGCCCAGATCAGGGAGCAGGTCGAGGTCGCGGACGTGTTCCTGCAGTCGCTGGACGGCTACACCGGTCCGCGTACCTATACCGCCCCCTGCGGCGACCGCAACGTGGCCGAGGGCAACTACATCGAGGCCATCGCCGACCGCTTCGTCGGCATCAAGCTGGTCGGCGGCGACGTGGTGCCTGACATGGACGCGCTGGATCCGGCGGCGGTGCCGGCGGCGGTGCCGAACGGGGTCACCGGCAGGCAGCTGATCGCGCTGGTCGAGGAGGCCGGGCGCAAGGGCACGATGATCGGCTTCACCTTCCACGGCATCGGTGGCGACTACCTTTCGGTATCCAAGGAAGCGCACGAGGAACTGCTCGCCTTCCTGGCCGCCAACCGCGACAGGTACTGGACCACCACCTTCCTCGAGCAGATGCAGTGGGTGCGCCGCCAGCAGGAGGCGCGGGGAAAGAAGTAGCGTTGATCCCGGCCCCTCCTCCTTCCGGGGGGAGGGGTTTGGGGAGACGGTCGGGGTACCCGCGACATGCGAGGTAACCGCACACCACGGTTCCGCTTCGCGCCCGCGGCCGCGCATCCCACCCTGGAGGGAAAGGCGGAACTCAGGCCCGCGACTTGCCCGGGCGCGGGGACTTGGCCTTCGTTGCCGGTGCCTTGCGTGCACGCGGCGCGCTCTTGGCCGGACGCGCGCGGGGCGCGGCCGGGGTGCCTCCCGGCGGCGAAGCGGTGGCGGACGCCGTTGGCGCGTGGCCGGGAAAGCCGGGCACCAGTCCGGGCAGCGCATCCCAGCCCTGGAAAAGCGCGCCCCACATCGGGTTGTCGACCGGGAAGCCCAGGCCGGCCTCGTCGAGGGCGGCGGCGGTGTCGCGTCGCCACTCGCGCATGGCCTCCTGCAGGCCGCGGGCGAAGGCGGCCTGGACCGCCACCGAAACCTGCGCCGCGGCCTGCTGGTCGCCGAAGCGCTGCTGCACCTGGCGCCAGAACGCATCGGCCGGCAGCGCGGCAAGCGCCTGCCAGTCGTGGCGGCCGAGGCTTCGCAGCTCGGCGTCGCGTTCCAGCAGTCCCTCCTCGACCAGGCGCTGGCCGAAGTCCAGCCATTGCCTGCTGCCGTCCTGCAGCAGCTCCGCAATGCGTGCCTGCAGCTGCAGGTTGGCGCGATACAGCGCCTGCGGAAGCCCGTTCGGTCCTTTCATCGGAATCCTCCTCCATGGTGCGGGCGGCGCGTGCCGCGAGGTCAACCTTCGAGGCCGGTGCACATGCGTGCGGTGCTTCGGCCCGGCGGCCGGGACGCTGGTCGCACGCATCGCCACCGTGTGCGCCACCGGGCCGCTGAAGGAAAAGGCCCGCGGGCACCGGCGGCATCGCGTCCCGGGCGTTACCAGCGAGCGGAGCGCCGTCAACGCCGTGGACGGTCGGGCGGCAGGCGCTCGTAGTCCCCGGGCACGGCGTGGTTGCGCTCCGGATCGGTGTCCGGCATGTCCGGACCCTTCTTCCGCCCCTCGTTGTTGGCGTACCGGTCGGGGGTATGCGGCTTGTCCTGGTCCGCGGCGGGGCGCTTGTCGCGGGTGCTGTGCGTTTCGGGCGGGGAAGAAGGACGGGTCATGCCGGGCTCCAGGCTGCTGTCGCGCGTTTTTCGCGCACCAGCCGACATGAGCGCACGGCAGGCGTAAGCGCAGCGGCAAGGCCGCGGCCAGGAACCGTGAACGGGTGCCCGGATCAGGAAGCCAGGGCCAGGGCGGCGACCTCGACCGTGGCGCCGGCGTCCGCGGGCGCCACGGATTCCTGGATCGCCCACACCTCCACCCGTTCCGGCTCGCACATGCCGAAGGTGCAGCTGGTGGCGACGTCGGCGGCGTCGCGGCGGCGCGCGACCGGGATGCGATCCGGGCAGGCCGCGCCGGTACGCGGGTCGAACGCCTGCCAACGCCCGTCGATCCAGGCTTCCATCCAGGCGGCGAATGCAGGCTCCGGGCGCATTCCGGCGGTGGCGGCCGGATAGCCCGCGCAGTAGCGCGCGGGAATGCCGACGTTGCGGCACAGGCCGATGGCCGCATGGGTGAAGTCGCGGCAGATGCCACGGCCTTCCTGCAGCGCCCGCAGCGCGCCGCGGGTGAAGTCGACGCTTTCCGGCGCGTACTCGATGGTGCGCGCAACGTGGGCGCAGATCGCCCGCACCCGGACCCGGTCCGACGGGAGGTCCGCGAACCGCAGCTGGGCGTGGCGGGCCAGCGGCCGGCCTTCGCAGTGGCGGCTGGGTTGCAGGAACATCCGGGCTTCCTCGGGAAGCGGCTGTTGCGGTCCCGGGCGCCAGCCAGCCGCGGCGTTGTCGGCGAGCAGGGCATCGCCGCGCAGCACCAGCAGCCCGGCCGGCGCCAGCAGCCGCCGGCAGCTGTTGCCGAAACGGTCGCGGTAGCGATGCAGGGCGACCTCCGGCGAGGTCCACACCGCCGGACCGGAGATCAGGCGGTGGGCGTGGCTGTCGTGCACGTCCAGCATCGCCACCATCGGCGTGGGCTGGGCGAAGCGGTAGGCGATCTGGAAACCCAGCCGGACTGGCATCGGCGTGGCCCGCTGAAAGAGGGATGGCCGAATTGGGCCGGGAAAGCGCGCAAGGCCGCGTGAAGCACGCCGGCAGGGCGCGACGGCGGCTTCACGCCGGCGCCGGCAGGTTCGGCCGGAGACACTTGCGGAGGAACCATGGAGCACCGGCGACTGCGCTTCGGCCGCGGCTTCCGCGTCCTTTTCGGCCACCGCCGGGTGCAGGCGGCGCAGATGGTGCTGCCTCCCGGCGGCAGCGAGGGCGGGCCGGGCAATCGCCACCGCGGCGCGGACCAGTGGCTCTACGTGGTGTCCGGCAGCGGCCTGGCGGTGGTCGACGGCCGCCGCCAGCGCCTGGGCCCGGGCAGCCTGCTGCTGATCGAGCGCGGCGAGGAGCACGAGATCCGCAACACCGGCACAACCCCGTTGCGGACGGTGAACTTCTATTCGCCGCCGGCCTATACCGCGGGCGGCGACGAGCGTCCTGCCGGCCGCCCGAGCTGAGACTCAGCGCACCGCGACCACGCGGTTGCGGCCGTCCTGCTTGGCACGGTACAGCGCACGGTCCGCGCGCTTGAGCAGGCGCTCACCGTCCTCGCCCAGCTGGCGCACGGCCACGCCCGCGCTGAAGCGGACTTCGATGCGACGCTCCTCGTGCGCGAGCGGACGACCGGCCAGCTCGCGCTGCATGCGCTGCACCAGCGCCAGCGCCTCCTCCAGGGAAGCGCGCGGCATCAGCAGGAAGAACTCCTCGCCGCCGTAGCGCGCGATCGCGTCTTCCTTGCGCAGCCCGTCGCGGAGCACCTGCACCACGTGGCACAGCGCGGCGTCGCCGCCGGCGTGGCCGTGGGTGGCGTTCAGCTTGCGGAACTCGTCCAGGTCCACCACGGCCACCGCGACTGGCCAGGCCTCGCGCTCGGCCTGCTCCAGCACGCGGCCGTAGAGCTCCTCGAAGCCGCGGCGGTTCAGCGCGCCGGAGAGCGGATCGCTGCTGGCCAGCTCGCCGATGTCGCGCAGCCGCGACTCCAGCTCGCGCACGCGCGCCTCGGCGGCCTCCACGTCGGCGCGCGCTGCCTGCAGCTGTTCGTGCGAGCGCAGCGCCTGCTCCTGCAGGCGGCGGGTGTCGTCGAGCACGTCCTCCAGGCGGTGGCCGAGGTCGGCGATGGTGCGCGCCTCGCGGATCGCCGCCAGGTGCGCCTGCAGCCGGTCCTGGAACTCGCCGGTCTCGGCGGCCATGCCGTCCAGGCCCTCGACGAAGGAGGCCATCATGACCCGCATCGCGTCCTTGGACTGCTCGATGCCCCGGCGCAGCAGCCCCTGCTGGTAGGCCAGCTCGCGCAGGCCCTGGCGGGTCGCTTCCAGCGCCTGGCGGTCCGGTTCCTGCGCCAGCAGGTTGCGCACGGCGGCGACCTGGGCACGCAGCCAGCTGCCGTCGTCCAGCAGCTCGAACAGGTTTTCCAGCAGCAGGTCGAACAGTTCCAGCAGCAGCGCCTGCTGTTCGGCGGCCTCGCCGGCGTGCACGCCGACCTGGTGGCATAGCTCGCGCACCCGCGCCGCCAGCGGCGACAGGTCGGCCCCCGGCGACCAGCGCTTGAGGTCGCCGGCCACGGCGGCGGACTCGTCGGCCAGGACCGGCAGCGGACGCAGCAGCGAGGCCAGGGCGACGCCCACGGCCTGGCGCAGCAGGTCGCGCAGCTGCTCGGCCTCGGCGGCCGAGGGTGCGTCCAGCGCCGCCGCGAAATCGCGCAGGTACTTGTCCAGGAACTGGCGCAGCACGCGCGCCACGGTGGCCCAGTCGGCGTTTTCGGTGGCCGAGGCCAGGCGCCGGCCGAGGTCGCCCAGCTCGCCCGGCAGCGTCGCCATGCCACGGGCGAACACGGGCAGGACGTTGCCGGCGTCGGGGGCGAGGCCGTCGCTGGGGGCGGACCGCAGCGCGGGCTGGCCGCTTGCGGCTCCGCGGTCTCGGAAGGACATGCGCATGCTTCTCGGGCCCTGGGCCCGGTTGGGGTAACGCCTCGTTAACGGCGGCACGCCGCCGGGATTTAGCACGGGACGGACCTTTCCACGGGCGCCGGCGCCGGTTGTGCGAGGCTTGGCCCCCTCACCCACGACAGGAGGACCCATGGACATCGGCATGGTCGGGCTTGGCCGGATGGGCGGCAACATGGCCTTGCGCCTCAAGCGCGGCGGGCACCGGGTGGTCGGCTACGACCCCGGCGCCGCCGGTCGCGGCGCCGCCGCGGAACTGGAAACGGTGGATTCCCTCGAGGCCCTGGTCGCCGCACTGCCGGCGCCGCGGGCGATCTGGCTGATGGTGCCGGCCGGCGCCCCGGTGGACGCCACCCTCGACCTGCTGCTGCCCCTGCTGCAGCCCGGCGACGTGGTGGTCGACGGCGGCAACTCCAACTACCGCGACAGCGAGCGCCGCGCCGCGCGCTGCCGCGACGCCGGCGTGCACCTGCTGGACTGCGGCACCAGCGGCGGCGTCTGGGGGCTGCAGGAAGGCTACAGCCTGATGGTCGGCGGCGACCCCGGGGCCGCCGCGCGGCTGCGTCCGGTGTTCGAGAGCCTGGCTCCGGCGCCGGATCGCGGTTGGGGCCATGTCGGGCCCAGCGGTGCGGGGCATTTCGCCAAGATGGTCCACAACGGCATCGAGTACGGAATGATGCAGGCCTACGCCGAGGGCTTCGCGATCATGCAGCGCAAGGAATCGATGGCGCTGGACCTGGCCCAGGTCGCCAGGATCTGGCAGCACGGCAGCGTGGTGCGTTCGTGGCTGCTGGACCTGGCCGCCGACGCGCTGGAACGCAACCCGGGCCTGGAGGGCATCGCTCCCTACGTGTCCGATTCCGGCGAGGGCCGCTGGACGGTGGCCGAGGCGATCGAGCTGGACGTGTCCGCACCGGTGATCACGCTTTCGCTGCTGGAACGCCTGCGCTCGCGCGAGAACGATTCCTACGCCGACAAGATGCTGGCCGCGCTGCGCCAGGGCTTCGGCGGGCACGGCGTGCGCAGCGGCTGAGGCCGCTCAGCCCGCCCAGGCGAAATCGACCTCGCGGCGTTCGGCGTCGCTGCGCTTCGCCGCATCGATCAGTGCCATCACCAGCAGCGCGCTGTCGCCGGTCACCGGCGGCAGGCCGCCGCGCACGATCGCGTCGCGCACGCCGGCGTAGTAGGCCGGCCAGTCGCCGCGCAGCGCCGGGGCGGATGCGTCCTCGGCCACCGGGCCGTCGTCGCCGACGCGGAGCAGCACGCCCGGGCGCGGGTCCTGGCCCCATCCATCGCCGCTTCCCGGGCGCAGGCCCGCGCGCAGCGCATCCTCCTGCGGATCGAGCCCGTGCTTGATCCAGCTGCCACCGGTGCCGTGCACGGCGAAGCGCAGGCCGTGCCCCGGCACCAGCGAGCCGGCGTGCAGCAGCACCCGCAGCCGCGGATAGCGCAGCTGCACGTGGAAGTAGTCGACCGCGGAGGCGCCGTGGCGCTGGATGCCCAGGTCCGCGGTGACCGCCAGGGGTGGCCCGAACAGTTGCAGTGCCTGGTCGGCCAGGTGTGGCCCGAGGTCGTACCACAGGCCGCCCCCCGGCCCGGCGCGGTCGCGCCAGCGGTCCGGCACCAGCGGACGGAAGCGGTCGAAGTGCGAATGCAGCTCGGCGACCTCGCCCAGCGCACCGGCATCGAGCAGCGAGCGCAGGGTAAGGAAGTCCGCGTCCCAGCGCCGGTTGTGGAATACGGACAGCACGAGGCCGTGGGCACGTGCCTCTTCCACCAGGCCGCGGGCCTCGTCCAGGTGCAGGGCGAAGGGCTTGTCGACCACCACGTGCTTGCCAGCCTGCAGCGCCGCGCGCGCGATCGGAGCGTGGCTGTCGTTGGGCGTCGCCACGACGACAAGGTCGATCGCAGGATCACCCAGCACCTCCGCCACGCCCGCGCACGGGCGTGCCTGCGGGTGGTCGGCGGCGATCTCGGCGGTGCGGCTGGAGACGATGCTGTGGAGGCGCAGCCCGGGCGCGGTCGCGACCAGCGGGGCATGGAAGACGCGGCCGGCGAGCCCATAGCCGACCAGCGCGATGTTCAACGGAGACGATGGCATTGGAAGCGATTCCACTCGATGCACCCGGCGATTAGACGTGCGTCCTTGCGCAGCCGCAACCGATTCATGGGCGTGAACCAATCACGAATCCATTGCGCGCGGTTCACCTCGACTGGACGTACCGCTGGCGGAGACTGGCCGCCCGATCAGCCAAGGAGGTAACCCATGCGCAAGAACGCTTCCATCCTCGCCGTCGCCCTGACCGCCGTGATGTTCTCCGGTGCCGCGATGGCCGCCGACAACGACCCGCAGAAGAAGAAGGCCGCCGACGCCGATTCGAGCCAGCCGGTTTCCGATACCTGGATCACCACCAAGGTGAAGTCGAGCCTGCTCGCCGACAGCGATGTGGCCGGCACCAAGATCGAGGTCGACACCGTCGACGGCGTGGTCTTCCTGACCGGAAACGTCGAGAGCCAGGCCCAGGTCGACGAGGCCAAGCGCATCGCCGCCGAAATCGACGGCGTCGGCAAGGTCGACACCACCAAGCTGAAGGTTTCGGCCCAGGCTTCGCGCTGAGCCAGGCTTGACGCACTTGCCGCTGCGCCCCGCCCACGGGGATGCAGGCAGGGCGCGGGACCCACGTCCCGCGCCTTTTTTCTTGCCGGATGCAGGCGCGCGGCCGGGGCGGGGAGATGCCGCAGCGGCCACTCCGCTAGAATTCCCGGACCCCCGCACCCCATCCGCCGATGCCGACCACCCTCCCCGCCGACCCGCGGGTCGAATCGCTGATCCAGAGCATGACGCTGGAGGAGAAGGCCGGCCAGCTCGGCGTCTTCGCCGACATGGTCCGCCCCTTCGCGCCGGACGTGAATCCCGAGACCAACGTGCGCAACGCGGCGGAGGTGCTGGAGCAGGTGCGCGCAGGCCGCGTCGGCACCCTGTTCAACGGCGTCGGCGCCGCGGCCGGGCGCGAGATCCAGCGCGTCGCGGTGGAGGAGAGCCGGCTGGGCATTCCCGTGCTGCTGGCTGCGGACGTGATCCACGGCATGCGCACCGTATTCCCGATCCCGCTGGGCGAGGCGGCGAGCTTCGAGCCGGAGCTGGCCGAGCGCACTGCCCGCGCCACCGCGGTCGAGGCCACTGCCGCCGGCATCCACTGGACCTACGCGCCGGCAGTGGACATCGCCCGTGACCAGCGCTGGGGCCGTGGCGCCGAAGGCGCCGGCGAGGACGTCTACCTGGGCTGCCGGTTCGCCGCCGCGCGCGTGCGCGGCTTCCAGGGCGGCGACCTGCGCGCGCCGGATTCGCTGCTGGCCACGGCCAAGCACTTCGTCGCCTACGGCGCGGTGACCGCGGGCCTGGACTACAACTTCGTCGAGATCTCCGAAGGCACCCTGCGCGACGTCCACCTGCCGCCGTTCAAGGCCGCGCTCGATGCCGGCGCGCTGGCGGTGATGACCGCCTTCAACGACATCAACGGCGTCCCGGCCAGCGCCAACCACGCGTTGCTGACCGGAGTGCTGCGCAACGAATGGGGCTTCCCCGGCGTCGTGGTGTCCGACTACACCGCCGACATGGAGCTGCTGGCCCACGGCTACGCCGCCGACGAGGCCCATGCCACCGAACTGGCCTTCACCGCCGGCATGGACATGAGCATGCAGAGCGGCTTCTACGCCGCCCACCTGCCGGCGCTGGTGGAATCGGGCAAGGTGCCGATGGAGCAGCTCGATGCCGCGGTGCGCCGCGTGCTGCAGCTCAAGGCGGCGATCGGACTGTTCGATGATCCCTACCGTTGCCTGGACCCGGCACGCGAGGCCGATACCTCGCTTCTGGCCGGGCACGAGGCCCTGGCGCGCGATGCCGCGCGGCGCGCGATGGTCCTGCTGAAAAACGAGGGCGGGGTGCTGCCGCTGCGCCGCGACGCGCGCATCGCCCTGGTCGGGCCGTTCGCGCGCGACATGGACAACATCGAAGGCTGCTGGACCCTGTTCGGCGACCGCAGCCGCTACGTCGGCCTGGAGGCCGGCATCCGTGCCGCGCTGCCGAAGGGCGCCGCGCTGCAGGTCGTGGACGGCTGCGGCCTGGAAGCGCCGCTGGACGGTGGCATCGAGGCGGCGGTCGCCGCCGCGCGCGAGGCCGACGTGGTGGTGCTGGCGCTGGGCGAGCCGCAGCGTTACAGCGGCGAGGCGCAGTCGCGCGTGCGGATCGAGCTTCCGCCGGTGCAGCAGGCGCTGGCCGAGGCCGTCGCCGCCACCGGCAAGCCGGTCGTGGTGCTGCTGCGCAACGGCCGCGCGCTGGCGCTGCAGGGCGCCGTACGCGACGCGCAGGCGATCCTGGTGACCTGGTTCCTCGGCAGCCAGGCCGGGCATGCCGTGGCCGACGTGCTGTTCGGCGACCACAGCCCCTCCGGGCGCCTGCCGGTGAGTTTCCCGCACGATTCCGGGCAGCAACCGTACTTCTACAACCATCCGCGGACCGGACGTCCGGAGTTGCCGGACATGAAGGAATTCAAGGCGCGTTGGCGCGAGCACCCGCATGCGGCGCTCTATCCGTTCGGCCATGGACTGACCTACAGCCGGATCGAATACGGCGCGACCAGGGTGGACGCCGCCGCGGTGCCCTGGGATGGCGAGGCGGTGGTCCGCGCCAGCGTGCGCAATGCCGGCACGCGCGCGGTGGAGGAGGTGGTGCAGCTGTACGTCCACGACCGCGTCGCCAGCCGGGTGCGGCCGGTGCGCGAGTTGAAGGGGTTCAGGAAGCTGCTGCTGCAGCCGGGAGAGTCGTGCGAGGTGGAGTTCCGCCTGGCCCGCGCGGACCTGGCCTTTACCCGCGCCGACGGCACCCATGGTGCCGAGCCGGGCTGGTTCGACGTGTGGGTGGCGCCATCGTCGGTTGCGGGAGAGCCGGCGGCATTCGAACTGCTGGCCCCGGCGGCACGCTGACCGCATAAGCGTCGCGCCGGCAGTGCCGGCGCGACGGTAGGTGGCCACGGATTGGTCCGCGTTGCGGACTACATGCCGTGCGGATCGGCACCGCGCTCCCAGGCGCGCTGGATGGCCAGGCGCGCCCGCGACCAGTCCAGGCGGGAGCTGCCCTTGCGGCCTTCCCATTCGCGTCGCATCTGGTCTTCGGCGGCGGCGAACTCGGCCGCGGGATCGCGACGGCGGAAGGCGTAGCCGGTCTCGTATGCCGCGGCGTAATCCTCGTAGGTGTCGCCTTCCAGGTAGTACGGTTCGCTGCGGTACTGCTGGTTCCAGTAGCCGGAGTCGGGGAACTGCTCGGTGGCCGTGCGGCCGGGGATCTGGTAGCCGGGCGTGCTCATCGGCGTTTCTCCTGTTCGGTTGGATGGATACCCAACCTATCGGCTGCGCCGTTAAAGCCGCCGCGCCGGTGGGTGATCGCGGTGTTAGGCGTTCAGCTGGCTACGCTGCTGCCCTCGTAAGGCATCTGCGTGGCGCCGGCGCGCTGGATCGCCGCATCCGCGATCGCCAATTGCTCCTCCTCACCGTCCACGACCAGCAGCACCTGGCCGCCTTCGATCGCCTCCTCGAACTTGCGCCGCACCGGGTCCTGCACGGTGGCGCCCATCAGCGCCGAGGACCAGCTGCCTACCGCGGCACCGACGCCGGTCATCAGTGCGGCGCCCGCGAGGGTGATGCCCAGCGGCGGCACCGCCACCGCGACCAGCCCCGCGACCAGTCCCATCGCGCCGCCACCGGCCGCGCCACGCAGCGCCGCCGGCACCATGTCGGTGTGCGCCTCGCGCAGGTCGTCGGGTACCGCATCCATTTCGATGTCCGCGCGCGCGATCAGCGACAGGTCGTCGCGGTCGATCCCGGCATCGCGCGCGGCGCCGAGCGCGGCCTGCGCGGCCGCGAGATTGGGGCTGCTGTATATGTGCCGCTGTTTCATCGCGGTTCCTCCGTATCGTCCACGGAAGAATGTCGGACCCGCGCGGTGACACCTGCGTGAGCGGGCGCCGCCTGCGTTCAGGCTGCCTCGACAGGCGGCGGCTCGTCCGGATCCACCGCATCCGGGCTGTGGCGCGCGACGATGCTGGTCGCGGCCAGGTCGCCGGTGACGTTGCCGGTGGTGGCGAACACGTCGGGGATGGTGTCCACCGCCAGCAGCAGGCCCAGGGGTTCGAGCGGCAGGCCCATGGACTGGGTCACCGGCAGCACCGTGGCCATGAAGCTCACCTGGCCGGGCAGGCCGACCGACCCCATGCTGATCACCACCGCCAGCGCCGCGCCGGCCGCCAGCTGCAGCGGGGCCAGCTCGATGCCATAGGCCCAGGCCACGAAGCAGGCGGCGGTCACGTACTGGATCGGGCTGGTGATGCGGAACAGGGTCACCGCCATCGGCAGCACCAGGCCGGCCACCGTGGCCGGAATGCCCAGGCGCTCGCGCGCGCTCTCCAGCACCGCCGGCAGCGTGGCCAGCGAGGACTGGGTGCTGGCCGCCACCCCCTGCCCCGGCAGCGCCGCCCGTGCGAAGGCCAGGGGCGAGCGTCCCGCCGACACCGCCACCAGCACGTAGCAGATCGCCGTCGCGCCGAGGTACAGCCCGCATTGCAGGACGATGTAGCCGGCCAGCGCGCCGACCACGCCAAGGCCCGCCTGCGCGCACACCGCGAGCATCAGCGCGAACACGCCCAGCGGCGCCGCCAGCAGCACCCAGTGCACGATCACGATCATCGCGTCGGCAATGCCCTGGCACAGGCCGATGACCTGGGCGCGGCGCTCGGCGGCGATGCGGGTGAGGGCGAAGCCGAAGAACAGCGCGAACACCACCAGCGGCAGCATCGCCCCCTGGGCCGCGGCCATGATCGCGTTGGAGGGAACGATGTTGCCGATCCACTGCGCCAGCGAGGGCGCGCCGCCGGCCGGTGCCGCGACCATGCCGCCCTGCAGGCTGGCGGCAAGCTGCGGGTCCGGTTCGACCGAGGCCAGCACCGTCGGCGCAACGACCGCGGCGTAACCGGAGAACAGCGACAGCAGGACCACGAACACCAGCATCGCCCGTCGCGCCACGCGGCCGGAGGCGGCCGCGTTGGCGGCGTTGGCCACGCCCAGGATCACCAGGGACAGCACCAGCGGCACCACCGTCATCTGCAGCGCGCTGAGCCACAGCTTGCCGATCGGCTGGGCGATGGCGGCCGCCGTGGCCGCGGCCGGCGCGCTGGCATGGGCCAGGGCCAGGCCGGCGATGGCGCCTGCAGCCAGCGCCAGCAGCACGCGCGTGGTGGCGCCGGGCCACCTCATCGGGCGGATCCCGCCGCCGGGAGATCCCAGCGCGGCGCCAGGCGCGCGTACTCGGTGCGCGGCAGCAGCACGAAGCGCGGCTGCGCGGCCGGATCGAGCCAGGCCAGCAGGCGGCGCATGTCCTCCTCGGCCATGGCGGTGCAGCCTGCGGTGGGCTCGCCGGGCTGCCGCCACAGGTGGGCGAAGATGCAGCTGCCGTGGCCGGGCGTGTTGCCGGGGTTGTGCGCGATCACCAGGCCCAGGCGGTAGCGCGGATCGCCGTCGTGGTGGAGGTCCAGGCGCATGGGTTCGCTGGAACCGGCCACCGCGGCCTGGCCGACCTCGCGCGCGTCGACGATGCGGTTGTAGTGCGGCGACCCTGGCACGTCCATGCACCAGTGGCTGGCGTCCATCCGCCGGTAGGGCAGGGCAGTGTCGACCTCGTCCGCCGGCGGGTAGCCGAACGCGGGCCCCAGCGCGAACACACCGGCCGGGCTGCGCCCATCGCCCTCGCGCTTGGCGGGTCCCTCGCCCTGGGCGGCCGCCGGATGCAGGCCCTCGCCCCAGGCCGCGCCGCTGCGGCCGATGCTCACCGCGAAGCGCCCGGCCTCGCGCCATGGCGCGTCGGGCGTGGCGCGCCCGTAGTAGCGCAGGGTGCCGGTGGTGGCGTCCCAGTCGGAGATGGTCACGACCACCAGCTGCAGCGGCGCGGCTGCGGTCCCATCCTCCTGCGCGGCTGGCCACGCGGCCAGCACGGTGGCGCTGGCGCCGGCCAGCAGCAGGACCCCGGTCGCCAGCAGGCGCAGGAACGGGTGCAGGCGAAGCGGGCGGCTGCGGGGCTGGGTCATGGTCGCCTCAGGTATCGAGCAGGTGCTGGATGCGCTCGAGGTTGATGTTGAGCTGGCGGTGCCGTTCCGGGTTGGCCTGGCACAGCAGCACGAACAGGAAGTCGAGCAGGTACTGCAGCGAGGAGCGGTACAGCAGCTGGGCCACGTGCGGGGCCGGATCGTGCGCGGACACCACCAGCGCCGCGTCGGCATGGGCGCGCAGCGGGTTGGAGGTGTGCCGGGTGATTGACACCACCTTGCCTTCGCAGGCCTGGAACTGGCGGCTGAGCTGGGGCAGCGGCGCCAGCTGGCCGAACTCCGAGAGCAGCAGCAGCACGTCGCCCGGCCGCGCCGCGGACAGGTTGGCCATCATCAGGATGGGGTCGGCGTGGTGCACGACCAGCACCCCCAGCAGCGACAGGCGCATGGCGAACTCGCGCGCGAACAGGCCGTCGTCGCCCAGGCCGCAGACGAACACCTTGTCCGCGCCGTCGACCATGCCGACGATGGCCTCGATCCGCTCGCGCGGATTGATCAGGCGGGTCTCCTCCTCGGCGGCCGCCTTGCTCCGGCGCAGGCCTTCCTCCAGGCGCGCATAGGCGTCGTCGGACTGCGGGGGAGCGGCCGGTGCGTCGCCCCCGTTGCGGGCCAGCGCCTGGCCGATGCTGAACTTCAGGTCGGGATAGCCGCGGAAGCCGAGCTTCTGGCTGAACTTCACCACCGAGGACTGGCTCACGCCCAGGGCGCTGGCCAGCTGCTGCGAGGAGTAGTCGCGCAGCAGGTGGGCGTTGTCGAGGATGAAGTCGGCGATGCGGCGCTCGATGGCCGACATCTGGTCGCGTTCGGAACGGATCTTTACCAGGGGCGGCATGGGGCGATCTTCATCCGGAGGGCCGTGGCGTGGCAACCGGCGCTCAGCGCGCCAGCGGCTCCAGGCCACGGATCTGGCGGATGCCCAGGCCCGGCGCCTCGGTGATGCTGATCTCCGATTCCTCGAAGATGACCCCGCCCTCGACCGGGTTGAACTGGCCCAGCGAGGGCCCGTCCAGGTCGACCTTGGTGATGGCATCGGCCTTGGCCACGGCCAGGTGCACGGCGGCGGCCACCGAGATGGCCGATTCGATCATGCAGCCGATCATGCATTGCACGCCGTAGATCGAGGCGATGTCGGCGATGCGGATGGCGTTGGACAGGCCGCCGGTCTTCATCAGTTTGATGTTGATGATGTCGGCGGCGCGGCGCTGGATCAGGTCGAACACCTGGTCCGGGCCGAACACGCTCTCGTCGGCCATCACCGGGGTGTGGACCCGGTCGGTGACGTACTTCAGGCCCTCGATGTCGGCGGCCTTGACCGGCTGCTCCAGCAGCTCCAGCAGCACGCCGGCATCCTCGAGGGTCTGCATGGCGTAGACCGCCTGTTTCGTGGTCCAGCCCTGGTTGGCGTCCAGGCGCAGCAGGGCGCGGCCCTCGACCGCGGCATGGATCGCCTTGACCCGCTCGATGTCCAGGCCGATGTCCTTGCCCACCTTGATCTTCAGCGAGTCGAAGCCGCGTTCCACCGCCGAGATCGAATCGGCAACCATCTTGTCGATGTGGTCGACCGAGATGGTGATGTCGGTGGTGATCACCGGGTCGCCGCCGCCCAGCATCCTGTACAGGGGCGCGTCGTAGAGCTGCCCCCACAGGTCGTAGACCGCGATCTCCACCGCCGCCTTGGCGCTGGTGTTGCGCTCCAGCGCGCCCTGGATCAGGCCGCAGATGCGGTTGAGGTTGGCGATCTCCTGGCCGACCAGGCGCGGCTTGATGAAGCGGTCGATGGCCTCGGCGATGGAGCCGTGGGTATCGCCGGTGATCACCGCGGTGGCCGGGGCCTCGCCGTGGCCGGTGTGGCCGGTGTCGGTGCGCACCAGGACCACGATGTCCTCGACCGTGTCGACCGTGCGCAGCGCGGTCTTGAACGGGGTCTTCAGCGGCACGCGCAGCATGCGCAGTTCGATGTCGGTGATCTTCACTTCGATGTCTCGGGAAGGGGATGCGGACGGAGCCGCTGGATGCTGGTCATGCGGTCCACGTAGGTTTCGCCCTCGTTGAACAGCAGCGGTTCCAGCGGGGTGACCGACACGCCGTTGAGGCCGGCGGATACGCGCTTGCCGTCCGGGCCGCGCCAGCCGCCGCCGTTGGTGTCGTGGATCACGTAGGCCATGCCGTCGCGATGGCCGATGGCCATCATCACGTGGCCCGGGATGTAGACGAGGTCACCGGCCTGCAGTCCCTGTACCGCGGCCTTGCGGCGTGCAGGGTCGTCGCCGGCCTCGAAGCCGATCCGGTCCAGCGCCGGGCTCACTGCCTGGTCGCGGGTATTGCGCGGCATGAGGATGCCGAAGCTGCGGTAGACCTCGGACACGAAGCCGCTGCAGTCGCGTGCGTCGTAGGAATGGCCCCAGCCGTAACGCTCGCCGAGGAACTTGAACGCCTGCGTGATGAGGTTGGCCGGGGTCAGCGGCAGGTAGTCGGCGGCCACGTCGGCCGAGCGCGGGATGAGGGCCGGCACGAATTCCAGGCCGCCATCGGCGCGGCGCGCCGGCAGGTCGACCACGTGCGAGGCGTAGGGATGCTGGCCGTTGACCGTGCGCAACGGATCCAGCCCCGTGCGCAGCGGCAGGCGCAGGCCCATGTCCAGCTGCAGTGCCGACACCCGGGGCTCCTCCGGGGTGTAGGTGGTGCGGACGGTGGCGCCGGTGACCACGATGTACGGCGTGCGGCTGGCATAGCCCAGTACTTCCTCGCGCGTTCCGATGGCCACGTGCCGGGCCTCGATCCACGCGGAGTACCGCTCGGAGGTCACGAACAGCCATTGCCGGTCGCGGCTTTCGTGCAGCACCGCCACCGCGTCGCCGGGAAACAGCGCCGATTCCTGGAAGCGGTCGATATCCGTGTCGCCGGGCGAGGAGAACACCCGCAGCATCGTCGGGAAGGTGCGCAGCGCGGCGCGGTGCACCACCAGGCCGTAGCGGAGCGGGCGGCTGGCCGGGATCGCGTCCAGCGCAAGTTCGCGCTGCAGTGCCGAGAGCCTTCGCGCCGGCACCGCCTTGCCCTGTTCGTCGTAGAGCGGACGGGCCGGTGGCGACGAGAGCTTCTCCACCCGTGCGCGCACGAGGTTCCCCGGCAGCGGGTCGGGCAGGGCGGCGATGTCCTGGATCGAGGGATCGCCGGCGCGCATGCGTGCGTTTTGCGCGGCAATGCCCTCGCGGTCGAGGATGATGCGGTGGGGCTGTTCCAGCCGGCTGATCCAGTGCCGGGGATCCAGGTCGGGCAGGCGTACGCCGACCACCGCGGTAGCCGCGTCTTCTCGGGCGGGGGTGCTCCAGGCGGGCAGCGCCAGCACCAGCCCGGCCAGCAGGCCTGCGGCCAGCGCGGCCACGCGCCGGCCATCGGGGTTGTTCCGCGCGACTGGCGGGGTCATGTGGCGGCCTCCCCTCTGCACGGACGTATTGAAGAATAGTTATTCCGAAGATTTGCGAGGTCAAGAATAAATTATTGACCCCGCCTTCCGTGCGTGTTACACCGGCTGCACCACCGCACGCGGGAAGTGTCGTCGTGGAAGCCCGTCTTCGCCAACCAGGGATGCCCGCCGTTGTGCGGACTGCGGTCTGCGGCGGGCCGTTGCCGCGCATGGGCGCGGGCCTGCTGCTGCTGTTCGCGCTGGGGAGCGCGGTGGCCGCGGTGCCGGACTCGCTGCCGCAGGTGGTGGCCGCGGTGGACGAGGGGCGGTTCGCCGAGGCCGAGGAAGGCATCGCCGACCTGCTTGCCCGCTGGGAAACGGCGGGCCTGCAGCGGCGCGCGCTGGAGTTCGAGCGCGAGCGCATGCGTCGTATCCGCCTGGACTTCAGCCTGAACCGCGAAGGCGTGCTGGCGCAGCTGCGGCGGCAGATTCCCGACCTGCGCGAGGCCGAGTTCGAGGCCTGGGACCGGGCAGGCCTGGTCGAGCACATGGACATCGACGGGGAGCGCCGCTGGTTCAGGCGCGCGGTGTCCAACCTGTTCCGGCTCAGCCCCGAGGCGGCGGCACGCCGCGCGCCACCGGTGCGGCCGTTCGCCGAAGGCCCGTTCGAACGCCTGCATCCGCACCATGCCGAGGTGCTTGCCGCCTCCGCGGGCGGCGCCACCAGCGTGGCACCGCGCCGGCTCGAGGTGACGCAGTCGATCATCGTCGAGCCTGATGCGGTGCCGGCGGGCGAGACGGTGCGGGCATGGATTCCGTACCCGCGTGCGATCCCCGCGCAGCAGGAAGGGATCCGCCTGGTCCGGACCTCGCCGGCCGGCGGCAGGGTAGCGCCGGAAAGCGCGCCGATGCGCACCGTCTACCTGGAAGCCACGGCGCAGTCCGGCAGGCCCACCGAATTCTCGGTGACCTACGAGCTGACCGTGTACGCGCGCCGCGTGCGGGTCGATCCGGCGCGGGTACAGGCGGTGGATCGCAAGGATCCGACGCTGGCGCCGTTCCTCGCCGAGCGTCCGCCGCACGTGGTGTTCACCCCGGGGCTGCGTGCCTTCTCGCACCAGGTGGTGGGGAACGAGACCAATCCCTACCGCATCGCGCAGAAGCTGTTCGCGGCGGTCGACCGCATTCCCTGGGCCGGCGCCCGCGAGTACTCGACCATCTCCAACATCAGCGACCACGCGCTCAGGGCCGGGCATGCCGACTGCGGCCAGCAGACCCTGCTGCTGATCACGCTGCTGCGGCTCAACGGCATCCCCGCGCGCTGGCAGTCCGGCTGGACCTACTCGGACGAGGACGTCGGCTACGACAACATGCACGACTGGGGCTGGATGTACCTGCGTCCCTACGGCTGGCTGCCGATGGACGTGACCACCGGCCAGCTGGAAAGCGACGACCCGGCGCTGCGCTGGTTCTACCTGGGCGGCCTGGACGCCTACCGCATCGCCTTCAACGACGACTACGCGCGCGACTTCGTGCCCGCCAAGACCCACTTCCGCTCCGAGACCGTGGACTCGCAGCGCGGCGAAGTCGAGTGGCGGGGCGGCAACCTCTATTTCGACCAGTGGGACTACCGGTTCCAGTGGCGGATGCTACCGGTCGGGGAAGGCGGCCGGACGGGCGGGGATGACCTCAACACCACTGCGGGAGAGAGACGGGGATGGACAGCAGGATCCTGAGGAAGGCGGCCCTGGCCGCGGCGCTCGGCACGTGCCTGGGCGCGATGGCACCGCTGGCGATGGCCCAGAGCGCTACCGGCGCCGTCGCCGGCAGGGCGGAGGCCGGGGCGAGGGTGACCATCACCAATCCGGCCACCGGCTTCAGCCGCACGGTCACCGCAGGCGAGGACGGCAGCTACCGCCTGCCGCTGCTGCCGCCGGGCAGCTACACGGTGCAGGCCGAAGGGGGCAGGCAGGCCGACGTGACCGTGACCCTGGGCGCGACCACCTCGGTGAACCTGGTCGCCGAACCCGCCACCCTCGAAGGCATCGAGGTGGTCGGCAGCCGCGTGGTCCTGCCGGTGGACGTCACCTCCACCGAGTCGGCGATGAACATCAACGCCGAGGAGCTGGCGCGCCTGCCGGTGGACCGCAACGTCACCTCGGTGGCGCTGCTGGCGCCCGGCGTGGCCGCCGGCAGCGCCGCGTTCGGCGGCATCTCCTTCGGCGGTTCCTCGGTGGCGGAGAACGCGTTCTACGTCAACGGCCTCAACGTCACCGACTTCTACAACCGCGTCGGCTTCTCCGAGGCGCCGTTCGACTTCTACGAGGACTTCCAGGTCAAGACCGGCGGCTACTCGGTGGAGTTCGGCCGCACCACCGGCGGCGTGGTCAACGCCGTGGCACGGTCCGGTACCAACGAGTTCCACTATGGTTCCAAGCTGGTGTGGGCTCCGAAGGACTGGGAGTCGTCGGCGCGCAACAGCTACCTGGACGGCGACCGCTACCTGACCCGCAGCAGGGACAGGACCGACTCCACCCGCCTGAACGTGTGGGCATCGGGCCCGATCGTGAAGGACCGGATGTTCTTCTTCGCCATGTACGAGGGCCGCAAGGTCGAGCCGGAGAACACCAACGACGCCGGCACCTCGTTCGACCGCGGCGACTCCGACGACGGCTTCTGGGGCACGACCCTGGACTGGCAGATCACCGACCGCAACCTGCTGAGCCTGATGGCGTTCTCCAACGAGAACCGCACCGACACCGCCACCTACGCCTACGACTTCGACAGCGACACCGTCGGCCAGAAGCTCAGCGACTCCTACTCGGAGACCGGCGGCACCAACTGGGCGCTGACCTGGAGCTCGTACCTGACCGACAACCTGTCGATGAAGGTGATGCACGGCCGCAACGAGCGCAACAGCGTCACCGGTTCGCCCAACGACGTGGACTGCAACTACGTCACCCGCGCCTCCGGCGTGCCCGATCCGGGCGTGCCCCTGGGCTGCACCAGCAACCCCACCGTCTACGACCGCAACGACGAGCGCGAGCAGAGCCGGATCGACTTCGAGTGGGTGCTGGGCGACCACCTGCTGCGCTTCGGCATCGACGACGAGACCAACACCTCCGACCTCGACCAGGTCTACTCCGGTCCCGGCGGCGTGCAGTACAACGTGTATACCGCCACCCCGCTGACCAACAACTCCAACTGCGGCGGGTTCCTGGTCCCGGCCGGCTACACCGCCTGCGTGCGCGCCCGCCAGTACGCGATCTTCGGCGAGTTCGAATCGACCAACCGCGCCTACTACATCGAGGACAACTGGTCGATCACCGACAACCTGGTCCTGAACCTGGGCCTGCGCTACGAGGAGTTCAACAACAAGGACGCCGAAGGCCGCACCTACATCAGGATGGACGACATGTGGGCGCCGCGCCTGGGCTTCTCCTGGGATCCGGCGGGCCAGGGCACGATGAAGGTGTTCGGCAACGTCGGCCGCTACTTCCTGCCGGTGGCCAACGTCATCAACATCAAGCAGGGCGGCGCCCTGCTCGACGCGCGCAGCTACCACGGACTCGAGGGCTGGGAGATCCGCGAGCGCGACGGCGTCCAGTACGCGGTGCCGGTGCTGGGCGAGTTCATGGGCTTCGACGACGACCAGGGCGACGGCACCGTCGGCGACCTGCGCGCCGAGGTCGATGCCGACATGGACCCGGTCTACCAGGACGAGCTGATCCTGGGCTTCCAGCAGGTGCTGGGCGAGAAATGGTCGTGGGGCGCGCGCGGCATCTACCGCAAGCTGCACAACGCCATCGACGACATCAACATCACCGCCACCCACTGCGGCCGCGTGCCCAGCGTGTGGGTGATGGGCAACCCGGGCAAGGACGTCACCATCTGGGGCGACACCGACTGCGACGGCAGCAACGACGGCTACATCACCGTCGACACCTCCAGGGGCGGCTACTGGACCGAGTCGGACGACTTCGAGTACATCGACGGCGAGTGGGAGTACGTGGGCTCGACCCCGACCGGGCAGCGCGGCTGGAGCAAGCCCAGGCGCACCTACAAGGCGCTGGAGCTGCAGCTGGACCGCGCCTGGGACGGCAAGTGGGCGTTCAATGCCTCGTACACGCTGTCGTGGAACGAGGGCAACGCCGAGGGCCCGGTCAACACCGACACCAACTTCGGCGACACCGGCCGCACCGAGAACTTCGACGACCCGTTCGTGAACTACCGCGGCCACGGCCCGCTGGCCAACGACCACCGCCACCAGGTCAAGCTGCGCGGCACCTACGCCCTGACCGGGAACTGGAGCCTGGGCGCGACCGTGGACGCCCGCTCCGGCGGCCCGATCACCGGCTTCGGCGTCGGCAACCCGTACAACTGGAAGCTCTACCACAGCTACTTCGTGTGCGTGGACAAGTGCACCCCCGAGGAAGCCTTCGCCAATCCGCAGGAAGGCGACACCTGGAGCACCTCCGACCGCGTGTACGAGCACTCCGCGCGCGGCGGCGCCGGGCGCATGCCCTGGTACATCGACGTCGGCCTGAGCGTGGCCTACCAGCGCGATTTCGGCCCGGCGAAATTCTCGGCCAAGCTTTCGGCCAACAACATCTTCAACCGCCAGCGGCCGGTCTGGGTCTACCAGGACCTGGAATCGAGCATTGGCACCCGCGACGAGTTCTTCGGCCGCGAGCGCTTCCTGCAGTCCCCGCGCTATGCCCAGCTGGTGCTGGCGCTGGAGTACTGACAACCGGACGGCGCGGGCCTGGTGATGGACCACAGGCCCGCATCGGGGAGCAGGTGATGCTGCGTTTCCTCCCTCCTGCGGCCGCCCTGGCGGCCGCTTTTTTTGCGATTCCGGCGATCGCCGCGGACCTGCCTTCCGGTCCGGCGCAGGCCTTCGCGGAAAAGGCCGTGGACGAGGTGGTCGCGCGCTACGACCTGCCCGGCATCGCGGTCGGCGTGATCGAGGACGGCCGGGTGACGGCGGTCGTCACCCGCGGCGAGCTGGCTGCCGGCAGCGGCGAGCCGGTGACGCCGCAGGCCCTGTTCAATATCGCCTCCAACAGCAAGGCCATGACCGCGGCGGTGCTGGCGCGGATGGTCGACCGGGGCAGGTTGCGCTGGGACGACCCGGTGGTGAAGCACCTGCCGCGGTTCCGCATGCACGACCCATGGGTCACCGCGAACATGCAGGTGCGCGACCTGCTGGTCCACAACAGCGGCCTGGGCCTCGGCGCGGGCGACCTGATGCTGTGGCCGGAGCCCAACGACTTCAGCCGCGCCGACATCATCGCCGGGCTCGCGCATCTGCGGCCGGTGGCCAGCTTCCGTTCCGGTTACGCCTACGACAACCTGCTGTACGTGGTGGCCGGGGAGGTCGCCGCGGCGGCCGGCGGCAAGCCGTACGCACAGCTGGTGCGCGAGGAGCTGTTCGCGCCGCTGGGCATGGAGGGCTGCCGCGTGGGCAGCTGGAACGTCGCCGACGCCGGCCCGATCGCGCGTCCGCACCGGCGGGTGGACGGGCGCAACCTGCCGGCGCCGCCGGAGCGGGGCGTGGTGCCGGATCTCACCTCGATGGCCGCCGGGGGGATCCGCTGCAGCCTGGACGACATGCTGCGCTGGATCGGGATGTGGCTGGATCCGGCGCATCCGTGGCTGTCGGCCATGCAGCGCCAGGCGACATGGACCGGCCACGTGCCGATGCCGGTGGGCCGGCGCATGCGCGAATGGGACAACAGCCACTTCCATGCCTACGGCTACGGGTGGCGCCTGTCGGACATGGACGGGCAGTGGAAGGTCGCCCATACCGGCACGCTGTCGGGGATGTATTCCTCGGTGATCCTGCTGCCGGACCTGCGCACCGGCATCGTCATCCTCGTCAACGGCGAGGCCGAGGACGCGCGCACGGTGCTCGGACAGGTGCTGGCCAAGCGCTACACCCGCCCGGAACCGGCCCTGGACGTGGCCCATTACGCCGCCCTGCTGGAACGCGAACGCGCCCTGCGCCGCCGGGCCGAGCCGGCGCCGGACACCCGCGCGCGGCGCCCGGCGACGCGCCGCGAGGCCACGGCGCTGCTGGGGATCTGGCGCGATCCCTGGTTCGGCGAGGTGGCGCTGTGCCCGCGCGGGGATGGCGTCGGTTTCGCCTCGGCGCGCTCGCCCCGCATGCGTGGGCGGCTGATGCGGGTCGGCGAGCGCTGGCTGGTGGACTGGGACGACGACGGCGTGGACGCCGAAGCCTGGCTTCACCCGCCCGGCGCGGACGGGAGTACGCTGCGCCTGTCCAAGGTCGATCCGGAAGCGGACTTCAGCTATGACTACCAGGACCTCGCCTTCGTGCACGAACGCGGCTGCCGCTGAAGTCCTTCCCCGCCGCATCCGCGGCCGCCTGATCGCCTTGCTGCTGCTGCCGTCGGCCGCGATGGCGTGCGAGGTGCAGGTATCCCCGGCGGAAACCGCGGAGGAGGCCGGCCTGGTCGAGGTGCGCACGCTGGGTCCCGGCATCCAGGTCGAGGCGCGCTACTTCGGTTCCAACAACTTCACCGGCGCGCCGGTGCCCGGTTACGAGGCCAATGCCTGCCTGCTGCTGCCGCAGGTGGCCGAGGCCCTGGCGCGGGTGCAGCACGACCTGCAGTCCCAGGGGGTCGGCCTGCTCGTCTACGACTGCTACCGGCCGGTGCGCTCGGTGCAGGCCTTCATGGACTGGGCCCAGGGCCCGGACGATCCGCGGCAGAAGGCGCGCTGGTACCCGCGGGTGGACAAGACCGACCTGGTGCCGGACTACATCTCCGACAGCTCCGGCCACAGCCGCGGCGCCACCGTGGACCTGACCCTGCTCCAGTGCACCGATGCAGGCTGCGAGCCGCTGCACATGGGCACGCCGTTCGACCTGTTCGATCCGTTGTCCAGTACCGACGCGCCGGTGCCGGAAGCGGCGCAGGCCAACCGGCAGCGCCTGCTCGCGGCGATGCAGATCCGCGGCTTCGGCAACTACCCGCAGGAGTGGTGGCACTACACGCTGCAGCCGGAGCCGGATCCGTGCACTGCCTATGACGTGCCGGTGCGTTGAGGGAGGCGTGCAGATGGAAGAGTGGCTGACGGTGCAATGCCCGTGGTGCGGGGAGAACTTCGACACCGCGGTCGATCCCAGCGGGGGCGACCAGCGGTACGTCGAGGATTGCCAGGTCTGCTGCCAGCCGATCGTGCTGGACGTGGCGATCGACCAGGACGGCCACGCCTCGCTGACCGCCCGGCGCGAAGGCGAGGACTGACCGGCAGGCGCGTGGCGGCTAGACTTGTGGCCCGTTTTCGCCAAGGTCCAGCCGCTCCATGAACCTGCCCCTGCATACCGGCCTGCTTGGCTGCCTCGAAGCCGGCCTGATCGCGTTCCTCGTCGGGGTGCTGGTTTACGCCGCCTGGGCCTGGATCGGGCGCCGCACCGGCATGCAGATCGGCCACGTGCTCGGCTGGGGTGCGGTGATCGCCACGGTCGTCGCTGCCGGGCTGGACGCCTGGAACCTGTTCTACATCGGCATGGTGAAGCTGGAATCGCCGCTGTACGCCCGCCTGGCCCTTGCCGGCATCCACGACGCCGACAACCTCGGCACGCGGGTGATGTTGGAGGTCATCGGCGCGGTCTCCGGCAGCGTGCTGGGCTGGTGGCTGTTCAGTCACCGTCATGCCGCGCAGGACGCCGCGGGCGGTGCCGATACGACGAAGTAGGGCGCTGTTCGTCGCGGTTGAAGGCGGGTCTAACAGCCCGTCCACGGCGCGCTAACAGGCGATTACAACGCCCCGCGGCCTGTGTGGTTAACAGGGCGTTCCGCGTGGGATCGCGAGGGCATTGGTGTTCATTCGTGCTGGTGCAAGGTGCGCCCCGTGTGCTGCGAAACGCAGTCACGTCCTTCCACCCGACGGAGTACGCCAATGAGCAAGCACAACACCCGCACCACGACCGGCCTGCTGTTCCTGGGCATGATTGCCGCCGCGCCGATGGCGTTCGCGCAGAGCACCACGCCCACCACCCAGCAGACCCCGACCCAGTCCGCCACCGGCGCCGCCGAGCAGCAGCGCCAGCAGTCCGGTGCCAGCGGCCAGGGCATGGGCTGGGCCGACCTGGATACGGACGGCAACGGCAGCATCAGCCGCACCGAGGCGCAGGCCCATTCGGCGCTGTCGAGCGTGTTCGCGACCGCCGATGCGGACGGCGACGGCGAGCTGACCGCCGACGAGTACCGCACCTTCATCCAGAACCAGCAGCAGGGCGGCGCCGCGCAGGAGTAACCGCGGGTCCCTGGTGGCAACGGAAGCGGGCTCCGGCCCGCTTCCTTTTTTCTGGCCCGGCCGGGGCGCTGGTATCCTGCACCCCCGCCGCGAGGCGCGTGTCCGGGACCTGCCAATGAACGATATCCGCCTGGTCGGCTTCGACGGCGACGACACCCTCTGGCGCAGCGAGGACTACTACCGCGCCGCCGAGAAGCGTTACGAGGAAATCATCGGCCGTTACATCGACCTGCACGACGCCGGCACCCTGCGCCACCTGCTCGAGGTCGAGCGGCGTAACCTCAAGGTGTTCGGCTACGGCGCCAAGGGCATGACCCTGTCGATGATCGAGGCGGCGATCGAACTGACCGACGCGCGCATTAGCGCCCGCGACCTGCAGCAGGTGGTCGACATAGGCCGCGATACCCTGGGCCATCCGGTGGAGCTGCTGGACGGTATCCGCGAGGCGGTCGAGGCGGTGGCCGCGCGCTGGCCGGTGGTGCTGGTCACCAAGGGCGACCTGTTCCACCAGGAGGACAAGATCGCCCGCTCCGGGCTGGCGGACCTGTTCCCGCGCATCGAGATCGTCTCGGAGAAGGATCCTCCGACCTACGCGCGCGTGCTGGCCGAGTTCGGCATCGACGCATCGCAGTTCGTGATGGTCGGCAATTCGCTGCGCTCGGACATCGAACCGGTGGTGCGCCTGGGCGGCTGGGGCGTGCATATCCCCTATGCGATCACCTGGGCGCACGAGGCCGAGCATGGCCTGGCCGAAGCGCATCCGCGCGTGCGCACCGCGACCACCGCGGCGGAGCTGCCCGGGGTGATCGGCGGGATCGCGGACGGCGCCGCCGGCTGAGCACCGCAGGCCCGCCACGGCCGGGCGCGGCACAATGCGCTGGCCATGGTCGATTTCACCGTCCAGCAACTGCTGAAGACCCCGCTGGTCGAGGTCCGGGACGTCGTCTGTGCCGGCCTTTGCCGGCATCAGCGCGAGGTCGAGCAGGCGACGCGCACCCAGCTCGTGTTCCCGTACCGCGGCACCTATCTGCGCCACGTCGGGGGTGGGGAAGTGGTGGCCGATGCCAGCCAGGTGCTGTTCTTCAATGCCGGCGAGCCTTACCGGATCAGCCACCCGCATGCCGGCGGCGATGCCAGCCTGGCGATCACGCCGGATCCGGTGTTGCTGCGCGAGATCGCTCCGCCACCGTTGCTGCATGAGGGCGAACCCCTGCGCTTCCGCGTCCAGCGCCTGCGCATCGATCCGCGCGCACAGGTGCTGGTCGCGCTGTTGCGGCACAGCCTGCGCGAAGGCGTTGCCGATGCGCTGGAAGGCGAGAGCCTGGCGCTGACCCTCATGCTGCGCGCGATCGGCCCGCGCACCACGCACGCGGCCGGCGCAAGCCATGGCCGCCAGCGCCTCGTCGACCGCGCCAGGCTGGTGCTGGTGCGCGACCTGGGGCGGCGCTGGACACTGGCCGAGGTCGCCGCCGAGGTCGGCGTGTCGCCGGTGTACCTGACCCAGAGCTTCCACGCCGTCGAGGGCGTGCCGCTGTACCGCTACCAGCTGCGGCTGCGCCTGGCGCGGGCGCTGGACCTGCTGGGCGAGGGCGAGGAAGTGGGCGATCTCGCACACCAGCTCGGCTTTTCCAGCCACAGCCACTTCAGCGCCGCCTTCCACCAGGCTTACGGACGCACGCCAGCGAGTTCCGCGAGCTGGCCCTGCAGCGGCGCCCGTCGGCAGGTCGCTAAAGATTCCGATAACGCCCGGCCGCGCTGGCGACGTCTACTGCGCCCGCCAGTTCCGGGCGGCGAACCAAGGCATCGACATGAGCGGGAAGACCTGTGCGGCCTGCGACTGCGAACTCGACGGGGACGCGATCCAGGTGAAGATCGGCGGCCGCATCGTCGAGGTGTGCTGCGACGAATGCGCCGCGAAGCTGAGGGAGGCCTACGCCTCGGCATCGGAGGCGTGAGCCATCGCGACGCCACGCCCCGCCAAGGGACGTGGCGCGCACGACATCGCCGGGACGGACGCGGCCTGGAGACCCGGCGCGCGCGCCCATCGATCGCCAGGCGCCCGCACGGATGAAGTCCGTTTCCGGCCAGCGACGCCGCGATGGGGCCCGGACGATGTGGCGCCTGGCGGCATCGCCCGCCGGAAACGCCGGTGCATCGGCGCGATCGCCGGTGGCCCTCCGGCCAACCCATCCAGGAGAAGACCGCAATGAACAACCAGCCGCTTGAAGGCTTCCGTGCCCTGCATCGCCCCGGCATGCCCCTGGTGCTGGTCAATGCCTGGGACGCGGGCAGCGCACGCGCGGTCGCCGCGGCGGGCGCGCGCGCGATCGCGACCAGCAGCTGGGCGGTGGCGGCATCCATGGGGCTGCCGGATGGCGAGGCGCTGGCCTTCGGGGACCTGGTGCGGGTTGCCGAGCGGGTCGCGCGCAGCGTGGAGCTGCCGCTGAGCGTGGATTTCGAGGCCGGTTATGGCGACTCCGTGGCCGAGGTGGCCGGCAACGCCCGCCGTCTTCGCGACGCCGGCGCGATCGGCTGCAACCTCGAGGACCGGCTCGGCGACGGAGTGCGTGCGATCGACGGGCAGGCCGGGCGCATCGCCGCAGTCGCCGCCGCCGGACTGTTCGTGAACGCCCGTACCGACCTGTTCCTGCAGGAGCGCCCGGAAACGCACGCCTCCCTGCTGGAGCAGGCGATCGGGCGCGCGCATGCCTGGCGGGCGGCCGGTGCGGGAAGCCTGTTCGTCCCGGGCCTTCTGGAGCCCGGCCTGGTGCGCTCGCTGTGCGCCGCCTCCCCGCTGCCGGTGAACATCATGCTGCTGGACGTGGAGGCGCCGCTCGCCCCGTTCGCCGCCGCCGGCGCGGCACGCGTCAGCTACGGCCCCGCGCCGTACCTGGCGGCGATGCGTGTGCTGGAGGACCGTGCGCGCGCGCTGCTGGCCCCGTGACCGCGGGGCGGCACGGCGGCGCCCGCCACGCGCCGCCGGGCAGGACGCGGCACAATGCGGGTCTGGCCTGATCCTTGGAACGTCATGCACTGCAGGATGCTGTCGCTTGCCCTGTGCCTGGTCGCCGTAGGCGCAACGCTTCCGACGCCGGTGGCGGCCGCCCCCGCCGCCGAGCGCCCCGCCGAGCGTCCGCATTACGGCACCGGCGACGCCTGGATGGACCGCCAGCTGGCGGACATCGACCGCTATGCCCCCGACTACCCGGAAGCCTTCGCCGCGGAAGTGGAGCGCTATGCCGGCACGCCGCGCGCCTACGTCCATGGGCTGGTCGCGCAGCCGGGCTGGAACCCCGGCGATGCCTGGTATGCCTGTTTCCTCGCGCGTGCACTGCAGACGGACTGCCGCAGCGTGGTGCGCGAACGCGCCCGGCTGGGCGCCGAGGGCGACTGGGCCGAAGTGGTGGCGAAGCTGCGGAAGCCGGAGGCACCCGACCCGCACGTGGCCCTGCGCCTGGCCATGGCCGATGCCTACCGCCGCTGGGGGCGCGACCTGGAGCCGGATGCCACCCTGCGCCGCGCCCTGCAGCAGCGCGAACGCGAACACGCCGCGCGCGCCGGACGCTAGCCGGGGCGCCGCCGCCCTGCGGCAACCAAAGGCCGCATCCGTTCCCGGCAGGCCACGTGCCTGAACCCGCCGGTTAGGTAACCCGTGCAGGCCTGGGCGACAATTGCGGGCCCCACGCCGTACCCGCCATGTCCATCATCCCCGCTTCCTACGCCGCTTCCGCCCGCCTGTCCGTCGCTCCCATGATGGACTGGACGGACCGCCACTGCCGGGTGTTCCACCGGCTGCTGGCCCCGCATGCGCGGCTGTACACCGAGATGGTCCACGCCAATGCCGTGGTCCTGGGCGACCGCGGACGCCTGCTGGGCTACGACCCGGTCGAGCATCCGCTGGCCCTGCAGCTGGGCGGCAGCGAGCCGGAGGCGCTGGCCAGCGCCACGCGGATCGGCGTGGAATGGGGCTACGACGAGGTCAACCTCAACTGCGGCTGCCCCTCCGACCGGGTCCAGGCCGGCCGCTTCGGCGCCTGCCTGATGCGCGAGCCGGCCCTGGTGGCCGAGTGCGTGGCGGCGATGGTGGAGGCCGCCACGGTCGATGGCCGCACCGTCCCGGTGACGGTGAAGTGCCGGCTGGGCGTGGACGAGGACCACGAATACGAGCGTTTCGCGGCCTTCATCGACACCGTGGTCGCGGCCGGCTGCCGGACCTTCGTGGTCCACGCGCGCAACGCCTGGCTGCAGGGGTTGTCGCCGAAGGAGAACCGCGAGGTCCCGCCGCTGCGCTACGAATGGGCATGGCGGCTCAAGCGCGAGCGCCCCGGGCTGGAGGTGCTGGTCAACGGCGGCCTGGCTTCCGAAGAGCAGGTCCAGGCCCAGCTGCAGCACGTGGATGGGGTGATGCTGGGCCGCGCCGCCTACCACGACCCGTACCTGCTGCACCGGCTGGACGTGGCCCTGTATGGGGGCCAGCAGCTCGAACGCGGCCAACTGCTGCGTCGCCTGGCCCCGTACGTGGAAGCCCAGCGCCAGGCCGGGGTCCCGCTCAAGCACATCGTCCGCCACGTCCTGGGCCTGTTCCACGGCCAGCCGGGCGGGCGGCTTTTCAGGCAGGTCCTGAGCGAGGGCGCGCACCGCCCGGGTGCCGGCTGGGACCTGGTCGAGCAGGCCCTGGAGGCGACCCTCGCGCCGGCAGGCGCGGCCTGAGCCCTGGTCGCGTTTTTACGAGAAAACGCGGGAAAAACGGCTGCTTGTTGCGCTGAACGGCAGCCGTCAGGGGTGTGGATAAGTTCAGACCGGATTCACTGCTCCCTAACGAACATGCCTATCCAAGGCCAAGGGTCCTGACTGCCACGCGTTGCATCCGTGACGGCCATATCAAAGACCTCCGCCGTTCGTTAGGATTGCAACGATGTCTGCTCCGCGCCGCCTCATCCCTGTTCTGCTGCTGGCCGGCCTGCCGGGCCTTGCGGCTGCCCAGCCGCCGGTGGCCGGGCCGGGTGCGGGGGCGGGTGAGCGCGCCGGCGGACCGCCGCGCAGCGAACGTCCGCTGCATTCGGAGTCGGCTGGCGCGTCGGAAGTCCGGCAGTCCCGCCGCTCGCTGTCGGAGGCGGTACGCTGGGTGCAGCGCTCGACCGGGGGGCAGATCCTCGGCGCCGAGCTGGTCCCCTACGAGGGACGCAACATCACGCGCGTCAAGTACATGGACGATCGTGGCCGGGTCCGCTATATGGATGATCCGGGTCCGGGCGAGCGCAGCCGCCGCGCTTCGCGACGCGACGATCACGATTCACGCTAGACGATGGGGCCCCGGCAAAAAGCCGGTCCCGACTGCAACTCAGGGAGAGTGCATGCGAATCCTTCTGGTCGAAGACGAGGCCCCGCTGAGGGAGACGCTCGCCGCGCGCCTCAAGCGCGAGGGCTTCGCGGTGGATGCCGCGCAGGATGGCGAGGAAGGCCTTTACATGGGACGTGAGGTCCCGTTCGACGTGGCCATCATCGATCTGGGCCTGCCCAAGATGTCGGGCATGGAACTGATCAGGGCCCTGCGCGACGAGGGCAAGAACTTCCCGGTGCTGATCCTCACCGCGCGTTCGAGCTGGCAGGACAAGGTCGAGGGGCTCAAGCAGGGCGCCGACGACTACCTGGTCAAGCCGTTCCACGTCGAGGAGCTGCTGGCGCGCCTCAACGCGCTGGTGCGCCGCGCCGCGGGCTGGAGCAAGCCGGTGCTCGAATGCGGGCCGGTCGCGCTCGACCTGGCCGCGCAGACGGTCACGGTCAACGGCAGCAACGTCGACCTGACCAGCTACGAGTACAAGGTGCTCGAGTACCTGATGATGCACGCCGGTGAGCTGGTCTCTAAGGCCGACCTCACCGAGCACATCTACCAGCAGGACTTCGACCGCGACTCGAACGTGCTGGAGGTGTTCATCGGCCGCCTGCGCAAGAAGCTGGATCCCGAGGGCGAGCTGAAGCCGATCGAGACCGTGCGCGGCCGCGGCTACCGTTTCGCGATCCCGCGCACCGAAGGCTGAGCCTCGGCAGTTGGGCCACGTGGAAGGGAGCGAACGGCCCCGGCTGCGGCATTGGCGACCTCGTTCGCTGAAGGCGCGCCAGCTGATGGCGGCCAGCATCGGCCTGGTCGCCTTCCTGATGCTGGCGGGCATCGCGCTGGACCGGTCCTTCGCCGAGACGGCGCAGAACAACCTGCGCCAGCGGCTGAAGAGCTACGCGATGGCGTACGCGGACAACATCGACTTCGGCCGCGACGGTTCGCTGTACACGCCGGAAGTCGGGCCCGATCCGCGCTTCCACCGCCCGGGAAGCGGTCTGTACGCCGAAGTGGTGCTGCCCGACGGGCACTGGGCCTCGCTGTCGGCCGAGGGGCCGCTGCTGCCGGAAGCCTACGGGATGCTGAGCCCGCGCGAGGAGCGCTTCGAGGGCCCGCTCCGGATCACCCAGCTCGACGGCAGCCAGGGTGAGGTCTACCGCTACGGCATCGGCCTGGTCTGGGGCGAGCGCGGCCCCGAGGCCGAGTTCCCGTACACCATCTACGTCATGGAGGACACGCAGACCCTGGATGCCCAGGTCCGCGTGTTCCGCGGCGCGCTATGGATGAACCTCGGCAGCGCCGGCCTGATCCTGCTGCTGCTGCAGGCGCTGATCCTGCAGTGGAGCCTGCGTCCCCTGCAGCGCGTGATCGCCGAGCTGACCAAGGTGCAGCGCGGCCAGCTGCAGCGCATGAGCGAGCGCCACCCGCGCGAGCTGGAGCCGCTGACCGACAGCATCAACGCGCTGATCGATTCGGAGCGCGAGAACCTGGAGCGCCAGCGCAATACCCTGGCGGACCTTGCGCACAGCCTGAAGACGCCGCTGGCGGTCCTGCGTACCCAGCTCGATGCCGGGGCCTCGGAAGAAGCCCTGCGCCAGGAGCTGGACGCGCAGCTGCGGCGCATGAACGACCTGGTCTCCTACCAGCTGGCGCGCGCCGCTTCCAGCGGCCACAAGCTGTTCTCCGCGCCGGTGCCGATCGAGTCCACCGCCGAGGAGATCGTGCGCGGGCTCGAGAAGGTCTATGCGCGCAAGGGCGTGCTGTGCGAATTCGACATCGCCCCGCGCGCCCAGTTCTACGGCGAGGCCGGCGACCTGCAGGAGCTGCTGGGCAACTTGCTGGAGAACGCGTTCAAGTGGGCCAACCGGCGCGTGGTGCTGACCGCGCGTCCCGGCCCGACCGCGCCCAACCGTCGCGCCGGCCTGCTGCTGGCGGTCGACGACGACGGCCCGGGCATCGCCCCGGAGGACGTGGCCAAGGTGCTGCAGCGTGGCGTGCGCGGCGACGAGCGCGTGCAGGGCCACGGCATCGGCCTGTCGATCGTGCAGGACCTGGTCCGCGACTACCGCGGCGAACTGCACGTCACCCGTTCCGAGGAGCTGGGCGGGGCGCGTTTCGAGGTCGTGCTGCCGCCGGGGCTTTGAAGGCGGGGATTGGTGATTCGGGATTCGTGATTCGTGATTCGGGATTCGGGATTCGGGATTCGGGATTCGGGATTCGCCCGCGTGGTGCGGCGGGGAGCCACGAGGGGTTCCCGGATGCGCTTCGCTTATCCGGGCTACGCGCTCGTGGCGTTCAGCCGACCTGGGCGAAGCGGCGAGGGCCGCAGTTCGTAGCCCGGATAAGGCCGAAGGCCGCATCCGGGGGGGCGCATGCCAACCGCGGGCGGACGCCTGCCGGGAGCCTGTTCCCGGATGCGCTTCGCTTATCCGGGCTACGGGGCTGCGCGTTGGTGGAGTTCAGCCGACCTGGGCGAAGCGGCGAGGGCCGCAGTTCGTAGCCCGGATAAGGCCGAAGGCCGCATCCGGGGGGGCGCATGCCAATCGCGGGCGAACGCCTGCCGGAAGCCTGTTCCCGGATGCGCTTCGCTTATCCGGGCTACGGGGCTACGCGCTCGTGGCGTTCAGCCGACCTGGGCGAAGCGGCGAGGCCGCGGTTCGTAGCCCGGATAAGGCCGAAGGCCGCATCCGGGGAGACGCATGCCAATCGCGGGCGGACGCCTGCCGGAAGCCTGTTCCCGGATGCGCTTCGCTTATCCGGGCTACTACGCGGCGCGTAGGGGCGAGGGGCCGTAGAAGCGGGCCAGGTGCGCGGCCACTTCCGGCATTTCTTCCGCGAGCAGTCCGGGCGCGGAGAAGTGGTATTCGGTGGCCACCGCGAAGAACTCCTCCGGCGCCTCGGCGGCATACGGGTCGATCGCGGTCTCACCACCGGCGTCGACCGTTGCGCAGAACGCGTCGTAGGCGCGCTGGAAGTCCCGGGCCCATTGCCGGTGCCACGCCGGCGGCAGGGGTGGGGTGCCGTCCAGCTCGCCGTCCAGCACGTCCAGCTTGTGCGCCATCTCGTGCACGGCCACGCAGTAGCCGCCGTCCGGCTCGTCCAGGTCGGCCTGCACGTCGGCCCAGGACAGCACCAGCGGACCATGGTCCCAGGCCTCGCCGGAGAGCTCGTCGTCCCATTCGTGCAGAACGCCTGCGGCGTCCACGTGGCTGCGGCGCACGCGGAAGGCGTCGGGATAGACCAGCAGCTGCGACCAGCCACGCAGTCCGTCCGCACCGAATTCCAGCAGCGGCAGGCAGCACAGCGCCGCCAGCAGGACCCGGTCGGTGGCCGACAGCTCCAGGCCCGCCAGCGGGGTGATGGTCTTCTCGTGCAGGAAGCGGCTGGCCAGGGTCCGCAGCCGCCCGCGGCGCCCCGGGTCCAGCCCGCGCACCCACGGCAGGGCCTGGCAGGCCTGCTGCCAGAGGTCCTCGTCGATGGGTGCCGCGCCCAGGCGCAGCCAGCGCGAAAGCCTGCCGATCAGCGGAACATACCCGGGAGGAAGCTGTGCCAGCGGCCGCCGCGCGCACGCGGCACGACGCCGTCCGAATCCCCGCCACCGCCGTTGGCCGGCGCCTGCGGCGCACTCCTGGCAACCGGTGGCACCGCCGGCCGTGCCTGCGGCACGTCGCCCTCGACCCGCGAGGTCGGGGTTGCCGCGGGCCGCGCGTAGACGCATGCGCCGCGCTTCTGTTCCTGATCCGGCAGTTCGGGGCCGGCCCAGCACAGGGTTGGGATGGTCAGCAGCAGGATCGGGGCGAATCGGCGCATGGTCGGTCCGGGCGGCCGGTCAAGGCATGGAATATACCGCGGATCCAGCCTTCGCGACGGTCCGGCGGACCCCGGATGCCCGATAATCGGCGATTGCGCAGATTGCAGGAGCGGTTGTGGACGATCGGGAGCTGCTACGGCGGCTGGCCGCAGGCGGGAGTTCGGGCGATGCACTGGCCCGCGACGCGGGCATCACCCGCGCCGCAGTCTGGAAGCGCATCGAGGGTTTGCGTGCGGCCGGTGCCCGGATCGAGGCGCGCCCCGGCCGCGGCTACGTGCTCACCAGTCCGGCCGAACTGCTCGATGCCGGGCGCCTGCGCGCCGGCCTGTCGACGGAGGCGGCCGCCTTGCTGCATGCGCTGGATGTGGCCTGGGCGGTGGATTCGACCAATAGCGAGCTGCTGCGGCGGCCGCCGGCCCCGGGCGTGGAGGTGCTGCTGGCCGAGCGCCAGAACGCCGGTCGCGGGCGCCTGGGGCGTCGCTGGGTTTCGCCGCTGGGCGGACAGGTGTGCGTTTCGGTGCGGCGGGGCTTCAATGGCGGCCTGGCGCGGCTGGGAGGCCTGAGCCTGGTCGCCGGCGTGGCGGTCGCCGAGGCGTTGCGTGCCAGCGGTTACGCCGCGGTCGGGCTGAAGTGGCCCAACGACCTGGTCGCCGACGGGCGCAAGCTGGCCGGCCTTCTGGTCGAGGGCGGCGGCGAGCATGGCGGGCCGGTGCATGCGGTGATCGGAATCGGCATCAACGTGGACCTTGGCGGCGAGGCCGGGGACATCGACCAGCCCTGGATCGACCTGGCCCGGCTCGGCGGGGGCGTGCCCTCGCGCAACGCCCTCGCCATCGCCGTGCTGGATGCCCTGCTGCCGGCGCTGGAGCTGTTCGACCGCGAGGGCCTGGCCCCGTTCGAGCCGCGCTTCGCGGCGCTGGACGTGCTGGCCGGCCAGCCGGTGCGGGTGCTCGACGGGCGCGGCGACTTCGAGGGCCGCGCGCTGGGGCTGGCGCCGGATGGCGCGCTGCGCGTGGCCACCGATGCCGGCGAGCGCCGCGTGCATGCCGGCGAAGTCAGCGTGAGGCGGCGATGAGCGACTGGCTGTTCGACCTGGGCAACTCGCGCTTCAAGGCGGCGCCCTGGGATGGCGGCGCGCCCGGGCCGGTCCAGGCCTGGCCGCACGGCGAGGACCTGCACCGCGCCCCGGTTCCGCGCGGGCGCCGCGCCTGGGTCGCGAGCGTGGCCAGCCCGGCCATGACCGCCGCGGTGCTGGAACGCCTGCATGCGAACTTCGAAGAGGTGCACATCGCCCGCACCCTGCCCGGATGCGCGGGCGTGCGCGTGGCCTACCCGCAGCCACAGCGCTTCGGCGTGGACCGCTTCCTGGCGCTGCTGGCCGCCCACCAGGCCGGCGGCGACGTGCTGCTGGCCGGGGTCGGCACCGCGCTGACGATCGACCTGCTCGACGCCGGCGGACGCCACCACGGCGGCCGGATCGCGCCGTCGCCCACGCTGATGCGCGAGGTCCTGCACGCGCGCGCGGCGCAGTTGCCGGCGCGGGGAGGCGACTACGTCGAGTTCGCCGACGATACCGAGGATGCGCTGGCCTCCGGCTGCGACGGCGCTGCCGTGGCCCTGGGGCTGCGCTCGCTGGACCAGGCGCGCCAGCGGCTGGGCCGCGAACCGGCGCTGCTGCTGCACGGAGGCGGGGCCGAGGCCCTGCTGCCGCTGCTGCCGCAGGCGCGGCTGCAGCCGTCGCTGGTGATCGAGGGCCTGGCGATCTGGGCCCGCGAGGCGGCGGTCCGCTGACCGGCGGCCGGCCATCGCCGGCCGGGGTCCCCTAGAATCGGGCCATGATCGCCCGCGCCCTCATCGTCGTCCTGGCCGTCCTCAACCTCGGCGTGGCCACCTGGTGGCTGCTGCGCCCCGAGCCCGGACAGCCGCAGCCGCCCGCGCCGCTTGCCGGGGTCGCCACGCTGGAACTCGTACGCACGTGGGCGGAGGCCTCCGCCGCGCCAGCGGCCGCGCCGGCTGCCCCGGCGGCGCCCACCTGCCTGCGCGCCGGCCCCTTCCGCAGCCGCGCCGCGGCCGTGGAGCTGCAGTCACGCCTGGACGCGCTGGTGGCCCGGTCGGAACTGGAGGAGGAAGAGGGCGAGGCCGGGATGTTCCGGGTCCTGCTGCCTCCGGCCGCCAGCCGCAGCGCAGCGGATGAGACCGTGGAACGCCTGCAGGCGGCCGGCTTCACCGACGTGCTCGTGCTGCAACAGGGGGGCGACGCCAACGCCGTGGCGCTGGGCACCTTCCGCAACCGCGCCATGGCCGAGCGTCGCGTGGAAGCCATGCGCCAGCTGGGTTTCCCGGCAGAGCTGCGCCCCATGGGCAACGCACAGCCACCGCGCTGGTGGCTGCTGCTGGCGACCAGCCAGCCGGAACAGGTGCGGGAAATTGCCGGCCAGACGCGGCCCATCGATTGCGGTCCCCTGGCCGGACCGGCCGGCGGTCGCTGACCGCCTGCGCTAGAATCGCCGGCCGCGCCGCTTTAGCTCAGCTGGTAGAGCAACCGCCTTGTAAGCGGTAGGTCGTCCGTTCGAATCGGACAAGCGGCACCATCCAGGCTCCGGCCGCATCGCGGCCGGGCGCGTCAGGGCAGCAGCCCGCAGGCCGCGTACAGCGGCGCGGGACGCGACAGGCGTACGCCGTCCGGCAGGCCCGGCGGCCAGCGGTAGCCCGCCTGCCACGCGAGCACGCGCCACTGGCCTGCCGCAGGCAGGTCGTAGGCGTACCAGGCTTCGCCATCGTGGAACCCATGCAGGATGTCGGTCTGCCCCTCGGCTTCGGCCAGCAGGGTCAGCGGCACGTTGAACGGCGGCGGCTCGTCGGTGGGAAGCGCGACGGCGGGAATGACCGCGGCCGGGGGGCGCGGCTGGCGGGATACGGGGGGCAGCGAGGTGGTCGACATGCACCCTCAATAGCACCGCGGCCGTGAAACCAGCGTCTGCTGCGTTGCGGCGCGAGGTGCGCGGGCATGCCGGCTAGACTCCCGGGAAAGTTTCAACGGATACCGTCATGCCCCGCAGCTATCCCCCTGTTTCCCTGATTGGCGTCCCCACCGACATCGGTGCCGGCCACCGTGGCGCCTCGCTGGGTCCGGACGCCCTGCGCATCGCCGGCATCGCCGAGGCGCTGTCCGCGCGCGGCGTGGACGTGGTCGATACCGGCAACCTGTCCGGACCGCCCAATCCCTGGCAGCCGCCGGTCGACGGCTACCGCCACCTGGCCCAGGTGGTCGAGTGGAACCGCACCCTGATGGAGGCGACCCTGGTCGAGCTTCGCCGCGGGCGCATGCCGGTGATGCTGGGCGGCGACCACTGCCTGGCCATGGGCTCGATCACGGCGGTGGCGCGGCCTTGCCGCGAGACCGGGCGCAAGCTGCGGGTGCTGTGGCTGGATGCGCATGCCGATTTCAACACCAGCGAGGTCACGCCTTCCGGCAACGTGCATGGCATGCCGGTGGCCTGCCTGTGCGGCATCGGCCCGGACGTGCTCACCCGCCTCGGCGGGGAGGGGCCGGCGATCACGCCGGCCCAGGTGCGGCAGATCGGCATCCGCTCGGTGGATCCGGAGGAGAAGCGCCTGGTCAAGCAGCACGGCCTGGACATCTACGACATGCGCTACATCGACGAGGTCGGGATGAAGGCGGTGATGCAGCAGGCGCTGGAAGGCGTGGACGCGGACACGCACCTGCACGTCAGCTTCGACGTGGATTTCCTCGACCCCGGCATCGCGCCCGGCGTGGGCACGACCGTGCCTGGCGGCGTGAACTACCGCGAGGCGCAGCTGGTGATGGAGATGATCGCCGACACGGGGCGCATGGGCTCGCTGGACATCGTCGAGCTCAACCCGGTGCTGGACAACCGCAACGCGACCGCCGAGCTGGCGGTGGACCTGGTCGAGAGCCTGTTCGGCAAGTCCACGCTGATGCGTGACTGAAACGTCATCGCCGGGTTCACGCCGGAACGACGGTGATCCGGGAAAAGTGGCGCCCAAGCCGCACATGCCGTGCGGGCATGACACCCGATGGGAGCCCCTTATGAAGCGCATCGTTGCCCTGACCCTGCTGGGCCTGTTCTCGATTTCCGCCCTGACCGCCTGCAACACCATGGCCGGCGCGGGCAAGGACATCCAGAGGGGCGGTGAAAAGCTCGAGGACAAGGCCCAGGACTGCAAGGACGGCAAGTGCTGAGCTGGAAGCTCGAGAGGAACCGGTGAGCGCAGGATGCGCCGGGCACAGGACGTGCGCAGATGGAGTTGCAGGCGGAGCCAGCGATGGCTCCGCTTTTTTTTGGTTCTTCACCCAACTCCGGGGAAGGCCGCCCGGGTCTTGAGGAAGAAGTAGGCGTCATCGCGGAAGCCGTAGGCCATGCGCTTGATGACCTTGATCTTGTTGTTGATGCCCTCGACCAGGTTGG
>NZ_PDWP01000013.1 GCF_010093235.1 Pseudoxanthomonas suwonensis | reverse complement strand
GGCCAGCCAGTGGCGGTGGTGCCTCCGGTGGCGCTGCCGCCCGCACCTGCACCGGAAGCTCCACCAGAACCGCCGGAGCCGCCGGCGCGCCTGGTGCCAGTGGCGCGGGTAGTGGCTCTGGCGGTGCACCAGGAGCAGGAGGCGCTGCTGGATCGGGTGGAGCAGGGGGCGCTTCGGGCGGCACTGCGGGAGCCGGGGGTGGTGGTGGCTCCAGCAGCGCACCAGGCACAGGAGGCGCCGCTGGATCAGGCGGAACTGGCAGCAGTGGCGGCGCTTCGGGGGGCGCTGCGGGCGCAGGCGGCGGCAGCAGCTCTGGTGGTGCCGGCGCGGGTGGTGCGGCGGGCTCGGCAGGGGGGGCAGGCGCTACTGGTGGAGGCAGCGGCACGGCCGGCCCCGGCATCGGCGAGACCATCGGCAACGCGGTCGGTGAAGCCATCGGCGATACGGTCGGCGGCGCGCTGCGCGACATCCTCAACCCACGGCGGTAGCTCCTCGTAACCGGCGCAAGGCCGAAGGCCACATCCGGGGGCTCTGTCGTGTCCGGGAAAGCCGCCCTCCCGTCTGGTGCACTTGCGCAGTCCGGCGGTAGCGACGCGGCGCGTGCGGCGCACCGGGCCTCGCCAGGTCCGGTGCTGCGGCGGTGCAGTGCGCTTTGCCAGCCCGGTCCATGCCTGGGCCGCGCTATGGCCAGGTAGGGGGCGCTTCCGTCGTATTCGACGTTGGGATTGGGAAGGTGCACTCTGATCCCGGCTTTCACCCAGGGAGGTGGCCGTGAGCTCTGCCAGGGACATCCTCGATACGTATCTGCACTTCCGCGATGGAGGACGGGTCGATCCGGTTCCCGTCTCCGATGCCTTCTGGGGCGAGCTTGCCGCAGGCAGGCATCCGCAGCTGGACCAGGGACGGTTGATGACCGCCTTCACCTTTTCAGAGCCCTGGTCGATGTGGGAGCGCCATCCCGCCGGCGAGGAGCTGGTGATGCTGCTCGAGGGCGCCGCGACCCTGGTGCTGGATGAGGCCGGGCGGGAGCGCACCGTGGACCTGCGCCGCCCGGGTTCGTACGTGCTGGTACCGCCGGGCGTCTGGCATACGGCCAGGACGAGCGTGCCGACGACCATGCTGTTCCTTACGCCAGGCGCCGGTACCGAGCACCGGCCGGTTGGTGATTGAGGTCGCCGCCTCTCTGCCATCGATGGTGGGGTGCGATTGCACTGGTAGTCGCAGATTTACCTGCTTACGACTGGGGCAGCCCGGCCTCGACCAGCCTCACCTCGAAGATCCGCGGCGTGCGCTTGCCGCGGTGGGCGATGAACTCCACGCGTGCGCCGTCGCCGCGCAGCGCGGCCGAAGCTTCCACCGGCAGCGCGATCTCCTCGACCACCAGATCGTCCTTGCCTTTGCCGTCCAGGACGATGCTTCCGATGCGGCGGCCGTCCAGCAGCACATCCATGCCGGCCTGCCATTCGCCGCCGAACACGGTCAGCTGCAGGAGCAGCGGGGTGGCGGCCGCGGCAGGACGACGTGCGTGCAGCAGGTAGGAGAACCGCTCGCCGGTGTCGCGCCAGGGGCGGCCGAGCATGCTGCCGGTTTTGCTGTCGCTGCCCTGGTAGGCATGGTCGACCTCGGGCTGCTGTTCACCCGGCTGGACCTGGTCGAGGGTGCGCGCTTCCAGTGCCTGCCTTTCGCGCTCGGCGGCTTCGATGGCGGCGACCACGGCGGGGTAGTCTGCCGGCGTGGTGGGGCGCCAGTAGCTCATGTAGCGGGCGTCGTGGATGCGGTGCAGCGGCTCCAGGTGCAGGCCACGGAACGAAGTCGGCCGCAGCAGGGCATCGGCGTTGAACACCAGCGGTTCGCCCGGCACCGGGCGGATCGCCGCGGCCAATGCCTCGCGCTCGCCCACCAGCATCGGTGCCTGGTCCAGTGGCAGGTAAGGGCCCGGGGCGATGTGGCTGCCGCGGCCGTCGTCGGCGACCAGGCCTTCCAGGTGCTCCTGGCCGGCGCGCGCGGCCAGCATCAGCGGGCCGTGCATCACCGCCACCCAGTCCGAGCCATCGGGCAGGGATTCGATGCGGGTGGACATGGGCAGCCCGATCTCGATGCGGTCGCTCTCCTGCCACTGCCGTTCGATCCGCGCATACGACGAAGGCGTGGATTCGACCGGCCAGCGCCGGCCATTGACCTTGATCCGCAGCGGGCCGGCCAGCCAGTGCGGATGGCGCAGCTCCAGCGCGAACACTCGCGGCCGATCCGTGGCTACTTCCAGCACGCTGAGTTCTTCCTCGGGGAAGCGCGTGCGCTGGCGCAGCACCATGCCGCGCTCGCGCCAGTGCAGTTCCGAGTCCAGGTACAGGTTCACCCTCAGCGTGGCCCCGTCGTGCGTGTAGGCGAAGGCGCCGTGGCGGCCGTGGTTCTCCATGCCGCTGCCCACGCAACACCAGAAGCATTCCTGCGGCTGCGAGTACACGCGGTAGTGCCGCGGCCGGATCGGGGTGAAGTACACCAGCCCGCCGTGGCCGGGATGCTGGGTGGAGAGGATGTGGTTGAACAGCGTCCGCTCGTAGAAGTCGGCATGCCGCGGGTCCGGACGCAGCCGCTCCAGCAGCAGGGTCAGGCGCAGCATGTTGTAGCTGTTGCAGGTCTCCGGGCCCTCGCGCGAGGCGACCATGCCGCTGAAATCGTCGGCCGGGTTGAAGTGCTCGCGGGTACTGTTGCCGCCAAAGGCAATGCTCCGGTGCAGCGCGACCCGCTCCCAGAAGAATTGCGCGGCCTCAATCCATTCCGCATCGCCGTCCAGCTCGCCGATGCGCGCGAAGCCGATCACCTTGGGGATCTGGGTGTTGGCGTGCAGTCCGTCGAGTTTGTCCTCGCGCCGCAGCAGCGGATCGAGGATGGCACGGTGCGAGAACCGCCGCGCCAGCGCCAGATGGCGGCGGTCGCCGGTGATGGCGTACACGTCTGCCAGCACCTCGTTCATGCCGCCATGCTCGGTATCGAGCACGCGCTGCAGCTGGGCATCGTCGAGGTTGGTCGCCAGCGCGTCGGCCCAGTCGGCGAATCGCACCAGTACCTCGCGCGCCCGGGCATTGCCGGCCAGCAGCCAGGCATCGCGCAGGCCGGCGAAGGTCTTGTGCAGGTTGTAGAACGGTACCCAGGCGCCTTCCAGTGAGAACGACCCGGCCTGGAAATCTCCGCTGGCGATCCGGTTCCAGAGCACGCGGCCATTGGGTACGCCACCGACGTAGCCGTCGCCGTTGGCGGCCTGCACCTGGGCCAGGGCCGCGACCATGTAGTCCAGCCGCTGGCGCATCTCCGCGCTGCCCTGCGCGGCCTGCTGCGCCAGTGCGGACAGGTAGTGGCCGGCGGTGTGGCCGTCCAGGCCCATCGATTCCCAGTTCGGGTACTTCGGTGCGGGCGAGGGCAGTCCGGCTTCGATACGGAATGGCGCCAGCAGGCGATCCATATCCAGTGCGGCGAGATAGCGCAGGTTGAGCGCGCTGGAACGGGCGAACGGGCCATCGCCCAGGCGCACGTCGGCCAGGGAGAAGGCCTGCAGCGGCCCGCGCGGGCCGGGAAGCGGCGGCGGCAGGGCCAGCGCGGGAAGCATCGGCAACGTGGCCGCGCCGCCGAGCGCGGCGACGAAGCCGCGGCGGGTCAGTCGCGGGCCTGTCCCGGCCATGCCGGTTCCTCGAAGAAAAGAACCCCGCCGCACGGGCGGACTGCCGGGGCAGCGGCGGCGGGGTGCCCAAGCAATGCCTGGATGGACCGGTGCGGCATGGCGCTCAGTGCGAGTCGCGGCCGACCGTGTCGCCGCTGCCGCCGACCAGGAAGTCCAGGTCCGCGCCCAGGTGGGCCTGCTGCACGTGGTCCACGTACACTTTGGCCCAGCCACGGGTCGGCGCCGGCGGCGGCGTCCATTCGGCGCGGCGACGCGCCAGCTCGGCCTCGTCCACGTCCAGGTGCAGGCGGCGGGCCTCCACGTCCAGTTCGATGTAGTCGCCCTCGCGCACCAGCGCCAGCGGGCCGCCGGCGGCGGCCTCCGGCGACACATGCAGCACCACGGTGCCGTAGGCGGTGCCGCTCATACGCGCGTCGGAGATGCGCACGATGTCGGTGATGCCTCGGCGCAGCAGCTTGGGCGGCAGCGGCATGTTGCCGACCTCGGCCATGCCCGGATAGCCGCGCGGGCCGCAGTTCTTCAGCACCATCACGCAGGTCTCGTCGATGTCCAGCGCCTCGTCGTCGATCCGCGCCTTCATCTCCTCGATGCTCTCGAACCCCACGGCGCGGCCGCGGTGCCTGAGCAGGTGCGGCGAGGCGGCCGACGGCTTGACCACCGCACCGTCCGGGGCGAGGTTGCCGCGCAGCACGGCGATGCCGGCCTCGGCGCGCAGGGGCTGGTCCAGCGGCCGGATCACCTCCCGGTTCCAGCACGGGGCATCGGCGATGTTCTCGCCCAGGGTGCGGCCGTTGACGGTCAGCGCATCCAGGTCCAGATGCTGGGAGATGTCGCGCAGCACCGCCGGCAGGCCGCCGGCGTAGTAGAAGTCCTCCATCAGGTACTCGCCCGATGGCTTGAGGTTGACCAGGCAGGGCAGGCGCGAGCCGATCTCGTCCCAGTCCTGCAGCGTCAGCTGCACGCCCAGTCGGCCGGCAATGGCCAACAGGTGGATCACCGCGTTGGTCGAGCCACCGATGGCGGCGTTGGCGCGGATCGCGTTGGCGAAGGCCTTGCGCGTGAGCACCTTCGACATGCGCAGGTCCTCGCGCACCATCTCCACGATGCGGCGGCCGGACAGGTGGGCCAGGCGGAAGCGGCGAGAGTCGACGGCCGGGATCGCCGCGTTCTCCGGCAACGACATGCCCAGGGCCTCCACCATCGAGGCCATGGTCGAGGCCGTGCCCATGGTCATGCAGCTGCCCTTGGACCGCTGCATGCAGGCCTCGGCTTCGGTGAACTCGGCCTGGGAAAGGGTGCCGGCGCGGACCATCTCCGACATCTCGATCACCCCGGTGCCCGAGCCCACCGGCTTGCCGCGCCAGTTGCCCGACAGCGAGGGGCCGCCGGACACGCCGATGGTCGGCAGGTCCACGCTGGCCGCGCCCATCAGCAGCGAGGGCGTGGTCTTGTCGCAGCCCATCAGCAGCACCACGCCATCGATCGGGTTGGCGCGGATCGATTCCTCCACGTCCATCGAGGCCAGGTTGCGGAACAGCATCGCCGTCGGCCGCACCTGGGTCTCGCCCAGCGACATCACCGGGAACTCCAGCGGGAAGCCGCCGGCCTCGTACACGCCGCGCTTGACGTGCTCGGCCAGCTCGCGGAAGGAGCTGTTGCAGGGCGTCAGTTCCGACCAGGTATTGCAGATGCCGATCACCGGGCGGCCGTCGAACATGTCGTGCGGCAGGCCCAAGCCCTTGAGCCAGCTGCGGTAGTAGAAGCCCTGCTTGCCCTCGCGGCCGAACCACTGCCGGCTGCGTAAGGGCTTTTTGCTGGAGTCGCTCATGCGCTCGGGGTCCCTGCCCGGTAAGAGGGCGGCGGGCAGGGCGGAGAACGGGTCCCGGCGCGGCCCACCAGTTGCGCAGGGATGCTACCGGCCGGGGACATGCCCGAAAAATAACAATTGCGGCGGTTGGCATATGAGGATTGCTATGCACCCCTGTCCCGGCGGGAGGGGGCGTGAGTCGGGGCGGGCCTGGCGCCCGCGATGGATCGGGACCGGGGGCTGTCCCGCCCGGCTTCCGAAGATGGCGATGGGGGGGCGCGAAGCGTGGACCATGTGCCACCCGAGGCCGGTCGGGTGCGGTCGCGTTCGATTGACGGCTGGCGGAGGCGCTACAAAACTGCGCGCTACGCCGCGGGAGCGTTCCCGGGAGATGGAGTGCGCCGCGAATATTCCTGGTGCCATGGAGTGATCGATGACTGCCTATGCTGTTGCCGTGATACGGGAGACCCGGTTCTGTGACGAGATCAAGGCGTACCTGCAACGCATCGACGACACGCTGGCTCCTTTCTCCGGCAGGTACCGTGTTCATGGAGGTCCCTATCAGCCACTCGAGGGCTCTTGGTCGGGCGATCTGGTCATCATCGAGTTTCCCTCCATGGAGCTGGCCCGAAGCTGGTACGAGTCGGAGGCGTACCGGGCGATCCGTCCCCTGCGCACGGGGAACACGGAGGGAGACGTGCTTCTGGTCCAGGGCGTGCCGGACGGGCATAGAGGCGTGGATATCCTTGGATGACATCCCGGGCGCGCTGCAGCGATCCAGCCAGGTCGAACCCGCTGTGCGGGGCGGGCCACGCCGGGAGTGCCTAGGCCGCCATGTATCTTGGTGACGTCATGGTCCTTCCGGCGGGGCACGACCGCGAGCAGATACGTGCGTTGCGGCAGTCCTGCGATCATGTCCTCGACATCGTCCGCCACTACCTGCCTGCGAAGTACGAACTGGGTGGTCTGCGCCGCGTGGTGATCGAGCTGGGACGTGGCAACGACGGCGTCGTCGGCCAGCCGCACGGGCCGATCGGAACGTATGCCATGCCGGGGTTCGACCTGGAGTCGTATTTCAGGCTGCCGCAGGAAACGCAGGAAGAAACCATCGCTGGATGCGTGGAGACGGCGCTGCTGGCACTTGCCGCGCGGTACGGGGCGGCGATCGGAGCGCTGGAAGCGACGATGCGCTGTGTCAGGGAGTCCGGCTTCCGGCTGGAGACGGAGCTGGGCTGCTCGAGGTGGTTCGCAGGAGAAAATTCCGGGTGGCGATCATCAGGCGCTTCGCACCGGGTGGGGTGCATGTGCGCTACGAGATCCGGGACAGGCTGGGCGCGCTGCTGGACGCAGGCGAGCTTGCGAGCGGGGCCTGGATCGTGATCGTGAGCCATGACTTCCGTAAGAGCAGGTGGAACGGGAACACGCTGGAAATCCTGGACGGCGCTGGCAGGGTGACGGCGGGCATCCCCTGTGATGCATATGCCCCGGCCCATGATGGTTCTTCCGCGCCCGGCCGGTTCGATGGATAAAGGAACATGACAGTGGTACGCAGGCTTGCATCGATGAACATGCTCACCCTGGTCTTCGCCGCTGTTACGGTCGTTGCGGCTGGCGTGCTGTTCACGTTCCCGGGAGATCCGCGTGTGTGGGGGGCGGCTACGTGGATCTTTGTGCTGGGGCTGCTGGTGCTGGCCGCGCTTGTCATTGCCAGTGGGTACCGCCTGGCCAGGCATCAGGCTGCACGGAACTGGCGCAGTATCGTCGTGCTCACGATCGGCCTGGCATGCCTGGCGCCCGTTGTCACGGCGCTGCTGTTGGCGGGATAGCGTCGCGCCGGACCGGAACGTGCCGCCGATGAGGCCGGGTCAGGGGCAAGCCTGCTACAGGCCTGTCAGGCGAAGGAGGCTGTACTGATAAGTGGAAAGGGAGTCAGCGGAAAAGCGGGGTCAAAGTGCACCTTCCCCCGGGACGGCGCTTGAGGGTTCGGGTCTGTGGGAGGAAAGTGCACTCTGAGCCCGGTTTCCCCGGCTGGAGGTGCGCCATGGACTCCGATCTGGAAGGCATGAGCCGCGAGCAGCTGGTCGCGGAAGTAGTGAAGCTGCGCAACGCGATCCGTGTGCATCGCGACGCCACGGGCCACGCGCTGTGCTGGCACCACCCGGACATGTGGAACCTGTTGCCGGAGCAGTCGGGAGTCAGGCCGGTCGTGCCGGAGTGGCCGGTGTTCCTGCGCGGCTGCATCCGCTACCGCCAGTCGCTGGACGAACAGTTGCCGGATGCGCCACGGTCGGGCGAAGAGTATTCGGGCGGGTAGCGGCAGCATCGTTGAACTACGCCCCTGTATGACTACATCGTGGTTGAGCCACACCGGTGTTCCGCACCACGGTTGAACCACACCGTCGTCCCAGCGGAGGCCGGGACGACGCGTCTTCTTGCGTTGGTTCCCCTCACTGGAGGCAGCATGGACAAGCCCGCCAAACCCACCACGGTCGAGCAGTACATCGCCGCCGCCCCGTCGCTGGCCCAGGACCGGCTGCGGGAGATGCGCCAGTGCCTGCACGAGGCGGCGCCGGAGGCGGAGGAGTCGCTGAAGTGGGGCAAGCCCGCCTTCAGCCTCGGCACCGTGCTTTTCGTCTATTCCGCCCACAAACAGCACATCAGCCTGCATCCGGCGATCGGCGCGGTGGCTCATTTCGCGCCCGAGCTGGCTGGCCATGTCACCTCCGGCAACACCATCCAGTTCCCCCTCGACCAGCCGCTGCCGCTGGCGCTGATCCGACGCATCGCCAACTTCCGCGTCCGGGAAGTGGTGGAGCAAGGGATAGGTTGGAAATAACCAAAACCGGGGTCAGAGTGCACTTTTGATCCAAGTCTGATACCGGACAGATCCAAAGTCCTACCCAAGAAGACTGCACGCCACGCACGCACGGCTTCGTTTCCGGGGTTGTGTTTCAACGGCGCATGTCGTGCCGACGGCCGGGGTGCGGTACGGACTTTGGCGCCGTCCCGGGTCAGGATCGCCTGAAAAGTGCACTCCGACCCCGGTTGTGTGCTGCTCCTTGACATGCAAGTAGTGACTTGCCTATTGTCGGCCCATGGTGGATGTATTCGACGCGCTTTCCGCAGAAGTGCGGCGGCTGATCCTCGACGAACTGAGCCAGCGGGACGGGCAGGCGCTCTACGAACTGTGCGCGCGGCTGGCGATGAAGCACGACCTGGCGTTGAGCCGCCAGGCGATCTCGCAGCACCTGGAGGTGCTGGAGGCGGCAGGCCTGGTCAGGAGTTCACGCGAGGGCCGCAGCAAGTTCCACTTCATCGACACCCGGCCCCTGGAGCAGGCGCTGAAGCGATGGAGGAAACCCGGCAGATCGACCAAGGAGAAGACGAAGTGAGCATCAGCATCGGCTTGACCAGCGTGCTCGTCGACGAGCAGGCGAAGGCGCTGGCGTTCTATACGGACATCCTCGGCTTCCAGAAGAAGCAGGACGTGCCCATGGGCCCGCATCGCTGGCTGACCGTCGTGTCGCCACGGGATCCGGAGGGCGTGGAGCTGGTGCTGGAGCCCGACGCACATCCGGCCGCGCGACCTTTCAAGGAAGCGCTGGTGGCCGACGGCATCCCGTACACCTCCTTCATGGTCGATGACGTCAACCGCGAGTACGAGCGTCTGGTCGCCGCCGGCGTGCGCTTCACCCAACCGCCGGTAGACCTGGGTCCGGTCACGATCGCCGTCCTGGACGACACCTGCGGCAACCTGATCCAGCTCATGCACAAAACCTGAAACCGGGGTCAGAGTGCACTTTTCGGGTTTTGCCTACACCGTCGTGACGGTATTCCCGGCATGCGTAGCCTGGATAAGCGAAGCGCACCGGGTAGCGGGCGCTTCGGGCGCATGCGCGTACCTGGGCCTTGCCTCCGAAGCCCAACCCCCGTGTTTCGACGGCCCAGGCATCGTTGCGCTCCGCGGTGCGGGCGCGCGGCCTTATCCGGACTACGCCAGCGCGATCATTCCGGGATCCGCGCCACCACCTTGATCTCGAAGTCAAACCCGGCCAGCCAGTTGACGCCGACGGCGGTCCAGGCCGGGTAGGGCGCCTGCGGGAACACCTCGTCCTTGACCTTCAGCACGGTCTCGAACTGCTGCTGCGGGTCGGTATGGAAGGTGGTGACTTCGATGATGTCGTCGAGGGTGCAACCTCCGGCCTTCAGCACGGCCTGCAAATTGTCGAAGGCGCGGCGGACCTGGGCCTCGAAGTCCGGCTCGGGAGAACCGTCGTCACGGCTGCCGACCTGGCCGGAGACGAACAGCAGGCCGTTGCTGCGCACGGCGGGGGAATAGCGGTGCAGCTCGTACAGGGCACGGCGGCCCTCGGGGAAGACGACGTCACGGGTGCTCATGGGGGACTCCGGTCCGGGCCGGGATGGCCCGCTGGGAGCCGTCACTGTAGGCAGCGGGACCGTGTCGATATACCGGTCGCTGCCGGCATCACTATTTGCCCGCTCCGAACAATCCGGGATCGCCCGTAACTGGGGTAACCGGCGCGCACCCGGGGGCCGGGTGTCCAAGGCAGGTTCGTGACATCAAGCCGGCGGAGCCACGGATGCGGTTTCCGGCCTTGTCCGGGCCATGCATCACCTGGCGCTTCAATGACGCGGGGCGGTGGCGACGACGCAATGCCGTCGCGCGCGGCGCAGGAGTGCAAGCGTTTTGAACGCACCGGGGTCAGAGTTCCCTGAAAAGTGCACTCTGACCCCGGTTTTCGCGTCACTCGAGGCGCAGGACCACCAGGGACCTGGCCGGCAGGTCCACCTCGAGGGTGCTGCCGGTGATGCGGGCGCCGTTGAAGGTCGCGGGCTTCACCACCTCGGGCTGGTCGAAGGTGTTGTGCGCCGTGATCGCGCTGGCGGTCAGCACGCGGCCGGAGACCGAACGGGCCTGCAGGCCGCTGACACTGGCAGAGACGGTGGTGGCCCTGTTCGCGTCGAGGTTGCTCAGGGCGATATAGACGTGGCCGTCCTTCGCCCGCACCGCCGAACCGTGCACGCCGGGAATGGCGATCTCGCCGTGGCGGTACTGCGGAGCCTTCAACTCCAGCGGCAGATGGGTCGCGTCCTGCCACGGCCTGTACATCTCGAAGGCGTGGTAGGTGGGCGTCAGCACCATCTTCGAGTCCTCGGTGAGGATCATGGCCTGCAGCACGTTCACCATCTGCGCGATGTTGGCCATCTTCACCCGGTGCGCGTACCTGCTCATCGCATCGAAGTGGATCGCGGCCACCAGCGCGTCGCGCAGGGTGTTCTGCTGCTGGAGGAAGCCCGGATTGGTGCCGGGGTAGGCCTCGTACCAGGTGCCCCACTCGTCGAGGTAAAGCGCGACCTTGTTCTCCGGGTCGTACTTGTCCATCACCTCGATGTGCCTGCGCAGCAGCTCGTCGACCTTCAGCGCGCTTTCCAGGGTCTGGATCCAGGCGGCCTCGTCGAACTCGAAGCTGGAGGCGCGCGGCGGCCAGCCACCGGGCACGGTGTAGTAATGCACCGACAGCGCATCCATGTGCTTGCCGGCGATCCTCATCATCACCTCGGTCCAGTTGTAGTCGTCGCCGTTGGCGCCGGCGGCCACCTTGGTGACGGTCTGGCCGGCGGGCACCTTGACGAAGGTCTGGAACTGGCGATGCAGGTTGGCCGCATGCTCGGGCGTCATGTTGCCGCCGCAGCCCCACATCTCGTTGCCGATGCCGAAGAACGGCACCTTCCACGGCTTGTCGCGGCCATTGGCGCGGCGCTCCTCGGCCAGCGAGGAGCCCTTCTCGTAGGTCATGTACTCGACCCACTCGGCCATCTCGCGCGGCGAGCCGCTGCCGGTGTTGCCGGAGACGTAGGCATCGGTGCCAAGGAGCTCGGCGAAGTCCATGAACTCGTGGGTGCCGAAGCTGTTGGGCTCCTCGACGCCGCCCCAGTGGGTGTTGATCTTGATCCGGCGCTTTTCGCGCGGTCCGATGCCGTCGCGCCAGTAGTACTCGTCGGCGAAGCAGCCGCCCGGCCAGCGCACCACCGGCACCTGCAGTTTCTTCAGCGCGGCCAGCACGTCGTTGCGGTACCCACGGGTGTTGGGGATTTTCGAGTCCTCGCCGACCCAGATGCCGCCGTAGATGCCGTAGCCCAGGTGCTCGGCGAACTGGCCGAAGATGTAGCGGCTGACGGTCTCGCCGGGCTGGTCCGCGCGCAGGGTGGCGCTGGCCTGGGCCGGCGCCTGGGCGGAGGCGCTGCCGGCAAACAGCAGCGCGGTGGCCAGGGCCAGCCGGGTCAACGGGTTCTTCAGCATCGGTCTTGCCTCGCTTCTCGATGGACGGTCGGGACGCACCGGACATCGGCGGCCCGGAGGGCTGCCAGTCCACGTGCGCAGGGCGCCTGCGGCCAGGGCGGCAGGCGTGCGGCGGCAACGCGGACGACGCACAGGCGATGGGCGCGGCGTCGGTGGGAGTCCGGGTGCAGGCGGTCTGGAGGATAGTCAGGCCTGCGATAGCCTGCCAATGATTTTGTGCCCCGGACCCATCCCCGAACTGGCATGGGACCCGCCCCGGCGTGGCGCCGAGCCATTCCGAAACACGCGTCCGGTATGCCTTCGGCGGCATTGGTCGCGGCTGGAGCCGGCCGCTATCCTGCGCGCGGCCGGATCCTGGCCGGCACGACAAGGGAAGGCGGATGGCGCAGGTGCGGCCCTTCGGCAAACTCGATGACGGCAGGGCGGTGCATGCGCACGCGCTGGATGGCGGCGGTCCGCTGCGTGCCGAGGTGCTGGACCTGGGCGGCATCCTGGCGCGGCTGTGGTTCGAAGGGCACGGCGGTCCGGTGCCGTTGGTGCTGGGTCTGGCCGATGCCCGGGCGTACTTCGCCGATCCGTCCTACCTGGGCATCGTGGTCGGCCGTTTCGGCAACCGGATCGGCGGCGCCGCGTTCGCGCTCGACGGCCGCACGCATCACCTGAGCGCCAACGAGGGGCGCAACCACCTCCACGGCGGCATGCTCGGCTTCGGCCGGCGGCTGTGGCAGGTCAGGGCGCACGGCGGGAATCGGCTGGAACTGCGCTACCACTCGCCGGACGGCGAGGAGGGCTATCCCGGCAATCTCGACATGCGCGCCATCTACAGCATCGATGGCGCGCGCCTGCGCCTGGAGCTGGAAGCCTGCTGCGACTCGGCCACGCCATTCAATCCCACCCATCATCCGTACTGGAACCTGGCAGGCGATCCGGCGGTGCCGGCTTCGGCGCAGTGGCTGAAATCGCCGACCCGCGGCTTCCTGCCGGTGGATGGCGAGCTGATCCCGCTGGGCGAGGTCGCCGATGCCGTGGGCACGCCGTTCGATTTCCGCGCCGCCCGCGTGCTCGACGCCGCTGCCGCCGCCGGCCACCCGCAGCTCGACGTGGCCGGCGGATACGACCATTGCCTGGTGCTGGAAGAGGGGGCGACCACCTGCGCCCTGCTGTACTCGCCGCACAGCGGCATCGCCATGCGCATCGACTGCGACGCACCGGCGCTGCAGCTGTACGACGGGCATGCACTGGATCGCCAGCATCCGGGCCTGGGCCGCGGCCTGTGCCTGGAGCCGCAGGGCTATCCGGACGCGCCCAACCGGCCGGGCTTCCCCGATGCGATCCTGCGCCCGGGCGAGGTCTTTCGCCGCGTCATCGAATACCGCTTTGCCGCGCCCGGTCCCGGGCGCGAGTGGAGCGAAGTGGAAGCGGCGCTGGCCGCCGCCTGATCCGCCCGCACATACCCGACCCGCGCCGGCCACGCCCGCGCCCGATCCATGGAGACAGCCCACGTGCCCAGCATCAACCTCGCCATCGTCGGTGTCGGCAAGATCGTGCGCGACCAGCACCTGCCGGCGGTGGCAGGCAACGACGACTTCCGCCTGGTCGCCGCGGCCAGCCGCAACGGCAAGGTCGATGGCATCGCCAACTTCGGCACGATCGAGGAGATGCTGGAGGCGGTGCCGGAGATCGAGGCGGTCTCGCTGTGCATGCCGCCGCAGTACCGCTACGCGGCCGCGGTGAAGGCGCTGGCCGCCGGCAAGCACGTTTTCCTGGAAAAGCCTCCGGGTGCCACACTGTCCGAGGTCGAGGACCTGGCCGCGCAGGCGCGTGCCAGGGGGGTGACGCTGTTCGCCAGCTGGCATTCGCGGCATGCGCCGGCGGTGGAGGCGGCGCGCGCGTTCCTGGCCGGCACCACCGTGCGTTCGATGCGGGTGACCTGGAAGGAGGACGTGCGCCACTGGCATCCGGGCCAGGCCTGGATCTGGGAGCCGGGCGGGCTGGGCGTGTTCGATCCGGGCATCAATGCGCTGTCCATCGTCACCCGGATCCTGCCGCGGCCGGTGTTCGCCATCGAGGCCACGCTGGAATTCCCGGGAAACCGCGCCGCGCCGATCGCCGCCTCGATCCAGTTCACCGATGCGCAGGGCCTGGACCTGCAGGCCGAGTTCGACTGGCGCCAGACCGGGCCGCAGAGCTGGGACATCGAGGCACGGACCGATGCCGGGACGATGCTGCTGTCGCATGGCGGTTCGCGCCTGGCGGTGGAAGGCGCGGTGGTGCATGCGGGGCCCGAGCAGGAATACCCGGAGCTTTACCGCCACTTCGCCCGGCTGATCCGTGCCGGCGAGTCGGACGTGGACCTGGCCCCGCTGCGGCATGTGGCCGACGCCTTCATGCTTGGCCGCCGGGTGGTGGTGGAGCCGTTCCACGATTGAGCCGGTTGTTTTCCCCTCTCCCGTCGGGAGGCGGGCAGGGGAGAGGGCCGGGCGCCCAGGCTGTGTGCGCACGCCTGACGCGCTCTTCCCCTGGCAGGAGGAGGGCAAGCGATCGCCAGTTCGTAGCCCGGGCGAGCGAAGCGCACCCGGGGCCTGCGCGTGGTCGGGCGGCCCACCCGGATGCGGCCTTCGGCCTTGTCCGGGCTACGTTTCCTGGAGCCGTCGCGCGGCGCAGGCCAGGACCCAGGGGCTTGGCTTTGGGCTGCGCATCGGATCCCGGGATGCAGCCGGTCGAGCAGCAACGCCGGATGCCCCCTCTGCTGCGTCACAGGCCCTATTGCGGGCTGCGGGCCCTCCCAGCCGCGTGCGAGAGGGCCCTAAAGCGGCTTCCCGTAAACCTCGGCCGCGGTCTCCTGCAAGGCCTGCAGCACCGTGCGCGCGCCCGGCGACAGCAGCCAGTCGGTGCGGGTGATGATGCCGAACGAGTCCATCTGGCAGGACAGCTGCACCGGCAGGATCCTCACCATGCCGTGGTCGGCGTAATGCCGGGCGACGTCCACCGGGACCACCGCCAGGTAGTCGCTTTCCTGCAGCATCTTGGCGATGAACACCAGGGCGGTGGTGGACAGCACCTGGCGCGGCGGCTGCAGCCCGGCGCTGCGGAACATCAGCTCGAAGCGGTGGCGCAGCACGCTGCCTTCCGGCGGCACGATCCAGCTGGCACGCGCCAGGGTGGACAGGTCCGGACGCTCGGTGGCGAGGATCGGGTGCCCGGGGCGGACGATCGCGCAGATCTCCTCCTGGGCCAGGGCCTGGTACTGCAGGTGGGTCTTGTCGTGCTGCTCGAACAGGCGCGCGACCAGGAAATCCAGGCGGTTCTGCTGCAGCCGCTCCAGCAGCACGTCGCTGCTCTCCACCAGCAGCGATACCCGCAGCTCCGGCGCCTCGCGCGCCACACGCGCCAGCGTCGCCGGCAGCAGGCTCATCGCCGGGCCGGCGATCGCGCCGATGGCCACGCTGCCGGCCCAGCCCCCGCGCAGCGCCTCGATCTCCGCGCCGGCCTCGCCCAGGCTGGCCAGGGCGATGCGGGCGTGGCGGATCATCGTCTCGCCATACCAGGTCGGACGCATGCCGCGCGGCAGGCGCTCGAACAGCGACACCCCCAGCATGTCCTCCAGGTCCTTCAGGAGCTTGGATGCGGCCGGCTGCGACATGGCCAGGGTCTCGGCGGCCCGGTGGATGTTGCCTTCCTCGTCGATCGCGATCAGCAGCATCAGCTGCCGGGTCTTGAGGCGGGCGCGGACGAACCACGGCACGTTCTGCGGCACGTATGACACTCCTGTCTATACGAATGTTTATATATGTTATGCATGAATTTGCATTGGATGCATATGCATCCAGCCGGCAGAATCGACGGTGGCATGCGCACAGGCTCCCGTCTCTCCCGGAAGCGGCATGCCACCCCATCCACGACGAGGGCGGCCGATGCGACTGATCCAGCTGCGGGACGAGGGCGGTGACATCCGCGTCGGCGTGGTCGAAGGCGAGGCGGTGCGCATGCTGGACGGCGTGGACTCGACCTGGGCCCTGGCCAACGCCGCGATCGCCGCCGGATGCAGCCTGGAGGCACAGGCGGCCGCCACCGCCGGCACCGCCACGCTCGACTACGCGCAGCTGCTGCGCGACGGCCGCGTGCTGAACCCGCTGCACCATCCCGACCCGGCGCACTGCCTGGTCACCGGCACCGGCCTGACCCACCTCGGCAGCGCCGCCGCGCGCGACGCCATGCACCAGAAACTGCAGCAGCAGGCCGAGGACGGCACCCTGACCGACTCCATGCGCATGTTCCAGTGGGGCGTGGAGGGCGGCATCCCGGCGCCGGGCAACGTGGGCGCGCAGCCGGAGTGGTTCTACAAGGGCGACGGCCAGATCCTGGTCGCCCCGGGTGCGCCGCTGCGCTCGCCGGACTTCGCCCTGGACGGCGGCGAGGAGCCGGAGCTGGTCGGGCTGTACGTGATCGGCCCGGATGGCACCCCGCACCGCCTGGGCTTCGCCCTGGGCAACGAGTTCTCCGACCACGTCACCGAGCGCCAGAACTACCTCTACCTGGCCCATTCCAAGCTGCGCGCCTGCGCGGTGGGTCCGGAGCTGCGCACCGGCCCGCTGCCGGCCGACCTGCGTGGTACCAGCCGCCTGCGCCGCGATGGCGAGGTGGTGTGGGAGAAGCCTTTCCTCACCGGCGAGGCCAACATGTGCCACTCGCTGGAGAACCTCGAATACCACCACTTCAAGTACGCCGCGCACCGGCGCCCGGGCGACGTGCACCTGCACTTCTTCGGCACCGCGACCCTGAGCTTCGCCGACGGCGTGCGTGCGCAGCCGGGCGACGTGTTCGAGATCGCGATTCCCGAACTGGGCGCGCCGCTGGCCAATCCTCTGCAGGTCGTGCCCGGCGGATTCGCGCCCGGCGGCGTGCGCGCGCTGTGAGCGCGCCGGGCGGACAGGAGCAGCATGTGAGCGAAGCGCGTTACTCCAGCTACATCGCCGGCCAGTGGGTGGAAGGCGAGGGCAGCCACGCCGACGAGAACCCGGCCAACCTCGACATGCCGGTCGGCCATTACGGCGTGGTGGATGCGGCGACCGTGGGCCAGGCGGTGGACGCGGCCGCCGCGGCGCTGCCGGCGGGGTCGCTTGGCAATCCGCAGCAGCGCGCCGACATCCTCGACTTCGTCGGCAGCGAGATCCTCGCCCGCAAGGAGGAGCTTGGGCGGCTGCTGGCGCGCGAGGAGGGGAAGACCCTGGCCGAGAGCATCGGCGAGGCCGCCCGTGCCGGACAGATCTTCAAGTTCTTCGCCGGCGAGGCGCTGCGCATCCCCGGCGAGAAGCTGGCCTCGACCCGCCCGGGCGTGGACGTGGAGATCACCCGCGAGCCGGTGGGCACGGTGGGCATCATCGCGCCGTGGAACTTCCCGCTGGCGATCCCGGCGTGGAAGATCGCCCCGGCGCTGGCCTTCGGCAATACCGTGGTGTTCAAGCCGGCCGAGATCGTGCCTGGCTGCGCCTGGGCGCTGGCCGAGATCCTCTCGCGCGCCGGGCTGCCGGAAGGCGTGTTCAACATGGTCCTGGGCAGCGGTCGCACCGTGGGCCAGGCCCTGGTCTCGCATCCCAGGCTGGACGCACTGACCTTCACCGGCTCGGTGCCCACCGGCCGCGCCCTGCTGGAGCAGGCCGCAGGGCGGGCGCTGAAGGTGCAGATGGAGATGGGCGGCAAGAACCCGCTGGTGGTGCTGGCCGACGCCGACCTGGACAAGGCGGTGGAATGCGCGGTCAACGGCGCGTTCTTCTCCACCGGCCAGCGCTGCACCGCATCCAGCCGGCTGATCGTCGAGGCGCCGGTGTACGACGAGTTCGTGGTCAGGATGCAGGCGCGCATGGCCCAGTTGCGGGTGGGCGACCCGCTGGACCCGCAGGTGCACATCGGCCCGGTAGCGAGCCAGGCGCAGCTGGATACCGACCTGGGCTACATCCGCGCCGGGAACGAGGACGGGGCCGAACTGCTGGCCGGTGGCGGCCGGGTCGATTGCGCCACCCGCGGCCACTTCCTGGCGCCGACCCTGTTCGCCGCGCGCGCCAGCGACCGCATCTCGCGCGATGAGATCTTCGGCCCGGTGGCGGCGCTGTTGCGCGCCTCCGACTACGAGCATGCCCTGTCCCTGGCCAACGACACCGAGTTCGGCCTCTGCGCGGGCATCTGCACCACCTCGCTGAAACACGCCACCCACTTCAAGCGCCATGCCCAGGCGGGCATGGTGATGGTCAACCTGCCCACCGCCGGGGTGGATCCGCACGTGCCGTTTGGCGGGCGCAAGGCTTCAAGTTATGGTCCGCGCGAGCAGGGCCGCTACGCGGCGGAGTTCTACCCCACGGTCAAGACCGCCTATACATCGGCCTGAAGGCCACCGCGGCCACGCCTGCTGGAGGGCATGCGCGGCCCGCCGCGACCCGGGGTCGCGGCAGCGGAAACACAACGAATCGATCGGGAGGGAGCGATGAGGAAGTTCGTGTTCGGGTTGCTGGCGCTGGGCGCCATGGCACTGGCCGGCTGTTCCGGCGGTGGTGGCGAAGGCGCGGGCGGCGAGGGCCAGCCGATCACGGTCGGCTTCAGCCAGGTCGGCGCCGAGAGCGAGTGGCGCACCGCCAATACCCGCTCGGTCAAGGAAGCCCTGGCCGCGCCGGAGTTCCGCCTGCGCTTCTCCGATGCGCAGCAGAAGCAGGAGAACCAGATCAAGGCGCTGCGCTCGTTCATCGCCCAGCGCGTGGACGTGATCGCGTTCTCGCCGGTGGTCGAATCCGGCTGGGAGACCGTGCTGCGCGAGGCCAAGGCCGCCGGCATCCCGGTGGTGCTGACCGACCGCGCGGTCGATGTCTCCGACGATTCGCTGTACGCGACCTTCATCGGCTCCGATTTCGTCGAGGAAGGTCGCCGCGCCGCGCGCTGGCTGATCGGGGACAGCGAGGGCAAGGCCGGCCCGATCCGCATCGTCGAGCTGCAGGGCACGGTGGGTTCGGCCCCGGCCAACGACCGCATGCGCGGCTTCAAGGAAGTGATCGAGGGCGACAGCCGCTTCCAGATCGTGCGCTCGCAGAGCGGCGACTTCACCCGGGCCAGGGGCAAGGAAGTGATGGAGGCGTTCCTCAAGGCCGAGGCCGGGCGCATCGACGTGCTGTTCGCGCACAACGACGACATGGCCATCGGCGCGATCCAGGCCATCGAGGAAGCCGGGCTCAAGCCGGGCAGCGACATCCGCATCGTCTCCATCGACGGCGTGCGCGGCGCGTTCGAGGCGATGAAGGCCGGCAAGCTCAACGCCACGGTGGAGTGCAACCCGCTGCTGGGCGAACAGCTGGCGCAGCTGATCCGCGACGTCCACGCCGGGCGCGAGGTGCCCAAGCGGGTCGTGGTGGAGGAGGGCGTATACACCATGGACCAAGCGGCCGCCGAACTGCCGAACCGCAAGTACTGATGCCGACGGCCGGGACTTCCATGCAGCCACGCGACGGCGCCTGCCGCAGGGAGGGTGCCGCGTGAAGCCCGTGGTGCTGCGGGCTTCCGGCCTGCGCAAGCGTTTTGGCGGAACGGTGGCGCTGGACGGCGCCGGACTGGTGCTGCGCGCCGGCGAGATCCACGCGCTGATGGGGCAGAACGGCGCCGGCAAGTCCACCCTGATCAAGCTGGTCACCGGCGTGGAGCGTCCGGATGCCGGCAGCATCGAGCTGGAAGGACGCCGGGTAGCGCCCTCCACCCCGCTGGAGGCGCAGGCACTGGGCATCAGTACGGTGTACCAGGAAGTGAACCTGTGCCCGAACCTGTCGGTGGCCGAGAACCTGTTCGCCGGGCGCTATCCGAAGCGGCGCTGGACCGGTCTCATCGACTGGCCGAAGGTGCGCGCCGGCGCGCGCGAACTGCTGGCGCGGCTCGGGCTCGACATGGACGTCGACCGCAGCCTGGGCGGCTACCCGGTGGCGGTGCAGCAGATGGTGGCCATCGCCCGCGCGCTGGGCGTGCAGGCCAAAGTGCTGGTGCTGGACGAGCCGACCTCGAGCCTGGACGAGGACGAGGTTCAGGCGCTGTTCGCGGTGATGCGTCGCCTGCGCGACGAGGGCATGGCGATCCTGTTCGTCACCCACTTCCTGGACCAGGTCTACGCGGTCTCCGACCGCATCACCGTGCTGCGCAACGGCAGCCTGGTCGGCGAGTACCCGGCCGGGGAACTGCCGCAGGGCGCGCTGGTATCGGCGATGGTCGGGCGCGAGGTCGCGCTGGCCGGCGGACGAGAACCCGGTGAATCCGTGCAGGTGGGCGAGGTCGTGGTCGAGGCGCAGGGGCGGGCCCGGCGCGGCGCCCTGCATCCGGTGGACCTGCAGCTGCGTGCCGGCGAGGTACTGGGCCTGGGCGGACTGCTCGGCTCCGGGCGCACCGAGCTGGCGCGGCTGCTGTTCGGCCTGGACCGCGCCGATGCCGGGCAGCTGCGCATCGGTGGCGAGGCGGTGCAGCTCAGGCATCCGGCCGAGGCAGTGGCGCGCGGCATGGCACTGTGCCCGGAGGAGCGCAAGACCGAAGGCATCGTCGCCGGGCTGTCGGTACGCGAGAACATCGTGCTGGCGCTGCAGGCGCGGCGCGGCTGGTGGCGCGCGCTGCCGCAGGCCAGGCAGGAGCAGCTGGCACGCGAATTCGTGCAGCTGCTGGGCATCAAGACCGCCGACATCGAGACGCCCGTGGGCGCGCTGTCCGGCGGCAACCAGCAGAAGGTGGTGCTGGCGCGCTGGCTGGCGACCCAGCCGAAACTGCTGATTCTGGACGAACCGACCCGCGGCATCGATATCGCCGCCAAGCAGGAGATCATGGCCGAGGTGGTGAAGCTGGCGCGGCAGGGCATGGCGGTGCTGTTCATTTCCGCCGAGATCGAGGGGCTGACCCGGCTGGGCGACCGCCTCGCGGTGCTGCGCGGGCGGCGCCAGGCCGGCGAACTCGAGGGCGGCGCCGAGGGCGACCAGGTGCTGGACCTGATCGCGGGGCACGCATGAGCGAGGAACAGGCTCCCCTGGTGCAACCGACGCAGCCGCGGCCCGAGGCGACGGCCACGGGCCTGCGCGAGCGCCTGCTCGCCCATCCGCTGCTGTGGCCGGCCCTGGCCCTGGTCATGCTGCTGCTGGGCAATGCGCTGTTCAATCCCGGGTTCCTGGCCCTGCAGTGGCGCGACGGGCACCTGTACGGAAACCTCGTCGACATCGCCAACCGCGCGGCTCCGCTTGCGCTGGTTTCGCTGGGGATGACCCTGGTGATCGCGGTGCGCGGCCTGGACATCTCGGTGGGCGCGGTGCTGGCGATCAGCGCCACGGTCGCGGCCTGGACGATCGCGCGGATGCAGGCCGCCGGCAGCGAAGGGCTGGCGCCGCTGTTCGGCGCGATCGCCGCGGCGCTGGCGGTGGCCGCGCTGTGCGGGCTGTGGAACGGCGTGCTGGTGGTGAAGGTCGGGATGCAGCCGATCATCGCCACCCTGATCCTGATGGTGGCCGGGCGCGGCGTGGCCCAGCTCATTGGCGACGGCCAGATCCTGACCATCTACTACGCGCCGTACGCGTTCCTGGGCAAGGGCTTCCTGCTGGGCCTGCCGTTCTCGGTGTTCGTGCTGGCGGTGGTGTTCGTCGGGGTGAAGCTGCTGCTGGACCGCACCGCGCTGGGCCTGTTCGTGCGCGCCATCGGGCATAACCCCTCGGCCGCGCATGTGGCCGGCATCCGCGCCCGCGCGATTGCCCTGTCGCTGTATGTGTTCTGCAGCTTCACCGCCGGCCTGGCCGGCCTGCTGGTCAGCTCCAACGTGGCCAGCGCCGACGCCAACAACGCCGGCCAGCTGCTGGAACTGGACGCGATCCTGGCCGTGGCCCTGGGCGGCAGCGCGCTGTCGGGCGGACGCTTCAGCCTCGCAGGCAGCCTGCTGGGTGCGCTGATCATCCAGACCCTGACCACCACCATCTACGCCATCGGCGTGCCGCCGCAGGTCAACCTGGTGGTCAAGGCGCTGCTGGTGACCGCGGTCCTGCTGTTGCAGTCGCCGCAGTTCCGGGCCAAGGCGAAGGTGCTGTTCACGCGCCGGGAGGCGCGGGCATGAGCGTCGCGATGCGCGCGCCGCGCCCCGGCCACCTGCTGCGCCGCCTGCGCGACCCGGGACTTCTCTCCCTGGTGGTGACCCTGGCCCTGTTCGTGGCCATGTCCGCGGCCGGTGGCATCCTCTACGAAGGCTTCCTGTCGCCGCAGGTGTTCCTGAACCTGCTGATCGACAACGCCTTCCTGCTGATCGTCGCGGTCGGCATGACCTTCGTGATCCTCACCGGTGGCATCGACCTGTCGGTCGGCGCGGTGGTGGCGTTCACCACGGTGCTGCTGGCCAGCCTGGTGGAGAAGCACGGCTGGCACCCGCTGGCGGCGATCCCGCTGGTGCTGGCGATCGGCACCGGCTTCGGCGCACTGATGGGCGTGCTGATCGAACGCTACCGCCTGCAGCCGTTCGTGGTCACGCTCGCCGGCATGTTCCTCGCGCGCGGGGCGGCGACGCTGGTGAGCGTGGATTCGATCGGCATCAGCCATGCCTTCCACGTGGAGCTGGCGAGCATGCGCGTACCGCTGGGTGGAGGCGCCTCGTTGTCGGTGGCGGCGCTGCTGGCGATCGCGGTGGTCGTGGCAGGCGTGGTCCTCGCCGGCTCGACCCGCTTCGGGCGCACGGTGTACGCCATTGGCGGCAGCGAGCAGTCGGCGGCGCTGATGGGCCTGCCGGTGGATGCCACCCTGATCAAGGTCTACGCGCTGAGCGGCTTCTGCTCGGCACTGGCCGGCGTGGTCTACACGTTCTACATGCTCAGCGGCTACAGCCTGCACGGCATGGGCCTGGAGCTGGACGCGATCGCCGCGGTCGTCATTGGCGGCACGCTGCTGGCCGGCGGCAGCGGCTACGTGCTGGGCACGCTGTTCGGCGTGCTGGTGCTGGGCCTGATCCAGACCCTGATCGTGTTCGACGGCACCCTGAGCTCGTGGTGGACGCGCATCGCGATCGGCGTGCTGCTGCTGGCGTTCTGCCTGCTGCAGCGCCTGCTGGCGCGGCGCAGCCCCACGAGTGGAGGCGGTCATGGTTGAGATGTTCCTTCGCATGCGTGCGTTTCGAGCGCTGGCGTCACTGGCCTTGCTTGGCGCATGGCTGCCGCTGCAGGCGGCGACGCCGGCGCTGGGCGAGGTTGCCAGTCCCGACGGCAACCTGCGGGTGGAGATGGCGCTGGACGATGCCGGCCGTCCCACCTGGCGCCTGCTGCGCCAGGGGCGCGAGGTGATCGCGCCATCGCCGCTGGGCATGGTGGGAGAGGGCGCGGACCTGTCGCGTGGCCTGGCCCTCGCCGGCGTTGACCCGGTGCAGCCGGTGGTCGACGACTATGAGCTGCTGTCCGGCAAGCGCCGCCACAACCAGTACCGCGCCAACCGGCGCGTGTTCCGCTGGAAGGATAGGCAGGGGCACGAACTGGCCGTGGCCTGGCAGGTGTCGAACGATGGGGCCGCCTTCCGCTACGAGCTGGCGCGCGCCGTTCCCGGCCTGGAAACCTGGAAGCGCGATGCCGCGACCTTCCGCCTGTCGGCGGATACCCATGCCTGGCTGCAGCCGCTGGCCGAGCCCAAGACCGGCTTCGGTCGCACCAATCCCTCGTACGAGGAGTACTACCTGCAGGACGTGCCGGTCGGAACGCCGGCGCCGATGGGCCATGGCTGGGTGTTTCCGGCGCTGTTCCGCAGCGGCGGCGACTGGATCCTGCTGAGCGAGGGCAGCCTGCGACGCGGCGATGCCGGCAGCAGGCTGCTCGATGGTGCGACCCGGGGTGAGTACCTGCTCGGCTTCCCCGACGAACGCGAGGCGCTGCCGGGTGGGCCGGCACTGCCGTGGATCGACACGTTCCCGTGGCGATCGCCGTGGCGCATCGTCGCGGTGGGCGACCTGGCCACCGTGGCCGATTCCACCCTCGGCACCGACCTGGCCGACCCGCCGGTGGTGGCCGCGCCGTCGGTGCCGGGCAAGGCCTCGTGGAGCTGGCCGCTGCTGGGCGACGAATCCACCGTGTTCGAGGTGCAGAAGCAGTTCGTCGACTACGCCGCGCGCATGGGCTGGCGCTACACCCTGGTTGATGCGCTATGGGACACCCAGATCGGCGAGCCGAAGATGCGCGAACTCATCGAGTACGCGCGCGGCAAGGGCGTCTCGGTGCTGGTCTGGTACAACTCGGCCGGCGACTGGAACCAGGCGCCGCAGACCCCGCGCAGCAAGCTGCTGGACCATGCCAGCCGCGCGCGCGAGTTCGGGAAGCTGAAGGCGATGGGCGTGGCCGGCCTGAAGGTGGATTTCTTCGGCGGCGATGGCTCCTCGATGATCGCTTACTACCTGGACCTGCTGGCCGACTCGGCGCCCTATGGCTTCCAGATGAACGTCCACGGCTCGACCCTGCCGCGCGGCTGGCAGCGTACCTGGCCGCACCTGCAGACCATGGAGGCGGTGCGCGGGCTCGAGTTCGCCACTTTCGAGCAGGCCAATGCCGACCGCGTACCAGTGCATGCGGCGACCCTGCCGTTCACGCGCAACGTGTTCGATCCGATGGACTTCACCCCGCTGGCGATGGTCAGGCTCAACGACCGCGTGCAGCGTCGCACCAGCCCCGCGTTCGAACTGGCGCAGTCGGTGCTGTTCGTCTCAGGGATCCAGCATTACGCCGAGACCGCCGAGGGCATGGAGCAGGTGCCCGGCTACGTGCGCGATTTCCTCGCCGGCTTGCCGGAGGTGTGGGACGAAAGCCGTTTCCTTGACGGCTATCCCGGCCAGTACGCGGTGTTCGCGCGCCAGGGCGGCGGGCACTGGTTCGTGGGCGGCATCAATGCCGGGCCGGGGCCGCGCAAGGTCAGGCTCGACGCCGGGAGCCTCGGCGGCGGCGTGCAGAGCGGGCTCCTGATCACCGATGGCGGCGATGTGCCGGGCTTCGCCCGGCGGCGGGTGGAGTTCGCGCCCGGCAGGCCGCTGGAACTGGAGCTGCCGGCTGCCGGTGGATTCGTGTTGCAGCTGGATTGAGCGTGGCGGCGCGGATGTCGCGCCGCGCCGGAGGTGACCCATGGTGTTCGCGCGACTTCTCCTGCTGCTGCCCCTGCTGGCAGGTGGCGCCCCGGCCTTCGCTGCGACGGCCACCTGGTCCGCCGACAACGGCAATGGCACCTACACGAACCCGATCTTCTACGACGAGTTCTCCGATCCGGACATGATCCGGGTCGGCGACTGGTTCTACATGACCGGCACCACCATGCACGCGGTGCCGGGCCTGCCGGTGCTGCGTTCGCGCGACCTGGTGAACTGGGAGTTCGTGTCCTACGCCATGCCTTCGTTCCCTGAAGGGCCCGAGTACCGGCTGGAGGAAGGCAAGGACATGTACGGCCAGGGCATCTGGGCCCCGGTGCTGCGCCACCACGACGGCCGTTTCCATATCTTCGCCAACATCAACGGGCGCGGGCTGCATGTGTTCACCGCGGAGGACCCCGCGGGGCCGTGGAAGCATACGGTGATGGACCGCAACCTGCACGACCTGTCGGTGCTGTTCGACGACGACGGCCGGGTCTGGGCGGTGTTCAACTACAACGAGGTGCGGCTGGTCGAACTCAAGCCGGACCTGTCGGGCGTGGTCGAGGGCAGCGAGCGGGTGCTGATCCCGGCCGGCAATGGCATGGGCGAGGGCCACCATTTCTACAAGGTGGATGGGCGCTACTACATCATCAGCGCCAACTACGCCCCGGTCGGGCGCATGCAGGCCGCACGCGCCGACAGCCTCGACGGTCCGTGGGAGACGGTGGCGATCAGCGCCAGCGAGAGCATGGGTTTCCAGCGTGGCTGGTGGGAGGACAGCGTAGGCCAGCGCTCGCCGATCCCGGCCGACGGAGCCGCGTTCTCATCGCACAAGCCCGGCGACAACGAGCTGGGCGCGGTGCCCCTGCACCAGGGCGGCATCGTCCAGGCGCCGGACGGCAGCTGGTGGGGATTCTCGATGATGGACCTCAAGTCCATCGGCCGGACCACCTTCCTGTCGCCGGTGACCTGGCCCCAGGGCTGGCCGTACTTCGGCCTGGCGGGCAACCTCGGGCGTTCGCCGCGGACATGGGCCAGGCCGCAGGTCGGCGCCGACGTGCGGCCGCATGCGCCCTATGTGCGCGGCGACGACTTCTCCGCGGCGCAGCTGCTGCCGGTCTGGCAGTGGAACCACCAGCCGCTGGACGGCAAGTGGTCGCTGCGCGAGCGCCGCGGCTACCTGCGCCTGCATGCGCTGCCGGCCGAAGGCTTCCTGCGTGCCCGCAATACGCTGACCCAGCGGGTGGTGGGGCCGGAAGCCACGGCGACCGTGGTGCTGGATGCGTCGGGGCTGCAGCCGGGTGATCTGGCCGGGCTTGGCCTGCTGAACATGCCGGCGGCGTGGCTGGCCGTAGTGCAGGAGGATGGCCAGCGCCTGCTGCGCTGGTATTCGCAGGCCGGGGATCGCCGGGTCGAGGTGCCGCTGCCGAAGGCGCGCGTGCACCTGCGCGTGCGTGGCGACCACGACGAGGACCTGGCGTGGTTTTCCTGGAGCACCGACGGACGGCAGTTCCACGACATCGGCGAACCGGTGCGGTTGCCGTACCAGCTCAAAACCTTCCAGGGCTCCCGCTACGCGCTGTTCGCCTACAACGGCGCCGGCCGCGAGGGCGGATACGCCGACTTCGACCGCTTCGACCTGGCGGAGCCGCTGGCCGACCGCTCGCGCAATATCCCTCTTGGAAAGGTCGTGAAGCTGCGGAACCTGGGGGACGGCAGCGTGGCCACCGTGCATCCGCTGGGCGTGGTGCAGCCGGTGGCCGCCGGCGACGAGAAGGCGAGCTCGCCGGCCGCGCGTTTCCGCGTGCACGACCGCGGCAATGGCCAGGTGGCGCTGGAAGCGATGGACGGCAGCGGCTTCCTCACCGTGGTCGGCATCGGCCTGTCCGCCGACGTGCGCCTGCTGCCCGAGCATCCGGTGGACAGCCGGTTCATGTGGCAGGACCTGCTGCGAGGCCAGTTCATGCTGCTTTCGATGAAGACCCATCGCTACCTGGGCATCCTGCCCGGCAGCGGTGAACCGTATGCCGCCGACCGGCCGGGTACGCGGCCCGACCGTCGCGACGGCACGGTGCTGGCGTGGGGGGCGGTGGAAGAGCCGTAGCCGCGGCCACGGCAGGGGCGCAGCCCGGCCAGGGGCAAGGGCCAGATCCGGAGGGCTGCAGCCGCGTGCACATCCCCGGATGCGCTTCGCTTATCCGGGCTACGCGACTGGGCAACCTGCCCGGCAGCGGCGAACCCTATGCCGCCGACCGGCCGGGTACGCGCCCCGACCGTCGCGACGGCACGGTACTGGTGTGGAAGCTGGTGGAGCGGCCGTAGCCGCGTCCTCGGAGCGCGACGGCGCGTGAGCCGTCGCTACGGCCCAGCCAGCGCGTCGTCCGGTCGGGAGCCCGGGTCGCATCCCGGTACACATCCCGGATGCGCTTCGCTTATCCGGGCTACGTTTCCGCGAATCCCGAATCCCGAATCCCGAATCCCGGCCCTTCAGACTTCCAGCGAAGCCAGGTCGCCCTTCGTCTCCAGCCACGCCTTGCGATCGCTTGCCCGCTTCTTCGCCAGCAGCATGTCCATCAGGGCGCGGGTCTGCTCGCCGTCGTCGACGGTCAGTTGCACCAGGCGGCGGGTGTCGGGGTGGATGGTGGACTCGCGCAGCTGCTGCGGGTTCATCTCGCCGAGGCCCTTGAAGCGGGTCACGCTGACCTGGCCCTTGATCTTCTCGCGGGCGATCTTCTCCAGCAGCAGGCGCTTCTCTTCCTCGTCCAGGGCGTAGAACACCTGCTTGCCCACGTCCACGCGGAACAGCGGCGGCATGGCCACGAACACGTGGCCGGCGGCGACCAGGGCGGGGAAGTGGCGCAGGAACAGCGCCGACAGCAGGGTGGCGATATGCAGGCCGTCGGAGTCGGCGTCGGCCAGGATCACGACCTTGCCGTAGCGCAGGCCGGTGAGGTCGTCCTTGCCCGGATCGCAGCCGATGGCCACGGCCAGGTCGTGCACTTCCTGCGAGGCCAACACGCTGCCGGAGGCCACTTCCCAGGTGTTGAGGATCTTGCCGCGCAGCGGAAGGATGGCCTGGAAGTCCTTGTCGCGGGCCTGCTTGGCGCTGCCGCCGGCCGAGTCGCCCTCCACCAGGAACAGCTCGGTACGCGACAGGTCCTGGCTGATGCAGTCGGCCAGCTTGCCGGGCAGGGCGGGCCCCTGGGTGACCTTCTTGCGGGTCACCTGCTTCTCGGTCTTCAGGCGCGCGCTGGCGCGGTCGATCGCGATCTGGGCGATCTTCTCGCCCATCTCCACGTTCTGGTTGAGCCACAGGCTGAAGGCATCGTGCGCGGCGCCTTCGATGAAGCCGGCGGCCTGGCGCGAGGACAGGCGCTCCTTGGTCTGGCCACTGAACTGCGGGTCGCTCATCTTCAGCGACAGCACGAAGGCCACGCGATCCCACACGTCCTCCGGCGCCAGCTTGACGCCGCGCGGCAGCAGGTTGCGGAAGTCGCAGAACTCGCGCAGCGCGTCGGTCAGTCCGGTACGCAGGCCGTTGACATGGGTGCCGTGCTGGGCGGTCGGGATCAGGTTGACGTAGCTTTCCTGCACCAGCTCGCCTTCCGGGATCCAGGCCACGGCCCAGTCCACCACCTCGGTCTCCTTCTTCAGCGAGCCGCTGAACAGGTCCGGCGGCAGCATCTCGCGGCCGGCCAGCTCGCCCTTCAGGTAGTCGCGCAGGCCGTCCTCGTAGTGCCAGGTGTCGCGCTCGCCGGAGGCCTCGTCGAACAGGGTCACGGTCAGGCCCGGGCACAGCACGGCCTTGGCCCGCAGCAGGTGGCGCAGGGCGCGGACGTTGATCTTCGGGCTGTCGAAGTACTTCGGATCCGGCCAGAAGCGCACGCGGGTACCGGTGTTCTTCCTGCCGACCGTGCCGACCACTTCCAGCGGGGTGGCGCGGTTGCCGTCGCGGAAGGTGATGCGGTGCTCGGCGCCCTCGCGCTTGATGTGCACCTCGACCAGGGTGGACAGGGCGTTGACCACGCTCACGCCCACGCCGTGCAGGCCACCGGAGAAGGTGTAGTTCTTGTTGCTGAACTTGCCGCCCGCGTGCAGGCGGGGAAGGATCAGTTCCACGCCCGGGATCTTCTCCTCGGGGTGGATGTCCACCGGCATGCCGCGGCCGTCGTCGGACACCTCGCAGCTGCCGTCGCGGTACAGGGTGACCTCGACCGAGCGCGCATGGCCGGCCAGCGCCTCGTCCACCGCGTTGTCGATCACCTCCTGCGCCAGGTGGTTGGGACGCGAGGTGTCGGTGTACATGCCGGGCCGGCGCTTGACCGGGTCCAGGCCTGACAGGACTTCGATGTCGGCGGCGTTGTAGCGGCTGCTCATGGAACCTTCGGGTGACGCGGAAAATGACGCGCAAGTGTGCGGCCTGGCTCCCGTTTTTGCACCCCCGGTCGTGTCCGCGCCCCCTGTTCAGGGGGGCGCAGGCCCGGCGGACGTATAAGGGACACGCGGCCCAGGCCGCGCCGGCCGCCTCCCCCGGGGCGCCGGCTGAGGACCCTGCAGCGGAGGAGCTGACATGAACCGACGCCTGATCTGGAGTGCCGTGGCCGCCCTGGCCGCCGTCGCCATCGCCATCCCGGTGCTGGCCCAGGACCGCCAGGCCCCGCCCGACCGCCAGCGCGCGCTGGCCGAGCACAAGGCCCAGGAAGCCCGCGACAGCGCCGAGGCAAACGAACGCGCCCAGCGCCGCGAGGCCGCGCGCTCGGGCAACGACCCGCGGAACAAGGCCAGGCCGCAGCGCGAGGAAGAGGAAGAGCAGGAGCGCGAGCGCCGCTGAGGCGCCATTCAGGACCTGTTCCAGGCCCGCCGGCCCTTGTCCGGCGGGCTTTTCCGCCCGAGCCCGGCGGGTGGCCGGGCCTGCGGCGGCTTGGGCTTGGGCGGTCGAGCCGGTAAACTACGGCTTTCCGGAGCCCCGCCAGATGACTCCCCTTATTTTCGTTACCGGCGGCGTGGTGTCCTCGCTTGGCAAGGGCATCGCCGCCGCTTCGCTCGCGTCCATCCTCGAGACCCGTGGCCTGAAGGTCACGATGATGAAGCTGGACCCGTACATCAACGTGGACCCGGGCACCATGAGCCCGTTCCAGCACGGCGAGGTCTACGTCACCGACGACGGTGCCGAGACCGACCTGGACCTGGGCCACTACGAGCGCTTCGTGCGCACCCGCCTGAGCCGCAAGAATTCGGTCACCACCGGCCGGATCTACGAGGCGGTGATCCGCAAGGAGCGCCGCGGCGACTACCTCGGCGCGACCGTGCAGGTGATCCCGCACATCACCGACGAGATCCGCCGCTGCATCGACGAGGCCACCGAGGGCTACGACGTGGCCCTGGTCGAGATCGGCGGCACGGTCGGCGACATCGAGTCGCTGCCGTTCCTGGAGGCGATCCGCCAGATCCGCGCCGAGCGCGGTCCGGAGAAGGCGCTGTTCATGCACCTGACCCTGGTGCCGTGGATCGCCGCCGCCGGCGAGCTGAAGACCAAGCCGACCCAGCACTCGGTCAAGGAGCTGCGCTCGATCGGCATCCAGCCGGACGTGCTGCTGTGCCGTTCCGAGCAGCCGCTGCCGGACGGCGAGCGTCGCAAGATCGCGCTGTTCACCAACGTCCCCGAGCGTGCCGTCATCTCGGTGCAGGACGTGGACGTGCTGTACAAGCTGCCGATCGAGCTGCACGCCCAGGGCCTGGACGCGCTGGTGGTCGACCGCCTGCGCCTGCAGCCGCCGCGCCCGGCCGACCTGCACGAGTGGGAGGCCGCGGTCGATGCCACGGTCAACCCGGTCGACGAGGTCACCATCGCCGTGGTCGGCAAGTACGTGGACCACAAGGACGCGTACAAGTCGGTCGGCGAGGCGCTCAAGCACGGCGGCCTGCGCCAGCGCACCCGGGTCAACCTGAAGTGGCTGGAGTCGCAGGACGTGGAGAGCACCCCGGCCGAGCAGCTGCTGGGCGACGTCGACGGCATCCTGGTGCCGGGCGGCTTCGGCGACCGCGGCTTCGAGGGCAAGGTCCTGACGTCCAGGTACGCCCGCGAGCATGGCATCCCGTATTTCGGCATCTGCTACGGCATGCAGGCGGCGGTGGTCGACTTCGCCCGCCATCGCGCCGGCCTGGAAGGCGCCAACAGCACCGAGAACGACAAGCAGTGCCCGCACCCGGTCATCGGCCTGATCACCGAGTGGCGCACCAGCACCGGCGAGGTCGAGAAGCGCGACGAGAAGTCCGACCTGGGCGGCACCATGCGCCTGGGCCTGCAGGAGCAGCGGCTCAAGCCGGGCACCCTGGCGCGCGAGCTGTACGGCAAGGACGTGGTCGCCGAGCGCCACCGCCACCGCTACGAGTTCAACAACCGCTACCGCACCCAGCTGGAGGACGCGGGCCTGGTGATCGCGGGCAAGTCGATGGACGACACCCTGGTCGAGGTCATCGAGCTGCCGCGCGACGAGCATCCGTGGTTCCTGGCCTGCCAGGCGCACCCGGAGTTCCTGTCCACGCCGCGCGAGGGACATCCGCTGTTCGTCGGCTTCATCCGCGCCGCGCGCGAGAAGAAGGCCGGCGGCAAGCTGCTGAAGGAAGCGCGGGCCTGATGCCCGCGGGACGGTTGCCGCGGCCTTCGCGGCAACCGTGGTCCACTGCAAGATCCAGTCGCGATGACCTGCGCCCGCGCGGCGCCCGCGGCCCCAGAGAGGAATGAAGCGATGAAACTGTGTGGATTCGAAGTCGGCCTGGACCAGCCGCTGTTCCTGATCGCCGGCCCCTGCGTCATCGAATCGATGCAGCTGCAGCTGGACGTGGCCGGCCAGCTCAAGGAGATCACCGGCAAGCTGGGGATGAACTTCATCTTCAAGTCCAGCTTCGACAAGGCCAACCGCACCTCCGGCACGAGCTTCCGCGGCCCGGGCATGGAGGAGGGCCTGAAGGTCCTGGCCGAGGTGAAGAAGCAGATCGGCGTCCCGGTGCTGACCGACGTGCACGAGTACACCCCGATGGACGAGGTCGCCTCGGTGGTCGACGTGCTGCAGACCCCGGCCTTCCTGGTGCGCCAGACCGACTTCATCAGGAAGGTCTGCTCGGCCGGCAAGCCGGTGAACATCAAGAAGGGCCAGTTCCTGTCGCCGTGGGACATGAAGCCGGTGGTGGAGAAGGCCAGGTCGACCGGCAACGACCAGATCCTGGTCTGCGAACGCGGCGCCAGCTTCGGCTACAACAACCTGGTCAGTGACATGCGCTCGCTGAGCGTGATGCGCGAGACCGGCTGCCCGGTGGTGTTCGACGCCACCCACTCGGTGCAGCTGCCAGGCGGCCAGGGCACCAGCTCCGGCGGCCAGCGCGAGTTCGTGCCGGTGCTGGCGCGCGCCGCCGTGGCCGTGGGCGTGGCCGGCCTGTTCGCCGAGACCCACCCGGATCCGTCCAAGGCCCTGTCCGACGGGCCCAATGCCTGGCCGCTGGGCAAGATGGAGGCGCTGCTGGAAACCCTGCTGGCGCTGGATTCGATCACCAAGAAGAACGGCTTCATCGAGCAGACGCTCTGAGGCCCGGGGCCGGCGCCTGCCGGCCCGCGGATGACGACCGACGGGCGCCCCGGAAAGGGCGCCCGTCTTCTTTCCGGCAATCGCGGCCGGTCCGCGGTCGCGTGGCCGCCAGCCGTTTCCGGGGCAACGAAGCGCCGGGTGCAAGTGACGGAAACTGCGGGGGAAAAGCCGCCAAGACGGTCCGGGCTCCGTTAAACTTCCTGGCGACTCCACCCACCGGACGCTTGCCATCTCCATGACCAGCATCGCCAAGATCCACGCACGCGAGATCCTCGACAGCCGCGGCAACCCCACCCTGGAGGCCGAGGTCACCCTGGCCGATGGTTCCTTCGGCCGCGCCGCGGTTCCGTCCGGCGCCTCCACCGGCACCAAGGAAGCGGTGGAGCTGCGCGACGGCGACAAGACCCGCTACCTGGGCAAGGGCGTGAAGAACGCGGTGTCCAACGTCAACGGCGCCATCGCCGAGGCCCTGGCCGGCTTCGACGCCGCCGACCAGCAGGGCCTGGACCGCCGACTGATCGACCTGGACGGCACCGAGAACAAGGGCCGCCTGGGCGCCAACGCGCTGCTGGGCGTTTCGCTGGCGGCCGCCCACGCCGTGGCCGCCTCGAAGAAGCAGCCGCTGTGGCAGTACATCTCCACCATCACCGAGGCGAACGTGTCGCGGCCGGTGCCGATGATGAACATCATCAACGGCGGTGCGCACGCCGACAACAACGTCGACTTCCAGGAGTTCATGATCCTGCCGGTCGGCGCCGCCTCCTTCTCCGAGGCCCTGCGCGCCGGCACCGAGATCTTCCATTCGCTGAAGGCGGTGCTGAAGGGCCACGGCCTGAGCACCGCGGTCGGCGACGAGGGCGGCTTCGCCCCGGACTTCCGCAGCAACGTCGAGGCCCTGGACACCATCCTCGAGGCGATCGGCAAGGCCGGCTACAAGGCCGGCGAGGACGTGCTGCTGGGCCTGGACGTGGCTTCCAGCGAGTTCTACGACAACGGCAAGTACCATCTGGTGGGCGAGAACAAGCGCCTGTCCTCCGAGCAGTTCGTCGACTTCCTGGCCGACTGGGTCGCGCAGTACCCGATCATCACCATCGAGGACGGCCTGGCCGAGGACGACTGGGCCGGCTGGAAGCTGCTGACCGAGCGCGTCGGCAGCAAGGTGCAGCTGGTCGGCGACGACCTGTTCGTGACCAACCCGAAGATCCTCAAGCAGGGCATCGACTCGGGTACCGCCAACGCGATCCTGATCAAAGTCAACCAGATCGGCACGCTCAGCGAGACCCTGGACGCCATCGCCATGGCGCACAAGGCCAACTACGCCTCGATCGTGTCGCACCGCTCCGGCGAGACCGAGGACACCACGATCTCGGACATCGCCGTGGCCACCACCGCGACCCAGATCAAGACCGGCTCGCTGTGCCGCAGCGACCGGGTGGCCAAGTACAACCAGCTGCTGCGCATCGAGGAAGCGCTGGGCGGCTCGGCCCGCTACGCCGGCCGCGACGCCTTTGTCTCGCTGAAGCGCTGAGCGAGGATCGCCCGTGCTGCGCTGGGTGCTCCTGGGCCTGCTCATCCTGCTGGGATGGCTGCAGTACAGGCTCTGGTTCGGCATCGGCAACGCGGGCGAGGTCACCGCACTCGCGGCGCAGGTCGAAGCCCAGCGCCGCGAGAACGCCGGCCTGGAGGAACGCAATGCCGCGCTGGCCGCGGAAGTGCGCGACCTCAAGGAGGGCGTGGCCGCGGTGGAGGAACGTGCGCGCAGCGAGCTGGGCATGATCAAGCCGGGCGAGGTGTTCTACCGGGTGGTCGAGGACCAGCCGCAGCGCACGCTGCCCCGGCCGGTCCAGCCGCCGGAGGAGGATTGATGGGCAGCATCTGGGCCGTGGTCCCGGCGGCGGGACGTGGCACCCGTTTCGGCGGCGAGGTCCCCAAGCAGTACCTGGAAGTGGGCGGCAAGCCGCTGCTGGTGCACACGCTGGATGCCCTGCTGGCGCACCCAGCCGTGGCCGGAGTGGTGCTGGCCCTGTCCGGCGATGATCCGCGCTGGCCCGGCTGGCACGAGTACCGCGGCAAGCCGCTGCTGGCCTGCACCGGCGGCGACAGCCGCGCCGCCTCGGTGCTGGCCGCGCTGCAGGCGCTGCCCGAATCCGTGCGGCCCGACGATTTCGTCCTGGTCCACGACGCCGCCCGGCCCAACCTGGCGCTGGACGACCTGGACCGGCTGCTGGAGCGCGGCCGTGCCGATCCGGTGGGCGCGATCCTGGCCGCGCCGGTGCGCGACACCCTCAAGCGCGCCGGCGACGACGGCGGCATCGACCGCACCGAGCCGCGCGAGCGCCTCTGGCGCGCGCTGACCCCGCAGCTGTTCCGCCGCCTGCAGCTGACCCGCGCGCTGGAGGCGGCCGCGGCCGAGGGCGTGGAAGTCACCGACGAGGCCATGGCCTTCGAGCGCCAGGGCCTGCGCCCGCTGCTGGTGGAAGGCCGCGAGGACAACTTCAAGGTCACCACGCCGGCCGACCTGGCGCGGTTCGAATTCGAGCTTTTGCGGCGCTGAACCTCGCCGCGCGACAGGAAGGTCGCGGTGCGGAAAGCGTGGCTCCATTTGCATGACGCGCCGCCGGCCTGCCCGGCCATCGCCTGTTCCAGCGATCACTGCTTGCCGGGGCGCTGGCCAGCAGTTCCTGGCCCTCGGGGTGCTGGTGCCTTCGGGCGTGACACCGGATGAGCTGGGAAACGTGGGCGTGGGATCCGGCTGGCGGGTTTTCCCCGGAGTGGGGGTGGTCGCGCCGGTGGGGGAATCCCTGCTGTTGGGCGGGCACGCTCTGGCTCATGCCGCAGCGCTGGAGCATTCCGGCAGCGCACTCGTGGCGGGTATCGCCTGGGGCATGCTGCACGGCCTGTTCGCTCCGGCCCGGTTCTTCGGCACCGGGTTCCCGTTCCTCGTCTTCGTCTTCGCCTGTTGCTGGATGACATGGCGGCAGCGTTCGTTCCGGCACGCCCTGGCCGCCGCCGCGTTGCCGCACGCGGCGCATAACCTGCTGGTGCGTTCGGTCGGAGCCCTGTCCGGCCGGGATGGCCTTCCCTCCACTCCGGAAGGGCCGGCTCATGCCAGCTCCCGCGACGGGCGGGACAGGGCAGGGCGAGGCACAATAGCGGCCGACATGCCGGCATATCCGGCAACCACCTGAAAACCTGCGACATGGCAATCGACACCCCTCCCTTCCGCATCGGCCAGGGTTACGACGTCCACGTGTTCGGCGAGGGCGACCACATCATGCTCGGCGGCGTGCGCGTGCCGCACGACCGAGGCGTGGTCGCGCACAGCGACGGCGACGTGGCCCTGCACGCCCTGTGCGACGCGCTGCTGGGCGCGCTGGCGCTGGGCGACATCGGCGTGCATTTCCCGCCCAGCGACGAACGCTGGCGCGGCGCCGACAGCCTCGGCCTGCTGCGCCACTGCGTGGGCCTGGTCGGCGAGTGCGGCTGGAAGCTGGGCAATGCCGACATCACCATCGTCTGCGAGCGGCCCAAGGTCGGCCCGCACGCGGCGCTGATGCGCCAGCGCATCGCCGAGACCTGCGGCGTGGACCTTGGCGCGGTCAGCGTCAAGGCCACCACCAGCGAGAAGCTGGGCTTCACCGGCCGCGGAGAGGGCATCGCCGCCCAGGCCGTGGCCCTGCTGGTGCGCGCGTGAGCGGCGACATGCAGGCTTTCGGCGCGCCGGTGCTGTCGGCGCGTATCCGCAGCGTCCCGGAGGACTTCCGAGTCGAGGAGCTGGACGGCTTCGAGGCCAGCGGCGACGGCGAGCACCTGCTGCTGACCATCGAGAAGCGCGGCATGAACACCGGCTTCGTCGCCGGCGAAATTGCGCGCTGGGCCGGCGTCCCGGAGGTCGCGGTCGGCTACGCGGGCCTCAAGGACCGCCATGCGGTGACGGTCCAGCGTTTCAGCGTGCAGCTGCCCGGGTGCGAGCCTCCGCCGCTGGAGACCCTGGAGCGCGACGGCCTGCGCGTGCTCGCCCAGGCGCGCCACAAGCGCAAGCTGCCGCGCGGTGCGCTGGCGGGCAACCGCTTCGTGCTGGTGCTGCGCGGCGTGGAAGGCGACCGCGAGGCGATCGAGGAACGGCTGCGGCAGATCGCCGCCCGTGGCGTGCCCAACGCCTTCGGCGAACAGCGCTTCGGCCATGGTGGCGGCAACATCGCCAAGGCTCTGGCGATGTTCGCCGGCAAGCGGGTGGGGCGCGAGCAGCGCTCGATGCTGCTGTCGGCGGCGCGCTCGGCGCTGTTCAACCAGGTGCTGGCGGCGCGCGTGGCCGATGGCAGCTGGGATCGCGGCCTGGACGCCGAGGGCTGGGCGCTGGAGGGCAGCCGCAGCGTGTTCGGACCGGAGCCGATGGGCGAGGAGATCGCCGCGCGCCTGGCCCGCTTCGACATCCATCCCAGCGGCCCGCTGTGGGGCCGCGGCAGCCTGCGCAGCGAGGGCGCCTGCCAGGCGCTGGAGCTGGCGGCGATCGCCGACCCGACTGCGTTGAAGCTGCGCGAAGGCCTGGAGCGGGCCGGCCTGGAGCAGGAGCGGCGTGCCCTGCGCCTGCGGCCGCAGGACCCTGCCTGGCGCTGGCCGGACGACGACGTGCTGGAACTGGCGTTCGCGCTGCCGGCCGGGTGCTACGCGACCTCGGTGCTGGACCAGCTGGGTCGGATCGAGGATGCCGCCGCGCGTCCGCTGGCGGCCGGGGAGGGCGGGCCGGTGCCCGCGTAACACGGAACAAGCGAAGCGTATCCGGGGGAGCGACGCGCCACGCGGGAATGCGATCCGGCAGGGTGCGTGGGGCTCGGCAGGCGTGTCATCCCGGATGCGGCCTGCGGCCTTATCCGGGCTACGCCGGGCCGGATCGAGGAGGCCGCGGGACGTTCCGCCATCCGTAGCCCGGACAAGCGAAGCGCTTCCGGGGGAGGAACGTGCAACGTGGGGCTGCGATCCGGCAGGGGGCATGGGGGCCCGCAGGCGTGTCGTCCCGGATGCGGCCTGCGGCCTTGTCCGGGCTACGCCCGGTACGCGGCCGCGGCGCCGGAGCCTGCCAGCAGGGGCCGGATACACGAAGGGCGCCGCGAGGCGCCCTTCGTGCATGTCCACCTGGCGGTGGCGGTCAGAATCCGCCGCCGAAGGTGAACTGCAGCCGCTCCAGTTCGTCGCCGTCCTGCTTGCGGAACGGGAGCGCGTAGCTGATCGAGATCGGGCCGACCGGCGCGCGCCACAGCAGGGCCACGCCGGCAGAGGCACGCAGCTCGCCGCTGTCGAAGTCGTCGATGCCGTTGTAGACGTTGCCGAAGTCGACGAAGGCCGAGACGCGCGCGGCATTGCTGTCGAACAACCTCGGGAACACCAGCTCGACCTGGCCCACGGTCTTCAGCGAGCCGCCCAGCGCCTGGCCGCGGCGGTAGCCGGCGACGATCTCCGAGCGCGGACCCAGGGTGTTGTCGCGGAAGCCGCGCACCGAACGGGTGCCGCCGGCGTAGAAGTTCTCGAAGAACGGCAGGCCCGAGGCGCTTACCGTCCTCTGGTAGCCCGGTGCGCCGGGGGTGCAGGGGTCGGCGGTGACGCCATCGACCGGGACGCACAGGTCGCGGGTGGTCTCGCTGCCGTAGCTGTCGCCGTAGCCGAGGTCCAGGCCGGTGCGGAGCACGAACGACGGGCTCAGCATCCAGTACTTGGAGAACTCGTAGTTGATCTTGTAGTACTCGGCGGTCGAACCCGGGAGGGTGGTCTCCAGGCCGATGCGCTGGTACGTGCCTCGGGTGGGCATGAAGAAGTCGTTGCGGGTGTCGCGCGCCCAGCCCAGTTCGGTGCGCCAGGCGTGGAAGGTGCGCTGGCCGACGGCGTCCAGGTAGTCGACGATCGACTGCGGGGTGTAACCCGGCCAGGCCTGGATCTGGTTGCTGTCGATGCCGAACAGCAGCGAGACGGAGCTGTGCTCGGTGATCGGCAGGCCCAGCACGGTCTGCAGCGCAGCGTTGGTGCTGTTGTACTGGGCGGTGTTGAAGTCCGAGTAGTCCAGCTCGCGCCACCACAGGTTGTAGCCGAGCGACATGCCCTCGTCGGTGAAGAACGGATTGACGTAGGAGAACGCGTAACGCTGCAGGTAGTCGCTGCGCTGCGCCTCCACCGACACGCGGTTGCCGCCGCCGAGGAAGTTGCTCTGCGACAGCTGCACCGACGCGGTCATGCCGGCCAGCTGCGAGTAGCCGAGGCCGAACACGAAGCTGCCGGAGGTGGTCTCCTTGACGTTGAACACCACGTCGACCTGGTCCCCGCTGCCGGGCACCTGCGGGGTCTCGACCTCGACGGTCTCGAAGTAGCCCAGGCGGCGCAGGCGCACGGTGGAGCGGTCGATCGCGGCCTGCGAGTACCAGGCGTTCTCGAACTGGCGCATCTCGCGGCGCAGGACCTCGTCGGAGGTGCGCGAGTTGCCCTTGAACACGATGCGGCGCACGTTCACGCGCGGGCCGGGAATGACCTGCATGTTGATCGCGACGGTGCGGTCGGCGCGGTTCGGCGTCGGGATCGGGTTGACCCGGGCGAAGGCGTAGCCGATGTTGCTGAGGGTGTTGGTGATGGCGTCGGAGCTGATTTCCAGCAGCGCCCGCGAGAAGGTGTCGCCGGGCTTCGGGATCACCATGCGCTCGACCACGTCCTGCGGCAGGATGGTGTCGCCGGTGACGCGGACCTCGGAGATCTTGTAGACCTCGCCCTCGGTGATCGAGGTGCTCAGGTACATGTCGCGCTTGTCGGGGCTGATCGACACCTGGGTGGAGTCGATGCTGAAGTCGACGTAGCCGCGGTCCAGGTACCAGGAGTTGAGCTTCTCCATGTCGCCGGAGAGCTTTTCCTTGGAGTACTGGTCGTCGCGGCGGTACCACGACAGCCACGAGCTTTCCTTGGACTCCCAGCTGTCCAGGATCAGCTCGTCGTCGAACGAGTCCGCGCCCACCAGGTTGACGTGGCGGATCTTGGCCGCCTTGCCTTCCTTGATGTCGATGGTCACGTCCACGCGGTTGCGGTCCAGCTTGTTGACCGTGGGCGTGATCTGGACGTTGTACTTGCCGCGGTTGTTGTACTGGCGGGTCAGCTCCTGGGTCACGCGGTCCAGGGCCAGGCGGTCGAAGGTCTCGCCCTCGGCCAGGCCGATGTCCTCCAGGCCGCGCAGCAGGTCCTCGCTCTTGATGTCCTTGTTGCCGTTGAGCGTCAGCCGGTTGATCGCCGGGCGCTCGGTCACGGTCACCACCAGGATGTCGCCCTGGCGGTCCAGGCGCACGTCCTCGAAGAAGCCGGTGCGGTACAGGGCACGCACGGTCTCGCCGGCCTTGGCCGGGTCCAGGACCTCGCCGCGTTCGACCGGCAGGTAGGTGAAGACCGTGCCGGCGGCGATGCGCTGCAGCCCGTCGATGCGGATGTCCGCGACGGTGAACGGCTCGGCCGTCTGCGCCATTGCCGACAGGCTCAGGGACGAGGCGAGGGCGAGGGCGAGCAGGCGGCGAACAGGGAATCGCGTCATGTCACATCCGGTGGAAAGCGGTAATCGGGGGCAAGGTGTCACCGGCGCCGTACGCCGGGAGTCATCGGGGTCATCGCGGGAGCAGGCCCAGCAGGTCGTTGTAGAAGGCCAGGCCCATCAGGCCGGCCAGCAACGCCAGGCCGACGTACTGGCCGGCGGCCATCGCCCGCTCGCTCAACGGACTGCCCTTGATCAACTCGATCGAATAATACAGGAGGTGACCGCCGTCCAAGATCGGGATGGGCAGCAGGTTGATGATCGCCAGGCTCAGCGACAGCAGCGCGAGGAAGTACAGGAACCAGTCGGCCCCGCGCTTGGCCGAGGCGTTGGCGGCGCGGGCGATGGTGACCGGGCCGGACAGGTTCTTCACCGAGGCCTCGCCGGTGACCATGCGCCGCATCATCCCCAGCGAATCGGAGGCCAGTCGCCCGGTCTCGCGCAGCGCGGCGGGGATGGCGGCCAGCGGGCCGAAACGCTGCACCGCGTCGTAGGCCGGGGCCTGCGGCGGGGCCATGACGATGCCCAGCTCCCAGGCGCCCTCGCGCGCCGGATCGGTGCTCCGGCGCGGCTCCAGCTCGATCGCCAGGCGCTCGCCCATGCGGTCGACCTCGACCATGCCGGCGCCGCCGCGTTCGCCCAGCTTGCGCACCAGCGGCGCGACCTCGTCCGCCGAGACCACCGCCTGGCCGTCCACGGCCAGGATCACGTCGCCCGGCTGCAGCCTTCCGGCCGCCGCGCCGTCCGCGCGCACCTGGTCGACGCGCGCCGGCGCCAGCATGAAATGCCAGACCAGGCCGGCGTGTTCGGCGAGCCGGCGCTCGTCCACCTGCTCCGGCAGCTGCGACAGGCGCAGGGTACGGGTGGAGGCCTGGCCCGATGCATCCTCGACCACGACCTCGATGTCGCGACGGTCCAGGGCCGGGGCGGCCAGGGCCAGGGAGGCATCGGTCCAGGTCGCGACCCGGCGGCCGTCCACCGCGACCAGGCGGTCGCCGCGCTGCAGCCCGGCCGAGGCGGCCACGCCTTCGACCCGGCCCAGCACCGGGGCGTAGTCCTGGCGGCCGACCATGAACATCACCCACAGCAGGGCCACGCACAGCAGCAGGTTGGCGGCCGGACCGGCGGCCACGATCGCGATCCGGCGCCATACGCCCTGGCGGTTGAACGCATGGGCCTGGCGGGTGACCGGCACCTCGCCCTCGCGCTCGTCCAGCATCTTCACGTAGCCGCCCAGCGGGATGGCGGCGATGGCGAATTCGGTGCCGGCGCGGTTGCGGCGCGACCACAGCGGGCGGCCGAAGCCGACCGAGAAGCGCAGCACGTCGACCCCGCAGCGGCGGGCCACCCAGTAGTGGCCGAACTCGTGGAACGTCACCAGCAGGCCGAGGCTGACGACCAGCCACCAGACGGAGCCGACGAAGTCACCCAGGGCGGGCATCCGGGAGCGGGTTGTTGCGGGCACCGCCGTGGGAACGGTGGTCGATCATCTGGCGGGTCACTCGGCGTGCGTCCGCGTCGGCCTGCAGCAGCGCGTCCAGGGAACTGGCGGGCGCGGCTGGCAGTGCGGCGAGGGCGTCCTCGACCAGTGCGGGAATGGCTAGGAAACCCACGCGCCCCTGAAGAAAGGCTGAAACCGCCTCCTCGTTGGCCGCGTTGAGCACCGCCGGGGCGGTGCCGCCGGCTTCCATCGCTCCCCGGGCCAGGCCCAGGCAGGGGAAGGCGTCGGTGTCCGGGGCCTCGAACTCCAGCCGGCCCTGGGCCAGCAGGTCCAGGCCCGACACGCCCGATTCGATCCGCTCCGGCCAGCCCAGGCCCACCGCCAGGGCGGTACGCATGTCGGGCAGGCCCAGCTGGGCCAGGGTGGAGCCGTCCACGTACTCGACCAGCGCATGGACCAGGCTCTGCGGGTGCACCAGCACGTCGATCCGCGAGCCGGGCAGGCCGAACAGGTGGTGGGCCTCGATCACCTCCAGGCCCTTGTTCATCAGCGTGGCCGAGTCGACCGAGATCTTCGGGCCCATCGACCACTTGGGGTGGGCCACGGCCTGGGCCGGGGTGACATCGGCCAGCGAGGCCTGGCTGCGGCCGCGGAATGGACCGCCGGAGGCGGTCAGCACGATCCGGCGCACGCCTTCGCCGCGGCAGGAGCGCAGGCACTGGAAGACCGCGCTGTGTTCGCTGTCGATCGGCACGATCTCGGCCCCGGCGTCGCGCACGGCGGCCATCACCAGTTCGCCGGCCAGCACCAGCGATTCCTTGTTGGCCAGCAGCAGGCGCTTGCCGGCGCGGGCCGCCGCCAGGGTCGAACCGAGGCCTGCGGCGCCGACGATGGCGGCGACCACGGTGTCGCAGTCAGGCCCTGCGGCCAGGGCCTCCAGGGCCTCGCCACCGGCGTGGGCGAGGGTGGGCAGGCCGGCCTCGCGCAGTCCGTCGCGCAGGCGCGCGTACCGGGCCGGGTCGGCGATCACGGCGTGCTCGGGCCGGTGCCGGACGCACAGCTGGACCAGGGCGTCGACCCGGCCGCCGGCGGCCAGCACGGTGGCGTGCATGCGCTGCGGGTGGCGGGCGATGACATCGAGGGCCGAGGTCCCGATGGAGCCGGTGGCTCCGAGGACGGCGACCCTGCGGATGTCGGCGGGGGAATGCATGGGGAAGTCTCGCTCAGAACCCGGCGATTTCCTTGCCGATGGCGAAGACCGGCAAGGCGGCAAGCACGCCGTCGATGCGGTCCAGGACGCCGCCGTGGCCCGGGATCAGGTCGCCGGAATCCTTCACCCCGGCCTGGCGCTTGAGCAGGCTCTCGATCAGATCGCCGGCGATGGAGAACAGGGTCGCGACCAGGGCGACGAGCGCCAGGGCGGGCCACTGCGGGAGGCCGGCGCCCGCCAGCCAGCCGAAGCCCAGGGCGGCGGCGATGCCGGCGACCACGCCGCCGGCGGCGCCCTCGATGGTCTTGTTCGGGCTGATGGTCGGGGCGAGCTTGTGCCGGCCGAGGTGGCGGCCGGCGAAGTAGGCGCCGGTGTCCGCGGCCCAGACCAGGGCCAGGGCCGCCAGCAGCCAGCGGTGGGCTATCGGCTCGGCGGCCTCGCCCAGGGCGGTGAAGCCGTCCGAGTGCACCAGGCACAGGGCGCACCAGGCGGGTACTACCGCCAAGGTGCCGGCGGCGAGCTTGAAGGCGCGGGTGGCCGGACGGTCGGCGGCGCTGAAGCCGGGGCGCCACAGCCACAGCAGGGACAGCACCCAGCCAGCGGCGCCGGCGAGGGTCACCAGCTGGAACAGGGCGGGGGAGAATCCGCCCTCGCCGCGCGAGGCCCAGACCAGCAGGACCATCAGCAGCAGGTTCAGGCCGACCAGCACGGTGCGCGGCAGGCTGTCGTCGACCCCGGCCAGCTTCAGCCATTCCCACAGGCCGGCGAGCATGATCAGGGCCGCCACTGCCGCCAGCCATGGCGTGGGCAGCAGCAGGATGGCGGCGATGGCCGTCGGGGCCATCACCAGGGCGGCGAGTACTCGGGTTCGGGTCATGCGGAGGTCTCCGCGATCTGCGCGCTGGTCAGGCCGAAACGGCGCTCGCGCCGGCCGAAGTCGTCGAGGGCGCGCTGCAGCACCTCGGCGTCCACGTCCGGCCACAGCGTGTCGGTGAACCAGAGCTCGGTGTAGGCCAGCTGCCACAGCAGGAAGTTGCTGACCCGGTGGTCGCCGCCAGTGCGGATGAACAGGTCGGGTGGAGGCAGGTCGGCGAGGGCGACGTGGGCGCCCATGGCGGCCTCGTCAATCTGTTCGGGGTCAGGGCGCCCGGCGGCCCCTTCGCGGGCCAGGGCGCGGGCGGCCATGGCGATGTCCTGGCGACCGCCATAGCTGGCGGCGACGGCCAGCTCGAGCCGCCCGTTGCCGGCGGTCTGGGCCTCGGCCGTGGCCATGCGCTCGCGGATCGCCGGGGTGAAGCGCGAGCGGTCGCCGATGAAGCGCAGGCGCACGCCGCGGGTGTCGAGGGCGCCCACCTCGCGCTCCAGCGCGCCGAGGAACAGCTTCATCAGCGCGCTGACTTCCTCCTCCGGCCGGCCCCAGTTCTCGCTGGAGAAGGCGAACAGGGTCAGCACGCCGATGCCGCGCTCGAGGCAGAAGTCGATGGTGCGCTCGGCCGCGCGCGCGCCGGCCCGGTGGCCGACGACGCGCGGGCGGCGACGGCGCTGGGCCCAGCGCCCGTTGCCATCCATGATGATGGCCAGGTGGCGGGGAACCGTCGGGCTCGCTGGGGCTGACATGGCGGTCATGCGGATGGCAGACCGCTCAGACCGCCATCAGTTCCTGTTCCTTCGCCTTGACCACCTCGTCGACGTCCTTGATCGCCTTGTCGGTGATCTTCTGGATCTCGTCCTCGGCGCGGCGCACGTCGTCCTCGGTGATCTGCTTTTCCTTCAGCAGGTCCTTGACCTGCTGGTTGGCGTCGCGGCGGATGTTGCGGATCGCGACCTTGGCGTCCTCGCCTTCGCCGGCCACGACCTTGGCCAGCTCACGGCGGCGCTCCTCGGTCAGGGCGGGCAGGTTGAGGCGGATGGTGGTGCCGGCGGTGTTCGGGGTCAGGCCCAGGTCCGAGCCCAGGATGGCCTTCTCGATCGGGCCGACCATGCTCTTGTCCCAGGGGGTGATCACCAGCGAGCGGGCATCGGACACGGAGACGGCGGCGACCTGCGAGAGCGGGACCTCGCTGCCGTACGCGCTGACGCGGATGCTGTCGACCAGGCCGGTCGAGGCGCGCCCGGTGCGGACCTTGACGAGGTTGTGGCGCAGGGCCTCGATGCTCTTGGCCATGCGGGCCTGCGCGTCTTGCTTGATTTCGTTGATCATCGCCGTGTTTCCTGGTGTAGCCGAATCGGCCGATTATACGGGTAATGCCGCGCCAGGCCCCGGCAGCGGCACCGCGCCGGACGGGCGGCACGAAAAGGGCCGCGCGAGCGCGGCCCCGGGAGGGCTTGCGGGATGGCGCGCCGGGCTCAGCGGCGGGCGCGGACCAGGGTCCCGATCGGCTGGCCGCGCAGGATCGCCATCAGGTTGCCCGGCACCGACAGGTCGTAGACCCGCAGCGGGATGCCGTGGTCGCGGCACAGGGCGAAGGCGGCCGTGTCCATCACCTGCAGGTCGCGGGCGATGACCTCGTTGTGGTCCAGTTCCTCGAAGCGCACCGCGTCGGGGAACTTCTTCGGGTCCTTGTCGTAGACGCCGTCGACCTTGGTGGCCTTGAGCAGCAGGTCGGCGTTGATCTCGATCGCGCGCAGGGCGGCGGCCGAGTCGGTGGTGAAGAAGGGGTTGCCGGTGCCGGCGGCGAAGATCGCGATCCGGCCCTTCTCCAGGTGGCGGACGGCGCGGCGGCGGATGTAGTCCTCGCACACGTCGTTGATCTTGATCGCGCTCATCACCCGGACCTTGCCGCCGAGCTTCTCCAGCGCGTCCTGCATCGCCAGGGCGTTGATCACCGTGGCCAGCATGCCCATCTGGTCGCCGGTCACCCGGTCCATGCCCCCCGCGGCCAGGCCCGCGCCGCGGAAGATGTTGCCGCCGCCGATCACCAGGGCGATCTCGGCGCCGGCCTCGCGGGCCTCCAGGACCTCGCCGGCGATGCGCCGGATCATGGCCGGATCAATGCCATAGTCCTCCGACCCCATCAGCGCTTCTCCCGAGAGTTTCAGCAGGACGCGGCGATGGACGAGATCGGACATGGGGGGCCTCGGGGGGGTAGGGGTGGGCAAACGCGGAGATTCTAGCGGAATCCCCGCGGCCCGCGCCCGCGCTTTTTCGCCCCGCCGTTTTTCAGTGCCCGTGCTGGCCGACCTGGTTGCGGCCGCGGCGCTTGGCCAGGTACAGGGCCTGGTCGGCGGCCTGCAGCAGTGCGCGTGGGTTCGCGAACTGGCTGTCGCCGGCTTCGCGCGTGGCCACGCCGGCGGAGAAGGTCACGTACAGCGGGTGGCCGTCGACCACCGCCATCGGGGCGCGCGCGGTTTCCTCGAGGATGCGCTGCAGTACCTGGGTCGCGGCCGCCTCGCTGGAGTCGGCCAGCACCACCAGGAACTCCTCGCCGCCGTAGCGGGCGACCAGGTCGGTGGCGCGCAGCATCCGCTGCAGGGTCTGGGCGAACTGGCGCAGGACCTGGTCGCCGACCAGGTGGCCATGGCGGTCGTTGATCAGCTTGAAGCCGTCCAGGTCGACGAAGGCGATCGACAGCGGGTGGCCGGCGGCGGTCGCGGCGGCGAACTCGTGCTCCAGCGCCTCCTCCAGCTGCATGCGGTTGTACACGCCGGTCAGCGGATCGCGGCGGGTCTGCTCGGTCAGGTCGCGGATGCGCTCCCGCGAGGCATCGGCTTCGCGGCGCGCGCGCGCGGTTTCCTGGATCTCGCGCAGGTTGCGCAGCACCAGCAGTTCGCGGGCCTGCTCGATGATCGCGTGCAGGTGCGCCGGCTGGACGATGCGCATGTCGAACAGCTCGCCGAAGTTCTGCGAGGCCGAGGCCATCTGCGCCAGCAGGCTGTCCAGGGTGCCGGGGCCGCCGACCCCGCCGGCCTGGATCCGGGCCTCGGCCGCGGTGCGCAGGGTGCCGTCAGCGTCGCCATCGGCCAGCCACAGGGTGGCCACGGCGCCGGAGGCGATCACGCAGGCGTGGAAGGTGTTGGACGGGTCCGGGTCGCCCTCGCTGGCGGCGATCGCCTCGCACAGGTACGTGGGCAGCTGCCAGCGCTGGGCCAGCCAGGCGCCGGCCTCGGCATGGTCGCCGCCGAAGACCTCGCGCTCGCGCTCCAGCGGCACCGGCATGCGGCCGCCGTCCTGCAGCGCCAGCCACGCGTCCGGGCGGGCCTGGAGCAGGGCGAGGGCGCCGATGTCCTGCAGCAGGCCGGCCAGCATCAGGTCCTCCAGGCGCTCCAGCCCGGCGTGCTCGCCCAGCAGGCGCGCGGCCAGGGCCGACAGCACGCTGCGCTTCCACAGCCGCTCCTGCTCGGCGGCCGCGCCGCTGGTGGAGCGCAGGCCGCGGGCCAGGGAGAAGCCCAGGGCCAGGCTCAGGGTGGCGTTGAGGCCCAGCATGGTGGTCGCCTGGGCCAGGGTCTCGACCCGGCGGCGGCCGGCGTAGAGCGGGGAATTGGCCACCCGCAGCAGGCGGGCGCTGAGCGCCGGGTCCATGGCGATGACCCGGGCGGCGGTGGCCAGGTCGGCGTCGGGGTCCTGGGCGAGCTCGATGATCTGCAGGGCCACCGCCGGCGGCGAGGGCAGGTTGCGGCAATGCAGGAGGCTGGATTCGAGGTCCGGGTGCATCGTCTCTGGCTGTCGGGAGGGCCTGTCGGCCGTGGCATGGGCCCACGGAGCCTGGGAATGTGCGGCCCCGTGCCGGGCGGCCGTCTCCGGAACGCTTATCGGCCGCCTGCGCCGGCCCTTTAACGCGGAAAGCCGCGGTATGACCGCGGCTTTCCGGGACCAGCCTGTGGAGGCGATGGATCAGGCCAGGCCGGCCTGCTTCATCACTTCGGCGGCGAAGTCGTCTTCCTTCTTCTCGATGCCCTCGCCGACGGCCAGGCGGTCGAAGCGCAGGACTTCGGCGCCGGCGGCCTTCAGCGCCTGCTCGACGGTCTGGTTGGTGTCCAGCACGTACGGCTGGCCGTACAGGGTCACCTCGTTGACGATCTTGGCGATCTTGCCGGAGATGATCTTCTCCAGGATCTCGGCCGGCTTGGACTTGTCCTTGTCGGACATCTTGGCCAGCTCGATCTCCTTCTCCTTGGCGATGAACTCGGCCGGGACGTCGGAGGCCTTGATGTGCGGCGGGTTCATGGCCGCCACGTGCATGGCGATGCCACGGGCCAGCTCGGCGTCGCCGCCCTTGAGCTCGACCAGCACGCCGATGCGGCCGCCGTGGACGTAGGCGGCCACGTTGCCGGCGCTGTCGATGGCGACCAGGCGGCGGACCTGCACGTTCTCGCCGACCTTGGCGATGACGGCGGCGCGGGCTTCCTCGACGGTCTCGCCGGAGGCGATCTTCGCGGCCTTCAGGGCCTCGACGTCGGCGGCGCCGGAGGCCAGGGCGGCCTGGGCGACGGCATCGGCGAAGGCCAGGAAGTTGGTGTCCTTGGCGACGAAGTCGGTTTCGGAGTTGATCTCGACCAGCACGGCCTTGCCGCCGTCCTGGGCGACGGCGATGCGGCCGTCGGCGGCCACGCGGCCGGCCTTCTTGTCGGCCTTGGCCAGGCCCGACTTGCGCAGCCACTCGGCCGCGGCGTCGATGTCGCCGTTGTTCTCGGTCAGGGCCTTCTTGCACTCCATCATGCCGGCGCCGGTGCGCTCGCGCAGTTCCTTGACCAGGGAAGCAGTGATTTCCACGGGAATTCCTCTCTAACGGGATGAAGGTGGCTCCGCGCCGGGGCGGAGCGGGCGGAGGGCCGTCGCGCAGGGCTGCGCGGGATGGCCCGCCCGCACGCGGGCCTGCCTGGGGCGGGCCCGCGAGGGGTGGCGGCCGCGCGGTGCGGCCGTCGGGTGCGGCTTACTCGGCCGCGGCGGCCTCGCCTTCCTCGGCCTTGCCCTTGCGGGCCGGGCCCTTCTTGGCTGGGGCGCGGCGGGCGCCCTTGCCCTCGTCGGCCTCGACGAAGTCGCTCTCGGTCACGGTGGCGGCGTGCGGGGCGGCAGCCTTGCCTTCCAGGACCGCGTCGGCGGCGGCGCGGGCGTACAGCTGGACGGCGCGGATGGCGTCGTCATTGCCCGGGATGGCGTAGTCGACCAGGTTGGGGTCGTAGTTGGTGTCGACCACGGCGACCACCGGGATGCCGAGCTTCTTGGCTTCCTTGATGGCGATGTCCTCGTGGCCGATGTCGATCACGAACAGGGCGTCGGGCAGGCGGTTCATCTCCTTGATGCCGCCCAGCGAGGCTTCCAGCTTGTCGCGCTCGCGGCGCAGGCCCAGCACTTCGTGCTTGACCAGCTTCTCGAAGGTGCCGTCGGTCTCGGCCGCTTCCAGCTCCTTCAGGCGGGCGACCGACTGCTTGACGGTGCGGAAGTTGGTCAGGGTGCCGCCCAGCCAGCGCTGGGTCATGTACGGCATGCCGCAACGCTCGGCCTCTTCCTTCATGGCGTCGCGCGCGCTGCGCTTGGTGCCCAGGAACAGGATGGTGCCGCGCTTCTGGGCAATGCCCGAGATGAAGTTCATCGCGTCCTGGAACAGCGGGACGGTCTTCTCGAGGTTGATGATGTGGATCTTGCCGCGGGCGCCGAAGATGTACGGGGCCATCTTCGGGTTCCAGTAACGGGTCTGGTGGCCGAAGTGGACGCCGGCTTCCAGCATCTGGCGCATGGTGATCTGGGGCATTGCTTTGACTCCTGGCAGTGGAACCACGCCCGCGGCCTTCTTCGGCAGTGTGCGGGTGCCCGGGCGGTGCCGCGGGCATGGGTTCCGGGGTTGGGCCTCCCTGGCGCTTCCGTGGCCGAACCTGTCTGGCAGGCACCCCGGCACGGGCATTGGCGTCAGGTGTGTATTCGCCGGCCGGGACTGCGCCCGTACCCTGCGCCCGGCGTGGGCGGCCCCGGACGGGGCGGACAGAGACGCGGAAGTATAGCCGGCCGGGCAGGGGCGGGGCAAACGGCGGGACAGGGCGTCCCGCGGGCGGTGGCGCCGGGGCCACCGGGCGGCGCGGAATGGAGGATAAACCCCGCCATGACCCTGCACCTCAAGACCCCCGAAGAAATCGAGAAGATGCGCGTCGCCGGCCGCCTGGCCGCCGAGGTGCTGGAAATGATCACCCCGTACGTGAAGCCGGGCGTGACCACCGAGGAGCTGGACCGCATCTGCCACGACCACATCGTGAACGTGCAGGGCGCGATCCCGGCCAACGTCGGCTACCGCGGGTATCCCAAGACCACCTGCATCTCGGTCAACAACGTCATCTGCCACGGCATCCCGAGCGCCTCCAAGGTCCTCAAGGACGGCGACATCGTCAACATCGACGTCACCGTGATCAAGGACGGCTGGCACGGCGACACCAGCCGCATGTACTACGCAGGCACCCCGTCGGTCATGGCCAGGCGCCTGGTCGAGACCACGTTCGAGGCCATGTGGCGCGGCATCCGCGCGGTGAGGCCGGGCGCGACCCTGGGCGACGTCGGCCATGCCATCCAGACCTACGCCGAGTCCGAGCGCTTCTCCGTGGTGCGCGAGTACTGCGGGCACGGCATCGGCAAGGTGTACCACGACGAGCCCCAGGTGCTGCATTACGGCCGTCCGGGCGAGGGCCTGGTGCTGAAGCCCGGCATGACCTTCACCATCGAGCCGATGATCAACGAGGGCACCCGCTACACCCGCGTGCTGCCTGACGGCTGGACCGTCGTCACCAAGGACCGCAAGCTTTCCGCCCAGTGGGAACACATGGTCGCCGTGACCGAGGACGGGGTGGACGTGCTGACGCTGGCGGAAGGCCAGCTGCCTCCGGCGTGAGCGCGCCCGGCCTGGGGGACGGGGCTGGCGCCGGGATTGCCAGCGACGCCGACTGGGCCGCTGCCGCCCGTGCACAGCTTGCCGCCGCCGACGCGCGGCTGGCCCGCCGCTACGGCCTGGATGCCGACATCGACCGCCTGCTGGCGCTGCGCGCGCGGGCGGTCGACCTGCTGCTGCGCCAGGCCTGGGCACGCTGCCTGCCGGACGGTTCCGGGCTGGCCCTGTTCGCCGTGGGCGGCTACGGCCGCGGCGAGCTGTTCCCGCGCTCGGACATCGACCTGCTGGTGCTCGGCGAGGCGGAGGCGCAACGCGCCCACGAGGCCGCGCTCTCCCGCTTCTTCGCCCTGCTGTGGGACGTCGGCCTGCCGGTCGGCCATGCCGTGCGTTCGCCGGCCGAGTGCACCGCCGCCGCGGCCGACCAGACGGTGATGACCGCGCTGCTGGAGGCGCGCCCGCTGCTGGCCGGCGCCGGGGCGCAGGCCGCGCTGGCGGAGGCGATCTCGCCGGACCGGGTATGGCCGCCGCGCGAGTTCTTCCTGGCCAAGCGCGAGGAGCTGCAGGCGCGCCACCAGCGCTTCGGCGACACCTCCGACAACCTCGAACCGAACATCAAGGACGGCCCCGGGGGCCTGCGCGACCTGCACACCCTGGGCTGGATGGCGCTGCGTGCGTTCGGCGTCAGCCACCTGGAGGCGGTGGTCGAACTGGGCCACCTGGGCCACGACGAGGCCGCGGCGCTGGCACGCGAGCGGCGTGCCCTGGGCCGCCTGCGCTTCGGCCTGCACCTGGTGGCCGGGCGCCCCGAGGAACGGCTGGGCTTCGACTACCAGAAGCTGCTCGCGCAGCGCCTGGGGCTGGAGGACGACGACCACAGCCTCGCGGTCGAGAAGATGATGCAGGGCTTCTACCGCAGCGCGGCGATCGTGCGCCGGATCAGCGACCGGCTGCTGCAGCGCTTCGAGGAGACCTTCGACGGCGAGGCCGAGGCGGTGCCGCTGAACCCGGACTTCGGGCTCAAGCGCGGCTACCTGGCCGCCGCCGCCCCGTACTGGCCGGAGGGCGACCTGCGCGAGGTGCTGGGGCTGTTCTCCACCTGGGCCGCGCATCCGGAAATCCGCGGCCTGCATTCGCGCACCGCGCGCGCGCTGGCCGAGGCGCTGCCGCGGCTGCCGGCCTACACCCGGGCCGGACCCGCCGCGCGCGCGCGCTTCATGGCGCTGCTGCGCGGCCCGCGGCCGGTGGAGACCCTGACCCGGCTGGCGCGCCTGGGCGTGCTCGGCCAGTACCTGCCGGCGTTCGCCCAGGTGTCCGGCCGCATGCAGTTCGACCTGTTCCATGCCTACACCGTGGACCAGCACACGCTGATGGTGCTGCGGAACATGGCCGGCTTCGCCAGCGGCCAGGCCGACGAGCGCTTCTCCATTGCCCACGAGGTCTGGCCTCGGCTGCGCAAGCCGGAGCTGCTGCTGCTGGCCGGCCTGTTCCACGACATCGCCAAGGGCCGCGGCGGCGACCATTCCGAGCTGGGCGCGGTGGACGCGCGCGAATTCTGCGCCGCGCACGGGCTCAGCGAGTCCGACACCGGGCTGGTGGCGTGGCTGGTCGAGCAGCACCTGCGCATGTCGGTGACCGCGCAGAAGCAGGACATCTCCGATCCGGAGGTGGTGCGTCGCTTCGCCACCCTGGTCGGCGACCGCGAACGCCTGGACTACCTCTACCTGCTGACCTGCGCCGACATCGCCGGCACCAGCCCCAAGGTCTGGAACGCATGGAAGGACCGGCTGCTGGCCGACCTCTACCTGGCCACCCGGCGCGTGCTGCGCGAGGGCCTGGAGGCGCCGCTGGACGTGGAGGCGAGGGTGGCCGAGGCGCGCGAGGAGGCGCGGGCGCTGGTGCGCGCGATGGGCTTCGACGACGCCACCATCGACCGCCAGTTCGCGCAGATGCCCGACGACGGCTTCCTGCGTTTCCGCCCCGAGCAGGTGGCCTGGCAGACCGCCGAACTGGTGGACGTGCACATGGGCGACACCAAGGTCGCCGTGCGCCGCATCTGCGGCCCGGGCGCGGCACTGGAAGTGTTCGTGCACTCGCCGGACCGCGACGGCCTGTTCGCCGCGATCGTCGCCACCCTGGACCGGCACGGCTACGGCATCCACCAGGCACGCGTGCTGATGGGCCCGCACGGCACCGTGTTCGACACCTTCGAGGTGCTGCCGACCGACAGCTTCGCCTGCGGCGACCCGGCCCAGCTGGAGGCGGCCCTGCGCGAGGCGCTGTCCGGCGAGCTGGACCGGGTGCGCGCCACCCGCCGCGCCGCGCCGCGCCAGCTGCGGCACTTCCGGTTCCCGCTGCAGGTGGAGTTCAGCACCACCGCCGACGGCCGCCGCAGCCTGCTTTCGCTGGTGTGCCCGGACCGACCGGGCCTGCTGGCCGAGGTGGCGCTGGCGCTGCGCGCCTGCCGCCTGCGCGTGCACGACGCCCGCATCGCGACCTTCGGCGAGCGCGCCGAGGACATCTTCCAGATCACCGACGAGCACGACCGGCCGCTGGATGCAGCCGCGCAGGAGGCACTGCGCGCGGAACTGCGCAAGCGGCTGGATCCCGACAGCACAGGAGCCCCACGCTGATGGCAACGACGCCCAAGAAGACCCCCGCCGCCCGCAAGCCCGCCGCGCCGCGCAAGCGCGCCACCGTCGCCGCCGAGAAGCCGGGCGTGGCCGAGCTGCGGTTCTCGATCGAGGACGCGTTCGAGCGCCGCGCCAGCCTGACCCTGGACGAGATCGACGGCTCCACCCGGCCGCTGGTCGAGCGCGTGGTCGGCGGCCTGGAGAGCGGCGAGTTCCGCGTGGCCGAGCCGGACGGCAACGGCGGCTGGCAGGTCAACGAATGGCTGAAGAAGGCCGTCCTGCTGTACTTCCGCGTCAACGACATGGTGGTGATGGAAGGCGCGCCCGGCCCGTACTGGGACAAGGTTCCGCTGCGTTTCCAGGGCTACGGCGAGGCCGAGTTCCGCAAGCTGGGCGTGCGCGTGGTGCCGGGCACCGTGGCCCGCCGCGGCAGCCATTTCGGCAAGGACGTGGTGCTGATGCCGAGCTTCATCAACATCGGCGCGCACGTGGGCGAGGGCACCATGGTCGATACCTGGGCCACGGTCGGTTCCTGCGCCCAGGTCGGCAAGCACTGCCACATCTCCGGCGGCGCAGGCATTGGCGGCGTGCTCGAGCCGCTGCAGGCCAGCCCGACCATCATCGAGGACCACTGCTTCATCGGTGCGCGCTCGGAAGTGGTCGAGGGCGTGGTGGTCGGCCACCACAGCGTGATCGGCATGGGCGTGTTCATTGGCCAGTCCACCCGCATCTACAACCGCGCCACCGGCGAGATCACCTATGGCTACGTGCCGCCGGGCAGCGTGGTGGTGTCCGGCTCGCTGCCGGCGGCCGACGGCAGCCATTCCCTGTACTGCGCGGTGATCGTCAAGCAGGTCGACGCGAAGACCCGCGCCAAGACCAGCATCAACGAACTGCTGCGGGGTTGAGGAAACGCGCCTGGCTGCGGCCCCTGGCCGCCGCCGCCGCGTCCCCCGCACGCCGGCCAGGGGGGCGGGCGATCCGTCGCCGCCCACCTGCCGCCATGGACGGCAACCAACAGCATCCGGAGTGCCTGCATGACCACGCTTTACGGCCTGAAGAACTGCGACACCTGCAAGAAGGCGACCAAGTGGCTGGACCGCTTCGGCGTGCCGTACACCTTCGTCGATTACCGTGACAACAAGCCCTCGCCCGAGACCCTGGTGGAGTGGGCGGGCAAGGCCGGCGGCTTCGACGCCCTGGTCAACAAGTCTTCCACCACCTGGCGCCAGCTGCCGGACAACCGCAAGTCGCCTGGCAGCGAAGCCGAGTGGAAGCTGCTGCTGCGCGAGCATCCGCAACTGGTGCGCCGCCCGGTAGTGGTGAAGGACGACGGCGGATTCAGCCAGGGCTTCTCCGACAACGGCTTCAAGAAGCTGTTCGGCGTCGGCTGAGCCAGCCCGCGGCGGCCGGCCGCGAACCCGATACGGATGGAAAGCATGAGCGAAGTCCTGGACCTGGCCTGCGAACTGATCGCGCGTCCCTCGGTGACGCCGGACGACGCCGGTTGCCAGGCGCTGCTGGCCGCACGCCTGCGGCGCGCCGGTTTCGCCTGCGAATCGCTGCGCCACGGCGAGGTGGACAACCTCTGGGCCACGCACGGCAACGGGGAAGGCCCGGTGCTGGTGCTGCTGGGGCATACCGACGTGGTGCCTTCCGGGCCGCGCGAGGCCTGGGCCAGCGATCCGTTCCAGCCGCAGGTGCGCGACGGCGTGCTCTACGGCCGCGGCGCGGCCGACATGAAGGGCAGCGTGGCCGCTTTCGTGGTCGCCGCCGAGCGCTTCGTCGCCGCGCATCCGGATCATCCTGGCACCCTGGCCCTGCTGCTGACCTCGGACGAGGAGGGCGATGCCATCGACGGCGTGCGCCGCGTCGCCGAAACCTTCCGCCAGCGCGGGCAACGCATCGACTGGTGCATCACCGGCGAGCCGTCCTCGACCGCGAAGCTGGGCGACCTGCTGCGCGTGGGCCGCCGCGGCAGCCTGTCGGCCACGTTGACGGTCAAGGGCGTGCAGGGCCACGTGGCCTATCCGCACAAGGCGCGCAACCCGATCCACCAGGCCGCGCCGGCGCTGGCCGAGCTGGTGGCGCGGGTGTGGGACGAGGGCTACGAGAGCTTCCCGCCGACGAGCCTGCAGGTCAGCAACATCCACGCCGGTACCGGTGCCAACAACGTGATCCCGGGCGAACTGCAGGTGCTGTTCAACCTGCGCTACAACCCGCACTGGGACGCGCCGCGGCTGGAGGCGGAGATCGCCGCGCTGCTGGACCGCCACGGCCTGGACCACGAACTGCGCTGGCATCGCAGCGGCGAGCCGTTCTACACGCCGGAGGGCACGCTGCGCAGTGCCGCGCGGCAGGTGCTTGCGGAAATCGCCGGCCAGCCGCCCGAGGAAAGCACCGGCGGCGGCACGTCGGACGCCCGCTTCATCGCGCCGCTGGGCGCGCAATGCATCGAGGTGGGCCCGGTGAATGCCTCGATCCACCAGGTCGACGAACACGTGTCGGTCGCCGACCTGGAGGCGCTGCCCGGGCTCTACCAGCGGCTGGTGGAGCGCCTGCTGCTGCAACCGGACGCGCGCTGAGCCTCAGGTCGGTCCGCTGCGCTCGGAAGGACGCGCGCGGCGGTCGAAGATCAGCGCGCTCAGGGCAATGGTGATGCCCAGCGCGGCACCAACCAGGAACAGCAGCACCGCCAGCACCGGATAGCCGAACAGGGTGGTCTGTGTTTCGATCCGCATCAGCATCGCCGAGGACATCAGCAGCGCGGCGGTCACCACCGCCGCGGCGATGCGGTTGGCGATCTTCTGCATGTTCTCCATGATCCTGGAGTGGTCCAGGCCATCGAGGCGGACCTGCATCCTGTTCTCCGCCAGCAGCGACAGCGTGTCGGAGATCTTGCGTGGCGCGTCGCGCAGCAGCGCCTGCATCTCCAGCGCCTCGCTGGCCATGTTGGCGGTGGAGAACGAGCGCCGCAGCTGCTTGCGCATGATCGACTGCAGGTGCTCCTCCACCATGTCCTGCACGTCCATGTCCGGATCCAGCGCATCGACCACCCGCTCCAGGTTGAGCAGGGTCTTGCCGAGCAGGCTGATCTCCGGCGGCACGCGCAGGCCGCGTTCGGCGGCGCAGGCGACCAGTTCCAGCAGCAGGCGGCCCTCGGAAGTGCGTTTGCCGCCGGTGGCGTAGCGGGCCACCAGCTGTCCCGTGTCGCGGGCAAAGGCGGCGTCGTCGAACTGCTCCAGACGGGTACCGATCGCCACCAGCTCGCGCGCCACGTCCTCGCCGCGCGCGTCGACCGCGGCGAACAGCAGCTTGAGCAGGCGCTCGCGCATGCGCGGCGCGACCTGGGCGACCATGCCCAGGTCGATCAGGGCCAGCCTGCCGTCGCGGCACAGCAACACGTTGCCCGGATGCGGGTCGGCATGGATGTCGCCGTTGACGAACACCTGGTCCAGGTAGGCGCGCATCAGCTCGGAGGCCGGCGTGCGCAGGTCCATCTCGGTGCGCTGCAGGCCGGTGACCGAGGTGACCTTCTCACCATGGACCAGTTCCATGGTCAGGACCCTGCAGGTGCTCAGGCCCCAGATCGGCGCCGGCACGAACAGGTGCTGGTATTCGGACAGGCTCTCGCGGAAGCGCTCGAGGTTCTCGGCCTCGCGGCGGTAGTCCAGCTCCAGCAGCAGGATCTTGCGGAACTCGGCGATCCAGTCGGCGAAGCGCAGGCGGCGCCCTGCCTGGGTGAGGGCATCGGCGGTGCCGGCCAGGCTGGCCAGGACTTCCAGGTCCAGGCGGATGGCCGCGTCCATGCCGGGCCGTTGCACCTTGACCGCGACCTCGCGGCCGTCGCGCAGGGTGGCGCGGTGCACCTGGGCCAGCGAGGCGGCCGCCAGCGGCACCGGGTCGAAACTGGCGAAGATGCGGCTGATCTTCGCGCCAAGCTCGGCCTCGATGGTCTTCTCGATCACATCCGTGGGCACCGGCGCGACCTCGTCCTGGATACGGTCCAGCGCGTCGATGTAGGCCGCGGGCACCAGGTCCGGACGGGTGGACAGGGACTGGCCGAGCTTGATGAAGGCCGGGCCCAGGGCCTCGAGGTCGGCGGCGAAGGCCTTGGCCTCGGCGACCTCGGAGACATTGGCCACGGTCGGCTCCACCGGTGGCGCGGCGCTCCAGTCCATCCCCGAGAGGATGCGGCGGTGGCGCGCCAGGCGGCTGACGACCTGGGTGGTGCGGGTGAGGCGGCGGCTGGTTTCTGGCAAGGCGGTGTCTCCGCGAGTACTGCATGGCCGGCGCCGGGTGCGCCGTGGGCGGAGTATTGGCGGGCCTGCGTGAGCGAGGCGTCAGTTGCCAAGGCAACCGTTGCGGCGGCCGCGGAGGGCGGTTAGTGTCGGCGCATGCCTTCGATCAACCGCGCCAATCCGGCCAATGCCAACCGCAACAATATTGCGGCGAACAACCGTGCGCGGCCGATGCGGGGGCGCCACCGGGCATAGCAGGAGCAGCCCGGCGAACGAGAAACCCGCATCGGCCGATGCGGGTTTTTTTATGCCCGGCACCGGAGTGCGACCCGACCACCACCGCACCATCCCCTTCCAGGAGCTCTATCCATGTGTTCGATCTTCGGCATCTTCGGCCTGCAACCGGGCGACGACCTGCAGGGCCTGCGTCGCCAGTCGCTGGACCTGTCCCAGCGCCAGCGTCATCGCGGCCCGGACTGGAGCGGCGTGTACGTCGACGAAGGCGCCATCCTGGTCCACGAGCGCCTGGCCATCGTCGATCCGGCCGGCGGTTCGCAGCCGCTGCTGTCCGGGGACGGCGGACTGGCGCTGGCGGTCAACGGCGAGATCTACAACCACAAGCTGCTGAAGGAGGAGCTGCGCCAGCCGTACGCGTTCCAGACCGCGTCGGACTGCGAGGTGATCAACGCGCTGTACCGCGAGGACGAGCCGGCCTCGTTCCTCAACAGGCTCAACGGCATCTTCGCCTTCGCCCTGTGGGACAAGGCGAAGGGGCGCGCGATCATCGCCCGCGATCCGATCGGCGTGGTGCCGCTGTACTGGGGCCATGACCGCGAGGGCCGCCTGCGCGTGGCCTCCGAGATGAAGGCGCTGGTGGACGAGTGCGCGGACGTGGCCCAGTTCCCGCCGGGCCACTGGTACGACACCGCCACCGGCGAGCTCACCCGGTACTACGAGCGGCCGTGGCGCGACTATGCCGCGGTGGAGGGCGTGGAGGTCTCGCCGCAGGAACTGCGCGAAGCCTTCGAGGCCGCGGTGCACCGCCAGCTGATGACCGACGTGCCCTACGGCGTGCTGCTGTCCGGCGGCCTGGATTCCTCGCTGGTCGCCGCGGTGGCCGCGCGCTATGCCCGCCACCGGGTCGAGGACGGCGACCGGACCGAGGCCTGGTGGCCGCGCCTGCATTCGTTCGCCATCGGCCTGGAGGGCTCGCCCGACCTGGCCGCGGCCAAGATCGCCGCCGAGGCGCTGGGCACCGTGCACCACGGGTTCGAGTACACCTTCGAGGAAGGCCTGGATGCGCTCCCGGAGGTGATCCGCCACATCGAGACCTACGACGTCACCACCATCCGTGCGTCCACGCCGATGTTCCTGCTGGCGCGCCGGATCAAGGCCATGGGCGTGAAGATGGTGCTGTCCGGCGAGGGCAGCGACGAGGTGTTCGGCGGCTACCTGTACTTCCACAAGGCGCCCAACGCGCGCGAATTCCACGAGGAGCTGGTGCGCAAGCTCGACGCGCTCAACTTCTATGACTGCCTGCGCGCCAACAAGTCGATGATGGCCTGGGGCGTGGAGCCGCGCGTGCCGTTCCTGGACCGCGAGTTCCTCGACGTGGCCATGCGCATGGACGCGAAGTACAAGATGGTGGCCAAGGGCAGCGACGGCCCGCAGCGGATGGAGAAGGGCATCCTGCGCCAGGCCTTCGACGGCTACCTGCCGCCGGAGATCCTGTGGCGGCAGAAGGAGCAGTTCAGCGACGGCGTCGGCTACGGCTGGATCGACGGGCTCAAGGCGCATGCCGAGGCGCAGGTCTCCGACCGCGAGCTGGCCGCCGCCGACAGGCGTTTCCCGGTCACCCCGCCGCAGACCAAGGAGGCGTACTTCTACCGCACGATCTTCGAGCGCTTCTTCCCCGGCCAGGCCGCGGCGGAAACGGTGCCGGGCGGCAAGTCGATCGCCTGCTCCTCCCCGGCGGCGATCGCCTGGGACGCCAGCTTCGCGAAGATGGCCGATCCTTCCGGCCGCGCGGTGGCGGGCGTGCACAACGAGGCGCTGGCGGGGTGAAGCGCCGTGACTCCCCTCTCCCCGTGGGAGAGGGGCGGGGGTGAGGGCGGGCGTGCAGCCACGTGCGGGAACCCGGCCTGCTCCCCCGACTCACCCCCGCGGGGAACGGGCTTGGGACCAGGCGCGCAGCAGTGGCTCCACCAGCAACGGCAGTCCCACCGCAGCGCCGAGCGGCACGTGGTGCATGTGGCGAACGCCCGGCGCGCCCGGCTGCGGATTGACCTCGACCACGACCGCATCGCGTGGCGCCAGCCCGACCAGGCCGGCGGCCGGCTGGACCACGCCGGAGGTGCCGACCACCAGCAGCAGGTCGCAGGTGGCGATGCGTTCCTGCGCCTGCTGCCAGACGGTGTCGTCGAGCATTTCGCCGAACCAGACCACGCCCGGACGCACTTCACCGCCGCAGTGCGCGCAGCTCGGCGGATCCAGCCGCCGCTGTGCCGCGCCCGGAGGTGGCGGCAGCGGGTGCGGTGCCGCGCAGTCGAAGCAGCGCGGCGCGAACAGGCTGCCGTGCAGGTGCAGTACGCCAGCCACGCCGGCTCGCTCGTGCAGGTCGTCCACGTTCTGGGTGACCACCCGCGCGCCCAGCGCCTGCTGCAGCCGCGCCACGGCCAGGTGGCCCGGATTGGGCACGGCCCGCATCACCAGGCCGCGCCGCCATTCGTACCAGCCCCAGACCAGGGCGCTGTCGCGACGCCAGGCTTGCGGCGTGGCCAGCTGTCGTGGATCGAATTCCTGCCACAGGCCATTGCTGCCGGAACGGAACGTGGGGATGCCGCTGTCGGCGGACATGCCGGCGCCACTGAACACCACGATGCGTTCGAAGCGGCGCGACAGAGCCTGTTGCAGCGAAGGATCGGGCACGGCGTGGGACGTCGGTACGGACATGCGCGCTGGCCTCCTCAGCGGCCGGCCGCGGCCGGTTGCAGCGTAAGCGTGTGCAGGGCCGGTCCGGGCAGGAACGGCGTGGGCCGGCCCTGCACCCAGTCGTCGTGGCCTGCGCCCCAGTACGGGGACAGTGGATGGCCGCTCTGGCCGCCGGGCATGTGTGCCAGGCCTTCCTCCTCGTGGCCGGGCGCGACCACCATGCGCTGCGAGGCGCCGAACGCCGGCCCCTGCGCCCGCGGCACGATGGTGTCGCCGCGCAGTTCATCCATCGGCATGCACAGGCGTCGGGCCAGCAGGCCGGGCAGGGCTGCCGACAGGGGGTGGCAGATCCGCGCGGTGTTGCGCACGCCCCAGTGGCGTCCGCCCTGCGGCCCGGCGGCCAGCTTCTCGCGGACCTCGCTGGCGGCATCTTCCAGCAGGGCATCCCAGCTGGCATGGCCGGCCGGCAACAGGTGTGCCGGGCGCTCGCGCAGCAACGGCCAGGCCACTCCCTCCAGGTGCGGGAGAGCGGGCAGCTCGAAGTCGTCTTCCAGTTGCGCCAGGGCGGGCGCGGCCAGGCCGCGGGCGATGCGCGCGTGCACCGCCAGGCGCAGGCTGCGGACGATCAGGTAGGCCACCGACTCCGGCGCGGCATGGCCGTTCCAGTCGCCGCTGGCGTCCGCCAGTTCGCGCAGCGCCGAACCCTCGGCGGCGCGCCGCCCTTCGTCGACCAGCAGGCGGTACCACGGCTCCAGCAGCAGGGCGCGGTCGTCCAGCTGGATGGCCAGCAGCGCCTGCTCGTCGAAGCGTTCCGGCGCCTGCAGGCGCTCGCGGATCTGCCAGGCACGGATGCCCAGCGCGTAACCGCCGTCGCCCACGCGCGCCAGCGGATCCCCGGCGAGCGTGCGCGCATTGGCGGTCCACAGCCGATGGCCCGGCGGGGGCGCAGGACCGGCGCCCGGGTGGTGGTGAGTGGCCAGGGCGTGCAGGCGGCGGTGCTCCCGTCGGGGCGCAGGCCGGTGCAGCCCGGCTCGCGGTCGGGCAGCGGGCCCAGGATCCGCCAGGCGATAGAGCCACTGCGGTCGGCGATGACCAGGTTCTGTGCCGGGATCGCGATCCGGTCGGCGAAGGCCAGCGCCTGGTCGAGGTTGGCCGCACGCGCGAACCGGGCCAGGCCGACGTCGAGCGAGCCGGGCAGGTGCGCGACCCAGCGCAGGGCAAGGGCCCGGCCATCGATGTCCGGGTGGATGACCGGACCGGCCGCGGTCTCCAGGATCTCCAGCTCCGCGTCCTCGCCCCCGGCCACCCGGATGGTCTCCACGTGGCGGGCCAAGGGATCGCAATCCTGCTGCTGGCCTTCGGCGCAGGGCCGCACCGCGAACCAGTCCGCGGTATCGGCATAGCTGTTGGTGAAGCCCCAGGCGACGTGGCCGTTGCTGCCCACGATCACCGCCGGCAGGCCGGGCAGGGAAAAGCCGCTGACGTCGACCCTGCCGCCCGGGGCGCGCGCATCCGGGTAGCGCAGGCGCACCCGGAACCAGATGTTGGGCGCACGCAGGCCGAGATGCATGTCGTCGGCGACGATGGCGCGGCCGTCGGCGGTCAGGGCGCCGCCCACGGCCCCGTTGTTGCTGCCGGGTGCGGCCGGATCGGGAGGCGGCTGGCCCGCCGTGCCGGGGACGGGCAGCTGGCGCAGGTCCCCGGAGGCGGCATCCGGCAGCACGGCCTCGCCGCGTGCCCCGCCCAGCAGCGGCGCATCCCACTGGCTGCCGTCGCGCAGCAGCAGCCCGCGCAGTGGCGCGGGCAGGCGCCGGCCCAGGCGCCACAGGTCCAGTTCGCGCCGGTTGTCCACGCCTTGCAGGTCGAAGTACATGGCGTAGCCGGCCAGGGCCGAATCGGCCACCTCCCAGCGGCGGGGCGGCTGGCGCAGCAGCAGGTAGGGCCAGGGGCGCACCCGCAGCGCGTCGAGGCCGGCGTTGGCGCCTTCGGCATAGGCCCGGAGCAGGGGCAGGGCGTCGCCTGCGAATGCCGCCAGGTCCGCTTCCACGCGCGCACGCAGGCGGTGCACCCGGCGCTTGCGGTCGGCCTCCACTGCGCGCGGTCCGAACAGTTCGGCCAGCTCGCCGGCGGCGCTGCGGCGCATCAGGTCCATCTCGAAGTAGCGTTCCTGGGCGTGGACCCAGCCCAGGGCGCGCAGGGCGTCGGTTTCGCTGCCGGCATCGATGGTGACGATGCCCAGCGCATCGCGCTGCACCGTCACCGGCGCGGCCAGTCCGGCCAGGGGCGTCCGTCCCTCCAGGGCCGGCACGCTGCCGCGCAGCAGCAGCCAGGTGGCCAGCGCCAGGCCGGCAAGAACCAGGACAAGCGCGGCGGACGCGCGCAGCAACCATCGACGCATGCAGGGCTCCGGATGGTCGCGCCCAGGGGGCGCGGCGTTGGAGGGGCGGACGGCAGAAGCAGGTGCAACTGCGACTGATTCCGATTGAAACATGGCCGCCGCGGTTGCGGCACACTGCTGGCCTGCACCACCCGAGGAGTTCCCATGAAAGGCCATCCCGAAGTCATCGAATGCCTCAAGGAGCTGCTGCGCGGCGAACTGGCCGCGCGCGACCAGTACTTCCTGCATTCGCGCCGGTACGAGGACCTGGGCCTGAAGGCGCTGTACGAGCGCATCAACCACGAGATGCAGGAGGAGACCGAGCACGCGGACGCGATCCTGCGCCGGATCCTGTTCCTGGAGGGCGAGCCGGACATGCGCCCGCACGGGTTCAGGCCCGGCACCAACGTGGTGGAGATGCTCGAGGCCGACCTGCGGGTGGAGTACGAGGTGCGCGCCAACCTCGCCGCGGCGATGAAGCTGTGCGAGGAGAAGCAGGACTACGTCAGCCGCGACATGCTGCTGGCCCAGCTCAAGGACACCGAGGAAGACCACGCCTGGTGGCTGGAGCAGCAGCTGCGCCTGATCCGCATGATCGGGCTGGAGAACTACCAGCTGTCCAAGATCGACGCCGACGGCGCCCCGGCCCACGGCTGAGGGCGGCGCGGACTGGCGCCGCCTGCGCGGCGCGGCGGCGGATCAGCGGCGACGGAGGCGGTAGACCGCGGTCGACAGCGCGGTCACGCCATCGGCGATGAAGCGCGGCTCCTGGGCGAGGATGTCGCGCCGTTCCAGCAGTTCCACGTCCCAGTCCGCGGCGAAGAGCCCGCGGACCTCCGCCTCGGGCACGGCGAACGGCGGTCCCCGCAGCTGTTCCTGCGGGTATTCCAGGGTGATCAGCAGGCCCTCGCAGCCGCCTGGCAGGCGGCCGTAGACCTCGCCGGCGTAACGGCGGCGGAGGTCGGGCGGCAGGGCGATCAGCGCGGCGCGGTCGTAGACCGCCCGCATCCGCGCCAGGGTGGCATCGGTCAGCGCGAAGACATCGCCTTCCACCAGGTCGATGCGGCCGGCGCGGTGGTGCAGTCCGTCCGCGTCCCGCTCCCGTTCCGGGACCAGGCCGGCCTCGGCGAAGAACGCCTGTACCGCCAGCGGCGACAGTTCGCAGCCCAGTACCTCGTGGCCACGTGCGGCCAGCCAGTGCATGTCGAGGGTTTTGCCGGCCAGCGGCACGAATACCGGCGCCCCTTCGGCCGCTCCCAGCGCCGGCCAGTGCTTTTCCAGCAGCGGCATTACGGCCTCGCGGTGGAAGCCGGTGCGGCCCTCGCGCCAGCGCTGCAGCCAGAAATCCGGATCCATCGTGCGCTCCTGTCGGGGATGCGGGACGGCACGCCGCCGCCGCGTTACATGCTTGCGACGGCGCGTGGCGCGCCGCCGCGCGCTGCGGCATCGGGCTACGACGTCTTGCTCGACGTCGAGGCCATCGACCTTCTGCTGCGCCGCTGCATGACAGGCTTGCGACGAGGCCTGGCGCGCCGCCGCGCGCTGCGGCATCGGGCTACGACGTCTTACTCGACGTCGAGGCCATCGACCTTTTGCCACCCCCTCGGCAACAACCCACCCCGCGTCGCCCGCGCTCCCAGATACGCATCCAGGTCCTTGAACGACAGGGTCATGGTGCGCTGGCCGCTGTAGACCTGCAGTTTGTGCGCCGGACCGACTGCGGCCACGGCGACGACCCGTTCGGTGCCGAGCTTGGCGCGCGGGATGTCGATCAGCTTGTTGCCCTTGCCCTTGTCCAGTTCCGGCAGCTCCGTGGCGGGGATCGCCAGCAGGTGGCCGGCGCTGGTCACCGCGACGATGCGGTCGGTCTCCGGGTTCACCACCAGCGCAGGCTGCAGCACGGTCGCGCCCGGGGCCAGGTTGATCAGGGCCTTGCCGGCCTTGTTGCGGCCGGTGAGGTTCTCGAAGCGGGTGACGAAGCCGTAGCCGTGCGAGGAGGCGAGCACGAAGCGGGTGTCGTCCTCGCCGCTGGCCAGGGCCAGGAAGGAGGCGCCGCTGGCGGGCGAGAAGCGGCCGGTCAATGGCTCGCCGTTGCCACGCGCCGAGGGCAGGCTGTGCGCCGGCGTGGAATAGCTGCGGCCCTGCGAATCGAGGAACGCCACCTGCCAGGTGCTGCGCGCGCGCACCGCGCCGAGCAGGGCATCGCCCTCGCGGTAGGACAGGCCCGCCGCATCCACGTCGTGGCCCTTGGCCGCGCGCACCCAGCCTTTCTGCGACAGGACCACGGTGACCGGCTCGCTGGGCACCAGCTCGGTCTCGTCGATCGCGTGCGCGGCCTCGCGCTGGACCAGCGGCGAGCGGCGCGCATCGCCGAACTTCTTGGCGTCGGCCAGCAGCTCGTCCTTGACCAGCTTCCTGAGCTTGGCCTTGTTGCCCAGGGTGGAGATGATGCGTTCCAGCTCCTTGGCCAGCTCTTCCTGCTCGCCGCGGATCTTCATTTCCTCCAGGCGTGCCAGCTGGCGCAGGCGGGTCTCGAGGATGTAGTCCGCCTGTTCCTCGGTCAGGCCGAAGCGGGCCATCAGCACCGGCTTGGGCTCGTCCTCGGTGCGGATGATGCGGATCACCTCGTCCAGGTTGAGGAAGGCGACCAGCAGGCCTTCCAGCAGGTGCAGGCGGCGCTCGACCTTCTCCTGGCGGTGCTTGAGCCGGCGCACCACGGTGTCGGTGCGGAAGGTCAGCCACTCGTCCAGCAGGGTGCGCAGGTTCTTGACCGCCGGCTTGCCGTCCAGGCCGATCACGTTGAGGTTGACCCGGTAGCTCTTCTCCAGGTCGGTGGTCGCGAACAGGTGGCCCATCAGCTGCTCGGCATCGACGCGGTTGGAGCGCGGCACCAGCACCACCCGCACCGGGTTGGCGTGGTCGGACTCGTCGCGGATGTCCTCCAGCCACGGCAGCTTCTTGGCGCGCATCTGCGCGGCGATCTGCTCGATGACCTTGGACGGCGAGACCTGGTAGGGCAGGGCGGTGACGACGAAGTTGCCGTTCTCCTTCTGCCAGGTGGCGCGGGCGCGCACGCTGCCGGTGCCGGTCTCGTACATGGCGCGCAGGTCGGCCGGCGGGGTGATGATCTCCGCCTCGGTCGGGTAGTCGGGGCCACGCACGTGCTCGCACAGGTCGGCGACGGTGGCGTCCGGATCGTCGAGCAGGCGCACGCAGGCGCTGACGATCTCGTTGAGGTTGTGCGGCGGCACGTCGGTGGCCATGCCCACCGCGATGCCCGTGGTGCCGTTGAGCAGCAGGTGCGGCAGGCGCGCCGGCATCCAGCTCGGCTCCTCCAGGGTGCCGTCGAAGTTCGGCACCCAGTCCACCGTGCCCTGGCCCAGCTCGCCCAGCAGGACCTCGGCGATCGGGGTCAGCTTGGACTCGGTATAGCGCATGGCCGCGAACGACTTGGGGTCGTCGCTGGAGCCGAAGTTGCCCTGGCCCTCGATCAGCGGGTAGCGGTACGAGAACGGCTGGGCCATCAGCACCAGGGCCTCGTAGCAGGCCGAGTCGCCGTGCGGGTGGTACTTGCCGATGACGTCGCCGACGGTGCGCGCCGACTTCTTCGGCTTGGCCGCGGCGTTGAGCCCCAGCTCGCTCATCGAATAGATGATGCGCCGCTGCACCGGCTTGAGCCCGTCGCCGAGGAACGGCAGGGCGCGGTCCAGGACCACGTACATCGAATAGTCCAGGTAGGCGCGTTCGGCGTACTCGCGCAGCGGGATCTGTTCGAAGCCGTGGAAGGCGGGACGGATGTTTTCGGTCATTGCGGGCACAGCTGCGGGACAGGAACGCGATTCTACCCGCGTGCCGCCGCCCGGCGCCCGCCCGTCAGGGCAGGGACGGCCACAGCGGGCCGCCCAGCCACAGCGCCCGGGCCATCCAGACGGTGGCCAGGCCGATCAGCACGGTCAGCGGTACGCCCACCCGGAGGAAGTCGCCGAAGGTATAGCGGCCGGGGTTGAGGATCAGCAGGTTGCCGTGGTGGCCGATCGGGGTCAGGAACGAGGCCACCGCGCCCATCGCGGTGCACACCACGAACGGCGCCGGGGGCAGGCCCAGGGCCTCGGCCACCGCCAGCACGATCGGCGCCAGCAGCACGGTGGTGGCGGCGTCGGACAGGATCTGGGTCAGCAGGGCCGCGGTCCCGAACATCACCAGCAGCAGCACGAACACCGGCCACTGCGCGGCATGCGCCATCAGCAGGTCGGCCACGGCCTGGGCGGTGCCGGTCTGCTCCATGGCGATGCCCAGCGGGATCACACCGGCGATCATCACGTAGATGCGCACGTCGACCTGCTGGTAGGCCTCCTCCACCGGCACGCAGCGGCACAGGACCATGGCCACCGCGCCGGCAAGGAAGGCGATCTGCGGCGCCAGCAGCCCGGTGGCCGCTGCCGCCACGGTGGCGGCCATGATCGCCAGGGCCACCGGCGCGCGGCGGCGGGCCTGGCCGCGACCCTGGAACGGCATCAGCATCATGAAGCCGTGGTGGGAGGCCAGCGGGCGGATGTCCGGTTCGCGGCCCCACAGCACCAGCAGGTCGCCTTCTTCCAGGCGCATCTCCGACAGCTCGCCGTGCAGCCAGCCTTCGCGGCGCCACAGGCCGACCACGACCACGCCCAGGGTGCGCAGGAAGTCGATGTCGGCCACGCTGCGTCCGACGAATTCCGAATGCGGCGCGACCACCGCCTGCACCAGCTGCTCATCGCCCAGCAGCTCGGCCTGGCCGCCCTGGCGCGGGCTGTCGCCGTACTTGGCCACCGCGTGCAGGACCAGGCCCGGTTCGTCCTTGATCGAGGCGATCTCGTCCGGCGACGCGCGTACCAGCAGCACGTCGCCGGCGGCCAGGGGGCTGTCGCCGGACTGGCGGCGCCGGCGCATGCCGTGGCGCAGCCAGTCCACCACCTGCAGGCGTCCGTCGAATGCCTCGTCGAATTCGCGCCGGGTGCGCCCGACCCAGGGCGAGCCATCCTCCACCAGCAGCTCGGTGTAGTAGCGCTCCAGGCGCATGTAGTCGCCCTGCGGAGCCTCGCCCTGGCGGCGCGGCAACAGCCAGCGCGCCAGCAGCATGTAGGCCGTGCCCAGCACGACCAGCACCGCGCCGATCGGAGTGATGGCAAGGATGTCCAGGCCTTCGCCGCCGGCCCGGCGCAGCAGGTCGCTGGCCAGCAGGAACGCCGGCGCGCTGAAAAGGGTGAGCGTGGTGCCGAGCGAGGCCGCCAGCGACATGGGCATCAGCAGGCGCGAGGCCGCCAGCTGCCGCTCCCGCGCCAGGCGCATCAGGATCGGCAGCATCATCGCGGTGACCATGACGTGGTGCGAGAACGCGGCCAGTACGGCCGTCGCCGGCATGACCACGGCGATCGTGCGCCACTCGCTGCCGCCGGCGGCCCGCCCGATCGCCACGCCGATGCGGTCGGTGATGCCGGTGGCCGAGAGCCCGGCCGAAAGCACGAACACGGACACCACGATGATCGCCGGCTCGCTGGAGAAGCCGGCCAGGGCCTGGCGCGGATCGAGGATGCCGGTGAACGCCAGCGCCAGCAGGGCCAGCATCGCCACCAGGTCCACGCGCATGCGCCCGCTGACGAACAGGGCCAGGGCGCCGCCGAGGATCACCAGGAACACGATCTGTTGTGGGTCCATGCCGATGCGCCCCTCCCAGCCCCGGATCCTGCCAGACGGATGCGAGGACATGGTGATGCCCGCCAATCGCGGGCCCGGATACGAAAAAACCTCGCCGGAGCGAGGTTCATCGGTGGCCGTGCGGCCGCTGCGCCATTGGTGCCCAGGAGAGGACTCGAACCTCCACGGTTTTACCCGCTAGTACCTGAAACTAGTGCGTCTACCAATTCCGCCACCTGGGCGGCGCAGACCGGCAATTTTCCGGGAGGCGGTCGTGGCTGTCAACAGTCCGGTCCGGTTGCCGGAGCGGATGGAATCCCCGGACGCAAAAAACCCCGCCGGAGCGGGGTTTTTTGTGTGGCCCGAAGGCCGGTGTCTGGTGCCCAGGAGAGGACTCGAACCTCCACGGTTTTACCCGCTAGTACCTGAAACTAGTGCGTCTACCAATTCCGCCACCTGGGCAGGTGAGGCGGCGCATTCTGGGGGTGCCCGCGGACAATGTCAACGGTTCGTTTACAGAACGTCACGGCGGCCCCACGGGCGGTACAGCAGGCCGGGTGTAGGATCGGCCCATGAACAAGACTGGAAGTCGCGGCAGCAGCCGCAAGGGAGCCGGTGGCGCCGGCGCAGGGAAGGGTGCGGGAAGCAGTGCAGGGGGCAAGGGCGGCGGCAAGCGCCAGCCAGGCAAGCTGCCCCCATGGATGCCGGAGCCCGCGCCGGCCAGCCGCCAGGCAGCCCGGAGCGGCAGCGGCAATGCACCCGCATCCCGCTCTCCGCGCCGCAATCTCCCGGCGCCCGCGGTCGCCGATCCGTTCGCGGCACGCGAAGCCCAGCGCTACGAGAATCCGATCCCCAGCCGCGAGGCCATCCTGGCGACGCTGGAGGAGGCCGAGGGCCCGCAGACCGCGGAGCAGCTCGCGGCCCTGCTGGACCTGCACGAGCCCGAGCGCTTCGATGCGCTGGGCAAGCGCCTGGGCGCGATGGTCCGCGACGGCCAGCTGGTGCAGAACCGCCGCGGCGGCTTCGCCCCGCTGGAGCAGACCAACCTGATCCCCGGCGTGGTCATCGCCAACCCGGAGGGCTTCGGCTTCCTGCGGCCCGACGCGGGCGGCGGCGACGACCTGTTCCTGCCGCCGTACGAGATGCGCAAGGTCATGCATGGCGACCGCGCCCTGGCCAACGTCACCGGCATCGACCGCCGCGGCCGCCGCGAGGGAAGCATCGCCCGCGTGCTCGAGCGCGGCGTGCACCGGCTGGTCGGCCGCTTCGGCAGCGAGGCCGGCATCAGCTTCGTCATCCCCGACGACCGCCGCATGCAGCGCAACCTGCACATCCCGCCCGACGCCACCTGCGGTGCGCGCGAGGGCCAGCTGGTGGTGTGCGAGATCGTGGCCCCGCCGGATACCCGGCGTCCGCCGATCGGCAAGGTGGTGGCGGTGCTGGGCGACAGCCTGACCCCTTCGCTGGTGGTCGAGACCGCGATCCACTCCCACAACCTGCCGCACGAGTTCCCGCCGGAGGTGCTGGACGAGGCCACCGCGGTCCCGCTGGTGGTCGAGCCGTCGATGATCGGCGAGCGCGTGGACCTGCGCGAGCTGCCGCTGGTGACCATCGACGGCGAGGACGCCAAGGACTTCGACGACGCGGTGTACTGCGAGCCCAACCGCCAGGGTTTCCGCCTGGTGGTGGCGATCGCCGACGTCTCCCATTACGTGCGCCCCGGCACCCCGCTGGACGACGAGGCGCAGAAGCGCGCGACCTCGGTGTACTTCCCGGGCTTCGTGGTGCCGATGCTGCCGGAGACCCTGTCCAACGGCATCTGCTCGCTGAACCCGAAGGTCGACCGCATGTGCTTCGTGTGCGACATGCAGGTCGACCACGATGGCGAAGTGGTGCGTTCGAGGTTCTACGAGGCGGTGATGAACTCGCACGCGCGCCTGACCTACACCCAGGTGTGGAAGGCGGTGGGCGAGGACGATGCCGAGGCCAGGGCGCAGATCGGCGGGCTGATGCCGCAGGTCGAGCGCCTGCACCAGCTGTACCAGGTGCTGGCCGCGGCCCGCGCCCGGCGCGGCGCGATCGAGTTCGAGAGCAGCGAAGTGCGCTTCGTGCTCGACAACCGCGGCGAGGTCACCCAGGCCGGCATGCTGCCGCGCAACGACGCGCACAAGCTGATCGAGGAGTGCATGATCGCGGCCAACGTCGAGGCCGCGCGCTACCTGCTCAAGACCCGGATCCCGGCGCCGTTCCGCATCCACGAGAAGCCGCCGGAATCCAAGTACGCCGACCTCCTGGAGTTCCTCAAGGAGTTCGGCCTGGCCCTGCCGCCGTGGAGCAAGGTCGTGCCGGGCGACTTCACCCGCCTGCTGAAGAAGGTGCGCGACCGCGCCGACGCCACCCTGCTGGAGTCGGTGCTGCTGCGCAGCCAGAGCCTGGCGATCTACTCGCCGGACAACGCCGGCCACTTCGGCCTGGCGCTGGAGGCCTACGCCCACTTCACCTCGCCGATCCGGCGCTATCCGGACCTGCTGGTGCACCGTGCGATCAAGCACGCGCTCAGGCGCGGCAAGCCCGAGGCCTACCAGTACTCGGCCCGCGACATGGCCGGGCTGGCGCTGCAGTGCTCCGAGCGCGAGCGCCGCGCCGACGAGGCCGAGCGCGAGGTCGACGAGCGCTACCGCGCGGCGTGGATGGAGAAGCACGTCGGCGGCCAGTTCGACGGCGTGGTCAGCGGCGTGACCAGCTTCGGCCTGTTCGTGGAGCTTGACCAGTCCAAGGTCAACGGCCTGGTCCACGTCACCCAGCTGCCGCATGACTACTACCAGTTCGACCCGATCCGGAAGATGCTCATCGGCGAACGCCGCGGGCTGGAATTCCGCCTCGGCGACCGGGTGCGGATCGTGGTCCTCAAGGCCAGCATGGAAGATCGCAAGATCGATTTCCGCCTGGTCGCGGACGATGCCGATGCCGGGCTGCCACCGCTGCCACCGCGCGGCCAGCCGGCGAGGAAGACCAAGCGGAAGTATTGAGGAACCGGCAATGGACCAGGTCGCTGACCACCAGGTGCGTACCGGAGGCTGCCAGTGCGGGGCGGTGCGCTTCCGCCTGGAGGGCGCGCCGGACGCGGCCTCGATCTGCCACTGCCGGATGTGCCAGAAGGCCTTCGGCGGCTACTTCGCCCCGCTGGTGGAAATCGGCGGGGCGCGGCTGGAATGGACCCGCGGCGCGCCGGCGTACTTCCAGTCCTCCAACGTGGTGCGGCGCGGATTCTGCGCCGCCTGCGGCACGCCGTTGAGCTACGAGTGGCCGGACGGCATCGCCCTGGCCCACGGCGCGTTCGACGATCCGGCCGCGCTGCCGCCGTCGATCCAGTACGGGACCGAGTCGAAGCTGCCGTTCACCGACCACCTGGCCGCGCTGCCGGGGCGTCCCACGGGGCAGGAGCCGGGGTCGTACCTGGCACGGGTGGTCTCGCGCCAGCACCCGGACCACGACACCGCCGAGTGGCCGCCGTAGGGGTGAAGGCCCGCGCCGCCGGGGATGGCGACGGAGTGCGATAATGCCGGCCTTCCTTACGTGGCCGCGCAGTAGATGAGCAAGCAGAACCAGTGGGTGGTGGGCGTCAACGCCGTGGCCTCCGCCATCGAGAACGACGCGGAGCACGTGCGCGAGGTCCTGGTCGATTCCGGTGCGCGCAATCCGCGCCTGGTCGAGATCGAGGAGCAGGCCCGCCGCTACGGGATCGAGGTGCGCAAGGTCGCCACCCAGGCCCTGGACGGCATCGGCGGCAATGTCCGCCACCAGGGCGTGGCCGCCCGCTACGCCGCGGCGAAGACCTGGGACGAGGGCGACCTGGCCGGGCTGGTCGAGCAGGCCGATGGCAAGGCGCTGCTGCTGGTGCTGGACGGGGTGCAGGACCCGCACACCCTCGGTGCCTGCCTGCGCAGCGCGCTGGCCGCCGGCGCCACCGCCGTGGTCATCCCCAAGGACAAGTCCGCGCCGGTGAACGCCACCGTGCGCAAGACCTCGGCCGGCGCCGCCGACCGCCTGCCGGTGGTGCAGGTCACCAACCTGGCCCGCACCCTGCGCGAGCTGCAGAAGCAGGGCGTGTGGATCTATGGCCTGGCCGGCGAGGTCGACGAGACCCTGTACGGCGTGGACCTCAAGGGCAATGTCGCCCTGGTCCTGGGCGGCGAGGCCGATGGCCTGCGCCGGCTCACCCGCGAGACCTGCGACGGCCTGGTGCGCATCCCCATGCCGGGCGACGTGGAGAGCCTCAACGTGTCGGTCGCCGCCGGCATCTGCCTGTTCGAGGCGGTCCGCCAGCGCGGCGGCTGAGGAACAGCAGGCAGGAGAAGTACGTGCAGTACCCGGAGCACCACGGGCTGGCGCCTGCGCGCCGGCCCTGGCGGCGCGTCGCGCATGGCCTGTGCCTGTGCCTGCTGTTGTGGACCCAGGCGGCGCTGGCGCTGGCCGCCCAGCCGGGTCCGCCACCGCTGCGCGACTATGCGGTCGATGCATGGACGACGCGCAACGGCCTGCCGCACAACTCGATGCGCGACACGGCCCAGACCCCGGACGGTTACCTCTGGTTCGCCACGTGGGAAGGCGTGGTCCGCTACAACGGCGTCGACTTCACCACCTTCAGCCGTGGCACGGCCCCGGGCCTGCGCGACAACGGCGTCGGTGCGCTGTACGTGGATCCCCGGGGGCGGCTGTGGCTCAGCGATTCGCGCGGCAACCTCGGCAGGTACGAGAACGGCCGCTGGGAGTACCTGGAACGTCCGCAGGCATGGCCGCGCGCCCTGGTCCACTACATGGCGATGGACGGTGCCGGCCGGCTGTGGCTGCTGTTCGAGAACCACGGCCTGGGCTGCGTGCATCCGGACGGGCGCCTGGACTACATCGCGCCGCCGCCGGGCATCCCGTTGCCGGCCAGCTATCCGCGCATGGCCATCGATGCGGCGGACGACATCTGGATCGGCAGTGCGCGCGATCGCGGTGGACGAAGCCCAGCGGGTATGGGTCGGCACGCGCCGCGGGGGGGTCGTGATCGACGGCCGGGGCGTGCGGCCGGCGCCACCGGGCGCGGGCATGCCCCAGGGCCTGGTGACCGCGCTCGCGTCGATTGGTGGCGACCTGTGGATCGGTTCGGTCGAGGGCGCCAGCGTGCTGCGTCCCGACGGGACGGTGGAGCCGGTGCGGTTCGAAAGCGCCGGCGGGGATCCGCGCACCGTGTTCGGCTTCCAGGTGGTGGGGGATGCGTTGTGGATCGCTACCGACCGCGGCCTGTTCCGCATCCGCGGCGGGCACCTGGCGAGGGTTGGGCTGGAATGCGGCCTGCCGGTGGACACGGTCCTCAACCTGGTGCCTGACGATGCGGGCAACGCCTGGGTGAGCAGCAACCGCGGCGTGCTGCGCATCCCGCTGGCGGCGCTGGACCGCGCGGCTGACGGCAGGGGCGACGGCCGGCTGCCGGTAACGCAGTACGCCGAGATCGATGGCATGCCCAGTTCGCAGGGCAACGGCAGTTCCTCGCCGTCGGCCCTGCGCAGGCGCGACGGCAGCATCTGGATCACCACCGCAGGCGGGGTGGCCAGGATCGATCCCGCACGCCTCGGGCGCTACGGCCACCGGTCGCCGCCGCCACCGGTGATCGAATCGGTCGCGCTCGACGGACAGGCCTTGGACTGGCGCAGCACTGGTGCGCTGCCGGGCCGGACGCGGCTGGCGGTCAGCTATGCCGGTCTCAGCTACCTGCTGCCGGAACGCATCCGCTATCGCACCCGGTTGCGTGGCCTGGACGATGCCTGGGTCGAACGTGGCACGCGCCGCAACGTGGAGTTCATCGGCCTGCCGCCGGGGCGTTACACCCTGGAGATCCAGGCCGCGCATCCGGGCGGCGCGTGGAGCGCCGAGCCGGCACGCTGGTCGTTCGAGGTACGGCCGCTGTGGTGGCAGCGGGGCGACGTGCGCTGCGGCGCGGTGCTGGCGGTACTGCTGCTGCTGTACGGGCTGTACCGCTACCGGGTGCACCGCTACGAGGCCAGCAACCGGCGCTTGGCCGCGCAGGTCGATGCGCGCACCGCCGACCTGCGGGTGCAGGCGCAGCGGCTTCAGGAGATAGACCGCGAACGCGCGGGGCTGCTGGATCAGCTGCGCGACCAGGCCGAGGCCTACGCGCGCCAGGCACGCGAGGATGCGCTCACCGGCCTGCCCAACCGGCGCCAGTTCGAGGAGACCCTGGCCCGCGACCTGGCCCTGGCCGGGCGGGGTGCGCACCCGCTGTGCCTGGCGCTGCTGGACATCGACCATTTCAAGCGGATCAACGACACCTTCTCCCATGCCGTGGGAGACCAGGTGCTGCGCGAAGTCGGACAGCTGCTGGAAAGCCAGCGCCGTGGCTCGGACCTGGTGGCGCGCCTGGGCGGCGAGGAGTTCGCGCTGCTGATGCCGGACACGCTGCTGGAAGAGGCACAGCTTGCCTGTGAGCGGCTGCAGGCGCGGATCCGCGGGCACCGCCCATGGGCCGGACTGGACGACCTGGAGGTGACCTTCAGCCTGGGCCTGGTCGCGCTGCGCCCGGGCGAGAGCCGGGAAGACCTCTACCGGCGCGCCGACGCGGCGCTGTACCGGGCCAAGGGCGCCGGCCGCGACCGCCTGCAGATCGGCTGAACCCCGGCGTCGCCGCCGCGGGCTCAGCCCGGTAGCGGCGAAGGCCAGGCGTTGGCGATGCGGCAGAACAGCCGTGCGGTCTGCTCGGCGTCGTATACCGCCGAGTGGGCCTCCTTCGCGTCCCACTCGAATCCAGCCGCCTGCATTGCCCGCGCCAGCACGGTCTGGCCGTAGGCGACTCCGGCCAGGGTCACGGTGTCGAACACGCTGAAGGGGTGGAACGGGTTGCGCTTGTGGCCGCTGCGGGTCACTGCGGCATTGACGAAGTTGAGGTCGAAGTGCGCGTTGTGGCCGACCAGGATCGCGCGCTGGCAGCCGTGCCTGCGCACCGCGGCGCGGACCTGGTTGAACACGTGGCCCAGCGCGTCGCGCTCGGGCTTGGCCAGGCGGAAAGGATGGTCCAGGACGATGCCGGTCACTTCCAGCGACTTGGGGTCGATCTCGGTGCCGGGCGCGGGAATGAAGTGCGCGGCCGCGGTCTTGCCGGGGACCAGCAGGCCCTGCTCGTCCATCTCGATGGGCACCGCGGCCATTTCCAGCAGCGCATGCCGGTTCCAGTCGAAGCCGCCGGTCTCCACGTCCACCACCACCGGCAGGTAGCCACGGAAGCGGCGGGCCATGGCGCCGGGCGGGCCAGCCGGGGGATCGTCCTTGTGCAGGGCTTCCAGATCGCTTTCAGTCATGCGGGCAAGGGTACTTCACGCCGGGGGCGCGGCGATGAACCGCGGCATCAGGCCCGGGGACGGGTGCCCAGCACCGTGCCCTCGGCACGCATCCGGGCCAGCAGGCCCGCGCCCTGGTCCAGGAAGCCCGGATCGTCGGCAGCGCCGGCCTCGGCGGCCAGCACCCGCAGGCATTCGCCGCCGCTGCGACGGCCTTCGCCCAGCAGCTCCAGCAGCCGGTATGCCGGTGCCGAGAGGCGGGCGGAACGCGCCTGGCCATCGCGGGCGCGCCGGACCAGCAGCAGGGTCGGCCCCGGTGGCGGCTGGGCGGGCAGGTGGCCCGGGCCCAGCTCATGCACCGGCCAGGCGTAGGCGAGGGCGCGCATCCAGGGCGCCAGGACCGGCACCTCCCGCAGCAGGTCGCCGTCGGCCACGTGCGGTGGCGTCGGGCTGTCGTCGATGCGCACGGCCAGTTCGATCCATTCGTAGTGCGCCAGCTCGGCCAGCCACGGCGGGTCGCCGGCGTCGGCATGTTCCTGGACGAAGCGGACGAACTCGCGGCCGATCTCCGGGAACAGCGGCGTGCGGCTGCGGGGTAACGCATGGAAGCGGCGCACCAGGGCCATCCAGGCGTCGGCGCCGAGGATGCGGCGGACCACCGGGAAACCGTTGCCGAGCAGCTGGGCGATGTTGTTGAGGAACAGGCGCCGGTATACCGCCATCCGCCGCTCCTCGATGCCGGGCGGTGGTGGATGGGCGTCCGGGTCGCGCAGGTGCGCGGCGAAGGCGTACTGCTGCGCGCGCAGGTCGCGGGGCTCAGCCATGCGCGGCTCCGGCGCGTGCCGGCATCCCCTGGCCCACGGCCATGGCCTGCAGGCTGCGGATGCGCTGCACCTCTTCCAGCAGTTCATGCAGCGGAGGCAGGTTGAAGTCGCGTTCCAGCAGGGTCGGGCGTACCCCATGCAGGCGGTAGGCCTCGGCCAGCAGCTCCCACACGTCGTCGCGCACTTCCGCGCCGTGGGTGTCGATCTTCAGGTCCGCGGCCTCGTCGTGGTGCCCGGCGACGTGGTAGGAGGCGATGCGCGCGGAGGGCATCCGCGCCAGGAACGCGCGGGCGTCGTAGCCGTGGTTGACCGCGTTGACGTAGACGTTGTTGACGTCCAGGAGCAGGTCGCAGTCGGCCTCCTCCAGCACCGCCAGGACGAAGTCCGCCTCGTCCATCGCCTGCCACGGCGCGGCGTAGTAGGAGACGTTCTCCACCGCGATGCGGCGGCCGAGCACGTCCTGCACGCGGGCGATGCGCCCGGCGACGTGGCGCACCGCCTCCTCGGTGAATGGCAACGGCATCAGGTCGTAGAGCTGGCCGTCGTCGCTGCAGTAGCTCAGGTGCTCGCTGTAAAGGGGCACCCGGTGGCGCTCCAGGAAGCGGCGGGTACGCTCGAGGAAACCCTCGTCCAGCGGCTCCGGCCCGCCCAGCGAGAGCGACAGGCCGTGGCAGGCCAGCGGGTGGCGGGAGGACAGCTCGGCCAGCGCCTCGCCCAGCGCCCCGCCCACGCCGATCCAGTTGTCGGGCGCGCACTCGAGGAAATCGAAGGCGCCGGCCGGCGCCGTGCGCAGCGCATCCAGCAGGCCACGGCGCAGGCCGAGCCCGGCGCTGGCGGATGGCAGGTCCATGGAGGATCTCCCTTGCGGAAGCGGCCGGCCGGCGCAGGCGCGCCGAGCCGGCCTGGGACGTCAGGCGTGGCCGCCGCAGCCGCCTTCGCCGCACTTGCCTTCGCCGGCCTTCTTCTCCGGGTCGGCCTCGTGCTTGCCCGCGTGGTAGGCCTTGCGCTCGGCCTCGTCGATGTAGCCGTCCTGGTTGGCATCCATGCGCGGGAAGTGCTCGGCCTCGTCGGGATGCGCGGCCAGGAACTCGGCCTGTGAGACGCGACCGTCGCCGTCCGTGTCGACCTTCCCAATGCCGCACTTGCCTTCGCCGCACTTGCCTTCCTGGGCCTTGGCATCGCCAGCGGCGAGCATGTAGCCCTGGGCCAGCGGTTCCATCGCGAAGGACGATCCGGCCAGGGCGAAGCCGGCGAGGGCGGTGCCCAGGGCGATCGCGGCGGGTTTCTGCTTGGACATGTCCGTGCTCCGGATTGAGGGATGCGATGTGCGGCGCATCCGGCCGCCGGGGGGAGGGGGCAGTCTACTCCCGGCGGCCGCCACCCGGCGTCGCCGCTCAGCGCACGCCGGCGGCGCTGGTGCCGTCGCGCTTGTCGCGCGGTTCCGGCGGTTGCTCGCCATGCAGCAGGAACCAGACGTTCTCGGCGATGTTGGTGGCGTGGTCGCCGATCCGCTCCAGGTTCTTGGCCATGAACAGCAGGTGGGTGCACGGGGTGATGTTGCGCGGGTCCTCCATCATGTAGGTCAGCAGCTCGCGGAACAGCGCGGTGTACTGCTGGTCCAGGCGCGCATCGTTGTCGCGCACCTCCAGGGCCAGCTGGCCGTCGCCCTCGCGGTAGGCGCGCAGCGCCTGCCGCACCTGGCCGGCCGCGAGCATTCCCAGGGCGCGCAGGCCGGCGACGTGCGGCAGCGGCGGGACGGCGTTGAGCGCGATCGATCGCTTGGCCACGTTGGCGGCGTAGTCGCCGATGCGCTCGATGTCCGCCGGGATCCGGACCCCGACCAGGATCTCGCGCAGGTCGCGCGCCAGTGGCCCGCGCAGGGCCAGAAGCATCACCTCGTGGCTGATGCGGCGTTCGGCATCGTCGATGGCGTCATCGTTCCCGACCACCTGGCGGGCGGCGCCCTCATCGCGCCGGTCGACCACGTCCAGCGCCGCCTCCAGCTGCGCCACCGCGGCGTGGCCCATGTCCACGATCTGCTCGACCAGTTGCCGCTGTTCCTCGTCGTAGCTTCTGACAATGTGCACTCTGCACCTCCGGTGCGTGATTCGTGATTGGTGATTGGTGATTCGGGAGAGCGAAGATTCCCCGCGCTTCTGCTTTTGCGAATCACCAATCACGAATCCCCAATCACCACCGGGCGGTCCGGCGCTAGCCGAACCGCCCGGTGATGTACTCCTCGGTCTGCCGCTTCGAGGGGCTGGAGAAGATGATCCCGGTGCGGTCGTGTTCGACGAGGTCGCCCAGGTACATGAAGGCGGTGTAGTCGGAGACGCGCGCGGCCTGCTGCATGTTGTGGGTGACGATCACGATGGTGTAGTCGCGCTTGAGCTCCTCGACCAGCTGCTCGATGCGACTGGTGGAGATCGGATCCAGTGCGGAGGTCGGCTCGTCCAGCAGCAGCACGTCCGGGCGCAGTGCCACGGCGCGGGCGATGCAGAGGCGCTGCTGCTGGCCGCCGGACAGGCCCAGCGCCGACTGGCCCAGCTTGTCCTTGACCTCGTCCCACAGCGCGGCCTGGCGGAGCGCCTGCTCCACGCGCGCGGCGAGTTCCGCCTTCGACAGCTTCTCGTGGTGGCGGATGCCATAGGCCACGTTCTCGAAGATGGTCATCGGGAACGGCACCGGCTTCTGGAACACCATCCCCACCCGCGAGCGCAGCCGGTTCATCGGGTATTTCGGCGAAAGGATGTTCTCGCCGTCCAGCAGTACCTCGCCGCTGGCCACCAGCTTCGGGTAAAGGGCATAGATGCGGTTGAAGACACGCAACAGGGTCGACTTGCCGCACCCGGAGGGGCCGATCAGCGCGGTGACCTGCTTCTCGGGGATGTCCAGGTTGATGCCCTTCAGCGCGTGGAAACGGTCGTAATGGAAGTCCAGGCCACGCGCGGCCAGCTTCACCGGGGCGTCCGCCACGGTCCGGGTGACGGGGGCCAGGGGCAGCGGGCGGGCGGTGGCGGTCCGCGACAGGTTCATGGGCAGGTCCAGGGCAGGGTCAGTCATGGGATATCCGGTTGCGCAACAGGAGGGCGCGTGCGGCCAGGCTCACCAGCAGCACGAAGACGGTGAGTACCAGGGCGCCGGCCCAGGCCAGCACCTGCCAGGATTCGTAGGGACTGGCGGCGAACTGGTTCATCACCACCGGCACCGAGGCCATCGGCTGCAACACGTTGGTGCTCCAGTACTGGTTGCCAAAGGCGGTGAACAGCAGCGGCGCGGTCTCGCCGGAGATGCGGGCCAGGGCCAGCAGCACGCCGGTGACGATGCCGGCGCTGGCGCTGCGGTAGAGCACCTGCACCGTCACCTTCCACTGCGGGATGCCCAGCGACAGCGCCGCCTCCCGCATCTGCACCGGCACCAGGCGCAGCATCTCGTCGGTGGTGCGCACCACCACCGGCAGCACGATGAAGGCCAGTGCGATGGCGCCGGCAAGGGCGGAAAAGTTGCCGCCGGCAGGCATCACGTACAGCGTGTACACGAACAGGCCCAGGACGATGGACGGCGCCGACAGCAGGATGTCGTTGACGAAGCGCACGATGGTGCCGGCGCGCCGCGCGCGGCCGTACTCGGCCAGCCACGTGCCGGCGGCCACGCCCAGCGGGGTGCCGATGGCGATGGCCATCAGGCACATCACCGCGCTGCCGAAGAAGGCGTTGGCCAGGCCGCCTTCCTGCATCGGCGGCGGGGTCATGCGGGTGAACAGGTTCCAGTCGATGCCGGCCAGGCCCCTGGCCAGCAGGGTCCACAGGATCCAGCCAAGGAAGAACAGGCCGAACAGCGCGGTGGCGCAGGACAGCACCAGCGCGATCGCATTCGTGATGCGGCGCCGCAGGTAGAGCGCGCCGGCCGGCGTGGCCACGGTGGACATCAGTTGCCCTCCCTGCGGGCCAGGCGGTGCAGCATCAGGCGGGCAATGGCCAGCACCACGAAGGTGACGATGAACAGCACGAAGCCCAGGAGCAGCAGGGCCGAGCGGTAGGTCTCGGTGGCCTCGCCGAAGTCGTTGGCGATCAGCGCGGCGATGGTCGTGCCGGGCTCCAGCAGCGAAGGCGACAGCCGCACCGCGTTGCCGACCACGAAGGCCACGGCCATGGTTTCGCCCAGGGCGCGGCCCAGCCCGAGGAAGATGCCGCCGATCACCGCCGAACGGGTGTACGGCAGGACGATGTCCCAGCTCACTTCCCAGCGGGTGGAGCCCAGCGCGTAGGCTGATTCCTTCAACCGGGTCGGCACGGTCAGGAACACTTCGCGCATCACCGAGGAGATGAACGGGATCACCATGATCGCCAGCACGAGGCCGGCGGTAAGCAGGCCGATGCCCAGCGGTGGGCCCTGGAACAGCGGGCCGATGACCGGTGCCGTCCCGAGGTGGTCGTTCAGCCAGGGCGTGACGTGTTCGGTCATCACCGGCACCAGCACGAACAGGCCCCACATGCCGTAGATGATCGAAGGGATGCCCGCGAGCAGCTCGATCGCCGTGCCGACCGGACCGCGCAGCCAACGCGGCGCGACTTCGGTGAGGAAGAAGGCGATGCCGAAGCTCACCGGCACCGCCACCACCATGGCGATCAGCGCCGTCACCAGGGTGCCGTAGATCGGTGCGAGCGCGCCGAAGCGGTTCTCCACCGGATTCCATTCCGACGACAGGAAGAAACCCAGTCCCTGGCTCTCCAGCGCGTGGCGTCCTCCCCACAGCATCGAAAGGGCGGCGCCGGCAAGGGCGGCCAGCACGAACACGACACAGGCGGTCAGTGCCCAGCGGAACAGGCGGTCGGCGCGGGCATCGCCGCGCTCGCGCAGGTCGGCCGGATCGAGGGGGATGGCGTTCATCGGTTCACTGGCTCCCGGAGCCCGGATCAGTCGAGCTCGCTGGCCCAGTACGCCTCGATCTGCCCGACCAGTTCAGGCGGCAGCGGCACGTAGTGCAGCGCGTCGGCCTGCGCGCGGCCGTGGGTGAAGGCCCAACGGAAGAAGTCGAGGGCGGCCCGGGTGCGGGCCGGGTCCCTCGCCTGGCGTGGGACGAGGATGAAGTTGGTGGCGGCGATCGGCCACGCGGCTTCGCCTGGCGCGTCGGTGATGACCAGGCTGAAGTCGCGGGTACTGGCCCAGTCGGCGCTGGCCGCGGCGGCGGCGAAGCTCTCCGCGCCGGGGAGTACCCACTGCCCGGCCGCGTTCTGCAGCGAGGCGTAGGGCAGGCCGCCCTGCAGCGCGTAGGCCAGTTCCACGTAGCCGATGCCGCCGGGGATCTGCTTCACGTAAGCGGCCACGCCCTCGTTGCCCTTGCCACCCACGCCGCCCGGCCACTGCAGCGAGGTGCCCTCGCCGATGGTGCGCTTCCACTCCGGGCTCGCCTTGGCCAGGTAGCTGGAGAAATTGAAGGTGGTGCCCGAGCCGTCGGAGCGGTGGACCACGGTGATCTTCCGCGCCGGCAGCTCCAGCCCGGGATTGAGTGAGGCCAGGGCCGGATCGTCCCAGCGGGTGATCGTGCCCATGAAGATGTCGGCGAGTACCTTGCCGGTCAGGCGCAGCTGTCCGGGCTCGACGCCCTCGAGGTTGAACACAGGTACCACGCCGCCGACCGCGGACGGGAACTGGGCGAGCCCGGCCTCGGCCAGCTCCTCCGGCGGCAGGGGCTTGTCGGAGGAGCCGAAGTCCACCGTGCCGGCCTTGACCTGGGCGATGCCGCCCCCGGAGCCGATGGACTGGTAGTTGACCTTGTGCCCGGTGGCGGCGTTGTAGTCAGCCGACCAGCGCGAGACCAGCGGGTAGACGAAGGAGGCGCCCGCGCCGGAGACCTGCGCGGTGACGCTTTCGGCGGCTTTTTGCGTGGCCTTGCCAGCGGCGTCCTGCGTGGTGGATGGTGCATTGCCACCGGGGCTGCAGGCGGCCAGCGCCAGCGCGGCTGACAGGGGCAGGGCGAGGAATCGGACCAGGGGAGGCATCATGGATCGGGCTGCGATTGGGCCGGCGTGTCCGGCGGACGCAGACATGGAATGATGTTTTCGTGACATCCGTATGACAGCCGCCCACCGGCCGCCCCGGGCAAGACGGAACGCGGCCAGGGGCCGCGTTCCGGAGGTGGCGTCGGGGAGAGAGGCCGGCGCCCGCCTGCTCAGTACTTCATGTGCTGCGCCCAGTAGGCCTCGATCTGGCGCACCAGCGCATCCGGCAGCGGCACGTAGTCGAGCTCGCGCGCCTGGGCGTCGCCGTTGGCGTACACCCATCGGAAGAATTCCCTGGCATTGCGCGCGCCAGCGGGGTTCTTCGGCTGCTTGTACATGAGGATGAAGTTCGTCGCGGTGATGGGCCACGAGGCTTCACCCGGCGCGTTGGTCATCACCAGGTGGAAGTCCTTCGTCGCGGCCCAGTCGGCGCTCGCCGCGGCGGCGGCAAAGCTTTCCTCCGAGGGCTGGACGAAACGCCCGGCCGCGTTCTTCAGCGAGACGTGCGAGAGGCGGTTCTGCAGCGCGTAGGACAGCTCGACATAGCCGATGCCGCCCTTGACCTGCTTCACGTAGGCAGCCACGCCCTCGTTGCCCTTGCCGCCGATGCCGGCCGGCCACTGCACCGAAGTGCCTTCGCCGACCTTCTGCTTCCACTCCGGGCTCACCTTGGACAGGTAGTTGACGAAATTGAAGGTGGTGCCCGAGCCATCGGAACGGTGGACCACGGTGATGCGTGCATCCGGCAGCGACAGGCCGGGGTTGAGCGCGGCGATCGCCGGATCGTTCCATCGCGTGAGCTTGCCCAGGAAGATCGCGGCCAGGGTCGGGCCATCGAGCTTCAGCGCGCCGGGCGCGATGCCCTGGACGTTGACGATCGGCACCACGCCGCCGATCACCGAGGGGAACTGGGCCAGGCCGTGCCTGGCCAGTTCCTCCGGCTTGAGCGGCGCATCGGAGGAGCCGAAGTCCACCGTGCCGGCCTTGATCTGGGCGATGCCGCCACCGGAACCGATCGACTGGTAGTTGACCTGCTTGCCGGTTGCCGCCTTGTAGTCGGCCGACCAGCGGGTCATGACCGGGTAGATGAAGGACGCACCGGCGCCGGTGACGTCGTTGGCGAACGCGGGCGAAAGGGTCGAGGCGGCGAGCAGCACGGCGGCCACGCAGGTCTTGAACGAGGGTTTCACCAGGGACGACTCCATAGCGGGGTGGAAGGGGCGGGCGCCGTCGCGGCGCATCCGTCGCGGCGCATTGCATCGCCGGGACGTGACAGCTCGGCGTCAACGCAGTGACGCGGCGATGACAGCGCGCCCGCTGGCGCCACGACGTGCGGCCGGGCATGCGGCGGCGCGCGTCATCTGGCTGTCATCCGGATGTCGCACGCCTGTCAGGTCCGGTCCACAAGCTGCGCTCGCTTGACGGGTGTCGCATGCCGCGGTGCAGGACACCCGATTTCCCATCACAGAGAGAGAGCTCGCATGCGTCATTCGCACATCGCCGTCGCGCTGGCCGCGGCCCTTGGTACGACCGTTTCCTTCGCCGCGGAGGCCGCCGATCCGGCCGGGCTTGCCGAGCTGAAGGCGCAGCTGGCCGCGCTCCAGGCCAAGGTGGCAGAGCTGGAGACGCGCACCGACGCACAGTCGGACATCAACGTCGGTACCCAGCAGAGCCTCGACGCGATGGCGACGACCACTCCGAAGGTCGAGACCAAGGGTGGCATCAAGCTCACCTCGGCCGACCGGAAGTTCGAAGCCTCGCTGGGCGGCCGCATCCACTTCGATGCCTACGCCTTCGACCGCGACCTGGCCGCGACCACCGGCACCAGCGAGTTCCGCCGCGCACGCCTGACCCTGTCCGGCAAGGCCCTGGGCTGGGACTACAAGCTGGAGCAGGACTTCGCCGCCGGCAGCAACCTCGACGGCCTGCGCGATGCCTGGATCGCCACCAGCCTGGGCGGCGGCAAGCTGACCATCGGCCACTTCAAGCCGTACCGCTCGATGGAAGAGCTGACCAGCTCCAACGAGATCCTCATGATGGAGCGGCCGTTCGCCTCGGCCACCGGCCTCTTCAGCGGGCGCCAGTTCCAGCAGGGCGTGGGCTACCAGCGTGCCGGCGACAACTACACCGCCGGCTTCACCGTGTTCAACCTGCGCGGCGCGTCGGGCGCCCGCAACGAAGGCATGGGCGCCGCCGGACGCGTGACCTTCGCGCCGATCAACACCGCCGACAGCACCCTGCACTTCGGTGGCTGGGCCAGCCAGGAGAATGCCAATCGCGGTTCGGCCGACCTCGGCGCCACCGCGAACTACGCCGGCCGCCGCGGTCCGTCGCTGGGTATCGCCACTACCCCGGGCGCAAGTGGCGACAGCGTCACCGCATATGGCGTCGAGGCCGCCGGCGCGTTCGGTCCGCTGTTCTTCCAGGGCGAGTACGTACGCGCCAGCTTCGGCCAGGCGCTGGGCGGCGACCAGGACGTCGAGACGTGGTACCTGCAGGGCAGCTGGCTGCTCAACGGCGGGCACAAGGTCTACAAGTCCGCCACCGGCGTGTTCGGCTCGCCCAGGGTCGATCGTGGCCTGTGGGAGCTGACCGCGCGCTACGACACGATCGGGAACAAGGATGTCGCGGACCGGAAGGCGGGCAGCGCCATCGTTGGCCTGAACTACTACGTCAACCCGAACCTGCGTTTCATGTTCAACTACACCCGCGGCGACAACGAGCTCACCGGCGACGAGACCGGCCAGTACGCGGTGCGCACCCAGTTCAGCTGGTAACCCGGCAGTCCGTCCCGACGCGACGCCCCGCAATGCGGGGCGTCCGTCGTTCCTGAGGCCGGAAAACCGGCGGCGATCAGGGGGCTTGCATGCCCCTGCCTAACACTGTTAGCTTCTTGGCCTAACGGTGTTAGGCGAGCCTGCCATGGCCCTGCAGCGCGACAAGATCATCGAAACCGCCTTCCGCCTCCTGGACGAGGAAGGCCTGGACGGCATGACCCTGCGCAAGCTGGCCTGCGCGGTCGGGGTGCGCGCGCCATCGCTGTACTGGCACTTCCGCGACAAGCGCGACCTGCTGGACGCGATGTCCGAGGCACTGCTGGAAGGCGTGGCCCGGGACATTCCCACCGGTGCCCCCTGGCGCGAAACCGTGCACCGGATCGGCGCCGAGCTGCGCCAGGCCTTCAAGTCGCGGCGCGACGGCGCACGCGTGTACGCCGGCACCTTCGCCGTGAGCAGGAACGTGCTGCGCACGACCGAGGCCCTGGTCCAGGCCTTCCGCGACGCCGGCGCGGAGCCGGAGTTCGCGGCCACCGCCGGCCTGCACGTCATGCACTACGTGCTTGGCTTCGTGATCGAGGAGCAGGCCCTGCCTACCGATCCGGACCAGGTCGCGCTGCTGAAGCAGGCGTTCACCGATGCGGTCGAGGACGGCTGTCCCTGCCTGCGCGATGCGCGCGATGCGTTGCTGGAGCCAGACTTCGACGCGCGTTTCAGGGAAGGCCTGGAGCTGCTGCTGGACGGTGTCGAGCGGCGCGTGGCGGCCGGCCGGGGGAGGAAGCGGTGATGCCTGCCATCGTGCAATGGCGTCCGCCCGACCTGGCGCCGCGCGCCTCCCGCTCCTGAAGTCGTTCCCACCGCAACCCGAGCCGTGCCCGTGTCCAGGGCGCGGTCTGCGATCGTGACTGGAGTTCCCATGAAAGCGAGGATCCGGCGCCAGCCCGTGCTGGCGATGGCGCTGCTGGCAGTGCTGGCCGGCGGCGGCGGCGAGGCAACGGAGGAGGCCGCGCAACCGCCTGCGGTGACGGCGGAGGCGCCGCGCCTGCAGCAGGTCGCGCGCAGCCTGCGCGTCTCCGGTCCGGTGGCCGCCTACGAGGAGATGCAGCTGGGCGTCGAGCTCAACGGACTGCGCGTCACCGCGCTCAACGTGGACGTGGGGCAGCAGGTGCGTGCCGGCCAGGTGCTGTTGACCCTGGACCACCGCACCCTGGACAGCGAACTGGCCCAGGCGCGTGCGTCGATGCAGGAGGCCGAGGCCGCGCTCGCCCTGGCGCGCGCCAACTACAGTCGTGCCGAGACCCTCGCCGCGCGACAGCTCATCAGTGCCAGCCAGCTCGACGAGTTGCGCGCGCTGCGCATCCAGGCCGAGGCGCAGCTGGCCACCGCCCGTGCGCGGCGCGACGCGGCGCAGCTGCAACGCGACTTCGCCGAGCTGCGTGCGCCGGCCGACGGCGTCGTCTCCAGGCGGATGGTGCAGCCGGGCCAGGTGGTCGCCGCCGGCACCGAGCTGCTGCGCCTGATCCGCGACGGCCGGCTCGAATGGCGCGCGGAACTGCCCGAACGGCAGCTGGCCCTGGTCGAGGTCGGCAACCCGGTGGAGCTGGCCTACCAGGGCAGCACCATCAGCGGCCGCGTGCGCGCGGTCAGTCCCGGCGTGGACGCGGAGTCACGCACTGGCACGCTTTACGTCGACCTGCCCGAGCCCGGTCCGTTGAAGGCCGGCGTCTACCTGGAAGGGCGCATCGTCACCGGCTCAGGCCAGGCGCTCATGCTGCCCAGCGAGGCGGTGGTCCAGCGCGACGGCCACGCCTACGTGTTTGTGCTCGACGATGGCCAGGTGGTGCAGCGGCGGCGCGTGCGCACCGGCCTGGCCGAGGCGGGGCGGATCGAGATCGTCGAAGGACTCGAACCTGGCCGCCAGGTGGTGGTGAAGGGCGCCGGTTTCCTTGGCGAGGGCGACCGCGTGCGCGTGGTCGCGGACACGGACACGGAGGCCGGCGCGCCATGAACATCTCCGCCTGGGCCATCCGCCGGCCGCTGCCGGCGGTGATGGTGTTCTTCGTGCTGTGCGTGGCCGGCCTGTGGGGCTTCCACAGGCTGCCGGTGGCGCGCTTTCCCGACATCGCCTTTCCGATGACCACGGTCACCGTGGTGCTGCCCGGGGCCTCCCCGACCCAGCTGGAGGCCGAGGTCACCCGCAGGATCGAGGACTCGGTGGCCACGATCCCCAACGTCAAGCGGATCATGTCCTCGGTCAACGAGGGCGTGAGCACCACCATGGTCGAGTTCCAGCTCGAGGTGGACCTGGCCACCGCGCTGGACGACGTCCGTGACGCGGTCACCCGCGTCCGCACCGACCTGCCCCAGGACATCCAGGAACCGGTGGTCTCCAAGGTGGACATCGGCGGCGCGCTGATGACCTATGCGCTGGTCGCGCCGCGGATGAGCCAGGACGAGGCCAGCTGGTTCGTCGACCGCGAGGTCACCCGCGCCATGTACGGCGTGCCCGGCGTGGCCGAGGTCACGCGCGTGGGTGGCGTGGAGCGCCAGGTGCGCGTGGACCTGGATCCCGATGCGCTGCAGGCCTTCGGCGTCACCGCCGGCGATGTGTCCTCGCAGCTGGCGAAGATCCAGGTCGAGCGCGCGGGCGGCCGCGCCCTGCAGGCCGGCGGCGAGCAGGTGATCCGCACCATCGGCACGGTGGCCGATGCGCGCGAGCTGGAGGACTACAGCATCAGCCTGCCCGACGGGCGCGCGGTGCGGCTGTCGGCGCTGGCGCGGGTCAGCGACGCCGCCGCCGATCCGGCCGAGGCCGCCCTGCTGGACGGCAAGCCGGTGGTCGCCTTCTCCATGTCCCGGACCCGTGGCTCCAGCGAGGTCGAGGTGGAGGCCGGGGTGCAGGCGGCGCTGGAGCAGCTCAAGGCCAACCATCCCGGCATCGACTTCCGCCTGGTCACCACCGCCATCGACGAGACCCACCGTTCATACGACTCGTCGATGACGATGCTGTGGGAAGGCGCGCTGCTGGCGCTGGTGGTGGTGTGGCTGTTCCTGCGCGACTGGCGCGCGACCTGGGTCTCGGCGGTGGCGCTGCCGCTGTCGATCGTGCCGACCTTCGCGGTGATGCACTGGCTGGGCTTCAGCCTCAACATGATCACCCTGCTGGCGCTGGCGGTGGTGGTCGGTATCCTGGTGGACGATGCGATCGTGGAGATCGAGAACATCGTCCGCCACCTGCGCATGGGCAAGACCCCGCTCGAGGCCGCCCGCGAGGCCGCCGGGGAGATCGGCAACGCGGTGATCGCCACCTCCCTGACCCTGGCGGCGGTGTTCGTGCCGGTGGCGTTCATGCCCGGCGTCGCCGGCAAGTTCTTCCGCGAATTCGGCTGGACCGCGGCGACCGCGGTGCTGTTCTCGCTGCTGGTGGCGCGCCTGCTCACGCCGATGATGGCCGCCTACCTGCTCAAGCCGCACGGCAGGGAGGAGCGGGATTCGCGGTTGATGCGCTGGTACCTGGGCTGGGTGGACGCAGCCCTGCGCCACCGCGCACGCACGCTGTGGATCGCCACCGGCCTGTTCGTCGCCTCGCTGGCCCTGGTGCCGCTGATCCCCGCGACCTTCATCCCGGTCTCGGACCTCGGGCGCAGCAACCTGAGCCTGGAACTGCCGCCGGGCACGCGGCTGGAGCAGACCGTGGCGGTGGCGGAGCGTGCCCGCCACATGCTGGCCGACATGCCCGAGCTCAAGCAGGTCTACACCACGGTGGGCAGCGTCCTGGACCTGGGCGACCCTTCGGCGCCGCCGGTGGGCGAGGCGCGCAAGGCCACCCTGGTGCTGGACTGGGGCAAGGCGGAGGAGCGCGGGCGCGACCAGACCGCGCTGGAGCGCGAGGTGCGCCGGCGCCTGTCGGTCCTGCCGGGCGTGCGCGTGAGCTACATCAGCTCCGAACCGGGCAACGTGATGCAGCTGGTGCTGGCGGGCGACGATCCGCGCCAGCTCAACGAAACCGCGCTGGCGCTGGAGCGCGAGCTGCGCGGCATCCCCGGCCTGGGCAGCATCACCTCCTCGGCCTCGCTGCTGCGCCCGGAGATCCGGATCGCGCCCGCCCCGGCGCGCGCCGCCGACCTGGGCGTGTCCACCGCCGACATCGCCGAGGCCGCCCGCATCGCCACCTCGGGCGACTACGTCCAGCGCATGGCCAAGCTCAACCTGCCGGACCGCCAGATCCCGATCCGGGTGGGCTTCGCCGAGTCGGCGCTGGACAATCCTTCGCTGCTCGGACAGCTGCGGGTGAACGGGCGCAATGGCCCGGTGCCGCTGGCCGCGGGGGCCGAGATCGGCATGGGCAGCGGCCCGACCCCGGTCTCGCGCTACCAGCGCCAGCGCAACGTCACCCTGACCGCGGAACTGAGCGGGCGGCCGCTGGGCGAGGTGATGGAAGAGGTGCAGTCGCTGCCAAGCGTGCGCAACCTGCCGCCGGGCGTGGAGTTCCTCAACGCCGGAGACGCGGAGGTGTTCGTCGAGCTGTTCGTCGGCTTCCTGCTGGCGATGGTCGCCGGCATCGTCTGCATCTACATGGTCCTGCTGCTGCTGTTCAACCATGCGCTGATGCCGCTGACCATCCTCGTGGCGGTGCCGCTGTGCGCCGGCGGCGCGTTCGGTGCGCTGCTGCTGACCCAGAACATGCTGTCGCTGCCGGCGCTCATCGGGCTGCTGATGCTGATCGGCATCGCCACCAAGAACTCGATCCTGCTGGTGGACTACGCGGTGATCGCCGAGGACGAGCAGGGCATGAGCCAGCACGACGCGCTGGTCGACGCCTGCCGCAAGCGCGCCCGGCCGATCATCATGACCACCCTGGCGATGGGCGCGGGCATGATGCCGATCGCGCTGGGCCTGTCGGGCGATTCCAGCTTCCGCGCGCCGATGGCCATCGCGGTGATCGGCGGCCTGATCACCTCGACCCTGCTGAGCCTGGTCGTGATCCCCGCCGCATACACCGTGATCGACGACCTGGGGGAGTGGTTGGCGCGGCGCTTCCGCCACCGCTCCAGCCACCCGCGCCAGGCGGAAACGGCTGGCTGACGACCAGCGCCGCAGGGTCCGCGTGGCACCCACGCGGCGCAGGCGCGCGCGGCCAGGGCGCGCCTGCGCTTAGGATAGGGACAGGCCGTCGCAGGCTCGGCCGCGGATGCGGTGGGCAGGGGCGGCCTTTCTCATGAGTCCCGTGGCGACCGCCGAGGTCGTCGCGGGGTGGTTCGTTCCTGGCAAGGGGAAAGACGAAGTGGCAGGTGTCTGGCGTGGGGTGGTGCTGGCGGGGTTGGCATGGGTTTCGGGGACGGCGGTTGCAGGCGCCGCGGAGCAGGTGGACCTGGACATGGTCGCGAGGATCCGCCAGGAGGCGTTCGCGCGGTCGCAGGTGGCGGCGAGCCTCAAGGAGTTGACCGAAACGATTGGTCCGCGCCTGACCAACTCCCCCGCCTACGCGCGTTCGACCGCCTGGGCGCGGACCCGGTTGCAGGGCTACGGCCTGGCGAACGTGCACGAGGAGGTGTACGACCCGGCGTTCGGCCGCGGCTGGGAATACCGCGCCTCGCGCGTCGAGCTGCTCTCGCCCCGCGCCATGCCCGTCCATGCCGCGCCGAAGGCATGGACCCCCGGCACCGGCGGCCCCGTCGAGGGCGAGGTGGTAAAGGCCACGCTCAAGGACCGCGAGGACCTGGAGAAGCAGAAGGGCAAGCTGCGCGGGAAGATCGTGCTGCTCGACGACGTGCGCCCGTACAAGCCTTCCGACAAGCCCGGCTTCCGCCGTCATTCGGACGAGGACCTGGGCGAGCTGCGGACGTTCCCGGTGCCGGAGGACGCCGAGCCCGATGCCCACGACAAGCGGGTGGAGGCATACCGCAAGCGCCAGGCCTTCGAGCGCGAGCTCAATGCCTTCCTCGAGCAGGAAGGGGCGCTGGCGACGCTGTCGGTCAGCTCCCGCGACAACGGCATCCTCCGCGTCACCGGTGGCGGCTCGCGCAAGGCGGGCGAGCCGGTCGGCGTGACCGCGCTGGTGGTGGCGGCCGAGCACTACAACCAGCTGGTACGGGCCGTCGACCGCGGGCAGGACGTGCGCCTGCGCATCGACGTCGACGCGGGTTTCACCAGCGAGGAGGACCTGCCGGCGACCAACGTGTTCGCCGACCTGCCGGGCTCCGGGAAGGCCGGCGAGGTGGTGCTCATCGGCGCCCACCTCGATTCCTGGCACACCGGCACCGGCGCCAGCGACAACGGCGCCGGCGTGGTGGTGATGATGGAGGCCATGCGCATCCTCAAGGCGGTCGGCGCCCGGCCGAAGCGCACCATCCGGCTGGCGCTGTGGGGCGGCGAGGAACAGGGCCTGCACGGCTCCTCGGGCTACGTCGCCAGGCACTTGGCGGACTGGCCCGAACCGACCGATCCGGAGCAGAAGGCGTTGCCGCGCGCGTACCAGCGCGGCACCGGACCGCTGCAGCGCCGGCGCGACTACGAGCGTTTCGCGGCCTATTTCAACTTCGACAACGGCACCGGGCGCATCCGCGGGATCTACGCGCAGGAAAACCATGCCGCGGTGCCGATCTTCAAGGCCTGGCTGGAGCCGTTCAACGACCTGGACGCGGAGATCGTCAGCACGCGCAACACCGGCAGCACCGACCACATCCCGTTCGACCGGGTGGGCCTGCCCGGTTTCCAGTTCGTGCAGGACCCGGCGGACTACTTCGCCCACGTCCACCACACCCACCTGGACACCTACGACCACGTGGTGCCGGACGACCTCAAGCAGGCCGCGGCGATCATCGCCTCGTTCGCCTGGCACGCGGCGACGCGCGAGGAGCGCTTCCCGCGCAAGCCGTTCCGGGACCGCGACGAGTAGGCGCACGTCCGGGCCGGATGCCGGCTCCCGGTTCGGGAGCCGGTTGGCAGGAAGGCCGCGGAAGCGGCCTCCGCCTTTTCAGTCCCTGGCGTCCCCCGGAGTCTTGTCCGGAAAGCGGCAGAGGTCGCGGATCACGCACTTCGGGCACTCCGGCCTGCGCGCCTTGCAGACGTAGCGCCCGTGCAGGATCAGCCAGTGGTGCGCGTCCTGCATGAATTCCGCCGGCACCGTGCGCAGCAGCGCGTCCTCCACCGCGCGCACGTCCTTGCCCGGGGCCAGCCCGGTCCGGTTGGAGACGCGGAAGATATGCGTGTCCACCGCGATGGTCGGCTCGCCGAAGGCGGTGTTGAGCACCACGTTGGCGGTCTTGCGACCCACGCCAGGCAGCGCCTCCAGCGCCTCGCGGTCGCGTGGCACCTCGCCCCCGTGCTTCTCCAGCAGGATCCGGCAGGTGGCGATGACGTTGGCCGCCTTGGCGTTGTACAGGCCGATGGTGTTGATGTACTGCTTCAGCCCGTCCTCGCCCAGGGCCAGAATGGCCGCGGGCGTGTTCGCCACCGGGAACAGGCGGCGGGTCGCCTTGTTGACGCCCACGTCGGTGGCCTGCGCCGACAGCGCCACCGCCACCAGCAGTTCGAATGGCGTGCTGTACTCCAGCTCGGTGGTCGGGCGCGGGTTGAGCTCGCGCAGGCGCGAGAACAGCTCGTGTACTTCCTGCTTCGACAGCCGTCCGCTGCGGGCACGGATGCGTGGCTTGGCGGCCGCCTTGCGGGCCACGGGCTTGGCGGCCGGCTTCGCCGCGCTGGCGCGCTTGCGTACCACCTTGCTCATGGCTTGTGCCCCGCGGCGCGCGCACGGGCGCGGGCCAGCGCCGCCGCCGCGGCCGGTGGCAGGGCAGGGCCGGCGGCCGCGCCGGGTGCCTCCGGCGTCGCCGCCACGGCCCGCCGCCGCGCCTCGCGTTCGGCCGCGATCCGCGCCAGCCGCGCGGCGCGGGCGCGATGGCGGTCGCGCGCATCCCAGGCCGCGCGCAGGCGTTGCTGGGCCGACAGCAGCGCAGCGTCGTCCGCGTCCGCCGGCGAGGCGGCGTAGTCCATCAGGCCAGCCTGCAGCGCGGCATCGATGTCGCCTTCGCCCAGCAGCGCGAGCATGCGCTCACGCTGCGCCAGGCGGGCGGGATCGTGCACGGGAACCATCGCCGGTCAGCGGTTGCGGAACTGCGGCGTGCGCTTCTCGAGGAAGGCGGAGGTGCCCTCGCGCATGTCCTCGGTGGCGAACAGCAGGGCGAACTGCGCGGTCTCGAACTGGAGCCCTTCCTCGATGGGGCATTCGCCGCCGACCACCACCGCGTCGAGGATGGCGCGCAGCGCCAGGGGCGCGGCCGCGGCCAGGCGCGCCGCCAGTGCGTCGACCTCGGCCTGCAGCCCGGCGGCAGGCACGACGCGGTTCACCAGGCCCAGCTCCTGCGCGCGCGCTGCATCGATCGGGGTGCCCAGCAGGCACAGTTCCAGCGCCGCGGCGCGACCACACAGGCGCAGCAGGCGCTGGGTGCCGCCGAAGCCGGGCGCCAGGCCGAGGTTGATCTCCGGCTGGCCCATGCGTGCGTTGTCGGCGGCGATGCGGAGGTGGCAGGCCATCGCCAGTTCCAGGCCGCCACCGAGGGCGTAGCCGTTGATGGCCGCGACCACCGGCTTGGGCATGCGCTCGATCCGGCGCATCAGGCGCTGGCCCAGCAGGGAGAACTCGCGCGCGGCGATCGCATCGAGCTGGTTCATCTCGGCGATGTCGGCGCCGGCGACGAAGGCCTTGGGGCCGGCGCCGGTGAGGACCACCACGCGCACCGAGGCATCGGCGGCGGCCGCGGCGAATTCCGCGTCGAGCGCCTCCAGGGTCTGGCGATCGAGGGCGTTCAGCCGCTCGGGGCGGTCGACGGTCAGGGTACGGACGCCCTCGGCGTCGCGGACGGTAACGGGACTGGGCGCCATGGGGCTCCTGGTTCGTTGCGGTTCGGTAATGTGAATGGCGGTCCGGAACTTGTCGTTCCCGCGGCGGTCACAGGCCTGTCCCCACGCTATGGCGGGTGGACCAAGCGGCGGCTATCCTAGCGCGTCGAACCCGGGCCTGGCCCGGTCCCCTTTCCGGAGAAGAACTTGATGAAGTTGCGTCCGATCGCTGTCGCCCTCGCCGCCGTGGCCATGGCTGGCAGTGCCTTCGCCCAGGACACCACGTCCGAGAAGGGCAGGCTGAGCTACTACTTCGGCTACGACTACGGCAACAACCTTGCCGAACTGCAGGCGCGCGGCGAACAGCTCGACGTCAATTCGGTGGTCAAGGGCCTGCAGGATGCCCTGGGCAAGAAGGAGCCGGCCATCACCGCCGAGCAGCTGCGTCCGGCTCTGGAGGCCTTCCAGAAGCGCGAGCAGGCGCGCGCGCAGGAAGCCAAGGCCCAGTACGACAAGGTCGCGGCGGAGAACAAGACCAAGTCCGACCAGTTCATGGCCCAGAACAAGGCCAAGTCGGGCGTGCAGACCCTGCCCAGCGGCGTGCAGTACCGCGTGATCGAGGCCGGCAAGGGCGCCAAGCCGACCCAGGCCAGCACCGTGCAGCTCGAGGTCGCCGGTCCGTATCCGTTCGGCCAGCGTCCGGAGCAGGCGCGTCCGGCCCAGCAGATCCCCAGCATCAAGGTGAGCGACGTCGAGATGCCCGCCATGCGCGAGGTGCTGCTGCAGATGCCTTCCGGCTCCAAGTGGGAAGTGGCGCTGCCGCCGGACAAGGCCTATGGCGCCGACCCGCGCACCGGCTTCCCGCCGAACGTGGCGGTGGTGTTCGAGATCAAGCTGGTGTCGGTCAAGTAACCAGGCGGTTTCCATCGCCGTTGTGTACTGCTGCGCCGGCTTTTCGCCGGCGCAGTCGTTTCGGGCCCACGCAGAATCCGCATCCGTGAGTGTTCCCATCGATCCGCCAGCCCCCTCCAGCCCCTGCATCGGGTTGTGCCGCCTGGATGGCGACGGATTGTGCGAAGGTTGCCTGCGCAGCGGCGCGGAGATCGGGGCCTGGTCGCGGATGGACGAGGCCCAGCGTCGCCACCTGATGGAGGACGTGTTGCGGCACCGCCAGCTCCAGCGCCAGGCCTTCCTGCAGCGGCTGCACGAGCGCAGCGGCCTGCGGCGCGTGCTGCATCCGCTGCGCCAGCCGCCGCGCGAGCCGGGCTGGAACCGCGAGGAACTGCACGACCTGCTGCTTCCCGATCACCAACCCGCCGAGGCCGCGGTGCTGGTCGGCCTGGTGCCGCGGGACGAGGGCACGCGGGTGCTGCTGACCCTGCGCACCGATGGCCTGCGCCACCATGGCGGCCAGGTCAGTTTCCCGGGTGGCCGGATCGAGGCCTCGGACCGCGGCGTGCTCGGCGCGGCACTGCGCGAGAGCCACGAGGAAATCGCGCTGCCCGTGGGCCAGGTCGCGCCGCTGGGCTACCTCGATCCGCTGCTGACCATCAGCGGCTTCCGCATCACCCCGGTGGTGGCCGCGATCGATCCGGATTTCAACCCGCGTCCCGAGCCGGGCGAGGTGGCCCAGGTGTTCGAGGTGCCGCTGGACTACCTGATGGAGCCGTCGCGGCTGCGCCACATCGACATGGACTACCGCGGGCGCACGCGCACCGTGCTCGAGTACGACTGGCCCGGGCAGCGCATCTGGGGCGCGACCGCTGCCATCCTGTACAACCTGAGGCGACGCCTGGAGGAGGGCGCATGACCGGCATGCACTGGACCACCCTGGTGGACGTCCCCGCGCTGGCCGCGCGGCTGGACGATCCGCAGTTGCGCCTGCTCGATGCGCGCGCGGTGCTGGCCGATCCGCAGGCCGGTGCCGCCGCGTTCGCCGTCTCGCACCTGCCGCGTGCGCGCCATGCCGACCTGGACCGCGACCTGTCCGACCACGGCGTGCAGGGCCAGGGCCGCCATCCGCTGCCGTCGGCCGTGGATTTCGCCCGGCGCGTGGGCGAATGGGGCATCGCCCCGGAGCATCAGGTCGTGGTCTACGACGCCGGCGACGGCAGCATGGCCGCAGCCCGTGCCTGGTGGCTGCTGCGCGTGCTGGGCCATGCCCGCGTGGCGGTGCTGGACGGCGGCCTGGCGGCCTGGCGTGCCGCAGGACTGCCGGAATCCGGCGACGACGCCGGCGCGCCCGCGCCGCTGCCGCCGTATCCCTCGCCGGGCTTCGCCCAGGCCCGCATCGCCACCGCCGCGGACGTGCTGCCGCGCCTGGGCGAACCCGCGGGCTGGCTGCTGGACGCGCGCGGCGCGGAACGTTTCCGCGGCGAGGTCGAGCCGATCGATCCGGTTGCCGGCCATGTGCCCGGCGCGGTCAACCGGCCCTTCACCCTGAACCTGCGCGACGGCCGCTTCCGGCCCGCGGAAGAGCTGCGTACCGAGCTGGAACCGCTGCTGCACGGCTGGGCGCCGCCGGATGCGGTGCTGATGTGCGGCTCCGGCGTCACTGCCTGCCACCTGCTGCTGGCGATGGAGCACGCCGGGCTGCCCGGTGCGCGCGTCTTCGCCGGTTCGTGGAGTGGCTGGATCGCCGATCCCTCGCGCCCGGTCGCGCGCAGCACCCAGTGAGGACGCCCGGCGGGCCGCAGTCCGCCGGGCCGGCACCCGGGTTCAGACCAGCATGCCGCCGGAGGCCTCGATGCGCTGGCCGTTGATCCAGGCCGTGCCGGGCTCCAGCAGCGCGGCCACCGCGCCACCGATGTCGTCCGGCTGGCCGACGCGTCCCAGCGGGGTCTGCGAGGCCACCCAGGCATTGAGCTGGCGGTCCTCGCGCAGGCGGCCGCCGCCGAAGTCGGTTTCGATCGCGCCGGGGGCCAGGGTGTTGACGCTGATCCGGCGTTCGCCAAGCTCGCGCGCCAGGTAGCGGGTCAGCACCTCCACCGCGCCCTTCATCGAGCCGTAGGCCGAAGTGCCGGGCACGCTGAAGCGGGCCAGGCCGCTGGAGATGTTGAGGATGCGGCCGCCGTCGGCAATCAGCGGCAGCAGGGCCTGGGTCAGCAGGTACGGGCCCTTGAAGTGGATCCGGTACATCTCGTCCAGCTGCGCCTCGGTGGTCTGGGCGAAGGGCACGTGCAGGCCGGTGCCGGCGTTGTTGACCAGGTGCTCGAACTGCTGCCGGCCCCAGCCGGCCAGCACCTCGCGCACGCGGGCGGCGAAGGCCGCGAAGCTGCCGCTGTCGGCCACGTCCAGCGGCAGCACCGCGACCCGGCGCCCGAGCGCCTGCAGCTCGGCGGCGGCGGCTTCGGCCTCGGCGGACTGGCTGCGGTAGGTGAGGATCAGGTCGTGGCCGGCGCGGGCCAGGTGGGTGGCGGCGTTGCGGCCGAGGCCGCGGCTGCCGCCGGTGATCAGGGTGACGGGGGAGACAGGGGTATCCATTGCGAAGCTCCGTGCGTGGGGAGAAATGGGACACGCACAGGCTATTGGTGCAGGATGGGCTGATAAACTCAGCTCATGCGATTTCTTTGTTCGCCTGGGGCGAACAGTCCATGGACCAGCTCGAGCACTACCGCATCTTCCTCCGGGTCGCCGAACTGGGCGGCTTCACCCGCGCCGCCGACAGCCTGGGCCTGCCCAAGGCCAGCGTGTCCACCGCGGTGCGCCGGCTGGAGGCGGACCTGGGCACCCAGCTGTTCCATCGCACCACGCGGCGGGTGCAGCTGACCGGCGACGGCACGCTGTTCCTGGAGCGCTGCCGCGACTTCCTGGGCGAAGCCGAGGAGCTGCAGGCCATGTTCCGGCGGGAACCGCAGCAGCTCAGCGGGCGGGTGCGGATCGGCATGTCGGGCGGCATGGCCCGGCAACTGGTGCTGCCGCGGCTGGGGGCGTTCCTGGAGGCGCACCCGGGGCTGCAGATCGAGCTGGGCGCCGGCGAGCGTCGGGTCGACGTGGTGCGCGAGGGCTACGACTGCGTGGTGCGAACCGGCGGCATCGTCGATCCCAGCCTGGTCGCGCGCCGCCTAGGCCTGGCCCCGGTGGTCACCTGCGCCAGCCCGGCCTATCTGGAACGCCACGGGGTGCCGCGCACGCTGGATGACCTGGCTTCCCACCGCCTGGTGCAGTTCGCGGTGGCCTTCGGCCAGAAGCCGGAGGGGTTCGAGCACCCGCTGCCCGGCGGCGGCCATGCCACCCTGGAGCTGCCCGGTGCGGTCACCGTGGACAACGGTGAGGCCTACGTCGGCGCGGCCCTGGCCGGGCTGGGGCTGATCCAGCTGCCGCGTTTCGGCGTGCGCGAGGCGCTGGCCGAAGGCCGCCTGGTCGAGGTGCTGCCGCAGCTGCCGGCCGCACCGATGCCGGTCAGCCTGCTGTATCCGCTGCAGCGGCACATGCCACGCCGGGTGCGCGAGGTGATGGACTGGCTGGCCCAGGTGCTCGCCGAACACCTGGAGCCATGGCCAGGCTGAAGCCTCAGGCCTTGCCGAGCTTCGCCAGCAGGGCGCGCAGGCCGGCCTGGGTGTCGGGCTCGTACCAGCCCTCGACGAAGCGGTCCAGGTGCAGGTGCTCCGGATCGAGCGCGCGCACCAGGTCGGCGCGGGCGAGGGCGCGGGTCTGCAGCATCGGCGCGCGCGGCAGGCGCAGCAGCGGTTCCAGCCAGGCCAGTGCGCGCGGCACCACTTCCTCCACCGCGGCCAGTTCGTCCACCAGGCCGATGCGCAGCGCTTCCTGGTCCGGGACCATCGCGCCGGCCACCAGCAGGCGTTCGGCGCGGTGATGGCCGATCACCCGGCGCATCAGCTGCTGCGCGCCATCGGGCACGGCCAGGCCGACCTGGGTCTCGTTCATGCCGATGGCGAACGGTTTGGCTGGATCCGGCGAGCGCGCCATGATCCGGTAGTCGCAGCACAGCGACAGCACGCAGCCGCCGGCCGGTGCATGTCCGGTGACCGCCGCCACCACCGGGATGCGCAGCCCGGCCAGCGCGCGGGCCGCGCCGAAGAACGCGCCCCAGGCCGCCTGCAACGCGTGGCGGTCTTCGCCCAGCGACATCAGGTAGGGCACGTCCAGGCCGGCGGAGAACATGCCCGGCGCGCCGGACACCACCACCGCGTCCATGTCCTCGGACACGGCGGTTTCCAGGCCGGAGATCAGCGCGCGGCACAGCACAGGGTCCAGCGCGTTGACCGGCGGGCGCGCCAGGCGCAGTTCGCGGATGCGGCCGTGGTCGATGGTCTGCACGAGGGCGTTCATGGGTGTCCGGTGGCATGCGGATGGGGCGGCTATGATAGGGGCATGGACATCCGACGACTCCTGCCTGTTGCCCTGCTGGCCAGCCTGGCCACGTTCCCTGCAATCGCCCCCGCCGCCTCGCCTGCCGCGAAGGGCGCGGCCAGGCCCGCATGCGTGGCCGTGGACGGCGGCTGGATCCGCCTGTCGCCGGTGCCGCAGCCGCGGATGCTGGCCGGTTTCGGCCGCATCGCCAACCACTGCGGCGACGCGGTGGCGGTGGTCGGTGCCAGCAGCCCGGCGTTTGCCGAGGTCACGGTGCACGAGACCGTCGTCGTCGACGGCGTGAGCCGGATGCGCGAGCTGGAGCGCCTGGCGCTGCCGGCGCATGGCGAAGCCGTGCTGCAGCCCGGTGGCCTGCACCTGATGCTGATGCAGCCGGTGCGGGCATTGGCCGAAGGCGAGCGCGTGCCGCTGCTGCTGGAGCTGGCCGACGGTGCGCAGGTGCAGGTGGAGCTGGAAGTGGCGCGTAATGCACCGGAGGGTGCGGCCAACGAGGCGCCCGCGCACCATCATCATCACTGAGGGCGCGCCGCAACTGCGGCGTGCAGGGGCCGTGGCGCCGCCACGGCCGCAAGGGGAGGAGCCATGAACGAAGCAATCGGCCGGCCGCGTTCGATCCTGCTGGCCAGCGACCTGGACGCGCGCAGCGACCGCGCCCTCGACCGCGCCGTGCAGCTGGCCCGGGCCTGGGGGGCGCGCCTGGTGGTGGCCAACGTGGTCGAGGAGAACGCGGTCGAGGCCCATGCCATGCTGGTCCGCGATCCGCCGGCCTGGTACCGGGGCAGCGACCCCGTGCACGAAGCGGAGAAGCTGCTGCAGGCCGACGCAGACGCCCGCGGCGTGGATGTCGACCTGCGCGTGGTGCGCGGCGGCCGCGTCGCCGACCGCGTGCTCGAGGTGGCCCGCGAGGAAGACTGCGACCTGATTGTGACCGGCGTGGCGCGCCAGGAGATCCTTGGACGACTGATGCTCGGTTCCACCGTCGACCAGCTGGCCCGGCGTTCACCGGTGCCGGTACTGGTGGTGCACCGGCGTATGCACGGCCCTTACCAGCGCATGGTGGTGGCCAGCGACTGGTCGGAATCCTCGAAGTTCGCTTTCCGGGCCGCGGCGGGCCTGTTCCCGGATGCCGCCATCGGCGTCCTGCATGGTTACGACGTGCCGATGGCCGGCCTGGCGGACACCGGCCGCGATGCGCTGCTGGCCGCGGCGCACGAGGCGGCGCTCGCCGAAGGGCAGGCCTTCATCGCGGCCTGCGAGCCGCCTGGCGGCGCCAGCAGGGTGGGCCTGGTGGTGGAGCGCCTGGATCCGGCGTTGCTGTTGCGGCTGTATGCCAGCCAGTTCCCGGTCGACCTCGCGGTGGTGTCCTCGCACGGGCGCAGCGCGGTGTTCGACGTGCTGCTGGGCCACGTGGCGCAGCGCCTGGTCGAGGAGTCGCCGGTCGACACCCTGATCGTGCGCGATCCGCACGCGCGGGCACGCTGAAGCCCGGCCGCATCGTGGATGCGGCCGGGCGCGTGGTTCGGGATGCCGCGCCCGGCGGGCGCGATCAGGCGACGGCGGCGCGGATCGCGTCCGGCAGCGGCGCGCTGCGGCCGGTTTGGGTGTCCATCCAGACCACGACCACGTTGCCGTCCGAATACAGCACCTTCTCGTCCTTCTGGTCGAGGATGCGGTGGCCGATGGTCACGCTGCTGTTGCCCAGGCGCTCGACGAACAGCTCGACGACGATGTCGTTGGGCCACACGATCGGCGCGCGGTAATTGACGTTGGTGGCGGCCACGACCGGGGCGATGCGGTCGGTCATGGACACGCCCGGCACGCCCTGCATCCAGCGCACGCGCGCCTCTTCCAGGTAGGAGATGTACTTGGCGTTGTTGACGTGGCCCATGGCGTCCATGTCGCGCCAGCGCACGCTGATCGGCACGCGCGCCAGTTGGCGCGGCTGCGGGGTGGGGCTTGCTTCGGTCATGCGGTCCTGCTCTTGGTTTTCTTCGCCGGTGCCTTCTTCGCCGCGTTCTTGCGTGGCGGCAGCACCGGGTCCCTGGCCACGGCAGCGGGCTTGCTGCCGCGTGGCGTCTTCGTCTCCGGCAGCAGCTTGGCCAGGAAGCGGCCGGTGTGCGAAGCCGGGTTGGCGGCGATGTCCTCCGGCGTGCCGGTGGCGATGATCTGCCCGCCGCGGTGTCCGCCTTCCGGGCCGAGGTCCACGACCCAGTCGGCGGTCTTGATCACGTCGAGGTTGTGCTCGATCACCACCACGGTGTTGCCCTCGTCGCGCAGGCGGTGCAGCACGCCCAGCAGGTGCTCGATGTCGTGGAAGTGCAGGCCTGTTGTCGGCTCGTCGAGGATGTACAGGGTGCGACCGGTATCGCGGCGCGACAGCTCCTTGGACAGCTTCACGCGCTGCGCCTCGCCGCCGGACAGGGTGGTCGCGCTCTGGCCCAGCTTGACGTAGCTCAGGCCGACGTCGACCAGGGTCTCCAGCTTGCGCGCGATCGACGGCACCGGCTCGAACAGCTTGAGCGCGTCCTCGACCGTCATCTCCAGCACGTCGTGGATGCTGTGGCCCTTGTACAGGATGTCCAGCGTCTCGCGGTTGTAGCGCTTGCCGCCGCAGACGTCGCAGGGCACGTACACGTCCGGCAGGAAGTGCATCTCGACCTTGATCAGGCCGTCTCCCTGGCAGGCCTCGCAGCGGCCGCCGCGCACGTTGAAGCTGAAGCGGCCCGGCGAGTAGCCGCGGGCGCGCGCTTCCGGCACCTGCGCGAACAGTTCGCGCAGCGGGGTGAACAGGCCGGTGTAGGTCGCCGGGTTCGAGCGCGGGGTGCGGCCGATCGGCGACTGGTCGATGTCGACGATCTTGTCGAACAGGTCCAGGCCCTCGATCTCGCGGTACGGCGCCACCTGGTGCGAGGCGCCGTTGATCTCGTTGGCCGCCAGCGCGAACAGGGTGTCGTTGACCAGGGTCGACTTGCCGGAGCCGGACACGCCGGTGACGCAGGTCATCAGCCCGGCCGGGATCTCCAGGTCGACGTCCTTGAGGTTGTTCCCGCTGGCGCCGTACAGGCGCAGGGTCATCTTCGGGTTCGGCTTGTGGCGCCTGGCCGGGACCTCGATCTTCCGCTTGCCGGACAGGTACTGGCCGGTCAGCGAGCGCGGCGAGCGCACCAGGTCCTCCAGGGTGCCCTGGCCGACGATCTCGCCGCCGTGCACGCCGGCGCCGGGGCCGATGTCCAGCACGTGGTCGGCGGCGCGGATCGCGTCCTCGTCGTGCTCGACCACGATCACGGTGTTGCCGAGGTCGCGCAGGCGGGTGAGGGTGCCGAGCAGGCGCTCGTTGTCGCGCTGGTGCAGGCCGATGGACGGCTCGTCGAGCACGTACATCACGCCGACCAGGCCGGCGCCGATCTGGCTGGCCAGGCGGATGCGCTGGGCCTCGCCGCCGGACAGGGTGTCGGCCTTGCGCTCCAGGGTCAGGTAGTCCAGGCCCACGTCGACCAGGAAGCCCAGCCGCTCGTTGATCTCCTTGACGATCTTGGCCGCGATCTCGCCGCGCCAGCCGGGCAGCTGGATGTTGCGGAAGAACGACAGCGCCTCGTCGATCGGCAGGACCACCAGCTCGGGCAGGGCGCGGTCGGCGACGAACACGTTGCGCGCGGCGCGGTTGAGCCGGGCGCCGCCGCATTCGGGGCAGGCGCGCTCGGAGATGTACTTGCCCAGTTCCTCCTGCACCGCCGCCGACTCGGTCTCGCGGTAGCGGCGCTCGAGGTTGTTGATGATGCCCTCGAAGCGGTGCTTGCGCTGGGTGCGGCCGCCGGCCTCGGTGAGGTAGGTGAAGCTGATCACCTCGTCGCCGCTGCCGTACAGCACCGCCTGCTTCACGTTCTCGGGCAGCTGGTTCCACGGCGTGTCAGGGTCGAAGCGGTAGTGCCTGGCCAGCGAATTGATCAGCTGGAAGTAGTAGGCATTGCGGCGGTCCCAGCCGCGCACGGCGCCGGCGGCCAGCGACAGCTCCGGGTGCGCGACCACCCGCGCCGGGTCGAAGAACTCGGCCATGCCCAGGCCGTCGCAGGACGGGCAGGCGCCCATCGGCGCATTGAACGAGAACAGGCGCGGCTCCAGGTCCGGCAGCGAGTAGTCGCACACCGGGCAGGAGTACTTGGACGAGAACAGTTGCGGCGGCGTCTCCGGCTTGTCCAGCGACATGACCATGGCCATGCCGTCGCCCAGCTTGAGCGCGGTCTCGAACGACTCGGCCAGGCGCTGCTTGATGTCGTCGCGCGGACGGAAGCGGTCGATCACCGCCTCGATGGTGTGCTTCTGGCGCAGGGCCAGGGCGGGGACCGCGTCGATCTCGTGCAGGGTGCCGTTGACCCGCACCCGGACGAAGCCCTGGGCACGCAGCTGCTCGAACACCTGGACGTGCTCGCCCTTGCGCTCGCGCACCACCGGGGCCAGCAGCATCCAGCGCTGTTCCGGGTCCAGCGCCAGCACCTGGTCGACCATCTGGCCGACGGTCTGGGCCTCCAGCGGGTAGCCGTGGTCCGGGCAGCGCGGGATGCCCACCCGCGCGTACAGCAGGCGCAGGTAGTCGTAGATCTCGGTGATGGTGCCGACGGTCGAGCGCGGGTTGTGCGAGGTCGACTTCTGCTCGATCGAGATCGCCGGGGACAGGCCCTCGATGTGGTCCACGTCGGGCTTTTCCATCACCGACAGGAACTGGCGGGCGTAAGCCGACAGCGACTCGACGTAGCGCCGTTGGCCTTCGGCGTAGATCGTGTCGAACGCCAGCGAGGACTTGCCGGAGCCGGACAGGCCGGTGATCACGATCAGCTTGTCGCGGGGCAGGTCGAGATCGAGGTTCTTGAGGTTGTGTGTCCGCGCGCCGCGGATCTTGATGGCATCCATCAGTGGGGGGCTCTGCGGAGGCAATGCGCCAGCGTAAGGGAACGCTGGATTTGGGGGCAACGGCCATCCACCGCAAGCCGCCGGGCGGCGGGGCGGGTCCGGTGGGGGCGTGGGGGGGGTTTGGCGGCCGCCGGGGCCCGGGCGCGGGGGGGGGGAGGGTTGGCCACCATCCCCGCCGCGCGTTACCGCTGCTGGCCCACCACCCGCCGTACCAGCATGGGCGGCAGGGTCAGCGGCCCCAGCTACCAGGACTCGGCGGCGATCGCCTTGACCTCCGGCGCATGCCCTTCCGGCCCGCCGATCAGGAAGGCCAGGTCGCGGCCCTGCTGGCGCCAGTGCTCCATGCGCGCGGCCAGCTGCTCGGAAGAC
>NZ_PDWP01000012.1 GCF_010093235.1 Pseudoxanthomonas suwonensis | reverse complement strand
CGCGGGCACCCGCGGCGCCCGCGGCCGGAGCACACATCGCCCCCGCACCCGTGGGACCAGCCCCCGGGGGCGCTGATGCAACCCCCAGGCCGCGGGCCAATCCGGAGGGGCATACCAGGGAGGCGGGCAACCGCGCGATGCCCGCCACCCGCGAGCCCGCCGCGAAGGGGGCCGACCCCACCGCCAATGCAGCGGAGAGCACCGCCGCCAGGGCGCGCGAGGCTGCTGCCGACGCCCGCACCGACAACGACTGACCCGGAAGGGCCGGCTGCAGCCCGCAGCCGGCCCTTCGTGCTGCGCCGCCAGAAGGCGGCAAGGACGCCGTGGCTTATCCTCCCGGCACGCCTAACCGACGATTCCCATGCCCGTCCTCCGCAGCCAGATCGATACCCGCTCCCCCGGATTCCGCGAAAACGAAGCCCACCACCGGCAACTGGCCGATGAACTGCACCGGCGCCTGCAACGGGCCGCCGAGGGTGGTGGCGAGAAGGCCCGCCAGCGCCACGTCGAACGCGGCAAGCTGCCGGTCCGCGAACGCATCGATGCCCTGCTCGACCCGGGCTCGCCCTTCCTGGAAATCGCCCCGCTGGCGGCCGAGGAGATGTACGACGGCGCCGCGCCGGCCGCCGGCATGGTCTGCGGCATCGGCCGGGTGATGGGCCAGGAAGTGGTCATCGTCGCCAACGACGCGACGGTCAAGGGCGGTACCTACTTCCCGATGACGGTGAAGAAGCACCTGCGCGCGCAGGAGATCGCGCGCGAGAACAACCTGCCCTGCGTCTACCTGGTCGATTCCGGCGGCGCCTTCCTGCCGCTGCAGGACGAGGTGTTCCCGGATCGCGAGCACTTCGGCCGGATCTTCTACAACCAGGCGCGGATGAGCGCCGACAACATCCCGCAGATCGCGGTGGTGATGGGCAGCTGCACGGCCGGTGGCGCCTACGTGCCGGCGATGTGCGACGAGAGCATCATCGTGCGCGAGCAGGGCACGATCTTCCTCGGCGGCCCGCCGCTGGTGAAGGCAGCCACCGGCGAGGTGGTCGATGCCGAGGCGCTGGGCGGCGCGGATGTCCACACCTCCATCTCCGGCGTGGCCGACCATTACGCCGAGGATGACCGCCACGCGCTGGAGATCGCGCGCGGCATCGTCGGCCACCTCAACCGCCGCAAACAGCCGCCCGTGGCGTTGCGCGAGCCGCGCGAGCCGCTGTACCCGGCCGAGGAGCTCTACGGCCTGGTGCCGAAGGACACGCGCCGCCCGTTCGACATCCGCGAGGTGATCGCGCGCATCGTCGACGGCAGCGAGCTGGACGAGTTCAAGGCGCGCTACGGCAAGACCCTGGTCACCGGCTTCGCCCACGTGCACGGCTGCCCGGTGGGCATCATCGCCAACAACGGCATCCTGTTCGGCGAGAGCGCGCTCAAGGGCGCGCATTTCATCGAGCTGTGCAACCAGCGCGGCATCCCGCTGGTGTTCCTGCAGAACATCACCGGCTTCATGGTCGGTCGCAAGTACGAGAACGCGGGGATCGCCAAGGACGGGGCGAAGATGGTCACCGCCGTGGCCTGCTCGTCGGTGCCCAAGTTCACCGTGGTCATTGGCGGCAGCTTCGGCGCCGGCAACTACGCCATGTGCGGTCGCGCCTACGGCGCCCGCTTCCTGTGGATGTGGCCGAACGCGCGCATCAGCGTGATGGGCGGCGAGCAGGCCGCCAGCGTGCTGGCCACCGTGCGCCGCGACGCGATCGAGGCTGGCGGGGGGCAGTGGAGCGCCGAGGAGGAAGAGGCGTTCAAGGCGCCGGTGCGCGAGCAGTACGAGCACCAGGGCAGCCCCTGGTACGCCACCGCGCGTCTGTGGGACGACGGCATCATCGATCCGGCCGACACCCGCCGCGTGCTGGGCCTGGGCCTGTCGGCCTCGCTCAATGCACCGATCGAGCCGGCACGCTTCGGCGTGTTCCGCATGTAACCGGGAGGACACGCATGGCCGACGCACGCGTATTGCTGGTCACCGGCGCCAGTCGCGGCATCGGCGCGGCGACCTCGCTCCTTGCGGCTGCGCGCGGCTATACCGTCGTGCTGAACTACCGTCGCGATGCGGATGCCGCGCGGTCCGTGGTCCAAGCCATCCAGGCCGGAGGCGGCAACGCGCTGGCGCTGCAGGCCGATGTCTCCGATCCGGCGCAGGTGGCCGCGCTGTTCGAACGCATCGACGCCCGCCTCGGCCGGCTCGATGCGCTGGTCAACAACGCCGGTGTGCTCGAGACCCAGATGCGCCTGGAAGACCTGGACCCGGCCCGGGTCCAGCGCATTTTCGCCACCAACCTGCTTGGCCCCCTGCTCTGCTGCCAGCAGGCGGTGCGGCGCATGTCGACCCGCCATGGCGGTCGCGGCGGCGCCATCGTCCACGTCTCCTCGGTGGCCGCACTGACCGGCTCGCCCGGCGAGTACGTGGACTACGCCGCATCCAAGGGCGCGCTCGATACCCTGACCCGCGGGCTGGCACAGGAAGTGGCGCAGGAAGGCATCCGGGTCAACGGCGTGCGCCCCGGTTTCATCTACACCGGCATGCATGCCGACGGCGGGGAGCCGGGCCGGGTCGACCGGGTCAAGGCCATGGTGCCGATGCGCCGCGGCGGCCAGGCCAGCGAAGTGGCCGAGGCCATCCTCTGGCTGCTGTCCGACCAGGCCTCCTACACGACCGGCGGTTTCATCGACGTGGCCGGCGGCCGCTGAGCGGGCGTGAGGGGCCGCACAGTTCTGCTATGGTCGGCGGCGCTTTCCTGGAGGGGATCCCGCTGCATGCACCACCGACTGTCGTTCCGGCGCCTGGCCGCCACCCTGCCCCTGGCCCTTGCCATGACCGCCTGCACCGCGGGCAGTACCGAAGCCCCCGCCACGCCTGCGGTCGCCGCTTCCGTCGCGCCGGCTCCCGTGGACAGCCAGGCCGGCGCCGTGGATTCGGGCCAGTATCGCGACCTGTTCGCCGAGGCCGGCTATGAGGCCGCGGCCGTGGAAGCGAAGATCCAGGCCGCATTCGCGCAGCTGTTCCACGGCGACCCGGGCAACCAGACTGTCTACTACCCGTCGGGCAGCAACGAGCACGGCCCCAAGGCCTACATCCATGACGTCAACAGCAACGACGTGCGTTCGGAGGGCATGTCCTACGGGATGATGATCGCGGTGCAGCTGGACCGTAAGGCCGAGTTCGACGCGATCTGGAACTGGGCCATGACCCACATGTACCACGCCGACCCGAAGCATCCGGCGCACGGCTACTTCGCCTGGTCGGTGCGCACCGATGGCACCGCGATCGACGAGATGCCCGCGCCCGACGGCGAGGAGTACTTCATCACCGCGCTGTACTTCGCCTCGGCGCGCTGGGGCGACGGCGAGGGCATCTACGACTACCGCGCCTGGGCCGACCGCATCCTCACCGACGTCCTGCATCGCGAGGCGATCACCGGTCCAACCTCGACCGCAAAGAAGGCCACCGCGATCAACCTGTTCGACAAGGACGCGAAGATGGTCCGCTTCACCCCGGACCTGGGGAACTCGGCGCATACCGACGCCTCCTACCACCTGCCCGCGTTCTACGAGGTCTGGGCGCGGGTGGGGCCGGAAGCCGACCGCGCGTTCTGGCGCGAGGCGGCGCGGGTCAGCCGCGACTACTTCGTGCGCGCGACCCACCCGGAGACGGGCCTGACGCCCGACTACGGCAACTTCGACGGCACGCCGTGGGCCGCGCCGTGGCGCGCCGAATCGGCCGACTTCCGCTACGACGCCTGGCGCACCGCCATGAACTGGTCGATGGACTGGTCGTGGTGGCGCGCCGATCCGCGCCAGGTCGAGCTGAGCAACCGCCTGCAGGGCTTCTTCCTGCGACAGGGCCTGGACCGCTACGTCAGCCTGTACACGCTGGACGGCAAGCCGCTGGGCGGCGGCCAGACCACTGGCCTGGTATCGATGAACGCGACCGCCTCGCTGGCGGCCGACCATCCGCGCAGCCTGGAGTTCGTGCGCGAGCTGTGGAAGCAGCCGGTGCCCGAAGGCCACCACCGCTACTACGACGGCATGCTCTACATGATGGCCCTGCTCCACTGCAGTGGCCGCTACAAGGCCTGGCTGCCGGAAGACACGGCGAACTGACCACCGGAAAACAGGAACGGGCGCCCAGGCGCCCGTTTTCTTTTGCAGCGTTGCTGGCCGCGCTCAGCGGCGCGGCGGCTCCGGGCCGCAGTTGTCGCAGCCGCCGCAGGCACCCCCGTTCCCGCTGGCCGGCGGCGCGACCATGCGTGCCACCCGGCGCATCCACGCCGGCCTGCCATCACGCACCAGCGGCGCGGCGATGGCGATGCGCACGCGACGCACGGTGCCGGGGAACTGGCGGCGCAGGAACATCCACAGCGCCAGCAGCACCACCAGAGCGACGACCACGTACTGCAGCCACAGCGGCATCGTGCGTCCTCCTCAGCCCGCGCCCAGGCGGATGGCGACCTGGTAGGTCAGCATCGAGGCCAGGTAGGCCAGGGCGAACAGGTAGCCGGCCGCGATGGCCATGGTCTTCCACGAGCCGGTCTCGCGCTTGATCGCCGCCCAGGTCGCGATGCACTGCGGCGCGTAGATGAACCACACCAGCAGGGCCAGGCCCGTGGCCAGCGACCAGCCGTCGGAGATCAGCGGGGTCAGCGCCTGCGCCGCGGCCTCGTCGTCGGCCGCCGACAGCGCATACACCGTGGCCAGCGAGGACACCGCCACCTCGCGCGCGGCCAGGCCCGGGATCAGGGCGATGCAGATCTGCCAGTTGAAGCCCAGCGGCGCGAACACCACCGACAGCGCATGGCCGATGCGGCCGGCCAGGCTGTAGTCGATCGCCGGCATGGTCGCGTCGACCGGGGCCGCCGGGAAGTTCAGCAGCACCCACAGCAGCACGGTCAGGGCGAAGATGATGCCGCCCACGCGCTTGAGGAAGATCACCGCGCGCTCCCACAGGCCGATGGCCAGGTCGCGCGGGTTGGGCAGGCGGTAGGACGGCAGCTCCAGCAGCAGCGGATGCTCGCCCTTGTCGCGACGCCACTTCTTCATCACGAACGACACCGCCAGCGCGCTGAGGATGCCGGCGATGTACAGGCCGAACAGCACCAGGCCCTGCAGGTTGAACCCGCCCCAGACCTCGCGCGACGGAATGAACGCACCGATCAGCAGGGCGTACACGGGCAGCCGCGCCGAACAGGTCATCAACGGCGCGACCAGGATCGTGGTGAGGCGGTCGCGCGGATCCTGGATGCTGCGGGTGGCCATGATCCCGGGGATGGCGCAGGCGAAGGACGACAGCAGCGGGATGAAGGAACGCCCGGACAGGCCGGCGCCGGCCATCATCCGGTCCAGCAGGAAGGCCGCGCGCGGCAGGTAGCCGGACTCCTCCAGGGCCAGGATGAAGGCGAACAGCACCAGGATCTGCGGCAGGAACACGATCACCCCGCCGAGGCCGGCGATGATGCCGTCCACCACCAGGCTGGCCAGCGGTCCCTCGCTCATGCGCGCGCCGACCCACTCGCCCAGCGCACCGGCGCCGGCGTCGATCAGGTCCATCACCGGCGTGGCCCAGGCGTACACCGCCTGGAAGATCAGGAACATCACCACGGCCAGGGTCAGCAGGCCGAAGACCGGATGCAGCAGCCAGCGGTCCAGGGCATCGTCGATCTTCGCGGTGCGCTCCGGCATCGACACGGTCGCCGCCAGCAGGCGCCGGGTCTCGGCGTGCAGGTCGGCGTCCTCGGCCAGCTGCGCCGCCGGAGGTTGCGGATGGGCGGCAGTGCGGTCGATCAGCTCGAGCAGCTCGCGCGCGCCGTTGCGGCGCACGGCCACGGTCTCGACCACCGGCACGCCCAGCTCGCGCTCCAGCGCCTCGCGGTCGATCACGACGCCGCGGCGCTGGGCCGCATCGCTCATGTTCAGCGCCACCACCATCGGCCGGCCCATCTGCCGCACCTCGAGCACGAAACGCAGGTGCAGACGCAGGTTGGTGGCGTCGACCACGCACACCAGCATGTCCGGCGCCGGCTCGCCCGGGTAGAAACCGCGGCACAGGTCGCGGGTGATCGCCTCGTCCAGGCTGGCCGGGTTGAGGCTGTAGGCGCCGGGCAGGTCCAGCACCGCGTAGCTGCGCCCGGACGGGGTGACCAGGCGGCCTTCCTTGCGCTCGACGGTCACGCCGGCGTAGTTGGCCACCTTCTGCCGGCTGCCGGTGAGCTGGTTGAACAGTGCCGTTTTGCCGCAGTTGGGATTGCCCAGCAGCGCCAGGCGCAGGCTCGCTTCCTGGACGCTCATGCCGCCTCCGCGCCCGCCGAGACCTCCACCCGGACCCGCGCGGCTTCCTCGCGGCGCAGGGCGAACCGGGTATAGCCGACCTGCACCAGCAGCGGCTCCCCGCCCACCGGACCGCGCGCGACCACCTGCACCGGCTCGCCGGCCACGAAGCCAAGTTCGCGCAGGCGGCGGGCAATGGCGTCGTTCGGGTGGCGATCCTCGACCGAGGTGACTGCGACCGGGGTGCGCAGCGGCAGATCTGACAGCAGCACGATGGCTCCAGACAATCAAGAATTGTTCTCAATTGTAGCCCATCAGCGGCAGGTGAAGGTTTCCCGCGGGCCGGTACGCCGCGCTGCGTCATGGCCCCGCCCGGGCTGACCGTTATCATCCGAAACGGTTTTCCCCCGGAGCCATCATGGCCGAACCGCTGCTGATCCAACCGGCCGGCCCCGTGCTGCGCCTGCGCCTGAACCGGCCCCACCTGCACAACGCCTTCGATGCCGGGCTGATCGCGGCGCTGACGGCCGCGCTGGAGCGCGCTGGCGCCGACCCGGCCGTGCGCCTGGTGGTGCTGGAGGGCGAAGGCGCCTCGTTCTCGGCGGGCGCGGACCTGAACTGGATGCGCGGCATGGCCGCCGCCAGCGAGCAGGAGAACCGCGAAGACGCCCTGGCCCTTGCCCGCCTGATGCGTACCCTGGACGAACTGCCCCGCCCCACCCCGGCCCGCGTGCACGGCCCGGCGTTCGGTGGTGGCGTCGGCCTGGTGGCCTGCTGCGATATCGCCATTGGCACCCCCAGGGCGCGCTTCGGCCTGACCGAAAGCCGCCTGGGCCTGCTGCCGGCGGGGATCTCGCCCTACGTGGTCGCCGCCATCGGCCCGCGCCAGGCGCGGCGCTGGTTTGCCACCGCCGGGCATTTCGACGCGGAAGCCGCACTGCACATGGGCCTGCTGCATGCGGTCGTGCCCGAGGAAGAGCTTGATGCCGCCGTGCAGGCGCAGCTGGACCTGCTGCTCAAGGCCGGCCCGGTCGCCGCGGCCTCGGCCAAGCAGCTGGTGCGCCGGGTGATGGCCGGTGGCCCGGCCGAGGCGCTGGATGCCGACAACGCCGCGCTGATTGCCGCGCTGCGGGTTTCGCCCGAGGGCCAGGAAGGCCTGGCCGCGTTCCTCGGCAAGCGCGCACCGGCCTGGATCGACAGCAAGGATTGAGTTCCGCGCGCCGGCCGCCCGTGGCGCCGGCTTCGCGGAGTGACCGTGTTCCAACCGCGCGCACCGCGTCGCGGTTCCCACCTGGACCAGACATGCCCGCAAGCCCGATGTTCCAGCGCGTCCTGATCGCCAACCGCGGCGAGATCGCCTGCCGCGTTATCCGCACCTGCCGCAGGCTGGGCATCGAGACCGTCGCGGTGTACTCGGAGGCCGATGCCGGCGCCCTGCACGTGCGCCTGGCCGACCATGCCGTCTGCATTGGTGCCGCCGCCCCGAACGAGAGCTACCTGCGCGGCGAGGCGGTGATTGAGGCCGCGCTACGCTCGGGCGCCCAGGCCATCCATCCCGGCTACGGCTTCCTGTCCGAAAACGCCGGCTTCGCCGAGACGGTGGCTGCGGCGGACCTGGTGTTCATCGGTCCGCCGGCTTCGGCCATGCAGCGCATGGGCAGCAAGGCCGGCGCCAAGCAGCTGATGGCCGCCGCGGGCGTGCCGGTCGTGCCCGGCTACAACGGCGAGGACCAGTCGCCGGAAACGCTGTCCGCCGAGGCGCAACGCACCGGCTTCCCGCTGATGGTCAAGGCCGCGCACGGCGGCGGTGGCAAGGGCATGCGCGTGGTGCATCGCGCCGAGGACTTCGCCGCCGCGCTGGAAAGCTGCCAGCGCGAGGCGCGCAATGCCTTCGGACGCGACCGCGTGCTGCTGGAGCGTTACGTGCGCTCGCCGCGCCATATCGAGATCCAGGTGTTCGCCGACACCCACGGCCAGGTGATCCACCTCAACGAGCGCGAGTGCTCGGCCCAGCGCCGCTACCAGAAGGTGCTGGAGGAATCGCCGTCTCCGTTCCTGACGCCACGGCTGCGCGCGGCCATGGGCGAGGCCGCGGTCGCCGCGGCGCGCGCGATCGGCTACGTCAACGCCGGCACCGTGGAATTCATCGTCGATCCCGACGGCAACTTCTATTTCATGGAGATCAACACCCGGCTCCAGGTCGAGCATCCGGTCACCGAGATGGTCACCGGGCTGGACCTGGTCGAGTGGCAGCTGCGGGTCGCGGCGGGCGAGCCGCTGCCGCCCGCGCAGGCGCAGATCCCGCAGCAGGGCCATGCGATCGAAGTACGGCTGTATGCGGAGGATCCGGATTCGGGCTTCCTGCCGGCCTCGGGCACGCTGCGCACGCTCGCCCTGCCCTCGCCTTCGGAAAACGTGCGGATCGACGCCGGCGTCGAACAGGGCGATGCGGTGAGCGTGTTCTACGACCCGATGATCGCCAAGCTGATCGTCCACGACGTCGACCGCCCCAGCGCGCTGGCCACGCTGCGCGCGGCGCTGGCCGAATGCCATGTCGCGGGGCTGAAGACCAATATCGGCTTCCTCGAGGCGCTGGCACGGCATCCGGCGGTGGTCGAGGGCCGGATCGACACCGGCTACCTGGACCGGCACCTGGACGAGTTCCTGCATGGCGACGCAGCCGCGACCCATGCCGACCTCGCCATCGCCGCCGCCGCTTTCCTGCTGCGTGCGCAGCAGGCCGAGGCAGCGCAGGCGGCTGCCAGCAACGATCCGCACTCGCCCTGGGCGCTGGCCGATGGCTGGCGCATGCATGGCCGCGCGGCGCGCCACCTGCGCCTGCGCTGCGGCGAGGCCGTGCACGAGGTACTGGCACGCGGCCATGGCGGCGACTGGCGGCTGACCGTCGATGGCCAGCAGCACGCCATCAGCGGCGCACGCATGCACGACGGGAGGCTGGAACTGCTGCTGGACGGAGCGGGCCGTCGCGCACGCGCCCGCTTCGATGGCGACACCCTGGAACTGCACGACGGCCACCGCCGCCTGCAGCTGCAGCGCCTGGCCAGCGAGCGCGCCGGTGCCGACGAAGGCGGCGGCGACGGCCAGGTTCGCGCGCCCATGCCCGGGCGCGTGGTAGTCGTGCGGGTGGGACATGGCCAGCAGGTCGAGGCCGGCACCGAACTGCTGGTGATGGAGGCGATGAAGATGGAGCTGTCGGTCAAGGCGCCGCGCGCCGGCATCGTGTCCGCGCTGCGCGCGGCGGCCGGCGACTTCGTCGAGGCCGAAGCGGTGCTTGCCGTGGTCGATGACGCGGGGGCCGCATGAGCGACTTCGTGCGCATCGTCGAGGTGGCCCCGCGCGACGGACTGCAGAACGAGTCCGCGATGGTCGCCACCGCGGACAAGATCGCACTGGTGGACCGGCTCTCGGCCACCGGCCTGCGCAGCGTCGAGGCCACCAGCTTCGTCAGCCCGAAGTGGGTGCCGCAGCTGGCCGACGCGGCCGAGGTGATGGCCGGGATCCAGCGTCGACCCGGAATCGCCTACCCGGTGCTGGTGCCCAACCTGCAGGGCTATGAACGCGCGCGCGCCGCGGGCGCGGACGACGTGGCGGTGTTCACCGCCGCCTCGGAAGCCTTCAACCGCAGGAACATCAACGCCTCGATCGACGAGTCGATCGAGCGCTTCATGCCGGTGCTCAAGCGTGCCCGCGCCGACGGCGTGCGCGTGCGCGGCTATGTCTCCACCGTGCTCGGCTGCCCCTACCAGGGCGAGGTGCCGCTGGCCGACGTGGTCCGCGTGGCCCGGCGCCTGCACGCGCTGGGCTGCTACGAGATCTCGCTGGGCGACACCATCGGCGTAGGCACCCCGCGCAAGGCGAAGGAAATGCTGCTGGCGGTGGCCGCCGAGGTACCGATGCAGGCGCTGGCAGTACATTTCCATGACACCTGGGGCCAGGCCCTGGCCAATATCGCCGCCTGCGTGGAAGCCGGCGTGCGCGTGGCCGATGCCGCGGTCGCCGGCACCGGTGGCTGTCCCTATGCGCGTGGCGCCAGTGGCAACGTGTCCACCGAGGACCTGGTGTACATGCTGCATGGCATGGGGCTGGAAACCGGAGTGGATCTGGAGGCGCTGGCGGAGACGGGGCGCTGGCTGGCCGCGCTGCTGGGCCGCCCGACGGGCAGCAAGGTGGGAAAGGCGCTGGCGCGGGAGTAATACCTGGCCGTAGCCCGGATAAGGCCGAAGGCCGCATCCGGGGCGGGCCGGCGAACAGCCACCACCGCGATCAGCCGCCGTATCGGCTCGCCAATCCTCTCCCCTACCCATTGTTCCGCAGCGAGAGCGGGACCCCGGGTGCGCTTCGCTTACCCGGGCTACGCAGGCCGCGTGGCATGGGGCTGGAGACCGGCGTGGATCTGGAGGCGCTGGCGGAGACGGGGCGCTGGCTGGCCGCGCTGCTGGGCCGCCCGACGGGCAGCAAGGTGGGAAAGGCGCTGGCGGGAGTAATACTGGCCGTAGCCCGGATAAGGCCGAAGGCCGCATCCGGGGCCGGCGAACAGGCACCACCGCGATCAGTCGCCGTATCGGCTTGCCAATCCTCTCCCCTACCCATTGTTCCGCAGCGAGAGCGGGACCCCGGGTGCGCTTCGCTTACCCGGGCTACGCAGGCCGCGTGGCATGGGGCTGGAAACCGGCGTGGATCTGGAGGCGCTGGCGGAGACGGGGCGCTGGCTGGCCGCGCTGCTGGGCCGCCCGACGGGCAGCAAGGTGGGAAAGGCGCTGGCGCGGGAGTAATACCTGGCCGTAGCCCGGAAAGGCCAAAGGCCGCATCCGGGGCCGGCGAACAGGCACCACCGCGATCAGCCGCCGTATCGGCTCGCCAATCCTCTCCCCTACCCATTGTTCCGCAGCGAGAGCGGACCCCGGGTGCGCTTCGCTTACCCGGGCTACACAGGCTGCAGCGGCGCGGTGCGCTTTGATTGTCCGGGCTACGCGCCGGTCGAGGCCTGCGGGCCCTGGAGCCGGGATTCCCAGCTTTCGGTCTGGCCCTGTTCCAGGCGGCGCTCGAAGGTGCGCTGCCACGAGGGCACGAGCGGCAGCGTCAGCGCCGCACGCAGTTCGTCCTGGTCCAGGGTGCGGCGGTAAAGCAGGTCCATCAGCCGCGGCAGCGGCCAGTCCGCATGCGGGCGTTCGAGCAGCACGAGGTCGTCGCCGGCCTGCACCTGGCCCGTTTCGATGACCCGGTAGTACCAGCCACTGCGACCGCTGTCCTGCACGCGGCGGGCCATGTCGGGCACGCCGAAGCGGTCGGAGAGCTTCCAGCACGGCTGCCGGCCCTGGGCCATCTCGACCACGGCCGTACCGAGGCGCAGGCGGTCGCCGAGGCAGATGTCGGCTTCGGTGACGCCGGTGGTGCTGATGTTCTCGCCGAAGGCGCCGGGCTGCCCAAGCAGTGGATGCGCGCCGATCTCCGCGGCCCAGGCCGCATAGTGGTCGCGGGCGTAATGGTGGATGGCCTTGTCGGGCCCGCCGTGCACGCGGCGGTCGCCCTGCTCGTCGCCTTCCAGGCCTTCGGGACCGACCGTGACCGGTCCCTGGCGTGGCTGCTTGGCGATGGCGCTACGGCTGCCCGCCCGCGTATAGGGCAAGGCCGTGCCGGTGAGCACGGCCTCGATGCGGGCAATAACCTGCGCGCTCACGGGCCCACCACCGCGGCCAGGCGACGGCGATGGGCGCGTGCCACGGGCATCAGGCCGCCGCGGGAAGCGCGGCGATCTCGGCCTTGAGCAGCTCGCCCAGGACCTTGATGCCGTGGTCGATCTTCTCCGCCGGAACCGTCACGAAGGACAGGCGCAGGGTGTTGCGGCGCGGCTCGACGGCGTAGAACGGCGCGCCCGGCACGAAGGCCACGTTGCGCTCGATCGCCTTGGCCAGCAGCGCGCTGGTGTCGAGGCCTTCCGGCAGTTCGACCCAGATGAACATGCCGCCTTCCGGACGGTTCCAGCGCGCTTCCTTCGGGAACTCGCGCTCCAGCGCGGCCAGCATGTGCTCGCACTGGGCGCCATACAGGGTGCGGATCGACGGAATGTGGCGGTCGATGAAGCCGTCCTGCACCGCCTCGTACACGATGCGCTGCGAGAACGACGGGGGGTGCAGGTCGGCGGCCTGCTTGGCCTGGACCATCTTGCCGAGGATCTCCTCCGGCGCGACCACGTAGCCCAGGCGCAGGCCCGGGGCCAGCACCTTGGAGAACGAGCCCATGTAGATCACGCCATCGGGGTTCATCGACAGCAAGCTCGGCAGCGCCTCGCCACCGTAGGACAGCTCGCCGTACGGGTCGTCCTCGACCAGCGGCACGCCGGCCCTGGCGGCCAGCTCGACCAGGGCCTTGCGGCGCTCCAGCGGCATGCGCCGGCCGGTCGGGTTCTGGAAGTTCGGCAGGCAGTACAGGAAGCGCGCGCCTTCCATGTCGGCCGGCGTGATCCGGTCGGTGACGATGCCCTGGGCGTCGCTGGGCAGGGAGGCGAACTCCGGCGCGAACAGCGAGAAGGCCTGCAGAGCACCGAGGTAGCTCGGGGTTTCGACCAGGACCTTGCTGCCCTCGTCGATCAGGACCTTGCCCAGCAGGTCCAGGCCCTGCTGCGAGCCGGTGGTGATCAGCACGCGCGAGGCCGGGATCTTCGCGCCATTGCGGCTCAGGCGCTCGGCGACCCATTCGCGCAGCGGGGTGAAGCCCTCGGTCGGGCCGTACTGCAGCGCCGCGTGCGGGGCGTCGCGCAGAACCTTCTCGGTGGCTTCGCGCATGCGCTCGACCGGGAAGGTCGCCGGAGACGGCAGGCCGCCAGCGAAGGAAATGACTTCGGGACGCTCGGTGACCTTGAGGATCTCGCGGATCGCGGAGCTGGTGAGGGCCCGGGCGCGCCCGGACAGCGTGAATTGGGTCGTCATGGAGCCTAGTCTACCGGGATGCATGGGCCGGCCCAATGATGCGCCGCAGCGCGGCACTGCCGCCACCGGTTCTTCACGACGGACGGTCGCATGCTTGGACCCGGAGGGGTATGCGCCCCGATGCGAGCACACAGGAGGCAGGCATGTCGTTCCGCCAGTTCCCCGCCACCGGCAACGATGGCAATTCCTACGTGATCATCGAGTTCCACGACGAGAAGCCCGGCCCGGATGGCCGGCCGACGCTGCGCTACGAGCTGCCCGACGGCCAGCGCCTGGTCCGCAGGGACAAGCAGTTCAGCAACGAGGACGGCAGCCTGGTCCTGACCGCGGACTGAGCCCCCAGGGCCGGTCCAGCACCCGGCCCAGGCCGCCGTGGTCGATCGCGTCGGCCGCCGAGCGCAGCCGGTCGACGTCGGCACCGGCATCGAAGCCGATGCGGAAGTGGACCTCGCCGGCCGGGGTGCGCGAGGAGTGGATCGAGGTCAGGTTGATGCCGTGCTCCTCGAACACGTGCAGCAGCGCACGCAGCGAGCCTGGCCGGTCCTCCGGCAGGTGCACGCTCAGGCGCCGGGTCTCGGTGAGGTCGGCCAGCAGGTAGCCGATCCGTTCGAAGGTGTAGCTGCCCTCTTCCAGCGCGGCCTCGCCCCAGGCGGCGCGGTTGCCGGCCAGGTAGTGCTCGCGGAACTCCGCGCGGGCCTGCTCGTCGCCGCGCGCGACCAGCGCCTGCAGCCGCGAGATCTCGTCCGACAGCCGCGACAGCACCTCCACGGCGTGCGGGTTGCCGAACTGGATGTCCTCGTACACCTGCGGGTTGAGCGCGAGGATGCGCGCAGTGACTGCCGCATCCATCTCGAAGCCGACCGAACGGTACGGCATCAGCTCCGCAGGACCGCCCAGCTCGCCGGCGAAGCTGCGCAGCACGCCGGCCTGGCCGAGGTGGGCCGCGTGCACCATCGCCTGCACCAGGGCCATGACCCGGTCGTGGTGCGCGGGCGTGGTACGGACGTACTCGCCCTCCAGCGCCTGCAGCAGACCGTCGACCCAGCCGCGCCAGGCATCCAGCCTTTCCTCGCAGACCACCACCACGCGACCGCGCAGGGTCGGGGTCTTCAGCGGCGCGGTCATCGGGTGCAGGCCCACCACCTCGGCGCGCGAGGCGAGCATGGCCGCCACCGGCGCCTGCTTGATCGAGGTGATGTCCAGCCACAGCCGGCCCCGCTCGCGCCCGGCCGAGCGCTCGACGTACTCGCCGATCAGGCGGGCCGCGCTCTGGATGGGCACCGAGAACACCAGCACGTCGGCTTCGGCTAGCAGGCGCCCGGAAGGCTCGCTGGCCGGATCGGCCGGATCATGTCCCAGCACCCGCAGTCCCATGCGGTCCTCGAAGAAGCGGCGCAGCCAGCGGCCATAGGCCCCTGCACTGCCCACCACGCCCACGACCGGATGGGTCGGCACCGCCATCCCGCTCAAAGTTCCACCGCCGGGAAACGGGCCGGGGCCGCAGCCAGGGCCGCCGCCGGGGCCGCCTGCACGTCGAGCTCCTCCCAGCCATTGGCGAGGGTCGACTCCAGGGTCGCATGCACGCCGGCCACCGCGCGCTCGGCCGCACGGTGTGGCGGCTCCCCACGCAGCAGGAAGGTGGCCATCAGCGCGGTAAGCACGTCGCCGGTCCCGGCCACGTCCACGAACAGGCGCGGCGAGCGGAGGCGCCCGGCGCGGTCGCGGCCGACCAGCCGGGGGACCCGGTCGGCGGCCTCGTCGTCGTCCTCGCCCCCCACGCTGTGCGCGAGCACCCACTCGGGGCCGCGCTGCAGCAGCGAGCGGGCAGCCTGCAGCGCGTCGGGCTCGAGCAGGGCCGGCCTGCCGGCCAGCCGTTCGAGCTCGAAGGCATTGGGCGTGACCATCCATGCCAACGGCAGCAGGCGGCGCACGAACACCTCCTCCAGGCCCGGCTCCACGTAGGCGCCGGTATGGGTGTCGCCGATCACCGGGTCCAGCAGGTAGCGCGGCGCCGTGCCGGCGGCATGGTTGCGCTCGAGCCAGTCGGCGAAGGCCTCGCCATTGGCGACGCTGCCGAAGTAGCCGGAGGTCGCCATCGGCGCGCGCGCGGTCACCCCGCGCTCGTCCAGGCCCAGCAGCAGGTCGGCCAGCCAGTCGGCCGGCAGGACGCGGCCGCGCAGGGTGTCGTAGAAGGGGGTGTTGCTGAACAGCGTGGTGGGCACTTCGGCCACGCGCACGCCCAGCATGCGCAACACCGGCACCGCGGCGCTGTTGCCGGCATAGCCGTAGGCCAGCTGGGACTGCACGGACACCAGGTCCACCGGCGAGGGGCCCTGCGGGCGGTTGCGACGCTCGTGGACGAGGTGGCTTTCCAGTTCGCTCATGCCGGCTGCATTGGTGGATGTGCGGCGCATGCTAGCGCGTGCGTTGGCCCATCCGTGCGCAGCGTTTCAGCAGCAACGGAAATATGCTGATTCCGGCAGGTTTTCCGCCGGACACGACAGACATGGGCCCGCGAGGCGGGCCCATGGGATATTGATGCGCGTGAAACCGGAGCGCCGTATGGCGCCGCGGCTCAGGATGAGGTCATCCGTCCCCAGAACGACTTGACGCCGTCCAGGAAGGTGGCCGAACGCGGCGAATGCCGGCGTCCTTCCTCGCCACGGAAAGTGGCCTCGAACTTCTCCAGCAGTTCGCGCTGCTCGGCGGTGAGGTTGACCGGGGTCTCGACCACCACGCGGCAGTACAGGTCGCCCGGCGCGCGGCTGCGCACCGAGCGCACGCCCTTGCCGCGCAGGCGGAAGGTCTTGCCGGTCTGGGTCTCGGCCGGGATCCGGATCTCGGCCTCGCCACCGAGCGTCGGCACGTTGACCACGTCGCCGAGGGCGGCCTGCGAAATGCGGATCGGCACCTCGCAGTGCAGGTCGTCGCCGTCGCGGGTGAAGATCGCATGCTCGCGCACGCGCACTTCCACGTAGAGGTCGCCTGGCGGGGTGCCCGGCGGACCGGCCTCGCCCTCGCCGGTCAGGCGGATGCGGTCACCGCTGTCCACGCCTGCGGGAATCTTGACCGAAAGGACCTTCTCGTCCTCGATGCGGCCGGCGCCGTGGCACTTGCGGCAGGGGTTGCGCACCACCTGGCCACGCCCGCCGCAGTCCGGGCAGGCCTGCTGCATGGCGAAGATGCCGCGCTGGAAGCGGACCTGGCCATGCCCGCGGCAGGTGCCGCAGGTCTCGACCTGGCCGTCCTCCGAGCCGCTGCCCTTGCAGGCCTCGCACTCGGACAGGGTCGGGATCTCGATGCGCTTCTCGACGCCGGCGACCGCCTCCTCCAGGTCCAGCTCCATGACGTAGCCGATGTCCGCGCCGCGCCGTGCGCCGCGTCCACCACCGCCGCCGAAGATGGTCCCGAAGATGTCGCCGAAGATGTCGTTCATGTCCGGCGCCGGGCCGCCACCGCCGCCCATGCCGTGCTCGAACGCGGCATGGCCATGGGCGTCGTAGGCGCGGCGCTTGCCGGCATCGGACAGGACCTCGTAGGCCTCCTTGCACTCCTTGAACGCGGCCTCCGCGGCGGCATCGCCCGGATTGCGGTCCGGGTGGTACTTCATCGCGCAGCGGCGATAGGCCTTCTTCAGCTCTTCGTCGCTGGCGGTGCGGGACACGCCGAGGACTTCGTAGTAGTCGCGTTTCATTGAAAGGCCGGGATTGGAGATTCGGGATTGGGGAATCGGGAAGGAACGGGGGCGGGAGCCGCAAAGAGAGGAAGAGCGGGATGAAGCCCGCTCTTCCAATCACGAATCCCGAATCACGAATCCCGGCTCTTGTCGTCCTTGACCTCGGTGAACTCGGCGTCGACCACGTCGTCCTGGGCCGTGCCGCCCGGAGCCGGGCCGCCGGCCGCGCCGGCATCGCCCTGGCCGGCGGCCGCGGCCGCCGCGTACAGCGACTGCCCGGCCTCTTCCAGCGCCTTGGCCTTGGCCTCGATCTGGCCCTTGTCGTCGCCCTTGAGCGCGGTCTCCAGGTCGGCGATGGCCGACTCGACCCGGCCGATCACGTCGCCCGGCACCTTGCTGCCGTGCTCGGTGATGGCGCTGCGGGTGGCGTGGATCAGGCCGTCGGCCTGGTTCCGGGCCTGGACCAGCTCCTGGAACTTCTTGTCCTCCTCGCGGTGCGCCTCGGCGTCGGCCACCATCCGCTGGATCTCCTCCTCGGACAGGCCCGAGCCGGCCTTGATCTCGACCTTCTGCTCCTTGCCGGTCTTCTTGTCCTTGGCCGACACATGCAGGATGCCGTTGGCGTCGATGTCGAAGGACACCTCGATCTGCGGCATGCCGCGCGGCGCCGGCTCGATGCCGGTCAGGTCGAACTTGGCCAGCGACTTGTTGTAGCGGGCCTGCTCGCGCTCGCCCTGCAGCACGTGCACGGTCACGGCCGACTGGTTGTCCTCGGCGGTGGAGAACACCTGCGAGGCCTTGGTCGGGATCGTGGTGTTCTTCTCGATGATCTTGGTCATCACCCCGCCCAGGGTCTCGATGCCCAGGCTCAGCGGGGTGACGTCCAGCAGCAGCACGTCCTTGACGTCGCCGGCCAGCACGCCGCCCTGGATCGCGGCGCCCAGCGCCACGGCCTCGTCGGGGTTGACGTCCTTGCGCGGCTCCTTGCCGAAGAACTCGGCCACGGCCTGCTGCACCTTGGGCATGCGGGTCTGGCCGCCGACCAGGATCACCTCGCCGATGTCCGAGGCGCGCAGGCCGGCGTCCTTCAGCGCGATGCGGCAGGGCTCGATCGAGCGCTTGATCAGGTCCTCGACCAGCGCCTCGAGCTTGGCCCGGGTCAGCTTGATGGCCAGGTGCTTCGGGCCGGAGGCGTCGGCGGTGATGTACGGCAGGTTGACCTCGGTCTGCTGCGCGCTGGACAGCTCGATCTTGGCGCGCTCGGCCGCGTCCTTCAGGCGCTGCAGGGCCAGCGGATCCTTGCGCAGGTCGATGCCCTGGTCCTTCTGGAACTCCTCGACCAGGTAGTCGATGACGCGCGAGTCGAAGTCCTCGCCGCCGAGGAAGGTGTCGCCGTTGGTGGCCAGCACCTCGAACTGCTTCTCGCCGTCGATCTCGGCGATCTCGATGATCGAAACGTCGAAGGTGCCGCCGCCCAGGTCGTAGACCACGATCTTGCGGTCGCCGCCGGCCTTGTCCAGGCCGTAGGCCAGGGCGGCCGCGGTCGGCTCGTTGATGATGCGCTTGACGTCCAGGCCGGCGATGCGGCCGGCGTCCTTGGTCGCCTGGCGCTGGCTGTCGTTGAAGTACGCCGGGACGGTGATCACCGCCTCGGTGACCGTCTCGCCCAGGAAGGCCTCGGCGGTCTTCTTCATCTTCTCCAGCACCTTGGCCGAGATCTCCTGCGGGGCCATCTTGCGGCCCTCGCTGGTCTCGACCCAGGCGTCGCCGTTGTCGTGCTGGCGGATCGCGTACGGGACCAGGCCCAGGTCCTTCTGGACCTCGGCGTCGGTGAACTTGCGGCCGATCAGGCGCTTGACGGCGTAGAAGGTGTTCTTCGGGTTGGTGACGGCCTGGCGCTTGGCCGGCGCGCCGACCAGCACTTCGCCGTCCTTGGTGTAGGCGACGACCGACGGGGTGGTGCGATCACCCTCGGCGTTCTCGATCACGCGGGCCTTGCCGCCTTCCATGATCGCAACGCACGAGTTGGTCGTGCCCAGGTCGATGCCGATGATCTTGCTCATTGCTTGGGTGCTCCCTCGAATATGGGTGGCCGGTGCTGCCGTGGCCATTGATCGCTAGATAGGGGTGGGCCGACGCCATTCAAGTAGGCGCATTCAGCCGATCGTTCAGTCGTGGCGGGCCACCACCACCAGCGCCGGCCGCAGCAGGCGCTCGTTGAGGAGGTAGCCCTTCTGGAAGACCTGCACCACCGTGCCCGGGGCGGCATCGCCCGGATCGGCCTGGCTGATGGCCTGGTGGTGTTCGGGGTTGAACGGCTGGCCGGCCGGATCGACCACGACCAGGCCGTTGTCGGTGGCGACCTTCAGCAGCTGGCGCTTGGTCAGCTCCAGGCCCTCGCGCAGGGGGTTGCCCTCCCCCGTCCCGGCCGCGGCCAGGCCGGCATCCAGGCTGTCCAGCACCGGCAGCAGCTCGCCCAGCAGCTTCTCGTTGGCGAAGCGGCGCGCCTGCTCGATGTCCCGGGCCACGCGCCGGCGCTGGTTCTCCAGGTCGGCCCGTTCGCGCAGGGAATCCATGCGCAGCTGCTCGATCTCGCTGCGCAGGGCTTCGATCTCCCCGCGCAGCTGGGCCTCGATGCCGGCCTCGGCGTCCTGCGGCTGGGTGGACTGGATGTCGTTCTCGGTCATTGCAAATCGGCTCCGTGGCGGCGCTCCCGGCCGCCCATCCACGCCCCAATGGGGGCCGGCCCGGGTCGATTCAAGGCTGCGACGTGCTGCCGGAGCCCTGCAGCGCCGCGCCGAGCACGTCGGCGGCCGCCTGGACCACCGGGATGACCCGGTCGTAGGCCATGCGCGTGGGTCCGATCACCCCCAGCACGCCCAGCACCTGGCCGCCGCGGCCGTAGGGGGCGGTGACCAGCGAGACCCCGTCCAGCGGGGCCAGGCCGGTCTCCTCGCCGATGAAGATGCGTACGCCCGGCGCGCGCTGGGTCCGCTCCAGCAGCTGCAGGATCTCCCGCTTGCGGGCGAAGGCCTCGAACAGCTCGCGCAGGCGCTCCAGGTCCGACAGGTCCTGCAGCCCCATCAACCGGGTCTGTCCCGCCAGCACCATGTCGTCGCCCGGGGGCTCCAGCGCCTGTTCGGCCAGCTCCACCGAATGGGCCAGCAGCTGCTCCATCTCGTCCCGGGCCTGGCGCAGCTCGTGCACCAGGGTGGCGCGGATGTGCGCCAGCGAGCGCCCGGCGAAATGGGTATTGAGGTAGTTGGCGACCCGCTCCAGCTCGTCCGTGCCGAAGCTCCGCTGCGGCTCGACCACCCGGTTCTGCACCTCGCCGTCGGCGAACACCACGATGGCCAGGATCCGGCGTCCGTCCAGCGGCACGAAGTCGATCTGGCGGAAAGCGAACTGGCTGCGCCGCGGCGCGCTGACCACCCCGACGAAATGGGTCATGGCCGACAGCAGCTCCGAGGCGTTGCCCAGCAGGGCCTGGGTCCCGGCGCCGGCGGTCAGCTCGGTGCGCAGGCGGGCCAGCTCGTGCTCGCCCAGCGAACGGACCTGCAGCAGGCTGTCGACGAACACGCGGTAGCCCTGGGCGGTCGGCACCCGGCCGGCCGAGGTATGCGGCGAGCTCAGCAGGCCGATCTCCTCCAGCTCGGCCAGGATGTTGCGGATCGTGGCCGGGCTGACGTCCAGTCCCGAATGCCGGGCCAGGGTCTGCGAGCCGACCGGCTCGCCATCGCGGATGTAGCGGCCGATCAGGGTCCGCAGCAGCTGGCGGGCGCGCGGGTCGAGCTGGACCTGGTGGGCTGGGGACGGGGTTGCCATGTCCAATAGATAGCGCCTGCCCCGGCGCAGCCGCAAGCAAGCCGGGGCGGTGCCGTCTCAACCCGCGCGACGGCGGGCGGCGAGCATCGCGCCGGTATCGGCCACCCCTACAATGTGCGCATGCTCACCCATCTCGCCCTGAAGGATTTCGCCGTCGTCCGCGCCACGGAACTGGAGTTCGGACCCGGCATGACCGTGATCTCCGGCGAAACCGGCGCCGGCAAGTCGTTGCTGGTAGACGCGCTGGGCTTCCTGTCCGGCCTGCGCGCCGACAGCGGCGTGGTCCGCCATGGCAGCGAGCGCGCCGAACTGGCCGCCGGCTTCGACCTGGCCGGCAACGCCGCCGCCCGCCAGTGGCTGCGCGAACAGGAGCTGGACGAGGACGACGAGCAGTGCCAGCTGCGCCGGGGGATCCGCGCCGAGGGCGGCTCCCGCGCCTGGATCAATGGCCGCCCGGTGACCCTGGCCCAGCTGGCCGAGCTGGCCGGGCTGCTGGTGGAGATCCACGGCCAGCACGAACACCAGTCCCTGCTCTCGCGCGCCAGCCAGCTGGCGCTGCTGGACGCCCATGCCCGCAACGAGGCCGAGCGCGCCACCGTGCGCGAGGCCGCCGCCGCCTGGCAGGCACTGCTGGATGAGCGCCAGGCCCTGCAGTCGCGTGGTGACGTCGGCGACCGCATCGGCTGGCTGGAGCACCAGCTGGCCGAGCTGGAACGCGAGGACCTGGACCCTGCGGCGCTCGAGGCCCTGGACCAGGCCCACCGTCGCCAGGCCAACGCCGCCGGGCTGATCGCTGCCTGCGAGGAGGCCCTGGCCCGGATCGACGGCGACGAAGGCCCTTCCCTCACCGGCCTGCTGCAGCAGGCGCGTAGTGGCCTGGCCCGGGCGACCGGCGACGAACCGCGCCTGGGCGAGGTCGACACCCTGCTGGAGGGTGCCGCCGTCCAGCTCGAGGAAGCGCTTGCCCTGCTCGGCCGGATCCGCGACGACCTGGACCTGGATCCTGACCGCTTCGAGGAACTGGAACGCCGCCTGGGCCGGATCCACGACCTGGCGCGCAAGCACCGCCTGCCGGCCACGGAACTGGCCGCGCACCGCGATGCCATCGCCGCCGAACTGGAGACGCTGCGCGGCGCCGGCGACCGCCTGCTGCAGCTGGACGCCGAGATCGCCCGCGCTTCGGAACGCTGGACCGAGGCCGCCGCGGCGCTCACCGCCACCCGCCGCGCCGCCGGCGAGGCGCTGGCCTCCGCCACCACCGCCCTGATCGACGAGCTGGGCATGGGTGGGGGTCGCTTCCTGGTCGAACTGGAGCCGGTGGCCGGTGCCGGCAGCCGGCCCGACCCGAACGGCGCCGAACGGGTCGAGTTCCTGGTCGCGGCCAATGCCGGCCAGCCACCGCGGCCGCTGCGCAAGGTCGCCTCCGGCGGCGAACTGTCGCGCATCTCCCTGGCGATCGAAGTGGCCGCGCTGGGCTCGGATGCGGTGCCGACCATGGTGTTCGACGAGGTCGATTCGGGCATCGGCGGCGCGGTGGCGGAGATCGTCGGCCGCAAGCTGCGCGCCCTGGGCCGCTCGCGCCAGGTGCTCTGCGTGACCCACCAGCCGCAGGTCGCCGCCCAGGGCCATGCCCACTACCGCGTGAGCAAGGCCCCGGTGGAAGGCATCACCCGCAGCTCGGTCGAGCGCCTGGACGGCGAAGGGCGGCTGGGCGAGGTCGCGCGCATGCTCGGTGGCGTCGAGGTCGGCCCGGAAGCCTTCGCCGCGGCGCGACGCCTGCTCGAGGAAGCGGTGGCCGCCGACGCGGCCGCGGCGAACGGGCCCGCCCCGAAGCGAGGCGCGCGCCAGCGCGTCGAAGCCGCCGGCTGAAGCCTGGCGGCCACGGGAAACGGAAACGGCGCCGCGAGGCGCCGTTCTTCCTTCCAGGGGCGCCGCGGCTCAGCGCCGCGGCTTGCGCACGTACAGCACGAGCGAGTGGTCCTCCAGCTCGTAGCCGTGCCTGGCGGCGATCTCGCGCTGCAGCTGCTCGATCTCCGCGCTCTCGAACTCGATGATCTTGCCGGTGTCCAGGTCGACCATATGGTCGTGGTGGTCGCCGCGGTCCAGCTCGTAGATAGCCTGCCCGCCCTCGAAGTTGTGCTTGATCACCAGGCCAGCGGCCTCGAACTGGGTCAGCACGCGGTACACGGTGGCCAGCCCGATCTCGTCGCCCTGGTCCAGCAGGCGGCGGTAGATGTCCTCGGCGGTCAGGTGGTGCTGGGGCTGTTTCTCCTCCAATAGCTCGAGGATGCGCACGCGCGGATGGGTCACTTTCAGGCCGACGCGGCGAAGTTCATTGGATTCCATGCCCTAGCTCCATTCACTACCGGTTTACCGCCGGCGGGCCGACAGGGGGCCGTTCGGCGTGCCGGGAGTGTATCATCGGCCCACTTTCCACCCCCGCGTACACGCAATGCAAAGCCTGTCCCGCCTGCTGCTGATCGCCCCCGTCTCGCTGGCACTCGCCGGTTGCGGAATCCTGTACAAGCAGCCGATCTACCAGGGCAACCTGATGGAGAAGGAAGCGGTCGACCAGCTGCGTCCGGGCCTGAGCAAGCAGCAGGTCGCCGGCCTGCTCGGCACCCCGTCGCTTGCCGATCCGTTCCACGCCCAGCGCTGGGACTACGCGGCCAGCGAGCGCACCAACCGCCAGGGGGACGTGGAGATCAAGGTCCTGACCCTGCACTTCGAGAACGACACCCTCGTGCGCTGGGAAGGCGAGTACTTCCCGGAGCAGGACCTGGAGCTGGCCCGCAAGTCGATGCGCCAGTTCGGTCCGAACCAGCCGCGCAACAAGGACAAGCGCAGCCGCTGAGGCTCAGCGGCCGGTGCGCTGGGCGCCCGCGCGGCGCCGGCGCGCTTCCTTCGGATCGACCTGCAGCGGCCTGAGCAGCTCCACCCGGTCGCCGTCCCGCAGCCGGCTCTCCGGCTGCACCGCCACGCCGAACCCCGCATGGCCGGCCACCTCCCCTGCGTGGCCCAGGGCCGCAGCGCGCACTGCGTCGGCCACGGTCGCCCCCGCCTCCAGTTCCAGCTCGCGCCGCTCGAAGCGGTGCGGCCAGGCGATGACGACCTCCACCCGCATCCTCAGGCCTCGCGGTCGGCCACGCGCACGAAATCGTCGACCATGCGGTCGGCCAGTCCCTGGAAGCCGATTGCGAACACCGGTCCCAGCAGGCGCGAGGCCGGCTCGAACTCCAGGGTCAGGGTCACCTTGCAGGAGGCCTCGTCCAGGGCATGGAAGGTCCAGACCCCGTGCAGCTTGCGGAACGGCCCGTCGCGCAGCTGCATGTCGATCCGGCCTGGCCGCTCCAGCCGGTTCTCGGTGGTGAACCAGGTGCGAAGCGAGCCCAGGCCCAGGTCCAGGCGGGCGACCATGCGGTCCTCGCCCTGCTCCAGGACCTGCGCCTGCTCGCACCACGAGAAACGCCGCGGATACGCGGCGACGTCGTTGACCAGGTCGAACATGCGGGTCGCCGTATGGTCGACCAGGGCACTGCGCGTGATGCTTGGCATTTAACCGGGGGCGTCTGCGGCCGCCCGATTTGGGCGACAATGGAAGGATGAGCAAGAAAGCGCCCAATGATAAGGCAAAGGCCAAATCCAAGGCCGGGTCTGGCGACCGCACCATCGCGCTGAACAAGCGCGCCCGCTTCGAGTACCACCTGGTCGAACGCTTCGAGGCCGGAATCGAGCTGCAGGGCTGGGAGGTCAAGGCGATCCGCGCCGGCCGGGCCAACCTCACCGATGGCTATGCCTACGTGCAGGACGGCGAAATCTACCTGATCGGCGCCCAGATCACCCCGCTGATCCAGGCCTCGACCCACGTGGTGGCCAACGACCGCCGCACCCGCAAGCTGCTGCTGCACCGGCACGAGATCGACAAGCTGATCGGGCGGGTCGAGCGCGACGGCTACACCATCGTGCCGACCGCGATGTACTGGAGCGGCAACAAGGTCAAGCTCGAGATCGCCCTGGCCAAGGGCAAGAAGGAGCACGACAAGCGCGATACCGCGCGCGACCGCGACTGGCAGCGCGAGAAGCAGCGCGTCATGCGCAGGAACAACAAGGACGCCTGAGCCTCGCGGCAGGCACATGCCAGTCCCCGGGCAAGGACGACCTTCCGGCCTTGCCCAGCAGCCCTCCCGGTCCCGATTGACGAAGCGCGGGCCGTGCACCTGCCCCGCCTCGACGCCCGGCACGCATCATCCCGCGCGGCTCTGCACCATCCTCGCCCGCGGATAACCCGCTACATCCCATCCATTGCCGTGCCGCCGGGGCGGCACATCGATCCCACATCCCTGGCGTCCACCACGACCTGTACGGCCGCTCGCGGACCGCCGCGTCGCCGATGCAGGCATCGGGCAAGCGTGGCCCCGCACACGGCCACGCATTCGGACCGTGGCGGGCCGTGCCTGCCTATGCTCCCGGCTGCAGCTTCTCGGCGATGAAATCGAGGAACAGCCGCATCCGCTGCGGCAGGTGCGCGCGCGACGCATAGACCGCGTAGAGGTTGATCCGGTCGCATTCGAACGCTTCCAGGGGGCGGACCAGGCGTCCCGACCTGATGCCGTCCTCGACGTCCCACAGGGCCTTGTACGCGACGGCGCGTCCGGCCACCGCCCATTCGTGTACGACCTCGGCGCTGTTGGAAAGCAATGTCCCGCTGACGCGCAGCTCGCGCGGCTGGCCATCCTCGTTGTAGAGCCAGCGATCGAAGATGCGGCGGCCGCGAACCAGGCGCGCGCAATCGTGCTCCAGCAGATCCGCCGGCTTCCTGATCGGCGCATGGCTTTCCAGGTAAGCGGGCGATGCGACAGTCACGCGCTGGCTGCGGATCAGGGTGCGCGTGACCAGGTTGCCGTCGCTGGGCAGGTCGAGCACCAGCCCGATATCGATCTCCTTCTCGACGATATCGAGCTTGGCGTCGTCCAGGAACAGCTCGATGCTGATCTCCGGATGCCGTGCCGTGAATTCCGCCACCAGCGGCGCGATGCGGTTCCTGCCGATCTCCAGCGGCGCGCAGATGCGCATGTGTCCACGCGGGCGCCTGGCGCGCGCGCTGAGTTCGGCCTCGGTGGTGTCGAGCTCGAGCAGGATCGATTCGGCGCGTTCCAGCAGGAAGCTGCCTTCCTCGGTAAGCGTGAAGCGGCGAGGCCCGCGCTCGATCAGGCGTACCCCCAGGCGCCCCTCCATCGCCGCCAGCCGGCGACTGACCACCGGAAGGGAGCTTTGCAGGCGCCTGGCGGCTTCCGAGAGGCTGCCGGCTGCGGCGATGCGCACGAACAGCCTGAGGTCGCCAAAGGTGTCGGACACGCGCCAGCCTTCCATTTTCCGGAAGACTATCTTCCTCTTTCCGCCCCTACAAGGACCCGGAACCGGCCACAACAATTGCGCCAGATTCAATTGACAGACTGGACGCTTGACCATGGCCGACCAACCTGCACGCACCGAACCCACACCCGAGCAACGCTTCCGCCGGAGCGTCTACATCGCGACGGCGATCGGCATCCTGTTGCTTATGTACGTGGTCGTAGCGGACCAGTTCATGCCCCTGACGCCGGAGTCGCGGGTGCTCTACGACATCACCCGGATCGCGCCGGAAGTCCCCGGCACGGTCGTCCGGGTCAACGTCGGGAACGGCCAGCGGGTCCACGCCGGGCAGGTGCTGTTCGAGATCGACGCGACCCGCTACGAGCTGGCGGTGAAGTCCGCCAGGCTGGCCCTGGAGGAAGCCGAAAGGACGATCCGCGAGCGGGATGCCGACATCGCCGCGGCGCGTGCCGCCGTGGCAAGCGCGAAGGCCGTGGCCGACGACGCGATACGCCAGGCGAAGCGGCAGGTGGCCCTGAGCGAACAGCATGTCGCGCCGCTCAGCTCCGCCGAGGCGGCGGTCGCCAGGCGCGACGAAAGCCTCGCCGCGCTCAGGGCGGCCGAGGCCCGGCTGCGCGCAAGCCTGGTGCAGCGTGGCGAACAGGGCCCGGACAACCTGTACCTGCGGGAGGCGAGGAACAACCTGGCCATCGCCGAACGCGACCTCGCCCATACGCGCGTGGTGGAACTGGAGGATGGCGTCGTCACCAACATGCGGCTGCGCCCCGGCAACTATGTTCCCGCCGGCACCCCGGTCCTGGCGCTGGTCGGCCTGCAGCCGACGATCACTGCCGATTTCCGCGAGAAGGCGCTCAACCGCGTCAAGGAGGGCGATCCGGCCATCGTGAGCCTCGACGCCCTGCCCGGACGCGTTTTCACCGGACGGGTGGTCTCGGTGGATGCCGGCATCGCGCAGGGCCAGATCAATCCCGACGGATCGCTCGTGGAAACCGTGGAGACCGACCGCTGGATCCGGCGCGCCCAGCGGGTACGGGTGAACGTACAGCTGGAGGATCCGCCGCAGCTCGTCAGTGGCTCGCGCGCCACGGTGCAGCTGGTGCCGCACAGCTCGACCATCGCCCGCGTCTTCGCGGAAGCCCAGATCCGCCTGCTGGCCGCGCTACGCTATGTCTACTAACCCTGCCCAGGTGCTGACCGCCAACGACTGGCGCCAGGCCTGCCGGATGGCGTTCGGCGGGTTCGTCGGCTGGTCGCTGGCGACCCTGCTGTCCCTGCCCTATGCCGCCTATTACGCGGTCTATCCGCTGGTGCTGCTGGGCCTGTCGCCGGTCTACGACCGGCACGTCGCCCTGCAGTTCATCGCCAGCGCACCGACCGGGATGATTGCCGCCGGGCTGTTGATCGGCGTGTTCTCCACCCATCCGGTGGTCATGACCGCGGCCTACCTTGGCTTTGCCCTGTTCTGCTTCTCGGTGATGACCAGCCCGCGCAAGCTTTTCATGTACGGCGCGATGTGCCTGGCCGTCTGCAGCGGCCTGGTGCACTACGGCAGCTATCCGGAGATGGCGTGGCAGCAGCTGTTCTGGGCCATCGCCGGCTCCCTGGCCTGCAGCGTGGTCCTCTACGCGCTGTCCTTCGCGCTCTTCCCGGACGTCGAGCCACGCGCCCCGCGCATCCCGCCAAGGCGCACCGCGACCCAGCGGCGCCATTTGGTCCTGCTCTGCTCGCTGGGAGCGACGGGTTCGTTCGCGTTCTTCCAGCTGGTCGAGCTGAGCGACTCGCTGAGCGCCCAGATGGCGACGGTCCTCATCCTGCTGGGCCTCACCCACGAGGGCATCTGGAGTTACGGACGCACCCGCATCGTGGGTTCGGTCATAGGCTCGATCCATGCCTCGGTAACGCAGCTGCTGATCACCCACTACTCCAGCTTCTGGCCCCTCACCGCGAGCGCCCTGCTGGTCGGGCTGCTGTGGTTCAGCGCCAGCCATACCCGCGACAAGTCCGGGTCGATGAAGGGCTTTTCCGCGGTCACGGCGCTGGCGATCCTGTTCGGCCTGCTCAGCCCCACCGACGACCTGATCGGCAATTCGCTCTACCGGGGCGTCTCGGTGGTGATCTCCGTCTCCGCCATGCTGGTGTTCATCTCGCTGCTGCACTACGCCTTGAACCGGTTGCCCTCGGCCCGCTGGGAGACCCAGGCCTAGCCGGGGCACCCGGAAGCGGCGGCCGGCACAAGGACCGTATCCGCACAACCCGACAGCCAGGAGCCGGGCAAGAAAAAACCCCAGCCGGAAGGCTGGGGTTCTTGTTGGTGGAGGTGGGCGGAGTTGAACCGCCGTCCGAAGGCACTCCATCTCCGGCACTACATGCTTAGCCCGCCGTTGGATCTCGTCCCGTTGCAGCACGGCTGGCAAAGCGCGCCCCGGGACCAGCCTGTTTTGTTTTGACCATCAGCTGACAGGCAGCCGCCGATGGCGATCCCGTGATGATGACCCTACATCCACGAGCACGGGCACAAGTGGGTTCGGGGCTAGGCCTTAAGCGGCCAGAGCGTAGTTGTCGTCGTTGGCAACTATGAGTTTTGCCGCTGGATTAACGAGGAAAGCTGCCCCCTCGGCATGCGCCAGTCGACTTCGCAACCCCCGTCGAAACCAGGACACCCCCGGAAACTTCGGGCGAAGTTCATCGCCAGACGGTAGCCAGTGTAGGGACGCCGGCGGCGCCAGACAAGGCATGCGCGGCTGCAGGCGCGGCCACGGTTCATGCCGGCGTTCACCCGGCGCGCGCGATGCCTGCCCTAGCCTGCGGCCATGCCGCGACAGGACGATCCCGTGCGCGGCGCGCCGCGGCTGGCGCGCCCGGTGGACGAAGTACCGGAAGGCAGCCTGTCCGCGCTGCGCCGCCAGGCCGCCGGATGCCGGCGCTGCCCGCTGTGGCGCCCCGCCAACAGGACAGTGTTTGGCACCGGGCCGGCGGACGCACGCATCCTGCTGGTGGGCGAGCAGCCCGGCGACCACGAGGACCTGGAGGGCAAACCCTTCGTCGGCCCGGCCGGGCAGCTGCTGCGCCGGGCGCTGGTCGAGGCCGGACTCGAGCCGGCGTCCCTGTACCTGACCAACACGGTCAAGCACTTCAAGTTCCAGCCGCGCGGCAAGCGCCGGCTGCACCAGCGCGCCAATGCCGCCGAACAGGCCGCCTGCCGGCCATGGCTGGCTGCCGAGCTGGAGCGGGTGGACCCGGACCTGGTGGTCGCGCTGGGTGCGATGGCCGCAAACGCGGTGTTCGGGACGGCGTTCCGGCTGACCCGCCAGCACGGGCAGTGGCAACGCATCGGCCCGCACACCCACGCGCTGGCGACCTGGCATCCCTCCGCCATCCTGCGCATGCGCGGCCCGGAGCGCGAACACGCGTACGCGCAGCTGCTGGAAGACCTCCGCCGCCTGCGGCAGCCGCCCGCGGGCTGACGGAGAGCGCCTGGATTGCAGCGCTTTCCGCAGCCCTCGCCCCGCGTTCACGGCGGCGGCGCTGCAATGGCATGCCACAACCGGAACCGGAGCACCCCAATGGCCCGCTGCGACGTGTGCGGCAACGAGTACGACAAGGCTTTCCGGGTCACCCTGGCCGACGGCAACAACGGCACCTACGACTCCTTCGAATGCGCCATCCACGCACTCGCGCCTACCTGCGACCACTGTGGTTGCCGGATCATCGGCCACGGCGCGGAAAGCGACGGCCGCTTCTTCTGCTGCGCCCATTGCGCCTCACATGCCGGCGTCGATGGCATCGAGGACCGCGCCTGACCGCCCCCTACTTCGGCCCGTCCTCCGGGGGCACGATGTTGCGCCGTTCGAACCAGCGCAACACCGTCAGTACGGCGAGGGTCAGCGCGGCCATGGCGAAGCCCAGCGCCAGGTAGCCGAAACCCACGGTGATGCCGATCGCCGCGACGGTGAGCAACGAGGCGGCCGTGGTGATGCCCTGGACGCCATCGCCCTTGCGGCTGGCGAAGATGGTTCCGGCGCCGATGAAGGAGACGCCGGCCACGACTGCCTCGACCAGCCGCAGCGGATCGATGCGCAGCCCGGTACCGGCGTAGTGGTCGTCCTCGAGCACCATCCGGCTGAGGCCGAGCAGCAGGGCCGAGGTGGCGGCCACCAGCATGTGGGTGCGGAACCCCGCGGGGCGATCCTTGAGCTCGCGCTCGTAACCGATGGCTCCGCCCAGCGCCATCGCGTAGACGACGGCCGGCAGCACCCGCAGCTGTTCGATCCATTCCATGCCGCGCACGATTGCCAGACCGCCGGCTACGCGCCGTGAAGGTCAGTTCCCCAGGGGCGGCGCCCAGGCGGCGGCGGCGATTCCCTGCCCCTCCACCTGATCGCCATCGCCCGCATGGGCATTTGCACCTCCCAGGGCCTTGTAGACCGCCACCGCGGCGATGTTCACCGAGGCCTCCGCATCGGCCAGGGCATCGTCGGCGGCCAGCTGGGTACGTTGCGCATCCAGCAGCGTGAGGAAGTCGGTCGCGCCCTCGCGATAGCCAACGCGGGCCAGCCGCTCGGCTTCCCTGGCAGCCTCGGCCTGCTCGACCACGATGCGCAGGCGCTCCTGCCGGCGGGCATAGTCCTGCAAGGCGTTCTCGGCGTCTTCCAGCGCCGCCAGCACCGCCATCTCGTACTGCACCGCCGCCGCGTCGGCGCCGGCCTCGGCCGCGCGCAGGCGTGCGCGCACGCTGCCCATGTCGAACGCGGCCCAGCTGATCGACGGACTCACCTGCCAGGCCTCGTTGCGCCCGGCCACCAGCGAGGAGAACTCGCCGGACAGGAAGCCGGCGAAGCCGCGGATGCTGATCCGCGGGAACAGGTCGGCCGTGGCCACGCCGACGCGCGCGGTGGCCGAAGCCAGGCGCCGTTCGGCCGCACGCACGTCCGGCCGGCTGCGCAGCAGCTCCCGGGTATCCCCCAGCGGCAGCGCCCGCGCGAATGCGGGCACCGGCTTCGGCGCCAGCAGCTCGTCCAGCGCCCCCGGCTGCAGTCCCTGCAGCACCGCGAGCCTGTGCCGCGCGGTGGCCTCGATCGAACGCAGCAGCGGGATGTCGGCCTCGATCGCCTTAAGGCGCGCGCGGCTGCTGTGCACGTCCAGGGCGCTGCCCGCGCCAAGGTCGCGACGGGTTTCGGTCAGGCGCTGGGTCTGGTCGAGGTTGCGCAGGGTCTGCTCGGCTACCTCGATCCGCTTCTGGGTGCCGCGCAGGAGGAAATAGTTGCGCGCCACCTCGGCGGCGAGGCTCACCTGCACGTCCTCCAGCCCTGCCTGCTCGGCCTGCAGGTCGGCACGGGCCGCCTCCGCGCCGCGGCGCAACCGGCCGAACAGGTCCAGCTCCCAGGCTGCGTCGAAGCCCAGGGTATAGGCCTCGTCGATGCCGCCGCCTGCGGCATCCGGCTGGCGCGTCCGCTCGCCGGTCGCCGCGGCACCGACGTGCGGCCATGGGTCCAGGCGACGTTCGCTGAACACCGCGCGCGCGGCACGCACACGGGTCGTGGCAAGGCGCAGGTCCGGGCTGGCCAGCAGCGAATCATTGACCAGCTTTTCCAGCACCGGGTCATCGAACTGCGCCCACCACTGGACGACGGCGACGCCGGGGGCGAAAGCGTTGCCGGCGGCGTTGCCCAGGTTCACGTCCGGCGGGACCGGCGCGCGGTAATCGGGGCCGACGGCGCATGCCGACAGGGCGACGGCGGTGGCCACGGCCAGTGCGATCGTGCGGATCACCATGGCAGCGTTTCTCCCAGGTGGGTGAACGTTCCGGTCGGTCCGTCGGCTCCGAGCAGCGCCATCTCGACACTGCTCCTCGCGCCGACGCCGACATCGAGTTCTGCATTGGGGTTCATGTCGGTCTTGATGTTGCCGGGGTGGATGGCATTGACCTTGATCCCGGTGTCGCGAAGCTCGTAGGCAAGCTGGATGGTCCAGGCGTTCACCGCGCTCTTGGAAACGTTGTAGGCCGGCAGCTTGATCGCGTAATAGTCCGAAGCCGGGTCCGCCTGCAGGGCGCTCGAGCCCAGCACGCTGGACACGTTCACGATGCGCCCGGAGCTGGAGGCCCGAAGCAGCGGAAGAAACGCACGGGTGACCTCGACCAGGCCAAACACGTTGGTTTCGAAAGTCTGGCGCCAGGTTTCCGGCGGCTGCTCGGAGGGGGCCTTGTTCCAGTCATCGAGGGCGATGCCGGCGTTGTTCACCAGGATGTCCAGCCGGCCGTGGCGGCGTTCCACCTCGCGGACGGCTTCGCGGATGCCGTGGCCGCTGGTGACGTCGAGCGCGATCGCCTCGACCGGCAGGCCCTCCGCCTGCAACTTCAGCGAAGCCTCGACCGCGCGTGAGCGGTCGCGCCCGGCCAGGAGCGTATGCACCCCGGCCTGCGCGAGCTGGCGCACGGTCTCCAGGCCGATGCCGCGGGTGGCACCGGTGACCAGGGCAATGCGGGAAGAAGTGTTCATGGATGGGGATTCCTTGTCGTTCGGGGGTGGGAGCGGCGCGGTTGCCGCTCCCGGGCCAGGTTGGTGCCCGGGACCCGGCGGTTCACGCCGGATCCGGACCAGGCTTTCTTCGCCTCATGCGTGCACCTCCGCGGCATGCGCCCCGCCCTCGGCATGCGGCGCGTGGGACACCAGCGGGCGGTTGGCCAGCTTGCGCAGGGCCACGTAGAACACCGGGGTCAGGAACAGGCCGAACAGGGTCACGCCGAGCATGCCTGCAAACACGGTGATGCCGGTGACCGAGCGCACTTCCGAGCCCGCGCCGCTGGACAGCACCAACGGCACCGTGCCGGCGATGAACGCCACCGAGGTCATCACGATCGGGCGCAGTCGCAGGCGGCAGGCCTCGAGCGCCGCTTCGATGATGCCCTTGCCCTGCAGCTCCAGCTCGCGGGCGAATTCGACGATCAGGATCGCGTTCTTGCAGGCCAGGCCCATCAGCACCACCAGGCCGACCTGCACGAACACGTTGTTGTCGCCACCGGTCAGCCACACGCCCAGCAACGCCGACAGCAGGGTCATCGGCACGATCAGGATCACCGCCAGCGGCAGGGTCCAGCTCTCGTACAACGCGGCCAGCACCAGGAAGGCCAGCAGCACGGCCAGCGGGAACACCACCAGGGCGGCCTTGCCCTGCGTCGCCTGCTGGTAGCTCAGGTCGCTCCAGTCGATGTCCATGCCCGGGGGCAGCACCTGTCGCGCCAGACCGGCCACCGTGTTCATGGCCTCGCCGGAGGACAGGACGCGCGGGTCGGCGTCACCCAGGAGGTCGGCGGCCGGATAGCCGTTGAAGCGGATCACCGGATCGGGGCCATAGGTCTGGCGGATGTTGACCATCGATCCCACCGGCACCATCTCGCCGGCCTCGTTGCGCGTGCGCAGGTTGGCGATGTCGGTGACGTCGTCGCGGAACGGCGCGTCGGCCTGGGCGATCACCTGCCAGGTGCGGCCGAACATGTTGAAGTCGTTGACGTAGGCCGAACCGAGGTAGGTCTGCAGGGTCTCGAACAGCTCGGTCAGCGGCACGCCCTGCGCCTTGGCCTGCACGCGGTCGACCTCGGCATCCAGCTGCGGCACGTTGGCCTGGTAGCTGGAAATCGGGAAGCCCATGCCCGGCACCTGCGAGACGGCGCCCTGGAACGCCTGCACCGCGTTCTGCAGCTCGCCATAGCCCAGGCGTGTGCGGTCCTCGACGAACAGCGACCAGCCCGAACCGTTGCCCAGGCCCTGGATGGCCGGCGGCATGAACGCGAAGGTGAAACCCTCCTGGATCGTGGAGAAGCGGCGGTTGAGCTCGGCCGTGATCTCCTCGGCGCTGGCCTTGCGCTCGCCGAACGGCTTGAGGGTGAAGAACACCACGCCGTTGTTCGGGGTGTTGGTGAACTGCAGCGGGTTCAGGCCCGGGAACGCGACCTCGTTCTGCACGCCCTCGACCTCGGCCGCCATCGCCGCCATCCGCTTGAGCACGGCATCGGTGCGCTCGATCGAGGCGCCCTCCGGCATCTTCACGCCGGCGATGATGTACAGCTTGTCCTGCACCGGGATGAAGCCGGCCGGAACCGCGTTGAACATCACCCCTGCCCCGACCAGCAGCACCGCGTACACCGCGAACACCGCGCCGCGGCGGCCCAGGGCGCGGCCCACCGCGCCCTCGTAGCGCTCGGAACTGCGCTTGAAGAAGCGATTGAACGGGCGGAACACCCAGCCGAACAGGCGCTCGATGATCCGCGTCGGACGGTCCTTCTCGGCGCCGTGCGGACGCAGCAGCTTGGCCGCCAGCGCCGGCGACAGGGTCAGCGAGTTGATCGCCGAGATCACGGTGGAGATGGCGATGGTCACCGCGAACTGCTTGTAGAACTGGCCGGTGACCCCGGTCAGGAAAGCCATCGGCACGAACACCGCGCACAGCACCAGCGCGATGGCGATGATCGGGCCGGACACCTCGCGCATGGCCAGGTGCGCCGCCTGCAGCGGCGATGCGCCTTCCTCGATGTGGCGCTCGACGTTCTCCACCACCACGATGGCGTCGTCCACCACGATGCCGATCGCCAGCACCAGCCCGAACAGGGTCAGGGTGTTGATCGAGTAGCCCAGCACGTACAGCACCGCGAAGGTTCCCACCACCGACACCGGCACCGCCAGCAGCGGGATGATCGAGGCGCGCCAGGTCTGCAGGAACAGGATGACCACCAGCACCACCAGGAACACCGCCTCCATCAGGGTGCTGATCACCGACTTGATCGAGTCGCGCACGAAGATCGTGGTGTCGTAGATCGACTGGATCTCCACGCCCGGCGGAAGCGTCTGCCGGATCTCGGCCATCTTGGCGACCACCGCATCACGGATCTCGAGTGCGTTGGCACCCGGCGACTGGAAGATGCCGATCGCCGCCGCGTTCTTGCCGTCCAGGCGCGCGCGCAGGGTGTAGTCGCCGGCGGCCAGCTCGATCCTGGCGACGTCGGACAGGCGCACGACCTGGCCGTCGGCGCCGCTCTTGAGCACGATGCCACCGAACTCCTCGACGCTTTCCAGGCGGCCCTTGGCGTTGATCGGCAGCAGGAAGTCGCTGCCGCCGGGCATCGGCTCGGCGCCGATCTGGCCGGCGGACACCTGCACGTTCTGCTCGCGGATCGCGCGCAGCACGTCGCCGGCGGTCATCTGCCGCGCCGCCACCTTGTCCGGATCAAGCCAGATGCGCATGGCATAGTCGCCGCCGCCGAACAGCTGGGCATCGCCCACGCCGGGGATGCGCGCCAGCTCGTCGCGCACGTGCAGGCGCATGTAGTTGCGCAGGTACAGCGAGTCGTAGTTGCCGTCGGTGGAGGTCAGGTGCACCACCATCAGGAACACCGGCGACTGCTTCTGGGTGGTCACGCCCTGCCGCCGCACGTCCTCGGGCAGGCGCGCCTGCGCCTGGGCGACGCGGTTCTGCACGCGCACCGCGGCCTCGTCCGGGTCGGTGCCGGGACGGAAGGTCACGGTCAGCTGCAGCACGCCGTCGGAGCCGGCGACGGACTTGAGGTACATCATGTCCTCGACGCCGTTGATGGCCTCCTCCAGCGGTGTGGCCACCGTCTCGGAGATGACCTTGGGGTTGGCGCCCGGGTACACGGTGCGGACGACCACGGACGGCGGCACCACGTCGGGGTATTCGCCGATCGGCAGCAGCGGGATCGAGATCAGGCCCGCGGCGAAGATCACGATCGACAGCACGGCCGCGAAGATCGGCCTGTCGATGAAGAAACGGGAGAAGTCCATGGGGGTGGTTCCTGGATTCCGGGAAAAAGAGGGCCCGTCCTCCCCGCCTTGGGGAGGGGTGCGCGGGGAGGACGGGTGCCCGAAGGACCGCGCGCGCGGCGCGGCAGAACTCAGCTCATCGCAGTGCCACCGACGGCTCGCCGGCCGGCTCGCCCATGGCCACGGCCTGGGCGCGCACCGGCATGCCGGGGAAGAAGACCTTCTGCACGCCGGTGACGATCACCTTGTCGCCGTGCGACAGGCCCTGCTCCACGATGCGCAGGCCGTCGGCGAGCCGGCCGACCACGATGTCGCGCCGCTGCGCCTTGCCTTCCTCGTCGACCACGTAGACGTACTTGCGGTCCTGGTCGGTGAGCACGGCCTTGTCGTCCACCAGCGCCGCCTCGAAGCGGCCGCTGCCGGGCAGGCGCACCCGTGCGTACAGGCCCGGGGTGAAACGGCGGTCGGCGTTGTCCAGCACGGCGCGCGCGCGGATGGTGCCGGTGCTGCGGTCGACCTGGTTGTCCAGGAAGTCGATGGTGCCGGCGTGCGGGAAACCCTCCTCGTCGGCGAGCGCGACCTGCACCGGCAGCGTGCCTTCGCGCTCGCTGGCGCGCTTGCCGCTGCGGGCCAGCTCGGCGTAGCGCAGGAAGCTGCGCTCGTCGGCGTCGAAGTGCACGTGCACCTTGTCCAGCGACACCAGGGTGGTCAGCACGCTCGCACCGTTGTCGGCGCTGACCAGGTTGCCGGCGGTCACCAGCGCCCGCCCCGCGCGTCCGTCGATCGGCGCCCGCACGCGGGTCCATTCCAGGTCCAGCTTGGCCGCGTCGACCGCGGCCTGCGCCGCGGCCAGGTCGGCCCGGGCCTGCTCGGCGGCGGCGCGCCGCTGCTCCCAGGTCTCGACCGAGATGGCCTGCTCCTGGGACAGGACGCGCGCACGCTCGGCCTCGCTGCGCGAAACCTCGGCCTGCGCGCGGGCGCGGGCCAGCGCCGCCTGCGCCCGCGCCAGTTCGGCGCGGTAGGTGCGGTCGTCGATGGTGAACAGCACGTCGCCCTTCTTCACTTCCTGGCCTTCGCGGAAGTTCACCGATTCGATGTAGCCGGATACCCGCGGCCGCAGCTCGACGCTTTCCACGGCCTCGATGCGGCCGCTGAACTCGTCCCACTGCTGCACAGGCCGCACCGGCACCTCGGCCACCCCGACCTCCGGGGGAGGCATCTGCTCGGCCGCATGGCCACCGCTGCAGCCGGCCAGCACGGTGAGGGCAATCGCACCGGATGCGCCGAGCGCAAGCAGGCGCCGGCCGTTGATTCGAATCTTCCTGTTCATGGGGGATGTCCTCGCAATCTGTGGAAAGGAATGGCGCGGCAGGCATCCGGCCTGGCGCGGGCCCGGCGGACCGGGGTTGTTCATGCGGTCCAGCCCGCGTCGGGCGAGCTGGAAGCGGCGTCGAGCACGCTGGCGAAATCGCGGCCGAGCATTCCCGGCGGATGCGCCCCCGATTGCTCGGCGTAGGTGACGATGCAGCGCGCATCGGGGCTGCTGCTGGCCAGCAGCGAGACCATCGCGCGGCCGATGCCGAGCGCGCTGTGCCAGCCGGCGCAGGCGCGCGCGGTGTTGTCCGGGGTCCACACGGGCGCATCGATCGACAGCATCTGCACCCGCACGCCCATGGGCTGCGCTTCCTCGTGCAGTACCCGCGCGAGCATGCGCGTGGCGCTGATCGCGATCGACGCATGCCCGTAGCCGGCCCAGCCACAGAGCGCATGCGGGCCACCCGCCAGCAGGTAGCGGTCGCCTCCGCGCCGCTGCAGCAATGGCAGGAGGTGGCGCGCCGCGGCCAGGTGCGACAGCACCTCCTGTTCGAAGCTGGCCGAAAGCACCGGCGTGGGCTGGTCGAGCAGGCGCGAAGCACGTCGCGTGCCCGCGGTGGCGTCGACGACCGCGCGCAGCGGGCGCGGACGCCGCGCCACGCGGCGCGCCAGGTCCTGCGCGGCGCCATCGTCGGCAACCGACGCGACCATCGTCTCCAGTCCCGGCTCGTCGGCATGCATCGCGGCCAGGCGCTGCAGGCGCGAAGCGTCCCGGGCGACCGCCAGTACCGGACTGCCGGCCTCGAGCAGCGCGGCCCCCACGCCCGAACCGACGCGACCGCTGGCGCCGATCACCAGTACCTCGGGAGCAAGCGTCCCGTTCATGGGATATTTTCTCCCGCGACCGGGATAATCCCGTCGGTGCGACCATGGCGGCAGCGGCGGGTCGCCGGCAGGGAGAGGCCACCCTGCTGCAGCCTGCGGGGAACGGTGAACTCGCGGAAATGCCCACGGGGCCTGCTTTCCCCGAGCATCGGCGGATACAAGTCCTTGTCCGTGCTGGACGCTTCGGAAGGGAAGAACAGGTCTTTGAGGCGCCGGACCAGCATGGCAGCCCTCCATCGTTTCTGGGATGGGTGCGAAATTACGCCTCGAATCAGGACTTGATTAGTCCCGATTAAAGGGAATAATCGTCCCGCAGCAGGTCCAATTCTCCTGCGCTCCCGTCCCCTTCCCCGGAATCCTCCCCATGGCTTACGACCTCAACGACACCCTCGTCTTCGTCAAGGTGGTCGAACAGGGCAGCTTCATCGCCGCGGCCAGGTCGCTCGGCCTGCCCAAGACCACCGTCAGCCGCAAGGTCCAGGAGCTGGAAGCGCGGCTCGGCGCGCAGCTCCTGCACCGGACCACGCGCCGCCTCGGCCTCACCGAGGCCGGCAACGTGTATTTCGAACATTGCCAGCGCATCGCCCAGGAGCTGGAGGAAGCCGAAGGCGCGGTAGGTCAGCTGCAGGGTGGCCCGCGAGGCTGGCTGCGGTTCACCGTGCCCTACTCCATCGGCATCGCCTGGATCTCGCCGCTGCTCGGACAGTTCCATGCGCAGTACCCGGAAATCCGCCTGGACATGCACATGAGCAACGATCCGGTCGACCTGATCGGCAGCGAGATCGACGTGGCGCTGCGCGTCGGCACGTTGCCCGACTCGACGCTCATCGCGCGGCGCCTTGCCGGGTTCCGCACCCAGGTGTTCGCCAGTCCGGCGTACATCGAGCGGCACGGCGAACCGTTGCATCCGGACGAGCTGCAGCACCACCGCATCCTCGCCGTGCGCAAGCACTACCACTCCCATCCCACGCGAATCACCTGGCCGCTGAGCGACGGCAACGGCATCACCGACTACCCGATCAACCCGCTGATGGTCGCCAACGATCCGTCGGCCCTGATCGGCGCGGTGCTGTGCGGCGAAGGCCTGACCCTGGCCACCGACGTTGCGGCGAAGCCCTACGTGGAATCCGGCGCGCTGCGCCGGGTGCTGGCCGGCTGGACCGGACCGATGGTGGATTTCAACGCGGTATTCCCCCGGGGGCGGGTGATGTCGCCCAAGGTCCGCGCCTTCGTCGATTTCCTGGTCGAACGCCTCAGCGACAACGCGGACTACATGATGGTGCACTGCCCCTCGCGTTGCCCCAACGAGGTCGCGGCCGACAACGCGGCCACGGAAGAGGCCAGCGTGCGCGAAGGCAAGCGCATCCTGGAGGCAGCAGTCGGCTGAGCCTTCCGGCCGATGCGACGGAAAAGAAAAAGGGGCCGCTCGCGCGGCCCCCTTCTGTTACTGCGATGCGTACCGGATCAGGAACGCACCGGCACCAGCGTGATCTCCACGCGGCGGTTGGCGGCGCGGCCGGCCTCGGTGTCGTTGCTGGCGATCGGATAGCGCTTGCCGGCGCCGACGGTGATGAAGCGCTGCGAGTTGATGCCCTGCGCGATCAGGAACTGGGTCACCGCATTGGCACGCTGCTCGGACAGGCGCTGGTTGACCTCGTCGCTGCCGACGCTGTCGGTGTGGCCGGCGACCTCGACGACGGTCTTGTCGTACTCCTTGATCACATCGGCGACGCTGCTGAGCACCGGATAGAACTGCGGGTCCAGGTTCGAGCTGTTGAAGCCGAAGGTCACGTTGCCCGGCATGTTCAGGGTGATGTTGTCGCCGTTGCGGGTGACGCTGACGCCGGTACCCTGCAGCTTGGCGCGCAGCGCGGCCTGCTGGCGATCCTGGTAGGCACCCACGGTGCCGCCGGCCAGGCCGCCGACGCCGGCGCCGATCAGGGCGTGCTGGCGGCGCTCGACCGCGCTGTTGCCGGTCAGCAGGCCGGCGGCCACGCCGATGCCGGCGCCGATCAGCGCACCCTTGCTGGTGCGGTTCATCTGTTGCTCGCCGGTATACGGGTTCGTGGTCTGGCAGCCAGCGGCCAGGACGGCGACCAGCGCGGCGGTGCCGAACATGGCCAGGGTCTGCTTGCGGATGTTCATGAGGTACTCCTTGTCCGTATGCGTGGCCCGGTCAGGCCACGGCGCACGGATGCTAGTCCCGGCCCCGTGAACGGACAATGGCGGCCGGGACTGGTTCCGACGGACGGTTATTCGAACGAACCGACCGCGTCGTTGGCCAGGTTGTCGAAGCGGGTGTACTCGCCGAAGAAGCGCAGCTTGACCGAACCGGTAGGGCCGCTTCGGTGCTTGCCGATGATGACCTCGGCCAGTCCCTTGTCCGGCGAGTTTTCCTTGTTGTAGTACTCGTCGCGGTAGATGAACAGGATGATGTCGGCGTCCTGCTCGATGGCGCCCGATTCGCGCAGGTCGGCCATGACCGGGCGCTTGTCGGTACGCGTTTCCAGCGAGCGGTTGAGCTGGGACAGCGCGATCACCGGCACGTTGAGCTCCTTGGCCAAGGCCTTGAGCGAGCGGGAGATCTCCGAGATCTCGGTGGCGCGGTTCTCGCTGTTGCCCGGCACCTGCATCAGCTGCAGGTAGTCGATCACCACCAGGCCCAGGCCGTGCTCGCGCTTGAGGCGGCGGCACTTGGAACGCAGCACGTCCGGCGACAGTGCCGGGGTGTCGTCGATGAAGATCTTGGTTTCCTTTAGCATCCGGATCGCGCTGGTCACCCGGCTCCAGTCCTCGTCTTCCAGCTGGCCGGTACGCAGGCGCTGGGCGTTGACCCGGCCATTGGAGGAGATCAGGCGCAGCGCAAGCTGCGCGGCCGACATTTCCATCGAGAACACCGCCACGGCCTTCTTCGACTTGATCGCCGCGTACTCGGCGATGTTCAGCGCGAAGGTGGTCTTGCCCATGGCCGGGCGCGCCGCGAGGATGATCAGGTCCGTCGGCTGCAGGCCGGCGGTCATGTTGTCGAATTCCGTATAGCCGGTCGGCAGGCCGGTGATGTTGCCGCCGCTCTCGAAGCGCTTCTGCAGCACCTCGAAGGCGTCGCGCAGCGCGGTGTTGAGGCCGGTGAAGTCGGTGCGGCCGCGCGCGCCGGCTTCGGCGATGGCGAACACCTCCTGCTCGGCACGGGCCAGCAGCTCGGCGCTGTCGCGGCCCTCGGGCTGGAAGCCGTTGTTGACGATCTCGGTGCCGACCTCGATCAGCTGGCGCAGCACCGCCTTGTCGCGCACGATCTCGGCATAGGCGCGGATGTTGGCCGCCGATGGCGTGGTGGTGGCCAGCTCGACCAGGTAGGCGCCGCCGCCGATCTGCTCCGAATAGCCCTGCGAGTCGAACCACTCGCCCAGGGTCACCGCGTCGAACGGCTGGCTCTTCTCGGCCAGCTCGCGGATGGCGCGGTAGATGAGCTGGTGGTCGCGCCGGTAGAAGTCCTTCTCCACCAGCACGTCGCCGACGGTGTCGTAGGACTCCGGCGCCAGCATCAGGCCGCCGAGCACCGCCTGCTCCGCCTCGACCGAGTGCGGCGGGACGCGCAGCTGCTCGATGCGGCCGTCGCTGCCATCGCGGTCACGGTCGCGTTCGCGGTCTTTGCGGAAGCCGGGGCGTGCGGACATTCGGGTGGTTCCTCGGGGTGGCGGGCGCAGCGGGCGCCCGGCCGGGTGGATCAGGTACGACAGCAGGCCATCCTATGCGCCGGCCGGGGTCGCCGCCATGGATAACCCTGTGCATAACGCGTGGACATCTCAGCGGCCGCGACGGCCACAAAAGCGAAGGGCGCCTTGCGGCGCCCTCCGTCGGGTCCTGCGGCCTTGGCCGGCCGATCAGGCTTCCGGCTCGACCACGACCTTGACCGTGGTCTCGACGTCCGCATGCAGGGCGACCTGGACTTCGAACTCGCCGACGTGGCGGATCGAGCCTTCGCCCATGATGACCTCGCTCTTCTCCAGCGGCAGGCCGGCGGCGGTGAAGGCCTCGGCGATCTCGCGCGGGCCGACCGAGCCGTACAGCTTGCCTTCGGTCGAAGCGTTGGCCTTGACGGTCACGCTGGCGCCTTCCAGCTTGGCCAGGCGGCCCTGGGCCTCGTCCAGCAGCGCCTTGGCCTTGGCCTCGTACTCGGCGCGCTTGGCCTCGAACTCGGCCAGGTTGGCGGCGGTGGCCGGCACGGCCTTGCCCTGCGGGACCAGGTAGTTGCGGCCGTAGCCCGGCTTCACGGTGACCTTGTCACCCAGGTTGCCGAGGTTGACGACCTTCTGCAGAAGGATCAGTTCCATGGTGTTGCTCCTCTATCCGTTAGCCGCGGCATGATGCGCGGCAACGCGTGCTGTCCGGATCGGACGAATGGGTTGCAGCCAGCCAGCTGGCGCGGGTTCCGCCGGGACCGCACGGATGCGGCCCCGCGGATGCCACGCATCAGATGTCGTGGTTGTCGGTGTACGGGATCAGGGCCAGGAAACGGGCGCGCTTGATCGCGGTCGACAGCTGGCGCTGGTAGCGCGACTTGGTGCCGGTCACGCGGCTCGGAACGATCTTGCCGTTCTCGGTCAGGTACTGGCGCAGGGTGTTGAGATCCTTGTAATCGATCTCCTTGACGCCCTCGGCGGTGAACTTGCAGAACTTGCGACGACGGAAGAACTTGGACATGGGTGTGCTCCTTAGGCGGCGGCTTCGGCGTTGTCGCCGTCGGTTTCGGCGGCGGCAGTGCCCTCGCCTTCCTCGTCACGGCGGCGGCGCTCGCCACGCTCGGGCTTGTCGCCCTTCTCGTCCTTGCTCTTCATGATCAGCGACTGTTCGGTCTCCGGACCGTCGCGGCGGATGACCAGGTGGCGCAGGATCGCGTCGTTGAAGCGGAAGGTCTCGACCAGCTCGTCGATGGCGGCCTGGCCGACTTCGGCGTTGAACAGCACGTAGTGGGCCTTGACCAGGTTCTGGATCGGGTAGGCCAGCTGGCGGCGGCCCCAGTCTTCCAGGCGGTGGATGGTGCCACCGGCGTTCTCGATCAGGCCCTTGTAGCGCTCGATCATCGCCGGCACCTGCTCGCTCTGGTCCGGATGGACCAGGAACACGACTTCGTAATGACGCATTGTGTTTTCCTTGTGGATGCGGCCCTTGCGGGCCTGGCAGCCCCCCGTCGACCTGGATGGAAGCGGTGGGGCAAGGGTCCCCGGCCTGCACGCAGGCGCGGAGAGCCGGAAATTATGCCGGCTCAGGGACTTGGGCGCAATGGCGGGCCGGAAACGGGCCCGGCGGGCTGGAACCGGCTCAGGCCGGCTGGGTGGTGAAGCTCTCGCCGCAGCCGCACTCGGCCTTGGCGTTCGGGTTCCTGAAGATGAAGCCCTCGCCCAGGCCCTGGCGGGCGAAGTCGATCTCGGTGCCGTCCACCAGCGGCAGGCTGGTGGCGTCGACGTAGATCCGTACCCCGTCCTGCTCGAAGACCGTGTCGCCCTCGCGCTGGTCGCGGGCCAGGTCGGCCACGTGGCCCCAGCCGGAACACCCGGTGCGCTCCACGCCGAAGCGCAGGCCCAGGGCCTGCGGGTCACGCTGCAGAAAGCGCTGGACGCGCTCCAGGGCGGCGGGAGTAAGGATGACAGCCATGGGGAACCTCCGGGAAACAGCACGCCCATTATAGGCGGCCTGCGTGGCGGGCCACCGGCCCGGGCATGGAACGCAGCGACCCGGCCGGCACGGCGCCTCGCCGGCCGGCACGTGCAACCGCTACACTTCCGCCCTTCCAGATGGGCTTCACGACACAAGGATTCAAGCCATGACGGTGGTCAGCGTCGAACATGCGCTCGCGGGCAAGGTTGCCGCCGGCGGCGAGGTCACGGTACGCGGCTGGGTGCGTACCCGGCGCGACTCCAAGGCCGGACTGAGCTTCGTCAACGTCAGCGACGGCTCCTGCTTCGCCCCGATCCAGGTGGTGGCGCCGGCCGACCTGCCGAATTACGAATCCGAGGTGAAGCACCTGACCACCGGCTGCTCGGTGATCGCGACCGGCACCCTGGTGCCCTCGCAGGGCCAGGGCCAGAGCTTCGAGATCCAGGCCTCCAGGATCGAGGTCGTCGGCTGGGTCGAGGATCCGCTGACCTATCCGATGCAGCCCAAGCAGCACTCGCTGGAATACCTGCGCGAGTTCGCCCACCTGCGCCCGCGCACCAACCTGTTCGGCGCGGTCACCCGTATCCGTCACTGCCTGGCCCAGGCCGTGCACCGGTTCTTCCACGAGCGCGGCTTCTACTGGATCAGCACCCCGATCATCACCACCTCCGACGCCGAGGGCGCCGGCCAGATGTTCCGGGTCTCCACCCTGGACCTGGCCAACCTGCCACGCACCAAGGAGGGCGAGGTCGACTTCTCCCGCGACTTCTTCGGCAAGGAAACCTTCCTGACCGTGTCCGGCCAGCTCAACGTCGAGGCCTACGCCCTGGCGCTGAGCAAGGTCTACACCTTCGGCCCGACCTTCCGGGCGGAGAACTCCAACACCACCCGCCACCTGGCGGAGTTCTGGATGATCGAGCCGGAGATCGCGTTCGCCGACCTGGCCGCCGACGCCGACCTGGCCGAGGACTTCCTCAAGTACCTGTTCCGCACGGTGCTGGACGAGCGCGCCGACGACATGGCCTTCATCGCCGAACGCGTGCAGAAGGACGCCATCACCCGCCTTGAGTCGTTCATAAATGCGCCGTTCGAGCGCATCGACTACAGCGAGGCGATCAGGCTGCTGCAGGCGTCGGGCCGGAAGTTCGACTTCCCGGTCGAGTGGGGCCTGGACCTGCAGACCGAGCACGAGCGCTGGCTGACCGAGGAACACGTCGGCCGCCCGGTGGTGGTGATGAACTACCCCGAGCACATCAAGGCCTTCTACATGCGCCTGAACGACGACGGCAGGACCGTCGCCGCGATGGACGTGCTCGCCCCGGGCATCGGCGAGATCATCGGCGGCAGCCAGCGCGAGGAGCGCCTGGACGTGCTGGACGCGCGCATGGCCCAGTTCGGCCTCGAGCCCGAACACTACCAGTGGTACCGCGACCTGCGCCGCTACGGCGGCGTGCCGCACGCAGGCTTCGGCCTGGGCTTCGAGCGCCTGGTGGTCTACACCTGCGGCCTGTCCAACATCCGCGACGCGATCGCCTACCCGCGCGCGCCCGGCAGCGCCGAGTTCTGATCGGCAAGCAGGCCTCCGCGTCCCACGGGCACGGAGGCTGGTTTTCCGGATCACAAGTCACGAACAACCCATCACGCCCCCATGCTCCTGTTCCTTGCCCTGTGCTTCGTGGGCGTGGCCATCGCCGGGGCCACGGCCTTCGTGATCTTCTGGCCACTGACCCTGGTCCACATCCGCGACCGCCACGCCGGCGGCGAGGCCGACTTCGGCGCCGGCGCCTTCCTGGCCCCGGCGGCACTGGGCTGGCTGCTCAGCGGGCGTTACCGCGCCATCGGCGACCGTTCCCTCAGCGGCCTGGCCACCCCGGCACGGGTCGCGCTCATCACCATCTTCATCGGCCTGGGCATGGCTGCCCTGCTCTGGCTGGTTTCGGAGGCAAGTCCATGACACACGACAGCTGGTGGCTTGCCACCCTCGGCCGCACCCTGCACTGGGCGCGACTGCGCGAACGCGAGGCCGGCACCGCCGAGGTGCTGGACCACGACGGCACCCTGCATTCCTACGACAGCGAGGACACCGCCCGCTCGATGCTGCTGGATGCCGACTTCGTCGAGTTCGACGGCCTGGACGAGGACGACGCGCTGGAGCGCGGCTTCTCGCTGGACGAGGTCGCGCCGCCGCGCGCGGAGGACGACGAATCGCTGGTCCGGCTGATGACGGTGGACCTCGGCCGCCGGGCCTGAGCCAAGTACACCCCGCGCGCCTTCGCCGAAACCGACCTGGCGGAGCTCGACCGCCTGCTGGCGCGCGACCCGTTCATCACCCTCGTCACCACCGGCGCCGACGGCCTGCCCTTCGCCAGTCACCTGCCGGTACTGCACCGGCGCGAGGACGATTCGGTGGAACTGGAAGGCCACTGGGCCAGGCCCAATCCGCAGGCAGGCCACGCCGGCCCGGCGCTGGCGATCGTGCATGGCCCGCACCATTACATCTCGCCCGGCTGGTATCCGGACAAGGCCGAGTCGGCCCGGGTGCCGACCTGGAACTACGCGGCCGCGCACCTGTACGGCACCCTGGAACCATTCGACGACGAAGCCTCCCTGGCCTCCGTCGTCGCCCGCCTGGGCGAGCGCTTCGAACCCGGCGTCGGCGGCAACTGGGCCTATGACCACGCCGACCCGCGCGAACGCGCCCAGCTCCGTGGCATCGTCGGTTTCCATTTCCGCGCCTCGCGGATCGAGCTGAAGTTCAAGCTCAACCAGAACCATCCGCCGGCGAATGTGCGCGGCGCCATCGAGGGACTGCAGGCCCTGCCCGGCGACAACGCGGCTCAGGTCGCCGCACTGATGGCTGAACGCCTGGCCCGGCGCGAAGGCTGAGGCGGCTCCCTGCCGCGTGCCGCGGGCGAGCCACTCGGGGATAATGCGGCGATGAGCGAAGACCTCCACGACCTGATCCGCCGCAACCATGCCTGGTCCGAGCGCGTCCGCGCCGAGGATCCGGAATTCTTTTCGCGCCTGTCCAAGCAGCAGGCACCGGAATACCTGTGGATCGGTTGCTCCGATTCGCGCGTGCCGGCCAACCAGATCATCGACATGGCGCCGGGCGAGGTATTCGTCCACCGCAACGTCGCCAACGTGGTCGTGCACACCGACCTCAACTGCCTGTCGGTCATCCAGTTCTCGGTGGACGTGCTGAAGGTCAAGCACATCCTCGTGGTGGGCCACTACGGCTGCGGCGGCGTGTACGCCGCGCTGACCCGCCAGCGCCTGGGCCTGGTCGACAACTGGATCCGCCACGTGACCGACGTGGCCGAGCACCATGCCGACTGCCTGCACAATGCCGGCGAGACCGAGCTGCAGCATGCGCGCCTGTGCGAGCTCAACGTGCTCGAGCAGGTGGTCAACGTGTGCAAGACCCACGTGATCCGCGACGCCTGGGACCGTGGCCAGGAACTGACCGTGCACGGCTGGGTCTACAGCCTGCGCGACGGCCGCGTCCACCACCTGGGCATGGACGTGGACCGCATCGAGGACCTGGAACCGAAGTACGAGGCCGCCCTGGCCAGGATCAAGCAGGACCACGAGTTGCGCTGACCCCCACCAAGCAGGAACCCGCCATGTTCTCCGCCCCGCTCAACCTGCAGGCCTGGATCGAGGAACACCGCCACCTGCTCAAGCCGCCCGTCGGCAACAAGTGCATCTACAACGGCGACTTCATCGTCATGGTGGTCGGTGGTCCCAATGCGCGCACCGACTTCCACTGGGACGAAGGCCCGGAGTGGTTCTACCAGCTCGAGGGCGAGATGGTGCTGCGCGTGCAGGAGCGCCCCGAGGGCGGCCCGGGCTCGCTGCGCGAGATCCCGATCCGCGCCGGCGAGACCTTCCTGCTGCCGCCTCGCGTGCCGCATTCGCCGCAGCGCATGGCCGGCGGCGTCGGCCTGGTGATCGAGCGCGTGCGCCTGCCGCACGAGCGCGACGGCCTGCTGTGGTACTGCGAGCGCTGCAACCACAGGCTGTACGAGGAGTTCTTCCAGCTGCAGGACATCGAGCGCGATTTCCCGCCGGTGTTCGAGCGATTCCACGGCTCGCTCGAGAAGCGCACGTGCCGCAACTGCGGGCACGTGCATCCGCCGCGCGCCGAGGCGCCGCAGCCGGTCCTGGAGGTAGCTGGATGAGCGACCTCGCCGCGCAGGTTCGCGAGCTGGACGCGGCCGATCCGCTGCGCCACTTCCGCGACGAGTTCCTGATCCCCCCGCACGCCGGCGGCGAGCAGCGCTATTTCGTCGGCAACTCGCTGGGCCTGCAGCCGCGCGCCGCGCGGTCGTACGTGCTGGAAGTGATGGACAAGTGGGCCAACGAAGCGGTCGAGGGCCACTTCACCGGCGATACCGCGTGGATGGAATACCACCGCCTGGTGCGCGAACCACTCGCCCGCCTGGTCGGTGCGCGTCCGGACGAAGTGGTGGCGATGAACACGCTGACGGTGAACCTGCACCTGATGCTGGCCAGCTTCTATCGCCCGGACGCGCAGCGTCCGGTGGTGCTGATGGAAGCCGGTGCATTCCCTTCCGACCGCCACGCGGTCGAGTCGCAGATCCGCCTGCATGGCCTGGACCCCGCCGAATGCCTGGTCGAGGTCGAGGCCGACGAGCCCGATGGCACCCTGTCGGACGAAGCCGTCGCCCAGGCCATCGCCACCCATGGCCCGCGCCTGGCGCTGGTGCTGTGGCCGGGCGTGCAGTACCGCACCGGGCAGGCCTTCGACCTTGCGCGCATCGCCGCGCTGGCGCACGCCCAGGGTGCGAAGTGCGGCTTCGACCTGGCGCACGCGGTGGGCAACCTGCCGCTGGCCCTGCACGACGCCGACGCCGACTTCGCCGTGTGGTGCCACTACAAGTACCTCAATGCAGGTCCTGGCGCGGTGGCCGGCTGTTTCGTCCACGAGCGCCATGGCAGCGCCGGGCTGCCGCGCATGGCCGGCTGGTGGGGCCACGAGGCCTCCACCCGCTTCCGCATGGCGCCGGAATTCGTGCCGGCCGTGGGCGCGGAAGGCTGGCAGCTTTCCAATCCACCAGTGCTGGCGATGGCCCCGCTGCGCGCGTCGCTGGAGCAGTTCGAGCGTGCCGGCGGCATGACCGCGCTGCGCGCCAAGTCCGAGCAGCTCACCGGCCTGCTGGAACGGCTGATCCACGAACGCCTGGCCGACACCCTGCAGGTGGTCACTCCCACCGAGCCACGGCGCCGCGGCTGCCAGCTGTCCCTGCGCGTGGCCGGCGGCCGCGAGCGCGGCCGGGCGCTGTTCGAGCACCTGCGCGACCGCGGCTTCCTCGGCGACTGGCGCGAGCCGGACGTGATCCGGATCTCCCCGGTGCCGCTCTACAACCGCTACGCAGACGTGCTGGAACTGGTCGAGGAAGTGGACCGCTGGCGTGCCGGCTGAGCTGCCCGTTGCACGAGGCAAGGCCAGCACTGCCGGCCCTCATGACTCCGCATGCCGACCGGCGACGCCGCCAACCATGATCCAGCCGTCGCCCTCCCCCTGAAGGCCCATCCCAACTACGCATCCCGCGGCGCGGGCGCACAGGAACCTGCTTGGACACCACCGACTCCCGTTCCCTGACCCTGATCGGCGCCGGCCTCGCCGGTTCGCTGCTGGCGATCCTGCTTTCCCGGCGTGGCTGGAACGTCACCATCTACGAGCGCCGCGGCGATCCGCGGATCAAGGGCTACGAATCCGGCCGCTCGATCAACCTCGCCCTGGCCGAACGCGGCCGCCACGCCCTGCGCGCGGCCGGCGTGGAGGAGGCGGTGATGCGCCAGGCGGTGATGATGCGCGGGCGCATGGTCCATGCCCTCGACGGCAGCACCACCCTGCACCGCTACGGCCGCGACGATTCGGAGGTGATCTGGTCGGTGCACCGCGCGGACCTCAACATGACCCTGCTGGAAGCGGCAGAGCGCGCCGGCGCCACCATCCACTTCCACCGCCGCCTGCACACCGTGGACTTCGATGCCGGCTACGCCCGCCTGATCGACGACCGCGACGACCAGCCTCACGACATCCGCTTCGACACCCTGATCGGCACCGACGGGGCCGGCTCGGCCCTGCGCGCGGAGATGGTGCACCGGGCGGGCATCGGCGAACGCACCGAGTTCCTGGACCACTCGTACAAGGAGCTGACCATCCCGCCGGCGCCGGATGGGGGCTTCATGATCGAGCCGCATGCGCTGCACATCTGGCCGCGCGGGCGCTACATGTGCATCGCCCTGCCCAACGACGAACGCACCTTCACCGTCACCCTGTTCCTCCCCAACCAGGCCGCGCCGGGCAGCGGCGACCCCTGCTTCGCCAGCGTGCGCAGCGGCGCCGAGGTGCGCGCCCTGTTCGCGCGCGACTTCCCGGACGCGCTGCCGCTGATCCCGGACCTGGAGCGCGACTGGGAGAACCACCCGCCGGGCCTGCTCGGTACGCTGTACCTCGATACCTGGCACATGGGCGGCCGCGCGGTGGTCCTGGGCGACGCCGCGCATGCCATGGTCCCGTTCCATGGCCAGGGCATGAACTGCGCCTTCGAGGACTGCGTGGCCCTGGCCGATGCAATGGACCGCCACGGCTCGCTGGCCGAGGCCTTCGCCGCGTTCGAGGCCGAGCGCAAGCCCAATGCCGCCGCGATCCAGGCCATGGCGCTGGAGAACTACATCGAGATGCGCGACCTGGTCGACGACCCGGACTTCCTGCTGCAGCGCGAACTGGAGCAGGCGCTGCAGGCGCGGCATCCGACCCGCTTCGTGCCCCACTACACCATGGTGACCTTCATGCGCGTGCCGTACGCGGTCGCGCACGAACGCAGCCAGGTGCAGCGGCGCATCCTGGTCGACGCCACCCGCGACCGCAGCGACCTGTCCTGCATCGACTGGGATTCGCTGGCGCGGCGCATCCACGCCGAGCTGGACGAACTGGAAGGCGCGCATTGAACCGCCGCACTGCATGCATGGGCTTGCGGCGATCGCGCGCGCCACGTCCAATACCGGCATGACCGAAAGCTTCCTGTTCTACGACCTGGAGACCTTCGGCGCCGATCCGCGCCGCAGCCGCATCGCCCAGTTCGCCGCCGTGCGCACCGACCGCGAACTGCAGGTCGTGGACGAGCCGATCAGCCTGTTCGTGAAGCCGGCCGACGACCTGCTGCCCTCGCCCGTCGCCACCCTAATCACCGGCATCGCCCCGCAGCACGCATTGCGCGAGGGCATCAGCGAGGCCGAGGCGGCCGCGCGCATGGTCGAGGAAATGGCGCGTCCGGGCACCTGCACCCTGGGCTACAACTCGCTGCGCTTCGACGACGAGTACGTCCGCCACACCCTGTTCCGCAATTTCTTCGACCCCTACGAGCGCGAGTGGCGCGGAGGCAATTCGCGCTGGGACCTGCTGGACGTGCTGCGGCTGGCCCACGCCCTGCGCCCCGAAGGCATCGCCTGGCCGAAGCGCGAGGACGGCGCGACCTCCTTCAGGCTCGAGCAGCTGGCGCTTGCCAACGACGTGCGCGAAGGCGATGCGCACGAGGCGCTTTCGGACGTGTACGCGACCATCGGCATGGCCCGGCTGCTGCGCCGCGCCCAGCCGCGGCTGTGGGACTACGCCCTGCGCCTGCGCGACAAGCGCCACGCCGCCAGCCTGCTGGACACCTTCGCCATGCAGCCGGTGCTGCACGTCTCGCAGCGCTACCCGGCCTCGCGCCTGTGCGCCGCGGCGGTGCTGCCGCTGGCCGTGCATCCGCAGATCGGCAACCGGGTGATCGTCTTCGACCTGGATGGCGACGTCGACACGCTGCTGGAGCAGACGCCCGCGGAGATCGCCGACCGCCTGTACACGCCGGTGGCCGACCTGCCGCCGGGCGTGTCGCGGGTGCCGCTCAAGGAGGTCCACCTCAACCGCTCGCCGATGCTGGTGCCGTGGGCGCACCTGCGCGCGCCGGACTTCGAGCGCCTGGGCATCGATCCGGACCAGGTGCTGGCGCGCGCCGAACGCCTCCGTGCGCACGGCCCCGAGCTGGCCGAGAAGGCGCGCCAGGTCTATGCCGGCGCCCGCGAAGGCGGCCAGGACGACGTGGACGCGTCGCTGTACTCGGGCTTCTGCGGCGACGGCGACCGCCGCCTGTGCACCCAGGTGCGCGCCACCGCCCCGGCCGAGCTGGGCCGCCGCGCCTTCGATTTCCGCGATCCGCGCCTGCCGGAGCTGCTGTTCCGCTACCGCGCCCGCAACTGGCCGGAAACCCTCGGCGCGGACGAGCGCGGCCGCTGGGACGATTACCGGCGCAGGCGCCTGCAGGCCGACAGCGGCCTGTCCGAGTACACCTTCGACACCTTCTTTGCCGAGATTGCGACGCTGCGCGCGACCCATGCCGGCGATGGCCAGCGGCTGGTGCTGCTGGACCAGCTGGAGGCCTGGGGCCGCGGGCTGCAGGACGGACTATGACTGCCTACTTCAGCGAGGCCAGCCTGCGTTTCCTGCGCGGCCTGGCGCGACACAACGACAAGGCCTGGTTCCAGGCACACCGCGCCGACTACGAGGCGCACGTACGCCAGCCATTCCTGCGCCTGGTCGGCGACCTGCAGCCGGCGGTGGCCGCGATCAGCCCGCACTTCCGCGCCGATCCGCGGCCGGTGGGCGGCTCGCTGTTCCGCATCCACCGCGATGCGCGCTTCTCCAACGACAAGTCGCCGTACAAGACCTGGCAGGGTGCGCGCCTGTTCCACGAGCGCCGGCGCGAAGTGGCCGCGCCCTCGTTCTATATCCATCTGCAGCCCGGCGGGAGCTTCGTCGGTGCCGGCCTGTGGCATCCGGAGTCCGACACCCAGCGCAAGGTCCGCCAGTTCATCTTCGACAACCCGGAAAGCTGGCGCCGCTCGGCGCACGCGCCGGCATTCCGCCGCCGCTTCGACCTGGACGCCACCGAGGTGCTGGTACGCACGCCGCGCGGTTTCCCGGCCGATTTCGAGTTCATCGACGACCTGCGCCACCGCAACTGGGTGTTCTGGCGACCGCTGGACGATGCCACCATGACCGGCCCGCGCCTGCGCACGACGCTGGAGAAGGACCTGGCCGCGCTGGCCCCGTTCGTCGACTACCTCTGCGCCGCCCTGGACCTGGAGTTCTGAGCATGGCCGCAATGCCCGTTCCTTCCCGAAAGAGCCGCTGGCGCCTGCCGCTGGTTGGCGCCGGCCTGCTCCTGGTCCTGCTGGCCGCCTGGATCGCCGCGGGCCCGTGGCTGGCGGTGCGTGGCATCGCCGACGCGCTGGAACGGCGCGACAGCACTGCCCTCGCCCGCCATGTCGATTTCCCGCGGCTGCAGGCCAACCTGCGGGCGCAGGTGCAGGACCGCATGGTGCGCGCGGCCGGTGCGGACGTGGCCTCGCATCCACTGGGGGCGCTGGCGCTGGCTGCCGCAGGCAGCGTCGCAGGCGCCGGGGTCGAGCTGGCGGCTACTCCGCAGGGCGTGGCCGCCCTGCTGCAGGGCCACGTGCTGTGGCAGCGGGTGCGCGGCCGCGACCGTGGCTCCAGCGAGGGCTGGAGCGTTGAACCGGCACGTCCGTTGCGGGATGCACGGCTGAGCTATGAATCGCTTTCCCGGGCCACCGTGACCGTTCAGCATGCGCCCGGCAATACCAGCGTCTGGGTGCTGCAGCGCCAGGGCCTGCGCTGGCGCCTGGTCGATGTCCGCCTGCCGGGCGACCCGGCCGCGCCGCCACCGGCCTGACGCAGCCCTGTCCGTCCGGTAGTTTTTGCAGGACCCGGAGCATCCGCCGTCCAGCCTGGAGGATCGGAATGGAACAGAAGGAACTGGAGCGCGACGTCACCCCGCAGATGTGGGAGCGCCTGGCCGCGCGGCTGGACGTCGAACTGGCGGCGTTGCGCGCGGTGGCCGAGGTCGAGTCGGCTGGCAGCGGCTTCCTTCCGGCGCCGGACCGCCGGCCCAAGGTCCTGTTCGAGGGCCATGTCTTCCATCGCCTGACGGCAGGCCGCTACGGCGCCTCGCATCCCAACCTCAGCCATCCGCAATGGGACCGTAGGAAGTATTCCGGGTCGCTGGCCGGGGAATGGAAGCGGCTGGACCGCGCCGCCGCGCTGGATGCCGCCGCGGCGATGCAGTCGGCCAGCTGGGGCGCGTTCCAGATCATGGGCTTCAACTACGCGCTGTGCGGCTTCGACTGCGTCGGGGCCTTCGTTGAGGCCCAGTCCTCCGGGGCCGATGGCCAGCTGGAGGCCTTCGCCAGTTTCATCGCCCGCCCGGGTTCGCCTCTGCTGCTGCCGTTGCGGCGCAAGGACTGGGCGCGCTTCGCGCGTCTCTACAACGGCCCCGGATACCGTCAGAACGATTACGACGGCAAGCTCGCCGCGGCCTATGCCCGCCATGCCGGCAGTGCGGGCGGCCGCGCCGCCGGTCGCGGCACGCGCCAGCTGCCGCCCGGGCGGCCGGAGCCGGCGGCGCCGGACCTGGCGGCGCGCCCGCCCACCGGATCGGTGCGCAGGCAGCGGCGGCGGGTCCTCAACGTCCGTCCCGACAGCGTCGACCTGCGCGACTGGGAGTACCAGCCCCCGGTCTCCTCGGCGCCACGCGACGTGCGTTATCCGCACGACGTGCGCCCGGTCCTGGACCAGGGCGACACCTGCGCCTGCACCGGCTATGCACTGGCCACGGTGATCGAGTACCTGCTGGTGCGCGCTGGCCGCCATGTCGAACCGGTGTCGCCGCACATGCTCTACAGCATGGCCCGCCGCTACGACGAGTGGGCCGACGAGGAGGACGACGGCAGCGGCAACGACAGCGGGATCGGCTCCTCGCTGCGTGGCGCGCTCAAGGGCTGGCTACGCCACGGCGCCGCCAGCGCCCGCCTGTGGCCGAAGCCGGCGATGCCCGAACCGAAGGCCGACGCCTGCGAGGACTGGTGGACCGACGCGCTCAAGCGCCCGCTTGGCGCCTACTACCGCATCGATCCGCGCTCGCTGCGCGACATGCACGTGGCCATCGACCAGGTCGGCGCCGTCTACGCCAGTGCCTGGACCCACGCCGGCTGGGAGGAGCTGCTCGGCGATGAGCCCCTGCCACGGCCCGAGGATCCGTCCGACCTGCCGCTTATCCGGCGGCTGCGCGGCGATCCGGGCGCCGGCCACGCCTTCGCCATCGTCGGCTACACCCGCGACGGCTTCATCGTGCACAACTCCTGGGGAACGCGCTGGGGCAAGGGCGGCCTGGCCGTCCTGCGCTACAGCGACTGGCTGGAGAACGCGATGGACTGCTGGGTCGCGCAGCTGGGCGTGGTGACCTCCGAGCACGAGGCGATCGCCGAAGCCACCTCGCTGCGCACCGATGCCCAGGGCCGCTGCGCGGTGGTGTCGCGCAATCCGATCCTGGCCGCGCACGAGCTCGCCCCCTTCATCATCAACATGGAGAACAACGGCCGCCTGAGCCGGCGCGGCCAGTTCCGCCCCCAGCCCTCGGCCCTGGACGCGCTGCTGCGCATCCACCTGGCCGAGGCCTGCCGCCGCTGGGAAATCGGACCCGACGGCGCAGTGGACGTGGCCATCTACGCCCATGGCGGGCTCACCGACGAGGAAGCGGCGGCCGGCTCGGCGCGGCGCTGGGTGCCGAAGCTGTACGAGGAGCGGATCTTCCCGGTGTTCCTGATGTGGGAGACCGGTGCGGTCAAGACGCTCTCCAACCTGATCGAGGACCGCCTGGCACCGGAACGGGAGCGCGCCGCCGGCACGCTGCGCAAGCTGCGCGAGCGCTGGAAGGAATGGTGGAACCAGCGTGTGGAGTCGGTGGCACGGCCGCTGGGGCGCCCGCTGTGGGGCGAAATGAAGCAGAACGCACTGCGCATCGGCACGAGCCCCGAGTCCGGCATCCGCCAGCTGCTCGCGCTGTACCGGGCCAACGCCCGGGCCTACGGCCTGCCGGCGCTGCGCCTGCACCTGGTCGGGCATTCGGCCGGCGCCATCCTGCACTCGCACCTGGGCGCGACCATGGCGGCCGAGGGCTTCGACCTGCGCACGGCCAGCCTGATCGCCCCGGCGGTACGCATCGACGAGTTCGACCACACCCTGGGCAAGGCCGCGCTGAAGGCAGGCACCCGCATGCTGGTGGCGCACCTGTCGGATGCGGCCGAGCGCGCCGACCCGACCTGCAGGCCGTATGGGCACTCGCTGCTGTACCTGGTATCGCGCGCCTTCGAGGACCGGCGCGAGACGCCGCTGCTGGGCCTGGAGCGGCACCTGGTCCCGGCGCGCGCCACCCTGCCCTGGGGCGCGCGGATGATGGCCGTGGCCAGCCCGGCCAGCGAGATCACCCGCCTGCCCAGCGAACTGGGGCTGGATGGCAGCGCCAGCCGCAGCACCACCGCCGCCACCCACGGCAGCCTGGACGACGATCCGGCGCTGCAGCGGCTGATCATCGAGCTGGTGCGCAAGGCCTGAGCCGCGGGCGGCAGCGCCGCCGGCGGCCGCAGGCGCGATACCAGGTACGCGTAGCCCTGGCGGCGTCCCTGCTCAGGCCACCGCCAGCCCGTCGACCAGGGCGTCCAGGGTCTCCTGCCAGGCCTGGCGGTCGGCGCCCTCGGCCACCGCCCGCGCGGCACGGTCGAACGCTGCCGACAGCAGCGCGGCCAGCGGCTCCGGGGGCAGTCGCCGCAGCAGGCCCTCGTCCATCGCCTGCGCCAGGCCCTCGCGCAGGGTGCGCCCGCCATGGCTGGCGTCGATCGCGTCCAGTGCCGCGACGCCCAGCGCCGCGGGCGCCTCGACCAGGAGCAGACGCGTGCGCCCCGGCACCGCCATCGCCTCGAGAAATGCGGCGCTGCCGGCCTTGAGTGCCTGCAGGGGCGGCAGCGATCGGGGAGTCGCCGCTTCGATCGCTGCGGCCACGGCCGCCTGCTCGGCCTCCACCACGGCCCGGAACAGGTCCAGCTTGTCGGCGAAGTGGTGGTAGAGCGCCCCGCGCGTCATGCCGGCCGCTGCCACGATGTCAGGCGTCCCGGTAGCGGCATAGCCCTGGGCCACGAACCGCCCGCGGGCCGCCTGGATCAGGGCCGCGCGGGTGGCTTCGGTACGTTCGCGATTGGTTCTGGCCATGTCACTTCTTGCATAAACATACAGTCTGTATGTATCGTCGAATTACATACAGACTGTATGTTTATGGGTCAACGGAGGCAAGCCATGAAGGTCAGCAGCTACTACCCCGTCATCCAGGCCAGCGATGTCGCCGCCACCGCCGACTTCTACCAGCGGCACTTCGGCTTCCGTCCACTGTTCACTTCCGACTGGTACGTGCACCTGCAGCTGGAGGGCCAGCCGGAGGTCAACCTGGCCGTACTTGCGGCAGGCCATTCCCCCATCCCCGCCGTGGCACGCGACCGCCACGCAGGTGGCCTGCTGCTCAACTTCGAGGTCGAGGACGTGGACGCCGAGTGCGCCCGGCTGCCCGCTGCAGGCCTGCCGGTGCTGCTGGACCTGCGCGACGAAGCCTTCGGCCAGCGCCACTTCATCACCGCCGCCCCCAACGGCGTGCTGGTCGACGTGATCCAGCCGATCCCGCCTTCCGGGGAATTCGCTTCCGCCTACGCCGACGAGGCCCTGCCCGCCTGACCCGCAAAAGGAAACGCCCGGCGCAAGGCCGGGCGTTCCGTACAGCGGTGCCGGATGGATCAGGCGGCCACGGTCTCGGCCGTCTTCCGGTACTCCTCGATCTGGTCGAAGTTCATGTAGCGGTAGATCTCGGCGCCCTTCTCGTTGATCACGCCGATGTCGGCCATGTACTCCTCGCGGGACGGGATCTTGCCCAGGCGCGAGCAGATCGCCGCCAGCTCCGCCGAACCCAGGAACACGTTGGTGTTGCGGCCCAGGCGGTTCGGGAAGTTGCGGGTGGAGGTGGAGAACACCGTGGCGCCCTCGCGCACCTGGGCCTGGTTGCCCATGCACAGCGAGCAGCCGGGCATTTCCATGCGCGCGCCGGCCACGCCGAAGGTGCCGTAGTGGCCTTCCTTGGTCAGCTCGGAGGCGTCCATCTTGGTCGGCGGCGCGACCCACAGGCGGGTCGGGATGTCGCGCTTGCCTTCCAGCAGCTTGGCCGCGGCGCGGAAGTGGCCGATGTTGGTCATGCACGACCCGATGAAAACCTCGTCGATCTTGGTGCCGGCCACCTCGGACAGGCTCTTCACGTCGTCCGGGTCGTTCGGGCAGGCCACGATCGGCTCGACGATCTCGTTGAGGTCGATCTCGATGACCGCGGCGTACTCAGCGTCGGCATCCGGCTCCAGCAGCTGCGGGTTGGCCAGCCACTCCTCCATCTTCCTGATGCGGCGGGCCAGCGAGCGGGCGTCCTGGTAGCCCTCGGCGATCATGTTCTTCAGCAGCACGATGTTGCTGTTGAGGTATTCGATGATCGGCTCCTTGTCCAGGCGCACGGTGCAGCCGGCGGCCGAGCGCTCGGCCGAGGCGTCGGACAGCTCGAACGCCTGCTCGACCTTCAGCTGCGGCAGGCCTTCGATCTCGAGGATGCGGCCGGAGAAGATGTTCTTCTTGCCGGCCTTGGCCACGGTCAGCAGGCCGGACTTGATGGCGTACAGCGGGATCGCGTTGACCAGGTCGCGCAGGGTGACGCCCGGCTGCATCTGGCCCTTGAAGCGGACCAGCACCGACTCCGGCATGTCCAGCGGCATCACGCCGGTGGCCGCGGCGAAGGCGACCAGGCCCGAGCCGGCCGGGAACGAGATGCCCACCGGGAAGCGGGTGTGGGAGTCGCCGCCGGTGCCGACGGTGTCGGGCAGCAGCATGCGGTTGAGCCAGCTGTGGATCACGCCGTCGCCCGGACGCAGGGAGATGCCACCGCGGGTGGAGATGAACTCCGGCAGGGTGTGGTGGGTCTTGACGTCGACCGGCTTCGGATAAGCCGCGGTGTGGCAGAACGACTGCATCACCAGGTCGGCCGAGAAGCCCAGGCAGGCCAGGTCCTTCAGCTCGTCGCGGGTCATCGGGCCGGTGGTGTCCTGGGAACCGACCGAGGTCATCTTCGGCTCGCAGTAGGTGCCCGGGCGCACGCCCTTGCCTTCCGGCAGGCCGCAGGCGCGACCGACCATCTTCTGCGCCAGCGAGTAGCCCTTGCCGGAATCGGCCGGCTGCTGCGGCAGGCGGAACAGGTCCGAGGCCGGCAGGCCCAGCGACTCGCGGGCCTTGGTGGTCAGGCCGCGGCCGATGATCAGCGGGATGCGGCCACCGGCGCGCACCTCGTCGAACAGCACGTCGGACTTGACCTTGAACTCGGCGATCACCTCGCCGTTCTTCAGCGCCTTGCCCTCGTACGGGCGCAGCTCGACCACGTCGCCGTGGTCCATCTTCGACACGTCAAGCTCGATCGGCAGGGCGCCGGCGTCTTCCATGGTGTTGTAGAAGATCGGGGCGATCTTGCCGCCCAGGCACACGCCGCCGGCGCGCTTGTTCGGGATGAACGGGATGTCGTCGCCGGTCCACCACAGCACCGAGTTGGTGGCGGACTTGCGCGAGGAGCCGGTGCCGACCACGTCGCCGACATAGGCGACCAGGTGGCCCTTCTCCTTGAGCTTGAGGATCTCGCCGATCGGGCCGCGCTTGCCGTCCTCTTCCGGCTGGAACGGCGCATCCGGACGCTTGTTCTTCAGCATCGCCAGGGCGTGCATCGGGATATCCGGACGGGTGGTGGCGTCCGGGGCCGGCGACAGGTCGTCGGTGTTGGTCTCGCCCGGCACCTTGAACACGGTGATGGTCAGGCTCTGCGGCACTTCCGGCTTGCTGGTGAACCACTCGGCGTCGGCCCAGCTCTGCAGCACCGCCTTGGCGTTGGCGTTGCCGGCCTTGGCCTTCTCTTCCACGTCGTGGAAGGCATCGAACACCAGCAGGGTCTTCTTCAGGCCCTCGGCGGCGATGGCGCCGACGGTGGCGTCGTCCAGCAGCTCGATCAGCGGCGAGACGTTGTAGCCGCCGAGCATGGTGCCCAGCAGCTCGGTGGCGCGCTCGCGGCTGATCAGCGGGTTCTTCTCGCTGCCGAAGGCCAGCGCGGCCAGGTAGGAAGCCTTGACCTTGGCGGCGTCGTCGACGCCGGCCGGGACGCGGTTGGTGAGCAGGTCGACCAGGAACTGCTCCTCGCCCGCCGGCGGGTTCTTCAGCAGCTCGATGACCTCGGCGGTCTGCTGCGCCGACAGCGGCAGCGGCGGGATGCCGAGGGCTGCGCGCTCGGCGACGTGGTGGCGGTAGGCTTCCAACATGGACAACTCCGGGCTTGGTAACGGAAAACGGTGGGGAATCAGGCCTGCGGCACGATCAGCCGCAGCCCCTTGAAGTAATCTCGGTAGAAGGCGTCGTTCCAGGTGACCAGGCCGTCGCACTGGAGCAGTGCGTGGGCCCCGACCAGGAACGCGCCGATGCCGCGGTGGGCGTCGCCGCGCTGGCGGTGGCGGCGGTGCATCTCGCCGGCGCGCAACGCCGACTTGGCTTCCAGCGGGCTGAAGTGGATGCCCATCTCCTCCAGGGCCTCCTGGACCTCGGCGCCCCCCCGGAGGGCGGCGCACAGCTCGGCCAGGGTGGTGCCGCATACGACCACCCGTCCTCCGACCAGCGCCTGGCGCAGGCAGGCCTCCACCGCGTCGGCGCGGGGGCCGTCGCTGAGCAGCTCGATCAGGACCGGGGAGTCGACGGCGATCATGCCCCGCCTTCGTCGCGCAGGCGCTCGACCGCCTCGGTCGAGGAAGCGAAGCCATCCAGCGCGAACTTGCCGCGGGCGCGGGAAATGGCGTCGTCCACGCTCTTGCGCAGGATGATGCGGCTGCCGTCCAGCTCCACCTTCAGCAGGGTGCCCTTGGTCAGCCCCAGGGCGTCACGGACGGGCTTGGGCAGCGTGATCTGGCCGCGTTCTGCGACGGTCGCTTCCATGGTGGGTCTCCGCCGGATGGTATGCGGGTATGATACATACCATTTCATGCATACTCAATCCGGCGTACCGTCCGCTGGCCTACAGTTGGGCGGGCGAAGACGGACCTGTCATGCGGACGGACCAATAATAGCCAGCTGAAACCTTCAGCCGCCTGATGGCGGCGCCCCCCCAAACCCCAGCCAGAGGAGCCTCGCAATGCGCGATTCCTTCGCCACCCGCAGCCGCCTGGATGTCGGCGGCAAGTCCTACACGTATGCCAGCCTCCCCCGGCTGGGCGAGCGCTTCGACCTGGCCCGCCTGCCCTACTCGATGAAGATCCTGCTGGAGAACCTGCTCCGCCACGAGGACGGAGTGACGGTGCTGCCGGAGCACATCGAGGCCGTGGCCACCTGGGATCCGAAGGCCGAGCCGGACACCGAGATCGCCTTCATGCCGGCGCGCGTGGTCCTGCAGGACTTCACCGGCGTGCCCTGCGTGGTCGACCTGGCCGCCATGCGCGACGCGGTGGTCAAGCTCGGAGGCGACGCCAGCCAGATCAATCCGCTGATCCCCTCCGAGCTAGTGATCGACCACTCGGTGCAGGTCGACGTGTTCGGCAAGCCGGACGCACTGGACATCAATGGCCGCATCGAGTTCGAGCGCAACCGCGAGCGCTACGCCTTCCTGCGCTGGGGCCAGAAGGCCTTCGACGGCTTCCGCGTGGTGCCGCCGAACACCGGCATCGTCCACCAGGTGAACCTGGAGAACCTGGCGCGCGTGGTCATGACCGCGGACAAGGATGGCGAGGCCTGGGCCTACCCGGACACGGTGTTCGGCACCGACTCGCACACCACCATGATCAACGGCATCGGCGTGCTGGGCTGGGGCGTGGGCGGCATCGAGGCCGAGGCCGCGATGCTCGGCCAGCCCTCGTCGATGCTGATCCCGCAGGTGGTGGGCTTCAAGCTCACCGGCAGGCTGCCCGAAGGCTCCACCGCCACCGACCTGGTGCTGACCGTCACCCAGATGCTGCGCAAGCACGGCGTGGTGGGCAAGTTCGTCGAGTTCTTCGGCGACGGCCTGCAGAACCTGCCGCTGGCCGACCGCGCCACCATCGGCAACATGGCCCCGGAATACGGCGCCACCTGCGGCATCTTCCCGATCGACGCCGAGTCGCTGAACTACCTGCGCCTGTCCGGCCGCAGCGAGGAGCAGATCGCACTGGTCGAGGCCTACGCCAAGGCGCAGGGCCTGTGGCACACCCCGGACAGCCCGCACGCCAGCTACAGCTCGGTGCTGGAGCTGGACATGGGCGACGTGCGCCCGTCGCTGGCCGGGCCGAAGCGTCCGCAGGACCGCGTCCTGCTCGGCGACATGAAGAAGAACTACCGCGAGAACGCGGCCCTGCTGACCGCCACGCGGGACCGCCGCGATCCCGAGGTGGCCGACTTCATCGCCGAAGGCGGCACCGCCGCGGTCGGCAACGAGGCGCTGCACAAGGGCGTGGCCCATGTCGAGATCGAGGGCCAGCAGGTCAAGTTGCGCGACGGCGCGGTGGTGATCGCCGCGATCACCTCCTGCACCAACACCTCCAACCCGGCGGTGATGGTCGCCGCCGGCCTGTTGGCGCGCAATGCCGCCGCGCGCGGCCTCAATCGCCAGCCCTGGGTCAAGACTTCGCTCGGCCCGGGCTCGCGCGTGGTCACCGACTACCTGGACAAGGCCGGGCTGCTGAAGGAGCTGGAGAAGGTCGGTTTCTACATCGTCGGCTACGGCTGCACCACCTGCATCGGCAACTCCGGCCCACTGCCGCCGGAAGTCAGCGCCGGCATCGCCGCCGGCGACCTGGTCGTCACCTCGGTGCTGTCGGGCAACCGCAACTTCGAGGGCCGCGTCCACCCCGAGGTCAAGATGAACTACCTGGCCAGCCCGCCGCTGGTGGTGGCCTACGCCCTGGCCGGCACCACCGACATCGACCTGACCTCCGAGCCGATCGGCACCGGCAGCGACGGCCAGCCGGTGTACCTGCGCGACATCTGGCCCAGCAGCAAGGAGATCGGCGACGTCATCGCCTCGACCATCGGCCCGGAGATGTTCAAGCAGAACTACGCCGACGTGTTCAAGGGCGACAACCGCTGGAACACCATCGAATCGCCGGATGGCGAGCTGTACGCCTGGGACGAGGCCTCCACCTACATCAAGAACCCGCCGTACTTCGAGGGCATGACCATGGAGGTCGGCTCGATCGGCGACATCCACGGCGCGCGGGTGCTGGGCCTGTTCGGCGATTCGATCACCACCGACCACATCTCCCCGGCCGGCAACATCAAGAAGGACTCGCCGGCGGGCCGCTTCCTGCAGTCGCGCGGGGTGCAGCCGGCGGACTTCAACAGCTACGGCAGCCGCCGCGGCAACGACGACGTCATGGTCCGCGGCACCTTCGCCAACATCCGCATCAAGAACCTGTTCTTCGGCGGCGAGGAAGGCGGCAACACCCTGTACTTCGGCAGCAACCCGCCGGAGAAGATGTCGATCTACGACGCGGCCATGAAGTACAAGGCCGCCGGCACCCCGCTGCTGGTGATCGCCGGCAAGGAATACGGCACCGGCTCCTCGCGCGACTGGGCGGCCAAGGGCACCAGCCTGCTGGGGGTCAAGGCGGTGATCGCCGAGAGCTTCGAGCGCATCCACCGCTCCAACCTGGTGGGCATGGGCGTGCTGCCGCTGCAGTTCAAGGAGGGCCAGAACGCGCAGTCGCTGGGCCTGGACGGCACCGAGACCTTCGACATCGACGGGCTGCAGGATGGCGCCAGCAAGACCGCGAAGGTCACCGCGCGCAAGGCCGACGGCCGCGTGGTGGAGTTCGATGTCCACGTGCTGCTGCTGACGCCGAAGGAAGTCGAGTACTTCAGGCACGGCGGCCTGCTGCAGTACGTGCTGCGCCAGCTGGCCCAGCGCAAGGCCGCATAAGCCGCCCCGCCCTCGGAATGGAAAGCCCCGCGCAGGCGGGGCTTTCTTTTTGTGCCGACCGGAGACCGCCCCGTCAGCGGCGGTCCCATCGCGCATGGTAGAGGCGCCATTGGCCATCCTCGGCCCGCCAGCCGGTGGTGACCTCCCAGGCGCCTCCCCGTTCCGGCAGCAGGCGCCCGCTGCCTCCGGTCGCGAGCGCGGAAAACCGTACGGTCGCCGTTTCGCCGCGGATGTCGACCTCGGCCGGTCCCAGGGTCAGGCCGATGCGCTGGTTGGCCAGGACCTGCGCGCGCACGGCTTGCTGCAGCGCATCACGATCGATCCCCCCGTTGCCGACGAAATCCTCCGCCACGTGCTCCATGAAGCGCGCCGGGGCACGCTCCTCCAGCGCCTGCTGCATCCGTGCAAGCGTGCCCCGGAGCTGTTCTTCAGGGGAATTGCGCGCGCAAGCGGCTACCAGGGCCAGCACGGCGACGAGCGCGAGAGCCCACTTGACGGGCGCCGCGGGTATGTCCATAGGCAGCATCTCCTTCGACTTTTCCATCCGTAACGGTATGCTCCGCAACCAGACGCCGGCCCTCGCACGGCGTGGCAGAACCGATGCAGACGCAAGATTACTCCTCGGGAGGGAGCTCAATGAATCCGGATCGTCCCTGGCTGCAGAGCTATCCGAAAGGTGTGCCCGCTGAAATCGATCCGGACCAGTACCGGTCCGTGGCCGCGGTCTTCGACGCGACCGTTGCCCGTTATGCCGACCGTCCCGCCTACCGCAACTTCGGCAAGACCATCACCTATCGCGAAGCCGACGTGCTGGCCAACCAGTTCGCGGCCTACCTGCTGGGCGAGCTCGGCCTGAAGAAGGGCGACCGCGTCGCCCTGATGATGCCCAACTGCCTGCAGTACCCGATCGCCACCTTCGGCATCCTGCGCGCAGGCCTGACCGTGGTGAACGTCAACCCGCTGTACACCGCGCGCGAGCTGAAGCACCAGCTGGTCGACGCCGGCGCCGCGGCGATCGTGGTGGTCGACAACTTCGGCCACACCGTGCAGGAAGTGCTGGCCGAGACCCCGCTGAAGCAGGTGATCACCACCGGCCTCGGTGACATGCTGGGCTTCCCCAAGGGCGCGATCGTCAACTTCGTCCTGAAGTACGTGAAGAAGATGGTGCCGGAGTACGACATCCCCGGCGCCGTGCGCTTCAAGGACGCGCTGGCCGCGGGCAAGCGCCACACGCTGCCGCAGGTCGACATCGACCCGTCCGACATCGCCTTCCTGCAGTACACCGGCGGCACCACCGGTGTGGCCAAGGGCGCGATGCTCACCCACCGTAACCTGGTCGCGAACATGCGCCAGGCCTCGGCGTGGCTGAGCCCCAACGACCTGCGCCCCGGCGAGGAGGTGATCATCACCGCCCTGCCGCTGTACCACATCTTCGCGCTGACGGCGAACGGCCTGGTGTTCATGGAGCTCGGTGGCCTCAACCACCTGATCACCAACCCGCGCGACATGCCGAACTTCGTCAAGGAGCTGAAGACCTCCGGCTTCACCGCGATCACCGGCGTCAACACCCTGTTCAATGGCCTGCTCAACACGCCCGGTTTCGAGGAAGTCGACTTCTCGAAGCTCAAGATCGCCCTGGGCGGCGGCATGGCCGTGCAGCGCGCCGTGGCCGAGCGCTGGAAGAAGGTCACCGGCGTGACCCTGGTCGAGGCCTACGGCCTGACCGAGACCTCCCCGGCGGCCTGCATCAACCCGCTGGACATCAAGGAATTCAACGGCGCCATCGGCCTGCCGATTCCCTCCACCGACGTGTGCATCAAGGACGAGGACGGCAAGGTCCTGCCGCTGGGCGAGATCGGCGAGCTGTGCATCAAGGGGCCGCAGGTGATGAAGGGCTACTGGCAGCGTCCGGAGGAGACCGCCAAGACCATCGACGCCGACGGCTGGCTGCACACCGGCGACATGGCGCGGATCGACGAGAAGGGCTTCGTCTACATCGTCGACCGCAAGAAGGACATGATCCTGGTCTCCGGCTTCAACGTGTACCCGAACGAGATCGAGGACGTGGTCGCGGCCATGCCGGGCGTGCTGGAAGTGGCCGCGGTCGGCGTGCCGAACGAGCACTCCGGTGAGGTGGTCAAGCTGTTCGTGGTCAAGAAGGACCCAGCCCTGACCGCCGAGGACATCAAGACCTACTGCCGCCAGGCGCTGACCGGCTACAAGCAGCCGCGCCAAATCGAGTTCCGCGACGAGCTGCCGAAGAGCAACGTCGGCAAGATCCTGCGCAAGGAACTGCGCGAGCCGGCGCAGGCGAAGAAGGACGAGCCGGCGGCCACGCACTGAGGGGTCGCGGCGGAGCGCCGCTCCCCCGCCCTGCCGGATGGAACATGGAGCGCGCCGGGAAACCGGCGCGCTTTTTTCTTGCCGCCGGGGCGGCGTGGACCGGGGTGTAGCATCGGCCGCGTACGAGGACCGTACGCCCCAATGCACGACCACCCCCCTGGCACCCCCGGAGACTGGCCATGAACACCATCGAGACGCTGCGCCTCGCCCGTTACCCCACGATCCGCGTCGAGGGACCTGCGGACGGAAGCGCCCACTGGCTGTACATGCATGCCGACGCCCACACCGGCATCCGCCCCTGCTGCCGGTTCGAGATGCTGGAGGACATGTGGCGCCACATGAGCGCCATGACCCTGCCGCCGGAACAGCGCACTCCAGGCAGGTTGCGCCACTTCGTGCTGGCATCGGCCGCCGGTGCCTACAACCTGGGCGGCGACCTGGAACTGTTCATGCGCCTGATCCGCGCCGGCGACCGCGACCGGCTGCTGGCGTACGCGCGGCGCTGCGTGGAGGGCGTGCACCACCTGCACACCGGCTTCGGCGGCGACGTCCACACCGTGGCCCTGGTCCAGGGCGACGCGCTGGGCGGCGGCCTGGAAATGGCGCTGGCCTGCCACACCATCGTGGCCGAGGAAGGCGTGGGGATGGGCCTGCCCGAGGTCCTGTTCGGGCTGTTCCCGGGCATGGGCGCGTACTCCTTCCTGTGCAGGCGGGTCAGCCCCCGCCTGGCCGAGAGGATGATCCTCGAGGGCGAGGTGTACAGCAGCGAGGAAATGCATCGCCTGGGCGTGGTCGACGTGCTGGTGCCCAGGGGCGAAGGTGAAGCCGCGGTCCACGAGCTGATCCGCAGGCACCAGCGAGCGCCGCATGCCTACCTGGCCATGAACGCGGTGCGCGGCATCGGCCAGCCGGTTTCCTGCGAGGAGCTCCTGCGGATCACCGAGGTCTGGGTCGATACGGCCCTGGCCCTGGACGCGAAGTCGCTGCGGACGATGGAGCGGATCGTCCGCGCGCAGGAGCGATGGGCCGGCCTGGCGGGCTGAGGAGGTGGCCACGTGGCCCGGCGCGGCCGGGCCCGTGGCGCGACCCGGTCAGGAATCGTGTCCGTCGCGCGCCTCGCCGGAAGCGCCGAGCCGCGCCTCCACGGCCTGCCGGCCCTGCGCCAGCGCATCGGCAAGCGCGGCGGCGTGCCCCCGCCACTCGCCGCGCATCTGCCACTCGGGCAGCCGCATCAGTGCTCCACCCAGGTCGGCGACCCGGACCAGACCCATGTTCGCGGCCACGCCCTTGATGGCATGTGCGTGGTCGCGCACGCGCGCCCAGTCGGCCTCCTCGCCGGCCTGCCGGATCGAGTCCAGGCATTCATCCGCGTCGGCCAGGCAGTGGCGGACGAACTCGCGCTCGAAGGCCTCGCCCATGCCCATCGCCGCGAGCTCGTCCAGGACCGACGTATCCAGGACCGACGCCACGGCGGCGCCGGCGGGGGGCGCGGGCCGCGCGGCCGGAGGCCCGGGTTGCCGGCCGCGCTGCAGCGCCACGTCGGCCAGCACGTCGAGCAGGCGCGCGGCAGCCACGGGCTTGGCCAGGAAGGCGTAGGCGCCCGCCTTCTCGCAGGCCTGGATCGCCTCGGGCGTGACATCCGCGCTGAGCACCACCACCGGCGTGCGGGGCCCGCCCCCGGCCTGGATCACACGTAGCTGGCGCAGCAGGTCCAGCCCGCTGACGCCCGGCATGTGCAGGTCCACGACGACCACGTCGTAGTCGCGCGCGGCAATCGCGTCCAGCACCTCCTCGCCTCCCGCCACGCAGGTCACGCGGTGGCCTGCCTTCTGCAACAGGCGCTGCAGGACCATGCGGTTGGCCTCGTAGTCGTCGGCGACCAGCACCTGCATGCTGCGCACCCGCGCACGGTGCCGCAGGAACGGATCGGCGAAGGCGATGACCTTGCCGTGGCCACCGGCGCCATGCTGGCCGGCATCGAGTACCGCCGCGTGCCGCGCGGGCCTGGCCGGCTGGAACGGAACCTCGAACCAGAAGCGGCTGCCACGCGGCTCCAGGTTCTCGTATCCGATGCGGCCACCCATGGCTTCCACCAGGCCGCGCGCGATGGTGGTGCCCAGGCCGGTGCCCCCGTAGCGGCGGGCCAGGCCGGCATCGGCCTGCTCGAAGGCCTCGAACAGGCGGTGGCGCATGGATTCGGGAATGCCGATGCCGGTGTCGCTGCCCACGAAGCGCAGGCGGACCACCTGTCCCTCGCCCGCGCCGACGACCGACACGTCGATCCGCACCCGCCCCGAATCGGTGAACTTCACCGCGTTGCCGACCCGGTTGAGCAGGACCTGGCGCAGGTGCACGGCGTCGCCGCGCACCTGGTCGGGCACCGCGTCCTCGACCACCACCAGGTAGTCGAGCTGCTTCTGCCGCGCCTGCGGCTGCAGGATCAGGCCGACCGAATCCAGGGCCTCGCGCGGCGAGAAGTCCTCCAGGTTGAGCTTGACCTTGCCGGCCTCGATCGCGGAAATGTCCAGCACGTCCTCGACCAGGCCCATCAGGCTGCGGGTCGAGGCCTGGATGGTACGGACGCACTCGCGCTGCTCGCTGTCCAGGTTCGTGGCCGACAGCAGCTCGGTCATGCCCGCCAGCCCGTTGAGCGGCGTGCGGAACTCGTGGCTCATGTTGGCCAGGAAGCGGCTCTTGGCCTCGCTGGCGCGGCGCGCCTCGTCGGTGGCGCGGGTCAGCTGGCGCAGGAGGCTCGACAGGTACATCGGCACCGCCACCAGTCCCACCAGCAGGCCGACGCCCAGTGGCAGCACCTGCTGCCAGAAATCGGTCAGCAGGAGCACCGAGCCGAAACTGGCCACGGCCATCGCCACCGCGGCCACCAGGTAACGGTTGCCGTAGCGCAGGCCGTTGCCGACGGTCACCCACATCACCACGATGTAGACCCAGGCCAGCGGCTCGCCCATGCGGATCATGCCGGCGGCCATCAGGCCGTAGTCGGCCAGCATGCCGGCCACGCGGCGCGCGTCCGAGCGTCCCGGCCACGCCAGCAGCGCGGAGAAGATCCCCAGGCTCAGCACCAGCCCGCCCAGCACGATGGCCAGCACGTCGCGGTACTGCGCCGGGTCCAGCCCGGCGCGCGAGGACGGCAGCAGCACGTAGCAGAGGATCAGCAGGATCAGCGCGACGCGCACCAGCGCCTGGCCGTGCTCGCTGTCCGGGCGGCGCGACAGGCGTTGCTCCAGCCAGGCGGCCAGTTCACGCACGGGTCGCCTCCCCGGCCGGACGGGCGGAGGCCTCGGAGAACCGCTCGCAGATCTCGACCAGGCGGTCGCGCGCGCGCAGCAGCGCGTCAACGCAGGCCGGATCGAACAGCCGTCCGCGCTGGGCGCACAGGTATGCCAGCGCGGCGTCGATGCTCCAGGCTTCCTTGTAGGGGCGACGCGAGATCAGGGCGTCGAACACGTCGGCGACCGCCACGATCCGGGCCTCCAGCGGGATGGCCTCGCCGGCCAGGCCGTCCGGGTAACCGCTGCCATCCCAGCGCTCGTGGTGGCGCAGCGCGATCAGCGCGCCGGCCTGGATGAAGCGGTTGGAGCTGTCGGCGAGCAGTTCGTAGCCGATCCGCGGATGCCGGCGCATGATCGCCATTTCCTCGGGGCTCAGCTGGCCGGCCTTCATCAGCACCGAATCCGGGATGGCGATCTTGCCCATGTCGTGCAGCGGCGCGGCCGCTTCGATCATCCTGACCTCTTCCTCGGGCAGGCCCATCGACTCGGCGATCAAAGAGGCCACGCGCGACATGCGTTCCAGGTGCGCGCTGGTGCCGGCGTCGCGGAACTCGATCGCCCGCGCCAGGCGCGACAGGGTCTCGCGCTCGCGCTCCTCGACCTCGTGCATGCTCGCCAGCAGGCGCTGCTCGAGCGACAGCGCGCGCTGCTTGACGGTCTCGGCCTGCTGCCGCAGCTGCAGCAGGTTGTGGCAGCGCGCCCGCAGCTCGCGCGGGCGCACCGGCTTGACCAGGAAGTCGATCACGCCGGCTTCCAGCGCCGCCTGCCGCACCGGCTCGTCGCCGACCACGGTGATCAGGATGATGGGGATGTCGCGGTGCCTCGGCAACCGCCGGAAGCGGCGCGCGAATTCCAGGCCGTCCATGCCCGGCATCCGGTAGTCCAGCAGCAGCAGGTCGACGGGATGCTCCTCGCACCAGGCCAGGGCCTGGCGTGCGTCGCCGAAGTCGTGGACCTTCAGCTCCGAGGCGATGTCCTCGATGATGTGACGCAGCATCGTGCGCGCCGATGCCTGGTCGTCGACGATGGCGATATCCAAGGCCGTGCCCGTCCCGCCCGTGATCCTTCCCGCAGCATAACGCGCGGGGCCGCTGCGCGGCATCTGCACCGGTTCCATACCGGTGCGACCCCGCGCCGGCACCGAAGTTCCGGCGGGGGCGGCATCCGCGTGTCCGGACGGACACGCCGGTCGGTCAGCCGGGCTGACCCGGACGCATGTACGGGAACAGCAGCACGTCGCGGATGGAGGTGCTGCCGGTCAGCAGCATCACCAGGCGGTCGATGCCGATGCCCAGGCCGCCGGTCGGGGCCATGCCGTACTCCAGCGCGCGGATGTAGTCGGCGTCGTAGTGCATGGCCTCGTCGTCGCCGCCCTCCTTGGCCGCGACCTGCGCCTGGAAGCGCCGGGCCTGGTCCTCGGGGTCGTTGAGCTCGGAGAAGCCGTTGGCCAGCTCCTTGCCGTTGATGAACAGCTCGAAGCGGTCGGTATAGCCCGGTTCGGTGTCCGAGGCGCGCGCCAGCGGGCTGACCTCCACCGGGTGGTCGGTGATGAAGGTCGGCTGCACCAGGTGGTGCTCGACCGTGGCCTCGAAGATCTCCAGCAGCAGCTTGCCCCAGCCCCAGGCCGGCTTGACCTTGATCCCCAGGCGCTCGCAGTGGCGCAGCAGCGCGTCGCGGTCGGTACAATCGGCGGCGCTGATCTCCGGGTTATGGTGGCGCACGGCCTCGTCCATGCGCCAGCGGCGGAACGCCGGGCCCAGGTCGATCCTCTGCCCTTCCCACTCCACTTCGGTGGTGCCGAGCACCGCCTGCGCGGTGTCGCGGATCACGTTCTCGGTCAGGTCCATGATCTCGTGGTACGTGGCGTAGGCCTCGTACAGCTCGAGCATGGTGAACTCGGGATTGTGCCGGGTGGACACGCCCTCGTTGCGGAAATTGCGGTTGATCTCGTACACCCGCTCCAGGCCGCCGACCACCAGGCGCTTGAGGTACAGCTCCGGCGCCACGCGCAGGTACAGCTGCAGGTCCAGGGCGTTGTGGTGGGTGACGAAGGGCCTGGCCGTGGCGCCGCCGGGGATGTAATGCATCATCGGCGTCTCCACTTCCAGGAAGCGGCGCTCGTCCAGCCAGGAGCGGATCGCGCGGATGATCTTGCTGCGCTTGACGAACACCTCGCGCGCTTCCGGGGTCACGATCAGGTCGACGTAGCGCTGGCGGTAGCGCTGCTCCACGTCGGCCAGGCCGTGCCACTTGTCCGGCAGCGGGCGCAGCGACTTGACCAGCAGGCGCAGGCTGGTCGCCTTGACCGACAGTTCGCCGGTGCGGGTGCGGGTCAACCCGCCCTCGACCGCGATGATGTCGCCCACGTCGAAGGACTTGAACGCCTCGTAGGCCTCGCCCAGCACGTTGCCCTGCAGGAACAGCTGGATCTTCCCGGACTCGTCCATCACCTGGGCAAAGCTGGCCTTGCCCATCCCCCGCTTGGCCATCAGGCGGCCGGCGATGGCCACGGTGCGCGGCAGCGCTTCCAGCGCTTCGCCGGTCCACTTTTCCGCGTCGGCGAATTCGGCCTGCAGGTCGCCGGCGTAGTCGGCGCGCTTGAAGTCATTCGGGAAGGCGATGCCGCGCTCGCGCAGCGCGGCAAGCTTGGCGCGACGCTCGGCGATCAGGTGGTTCTCGTCGACGGGCGCGACGGCAGGGGCGGTTTCGTTGGACTGGCTCATGTTCTGGACCGGACGTGGCGCGGGGCGCGCCTGGATTCGGGGCGCCCGGCGCGCTGTCGGCGCCGGGCCTGTCGTCGTGTTTGCGGACGCGGGGGGCGGGCTGGCGGCCGGGGCCGCCGCGCGTCAGGCCGCGTCGGTCCGTTTGGCGCCGACCTGCAGGCCGGCCTTGAGGCTGGCCTCGACGAACTCGTCCAGGTCGCCGTCCAGCACCTTCTGGGTATCGCTGCGCTCGATGCCGGTGCGCAGGTCCTTGATCCGGCTCTGGTCCAGCACGTAGTTGCGGATCTGGCTGCCCCAGCCGATGTCGGACTTGGTGGCCTCCACCGCGTCCTTCTCGGCGTTGCGCTTCTGCAGCTCCAGCTCGTACAGCTTGGCCGCCAGCATCTTCATCGCGCGGTCGCGGTTGGCGTGCTGGCTGCGCTCGGTCTGGCAGGCCACCACGATGCCGCTGGGCACGTGGGTGATGCGCACCGCCGATTCGGTCTTGTTGACGTGCTGGCCGCCGGCGCCCGAGGAGCGGTAGACGTCGGTCTTCAGGTCGGCCGGGTTGATCTCGATGTCGATCTTGTCGTCGACCTCGGGGCTGACGAACACCGAGGTGAAGCTGGTGTGGCGGCGGTTGTCCGAGTCGAACGGGCTCTTGCGCACCAGGCGGTGCACGCCGGTCTCGGTCTTCAGCCAGCCGTAGGCGAACTCGCCCTCCACGCGGAAGGTGGCGGACTTGATGCCGGCCACGTCGCCGCCGGAGACTTCCAGCAGCTCGGTCTTCCAGCCGCGCGATTCGCACCAGCGCAGGTACATCCGCAGCAGCATCTCGGCCCAGTCCTGGGCCTCGGTGCCGCCGGCGCCGGCCTGGATGTCGACGAAGGCGTTGGCGCCGTCCATCTGCCCGGAGAACATGCGCTGGAACTCCAGCTTCTCGATCTCCTTCTCGAAGCGGTCGACGTCGGCCACCACCGCCAGGGCGGTTTCCTCGTCCTGCTCGCTCTCGGCCAGCTCAAGCAGCTCGGTGGAGCCCTCCAGGCCTTCCAGCACCGAGGCGATGCCGCCGACGGTCTTCTCAAGCATGGCGCGCTCGCGGCCCAGGGCCTGCGCCCGTTCCGGGTCGTCCCAGACGTTGGGCAGTTCCAGTTCGCGGTTTACTTCTTCCAGACGCTCTTTCTTGGCGTCGTAGTCAAAGATACCCCCGTAGCGAGACCACGCGACCGGTCAGGTCGGCGATGCGCTGGCGGATGGGATTGAGCTCGATCATGGCGTCGACTGGCAGGTGAAAAGCGGTCGCCGATTCTAGCAGGATGACGGCCCTGCCCACGCGGCTCAGGGCCGGACGCTGCCGTTGTCTTCCTGCAGTTCCGGCTTGAACGGCACCTCCGGCGGCGGACGCGCCTCGGCCGCCTGCTCGTTGAGGTTGGGATCGCTGATCCCGCAGCCGCCGCCCAGCTGCAGCAGCGAGACCACGCAGTTGATCCGCTTGCCGTTGGTGCCCGGGATCGGGATCGCCACCGACTTGATGCCCTTGCGCACCCATTCGGCCAGCAGCGATTCGTTGGGCACCCAGTAGCGGTCGAAGCTGGTGGGCTGGTGGTCGTACGGCGGGCGCTTGAGCCAGGTGCCGGACTGTTCGATCCGCTCGCGCGTCCAGGTGTCGCTGTCGCCACCCGGCGCGCCACGCTCGGCGACGCCCTGGCCCGGGCCGCTGCCCTGCCCCGCGCCGTCGCCGGGCAGGCGCGCCCGCCCCTCGGCATCGAACAGGCCCGGCGCCCGGGCACCCTCCCGCGCCGGCGGGCCCCAGCGGTCGTCGGCCATGGTGTTCGCCCAGGGATCGGATCCGGGCTGCCCTGCCTGCCGGGCGGATGCGCCGCTGGCCTGGCCTGCGCCGGGCGGTGCCGGTCGTGGCGCACCGGCCACGGCGGACGGCGCGGCCCGCGGGGATGGCTGCGACGCTGGCGCTGGATGCACCGTCGGCGGCGTCGCGGCAGGTTCCGCAGGCCCGCTGTCAGGCGTGGCGGCCGCCGACGCTGGCGCTGCAGGCATGCCAATCTCGCGCTGGCGCAGGGTCGGCTCGACCGGGCGTGGCCGCGGCTCCAGCTGCCGCGCAGGCACCTGCGGCGGTGCCACGGCGACCGGCGGCAGCGGTTCGGAGACCTCGCGCTGGCGCAGCTCCGGCAGGCGCGCTTCGGGCGCCCGCGCCTCCACCGGCCGCGTCGCCGTGGCCGCGGGCACCACCGGCGCTTCGACCACGGTGACTTCGCGCTGGCGCAATTCCGGCTCGCGGGCCACCGGCAGCGGGACATCGACCTCGCGCGGACGCGGCGCCTGGATCGCCGGGGCCTGGACCACCGCCACCTCGCGTTCGGGCACCTGCAGGCGCGGCCCGGGCATCGCGACCTCGCGCACGGCAACGGGTACCTGCGGCGCGGGCACCCCGGTGACGTCGACCTCCGGCTCCGGCATCGGCACCTCGCGGCCGCGCCCCTCGGGCATGGCCGGTGCGGGACGCTGCGGGACATCCACCTCCACCGGCGTGATGGCCGCCACCGGCGGCACGTCGAATGCCGCCTCTTCCTCCGCCGCGGCCTCGGCCGGCTGCACCGTGGCGGGCGTTGCCCGGGCCGTCTGCCGGGTCGTCGGGTTCGTCCGGGACGCCTGCCGGCTGGCAGGGCGTTGGACATCCCCGTCCGCCGCCCCCGGCTCCGCCTGCCGTTCCGGCGTGCCGCTGCCGGCGGCGCCTTCGCCGCGCTCGACGAAGCCTACCCCGATGCGGTCGCCCCCGCCACCGCCCGCCTGGCGGGGTGGCGGCAACAGCGACTGCAGGTAGGAGATCCACGCCAGCAGCACCACGAACAGCACGTGCAGTGCCGCGCTGCCCGTCCATGCCACCGCCCGCAGCGGCCTTTCGTCCCGCGGCGCCGGCAGCCAGCCCTGCCGGAACAGCGCCAGCAGGGCCTGCCAGCGGTCCAGCTCCTCGCCGCGCGGCCACGGTGCCGGCGGCCGCGCGGCCAGCAGCGCGACCACCTCGTCCGGCCGCACCACGGAACCTGTAGGCACGGCCCGCACCGCCTTCATCCACAGCGCCCAGCCATACGGCAGGCCGGTGCTACGCTCGAGCGGCACGCGGCCGCGTTCGCGCGCGTTCAACGCCTGGATGATTTCGGCCGCCCGCGTCACCGCAAGGCCGCCGGATCAGCCAGCGCGACCGCGCGGCATGTACGGCGCCGAACCGGAATCGTGGTCGGTGGCGTCGCGTACCGCGGTGACCCCGGGCACCCGCGCCATCAGGGTCTTCTCGATGCCCTGCTTGAGGGTGACGTCGGCCATGCCGCAGCCGTGGCAGCCGCCACCGAAGCGCAGCCACACCGTGCCGTCGGCTGAGACCTCCTCCACGGTGGCCCGGCCGCCATGCGAAGCCAGCTGCGGGTTGATCTCGTTCTCCATCACCCAGCGCACGCGCTCGACCAGGGATGCGGCCTCGCCGGGCGCCTCGCCCTTGATCTTCGGCGCGCGGATGGTCAGTTGCGCGCCGGTGCCCTGGAAGACGTAGTCGATCTCCGCCCCGTCGAGCCAGCGCACGCTGTCGGCCGCCACGTAGAGGGTGAAGCCCTCGCAATCCACCGCCCATTCGTCGCCGGCGAGCTCGGAGGGTTCGGCGAACTCCAGCCGCGCGTCGGCGCGCGGGGTGCCCGGATCGACTGCGGTCAGGCGCACGCCCAGTCCGGGGATGCCCTCGCGCTCGACCAGCTTGCGGAAATGCGACTGCGCGGTGTCTGAGATATTGATCATGCGGGTATTCTAGCCGGGTCCCGGCACCCTCCCGCAGCCGGTGTGCCACGTCCGGCTGCAACGCTGCGTGCACGCCGCCATGCGGATCATCCGCCGGCAGATGGAGAACGGATCGGCATGCCAGACCTCATTCCGCTGTCGCAGGCGCACTGCATCCCCCGCAAGGGCGTCGAGCACCGCCTCGGACAGGCCCGCGTGGCCGAACTGCTGCCGCAGGTTCCCGGCTGGGAGCTGGCCGAGGACGGCCGCGCCCTGGTACGGACCTTCCGCTTCCGCGACTACCACCACACCGTGGCCTTCGTGAACGCGCTGGCCTGGATCGCCCACCGGGAAGACCACCATCCCGACCTCGGCGTGCACTACGACCGCTGCGTGGTGCGTTTCTCCACCCACGACGTGGGCGGACTGAGCGAGAACGACTTCATCTGCGCCGCCAAGGCGGCCGCCCTGATCGAGGACTGAACCATGGACCGTTGGATCCTTCCCGTGACCGGCCTCGCCTGTGCCCTGGCGCTGGCTGCCTGCGGCCGCGACGAGGCACAGCAGGCCACGCCGGTACCGCCGCCCACCGAGATCGCGGCGATCGACACCCCGCCGCCGCAGTACCCGATCGAACTGGGCTGCGCCGGCATCGGTGGGCAGAGCGTGCTGCAGGTCGAGGTGGGGACCGAGGGCGTCCCCACCCGGGTCAGCCTGCTGCGCACCAGCGGCAACGACGATCTGGACCGCCTGGCCCAGGAAGCGGTCCAGGGCTGGAAGTTCCGCCCGGCCACCCGCGGCGGCCAGCCGATCGCGCGCACCATCCAGGTCCCCGTGAACTTCACTCCGCCGCAGGTCCGTCCGGACGAGTGCTTCGCCCTGGACGCCGGCCGCCGTCCCTGAGGCCAGCCCCCTCCCCCTGCAAGGCAACCCTGCATGCTTGAAGTCTCCACTTCGGCGGTGCTCAGCGCGCTGGCGGTGACGCTGGCCGCCGGCCTGGCCACCGGCCTGGGCAGCCTGCTGGTGATCTTCGCCAGGGGACCCAATCCGCGCGTGCTCGCGTTCGGCCTCGCCTTTGCCGGCGGCGCGATGGTCTACGTGTCGCTGTCGGAAATCCTGAACAAGTCGATCGCCTCGTTCACCCTCGCCTACGGCGCCAGGGACGGCTTCACCTTCGCGACGGTCGCCTTCCTGGCCGGCGTGGTGGCGATCATGCTGATCGACGGGCTGGTACCGAACCCGCACGACACCCTGGCCAGCGACGACCCGGCCCTGCGCGAGCAGAACCGCGAATACATCCGCCGGGTGGGCCTGATGACCGCCATCGCGATCACCGCGCACAACTTCCCGGAGGGGCTGGCAACCTTCTTCGCCACCCTGGAGAACCCGGCGGTCGGCCTCCCGCTGGCCTTCGCGATCGCCATCCACAACGTCCCCGAAGGCATCGCCATCGCGGTGCCGGTCTACTTCGCGACCAACAACAAGTGGTACGCCTTCGGCGCCAGCCTGGTCTCCGGCCTGGCCGAGCCGGTCGGCGCGGCCATCGGCTACGGGTTGCTGTCCACCGTGCTGTCGGAGGCGGTATTCGGCGCGGTGTTCGGCGTGATCGCCGGGGTGATGGTGTTCCTGGCGATCGATGAGCTGCTGCCGGCGGCCAAGCGCTACGGCAAGGGCCACGAGACCGTCTACGGCCTGGTCAGCGGCATGGGCGTGCTGGCGGTCAGCCTGGTCCTGTTCAAGTGGTGAACGGGCCGATCGGCCTCATTCCAGCCGATCCAGCACCTCGCGTAGCTCCGGCGGCAGCGGCGCATTGAGGGTGTACGGGGTGCGGCCGGCGTCCAGGGCGAATTCCAGCGAGGCCGCGTGCAGGAACAGCCTGCGCAGCCCGGCCTTGTCGCGCAGGCGGCGGTTGACCTCCGGATCGCCATACTTGTCGTCGCCAGCCACCGGGTGGCCGATGTGCCGGGCATGGACGCGGATCTGGTGGGTGCGGCCAGTCTCGATCCGCACCTCGCAATAGGACTGCCCGCCGCGCCGCTCCAGCACCCGGAAGTGGCTGACCGAAGGCTTGCCAGCCTGGTTGACCTGGACATGGCGTTCGCCACCCTGGCGCAGTCCCACGTGCAGCGGGGCGTCCACGCTCATGGTGCCGTCGGGCATGCGCCCGGCCAGCAGGGTCAGGTAGCGCTTGCGGATGCCGCCGCCGGAGCCGCCCTCGCGCATCAGTGCCTGCAGCTCGGCCAGCGCCGAGCGCTTCTTGGCCACCACCAGGATGCCGGAGGTGTCCCGGTCCAGGCGGTGCGCCAGCTCCAGGGTCTGGCCCGGGCGCAGGGCGCGCAGGGTCTCGATCGCGCCGAAGCTGATCCCGCTGCCGCCGTGGCTGGCCACGCCGGAAGGCTTGTCAATCACGAGGATGCGCGCATCTTCGAAGACGATCGACGCTTCCATCCGCTGCAGCAGGCCCGGCGCCGGGGTTCCGCGTTCGGCCTCGGTCTCCAGCCGCACGGGAGGGATCCGGACCTCGTCGCCCGCGGCGAGCTTGCGTTCGGCCTTGGCGCGGCCGCCATTCACCCGGACCTGGCCGCTGCGCACGAGCTTGTAGACCAGGCTGCGCGGGGCGCCCTTGAGCTGGCCGAGCAGGAAGTTGTCCAGCCGCTGGCCGTCACGGTCTTCGGGCACGGTAACGGTGCGGGCTCCGGCCCGGGGGGATGCGTCGGTCATCGGGGGCTAATTCTGTTAGACTCGGGGGGCGATGTAAGGGTTTGATTCCGCTGGAAGAAGTCACAGGGCCGAAAGCCCGGGCTTCCCGCGACCCCGGCACAGTACGCGACCACCGCCCCCGGGGCGGCCATGTTAGCGGCTTGCAGGCAGACCCGGCCATGGCCCGGTGGGTCAGAGCACCGGTAGCTGAACATGTCCCGCGTGGCGTCCGCGCCGCCGGCCCGCTGTACCAAAACGAGACAAAGCTAGAGCGCTCCCGCGGCCCGCCGTGGTGTTGCAGCGCTGGAACCAGGATCCGCCCGGCCGCGCGGTTGCGCGAGGGCGGCGAAGCCTGCCATGCCGCCGGAAGGCGGCCGGACAGGATTCCAGTACGGCGAACGCCCGGCGTTCCGCGCGTCAGAGCGCGCGAGGAACGCAACATGAAGCGAATGCTGATCAACGCCACGCAGGCAGAGGAACTGCGCGTGGCCATCGTGGACGGCCAGACCCTGTACGACATCGACATCGAACAGCCGTCCAAGGAACAGAAGAAGTCCAACATCTACAAGGGCCGCATCACCCGGCTCGAACCCTCCCTCGAGGCGGCCTTCGTCGACTATGGCGCCGAGCGCCACGGCTTCCTGCCGCTGAAGGAGATCTCCCGCGACTACTTCCAGGCCGGCGTCGACCCGAACAAGGCCGGCATCCGCGAGCTGTTGCGCGAGGGCCAGGAAGTCGTGGTCCAGGTGGACAAGGACGAGCGCGGCAACAAGGGCGCGGCCCTGACCACGTTCATCTCCCTGGCCGGCCGCTACATGGTGCTGATGCCCAACTCCCCGACCGCCGGCGGCGTCTCGCGCCGGATCGAGGGCGAGGACCGGGCCGAGCTCAAGCGCGCCATGGACGCCCTGAACATACCCGACGAGATGGGCGTGATCATCCGCACCGCCGGCGTGGGCCGCGACGCGGAAGAGCTGCAGTGGGACCTGGACTACCTGCTGGCCGCCTGGCGCGCGATCGCCGAGGCCGCCCTGAGCAAGCCGGCGCCGTTCCTGATCTACCAGGAATCGCGGCTGATCATCCGCGCCCTGCGTGACTACCTGCGCGCCGACATCGGCGAGATCCTGGTCGACACCGAGGAGATGTACAACGACGCGCGGCAGTTCATGGAACAGGTGATGCCGCAGACCCTGCGCAAGCTCAAGCACTACACCGACGACATCCCGCTGTTCAACCGCTTCCAGATCGAGTCGCAGATCGAGAACGCCTACGAGCGCACCGTGCGCCTGCCCTCCGGCGGCGCCCTGGTGATCGACCAGACCGAGGCCCTGACCGCGATCGACGTCAACTCGGCGCGCGCCACCAAGGGCGGCGACATCGAGGAGACCGCGTTCCAGACCAACCTGGAGGCGGCCGAGGAAGTGGCCCGCCAGCTGCGCCTGCGCGACCTGGGCGGCCTGGTGGTGATCGACTTCATCGACATGTCCTCGTCCAAGCACCAGCGTGCCGTCGAGGATCGCCTGCAGAACGCGCTCAAGTACGACCGCGCGCGCGTCCAGATCGGCCGCATCAGCCGCTTCGGCCTGCTGGAGATGAGCCGCCAGCGCCTGCGCGCCAGCCTCGGCGAGTCCAGCCAGATCGTGTGCCCGCGCTGCGAAGGCCACGGCCGCATGCGCAGCATCGAGTCGCTGTCGCTGTCCATCATCCGCGTCGCCGAGGAGCACGCGATGAAGGAGAACACCGGGCAGGTCCTGGTCCAGGCCCCGGTGGAGATCGCCAACTTCCTGCTCAACGAGAAGCGTGGCGCCCTGCGCGAGATCGAGCAGCGCCACGACGCGCCGATCATCATCGTCGCCGACGAGCAGCTGCAGACCCCGCACTACGAAGTCACCCGCCTGCGCGAGAACGAGCTGGGCGAGGAGAGCAACAAGCCGTCCTACCAGCGCGGCACCCCGCGCAAGCTGCCGGTGCATGCCCTGACCAAGGCCCAGCTCAACATCCCGCCGCCGCCGGCGGTCACCCGCGTGGCCCCGCCGCGCCCGGCCCCGGTGCGCGAGGAGCGCGAGGAGGCCCCGGTGCAGCCGGCGCCCGCGCCGGTCGCCGTCCCCGCCCCAAGCACGGGCGGCGGCGTGGTCGGCTTCCTCAAGCGCCTGTTCGGCGCGGCCGACCCGGCCCCGGCGCCGGCCAAGCCCGCGCGCACCCCGGCCGCCGGCAAGGGCGAAGGTCGCGGCAACCGCAACGAGCGTCCGCGCCGTGAACGCGGCGAGCAGGCCGGCAACGGCCAGCCGCAGGGCCAGGGCCGTGGCAAGCGCGGCCAGCAGCAGGCCAAGGGCGGCAACGCCCAGGGCCAGCAGCCGCAGGGCCAGAAGCAGGAACGCCAGGAGAAGCAGGACAAGGGGCAGCAGCAGGGCCGCAACGCCCAGCAGGCCAACGCCGGCAGCAACAAGCAGCAGCCGAAGCAGGACAAGGGCCAGCGCGTGCCGAAGCAGCAGCCGGAGGCCGCCGCGGCCGACGCCGCTGCTGCCCGTCCCGCCCAGCAGCCGCAGCGCCAGCGCACCGAGGAAGCGGCCCAGCCTGCGCGCCTGCCGACGCAGGCCCCTGCCGAGGCCGAAGCCACGCTGACCACCGCAGCTGCCATCGCCGCACCGGCAGCCGTGGCCGCGCTCGAGCCGACCGCCCTGCAGCCGGCCGAAGCCGATACCGAGGCTGCGCAGTCCGCCGCGACCGGCACCGAAGCCCCCTCGACCGAGGAGGCAGCGACCGCCGAGGGCGGCAGCCGCCGTCGTCGCGGCCGCCGTGGTGGCCGTCGCCGCCGTCGTGGCACCGCCGCCGAAGGTGCTGCCGCCGAGGGCGCGCAGGATCTGTCCGACGACGCCGAGGGCGACGAGGACAGCGATGGCGACGTTGCCGCCTCCGCGGCCGCGCCGGTCGTCCCGGCCGACCAGCCGGAGTTCGACTTCGACGATCTGCCGGCACCGGCGGTGGCGACGCCGGCTCCTGCCGCCGCCGCTGACGTGATCCGGGCCGAAACGCCCCCCGCGCCGCAGGCGAAGGCCGATACGGCCACCCCGGTGGCCACCGCTGCGGTTACCGAGGCTCCGGCTGCGGTTGAAACCGCCCAGCCGGCGGTGGAAGCGGAAGCCGAAGCCGTCCCGGCCCCGGTGGCGATCACCACCCCGGACCCGGCCCCGGCCGCCGAGCCGGTCGCCCCGGCCGAGGCTGTCGTCGAGGAGATCGCCACTGCCACGCCGGCCCCGGCCGAAGCCGCCGCCCAGGCCGCGGCCGAGCCGGAAGCCGCGCCGGTGCCGGCGGTGGAAACCACGCCCGCCGACGCGGCCGCGGTCGCCGCCGCGGAAGCCCCGGCCAGCGAATCGCCGGCCGAGACGGTGCAGGCCCAGCCGCAGGTTGCAGAGGAAGCCCCGGCCGCGGACGAGCCGGCGAATCCGGGTCCGTTCACGACTGCCGGTCTGTTCGACCAGCGGCCGGGAGACCCCCAGTCGCAGGACCAGGCCACCGAGGAAGCCGCCAAGGCCGAAGAGCCGGGCGAACAGGAGCAGACGGACGCACCGCGCCCGCAGCCCTGATCCTCCAGTGAGGCGACACGGAAAGGCCCGCCAATGGCGGGCCTTTTTTTGCGTGTCTTCGTGCGAACCGTGGTCGTCGGGGGCGGACGGACAGGACGGCCGCGACCGGGGCACATCCGCGCACCCTGCAGCCGCCGCCCGGCGCCAGATGACCACGCCAGCCAAACGACCTGCCCTCCCGCACCACGCCACGCGCCCGTCCGCATGGACCGGGCGCCCCGCGGGTCGGACCGGCGTCGCTACAGCGCCTGCCCCGGATCCATCAGCCCGTAGCGGGCCGCCAGGCGCGCCAGGGCGATGCTGTCCTGCACGCCGATCTTCTCGAACAGGCGCGACTTATGGGTGTTGACGGTCTTGGCGCTGAGCTTGAGCCGGCGCGCGATCATTTCCTGGCGCAGGCCCTGGACCAGCAGCATCGCCACCTCCAGCTCGCGCGGCGAAAGCACGTCGAACGGCGAGCCACCGCCCTCGACGCCAGCCAGAGCCAGGTTCTGCGCCACGCTGCTGCCCAGGTAGCGCTTGCCCATGGCCACGTCGCGGACCGCGCGCAACAGCTCGCGTGCGTCGCCGGCCTTGCCGATGTAGCCATAGGCGCCCACGTCCAGCAGGCGCTTGGGCAAGGGGCCATCCTCCAGGACCGAGACGATCAGCACGCGGACCGGCAGGCCCTCGTTGACGATGCGTTCGGTCACTTCCAGGCCGCTGATGCCGGGCAGGTGCAGGTCGCACAGCACCACGTCGGTCCTGAGCGTTCGCAGCTGCCGCAGGGCGTCCTCGCCGTTCTCGGCTTCGCCGACGACCTCGATGTCGGTCTCGGCTCCCAGGATCATGCGCAGGCCCGTCCTGACCAGCGCATGGTCGTCGATCAGAAATACGCGAATGGTCATGCCGCTCCCTCGGTATGCCCACGACTGAGCCTAGCGTTCCGTTCTGGGCGGAGCAAGCTTCGGAAACGGGCGAAACGGTTGCTCGCACAACCCTGTTGCAGCCACGCCGCCGGCGGGCAACCAGGCCGCCGGCGGCGCCGGAAAAGTGGCGGAGAGAGTGGGATTCGAACCCACGGAAGGTTTGACCCTTCGCCGGTTTTCAAGACCGGTGCCTTAAACCGCTCGGCCATCTCTCCGAATTGTCGCTCTACTACCACGCCGCTTGCGCGGCGCCGCCGGTTTTGCCTCGACTGCGTCGAGGCGCCCTCCGGCCTGCCGGCCTCCGGGTCAAGACCGGTGCCTTAAACCGCTCGGCCATCTCTCCGAATTGTCGCTCTACTACCACGCCGCTTGCGCGGCGCCGCCGGTCTTGCCTCGGCTGCGTCATCGCAAGCACTGCTTGCGCAGTGCCGGTCGTTCCGCCTCGACCGGGTCGGGCCTGCGGGCCCGGGACGTGCCTGACCCCACGGTCATCACGCCCTGCCGCAAGCGTTGCTTTCGCATCGCACCGGCAAGCCGCATCCGCGGACCGCCCGCCATGATGTACGGCTTCCAACGTTTCCGCCCTGGCGGCGCGCCGGGGTGCGTGCCACCTTGTCGCCCGGGAATGGAACCGGGCCTTGCGCCGGCACGCCGGTCGCGTCGCGGCCGGTTCCCACGCCTGCGGACCCCGGCCGTCGCGACCGGGCGGGATTGTCGCATGCCGCGGGGCGCCTGATCAGCCAGCGCCGACGACTTCGGCGACCTCGGTGATGGCTTCGCGGTTGCCGCAGTTGCCGCAGTCCAGGCGCGAGGCCTCGATCTGCTTCGGCAGGTGCTCGGCCAGGAAGTCGATGAACACCCGCACCGCCGGCAGCAGGCCGCGACGCGATGCGAACACGGCATGGCAGATGCCCTGCGGCAGCGACCACTCCGGCAGCACGACTTCCAGCTCGCCGTTGCGCACGGCCTCGGCGCAGACGGTCTCCGGCAGCATGGTGATGCCAAAGCCGTCCTTGACCATGGCCAGCAGCAGCGGGAAGTCGAAGCCGGCCACCCGCGGCTGCAGGTTGTCGACGCGGCGCACCTCGCCGTTGGGGCCGTGCAGCTCCCAGCGCTGGTGCGCCTCGTCCTCGTGCATGCTCAGGGTCAGGTGCGAGGCCAGGTCCGCCGGATCCTTAGGCCTGCCGGCGCGGTCCAGGTACTTCGGACTGGCCACCATCAGTTCCTGGATCTGGCCGAAGCTGCGCATGACCAGGCTGCCGTCGTCGTCCAGGCGCGTGCGCACGCGCAGGGCCACGTCGAAGCCTTCGTTGATCAGGTCGACGCGGCGATTGTTGACGTGCAGCTGCAGGCGCACCTTCGGGTACTGCTCGAGGAACTTCGGCAGCAGCTTCGGCAGCTGCTGCTGGGCGATGGCCACCGGCACGCTGACCCGCACCAGGCCGCGCGGCTCCGCACTGAGCCGGTCGACCACCTCGCGTGCAGCCTGGGCCTCGGCAAGCATGGTCTGCGCGTGGCGATGCACGCTCATGCCCACGTCGGTAACGGCGAAACGACGGGTGGAACGCTGCAACAGGCGAACGCCGAGGTCGGTCTCCAGCTGGCTGATGCGGCGGCTCAGGCGCGACTTGGGGATGCCCAGTGCGCGCTCGGCGGCGGCGAAGCCGCCGTGCTCGACGACCATGGCGAAGTAGTAGAGGTCGTTCAGGTCCTGCATGGCGCTGCCTCCACAGACGCAACAGATGGTGCCATATAACCACCTTTATTCCATTGGCGCAACGATGGAAGCTGTGCCCGTCCGCGGCGTCGCCGCCTAAAGAGAGAGGAGCACAGCCATGAAACTACTGCATCTGGATTCCAGCGCACTGGGCGCCAACTCGGTCAGCCGCGAGCTGAGCGCTGCCATCGTCGCCCAGTGGCAGGCCCGCCATCCAGGCCTGGAAGTAGAGTACCGCGACCTGGATAGCAATCCCCTGCCCCACCTGACCGGCGCCAGCCTGGCGAAGGCCGATCCGGCCGAGGCGGAGGAGTCCGCGCGCGTCCTGGAACAGTTCCTGTCGGCCACCATCGTGGTGATTGGCGTGCCGATGTACAACTTCGGCATCCCGTCCACGCTGAAGGCCTGGATCGACCGCATCGCGGTGGCCGGGCGCACCTTCCGCTACACCGCCAATGGCCCCGAGGGCCTGGCCGGCGGCCGCAAGGTGATCATCGCCAGCGCCCGCGGCGGCGTGCACAGCAATTCGCCCTCGGATTTCCAGGAGCCCTACCTGCGCCAGGTATTCGCCTTCCTGGGCATCGACGACCTGCAGTTCGTGCGCGCCGAGGGCGTGTCGCTGTCGCCGCAGCACCGCACCGAGGCGCTGGCCGCCGCCCGCGCCGCCATTCCGGCCGCGGTTGGGACCGTGTCCCAAGCCGCCTAGGTGCCACCGCGCGGCACGGGGTCTGCGGGCCCCGTGCCGGCCGGGGCGTGCTGCCGCCAGCCGCCCGTGGGGACCTGCCCGCCTTCAGACTGACGCCCCAGCCAGCGGTACAGCCAGTCCAGGTCGAACAACCAGGGTACACGGCGGCCCACCAGGCAGAAGCAGGCGGCGATCGCCGCCGAGAGCACCAGCAGCACGGCGAAGCGCAGCCCCACGGGCAGTATGCCCAGCGGCTTGAACCAGCCGGCGTACGCCGCGTACTTCACCAGGTACATGTGCAGCAGGTAGGCCGCCATGCTGTACTGGCCCAGCACCACCCAGCGTCCCTCCGTCCGCGCGCACAGCGCCAGCACCGCGGCCACGCCCAACCCAGCCACCGCCAGGTAAACGGCACGCCAGGCGAACCCGTGCCAAGGGTCCGGCCACAGCGTCGCGTAGCCGGCGCCGTTGTAGTACCACTGCAGATGGAAGCCGCGGGTCAGCCACGCCACGACCAGCAGCACGCCCAGCATCATGGCCGCCACTGGCCAGGAGATGCTCGGCAGGCGCATGCCCTGGCCACGCGCCCACAGATGGCCGGCGACGAAGAACGGCAGGAACGCGAGGGTGCGCGACAGCGACCAGCCGTAGCCCGCCGCGGGCCAGACGCCCGCCAGCAGCGCCAGGCCGATGGCCCACAGCAGAGGTTGGCGCAACGTCGCCAGCAACGGCAGCGACAGCCGCCACCACACCAGGCTCATCAGGTACCACAGCGCCCAGTACGGGAGCTCGGGCTGGTAGGCGAATGCCTTGCCCGACAGCCAAGCCTCCAGCGCCCTGGCCAGGGTCTGGTGCAGCAGGTACACGCCGCCGATGCCGAACAGCAGTCTGCGCGCCCGCCATCTGTCCAGTTCATCGGACGCCACCATGCCCGACAGGAACACGAAGGCGGGCATGTGGAAAAGGTAGATGAAGCGGTACAGGACCGCCAGGTGCGGGGCATGGGGCAGCTGTTCGATCAGGTGCCCCGCCACCACCAGCACGATCAGCACGAACCGCGCGGCGTCCAGCCCAGCCGCGCGCGCGCGGTTGGGCGCCTGCGTCGCCTGCACCGCCTTCATGCGATGCGCTCGGCGCCGGCCATGTACGGGCGCAGCACTTCGGGAACGTTGATCGAGCCGTCGGCGTTCTGGTAGTTCTCCATCACCGCGATGAGCGCACGGCCCACCGCGACGCCCGAACCGTTGAGCGTGTGCACCAGCTCCGGCTTGCCGGTGGCCGGGTTGCGCCAGCGCGCCTGCATGCGGCGGGCCTGGAAGTCGCCGCAGTTGGAGCAGGAGGAGATCTCGCGGTAGGTCTGCTGCGACGGCAGCCAGACCTCAAGGTCGTAGGTCTTGCGCGCGGAGAAGCCCATGTCACCGGTGCACAGCAGCACGCGGCGGTACGGCAGCCCCAGCTTTTCCAGCACCACCTCGGCACAGCGGGTCATGCGCTCGTGCTCGGCGTCGCTGTCCTCCGGGCGGGTGATCGAGACCAGCTCCACCTTCTCGAACTGGTGCTGGCGGATCATGCCGCGCACGTCGCGGCCGCCGCTGCCGGCCTCGGAGCGGAAGCACATCGAATGGGCGGTCATGCGCAGCGGCAGCCGCTCCTCGCCCAGGATCTCGTCGCGCACGATGTTGGTCAGCGGCACTTCCGAGGTCGGGATCAGGTAGCGGCGGTGCTCGCCCAGCTGGGTGGAGAACAGGTCCTCCTCGAACTTGGGCAGCTGGCCGGTGCCGTACAGCGCGTCGGCGTTGACGATCACCGGCACGTTGGTTTCCTCGTAGCCGTGCTCGCCGGTATGCAGGTCCAGCATGAACTGGGCCAGGGCGCGATGCAGGCGCGCCAGCTGGCCGCGCAGCACGGTGAAGCGCGCGCCGCTCAGCTTGGCCGCGGTGTCGGCATCCAGCCAGCCGTTGCGCGCACCCAGCTCGACGTGGTCCTTGACCTCGAAGTCGAAGCTGCGCGGCGTGCCGTGGCGGTGCTGCTCGACGTTGCCGGACTCGTCCTCGCCCAGCGGAACCTCGTCGGCCGGCAGGTTCGGGATGCCCTGGGTCAGGGCTTCGAGCTTGCCGCGGATTTCCTCCAGGCGCGCCTCGGACGTCTTCAACTCGTCGCCGAAGCCGGCGACCTCGGCCAGCAGCGCGGACACGTCCTCGCCCTTGGCCTTGGCCTGGCCGATCGCCTTGGAGCGGGTGTTGCGCAGGTTCTGCAGTTCCTGGGTCCGTACCTGGATCGCCTTGCGCTCGGACTCGAGCGACTCCAGCGCCTGCGTGTCGAGGACGAAGCCGCGCGTGGCGAGGCGTTCGGCGGTGGCGGCGATCTGGGAACGGAGCAGGCTGGGGTCGAGCATTGCGGGGGCCAGGAAGGCGGAAGGAGGCGTGCATTATCCCCCAACCGGCAGCGCCCGCGCCCGCCCGTGGCGCGGGGCTGTGCCAGAATCGGGCGCATGAGCCGAACCGACGAACATCCCGCGGGCGCACTGGCGCATCTGGTCCAGGGCCGCTGGGCGGTGGTCGCCGCCGCCTTCGTGCTGGGCTGGGTACTGTTCCTGCTGGTGGTGACCCGCCAGTCGGGCGAACCGGCCCCGGGGGAAGCCGCCCCGGCGGCCGCGCTGGCCGCCCTGCCCTCCGATCCGCTGCCCGCGCCGATGCCTGCCGGCACCAGCGCGCCATTGCCGCAGGCCGACGATGGCGAGGAAGCCAGGCTGGTGGAGGAACCGGCGCCGGCGCCCCCTCCGCAACCCGAACCCCAGGCCGAACTGCCTCCCAGCGTGGAGCCCGCGGCGCCGGTGGCGTCGGCAGGCCCGGTGCAGGCACCGGAGCTGCTGCCCGACCAGCCGGCGCCCCGCTATCCCTCCAGGGCACTGAGGCGCGGCGAACGCGGCACGGTGGTCCTGCGCGTCCAGGTGGATGCGGAAGGCCGCGCCGGCGACGTGGAGATCGTCGAGCGCAGCGGCTCGCGCGACCTCGACCGCGCTGCCGCCGAAGCGGCCCTGCGCTGGCGCTTCCAGCCCGCGCGCGACGCCGAGGGACGCGCAATCCCGGGCTATGCGACCGTCCCGGTGGAATTCGAGACCGAATAGACGCGCCACTCATGGCGATGAACCGTATGGCCATGTCGCGCCAGGTTCATCGCCCGACCACATTCCCGACACACGCCCCTGTCCAGACTCGGTTCGCAGCCAACGAACCGGGGAAAGCCATGGGTACCTACTACGACAGCGGACGTCCGCACGCACCCTCCAGGGCGGCCGCGACCCGGCGCGCTTCGCCTGTGGTCGTTGGCGCGGTCCTGGCGGCCCTGGTTGCGATGGCCATCGCCTGGCATGCAGGCCGCGACGGGCAGACGCGTACGAGCCCCGATGCCATCGCGTCCATGGACGCGGGCGGCGGCGGCATGTCCGCCCTCGCGGATCCCGACGGATCCGGGCAGGCCATGGACCGGGCACCAAGGCCGCTGGCCGGCAACCCCGTGCCCCGCTATCCGCGCGCCGCCCTGCGCAACGGCAGCGAGGGCGATGTCCTGCTGAGCATCCTCATTGGCGTGGACGGGCGCCCCATGGACGTGCAGGTGATCGGGCGTTCCGGCAGCCAGGACCCTGCGTTCGACCGCGCCGCGATCGAAGCGGCGCGACAGTGGCGCTTCGAACCGGCGATGCGCGGGGGCGAGGCGGTGCCGTCCACCGTCCACCTGCCAGTCGAATTCCGCCGCGGCTGATCCCCGCCCCGGCCGGCCTTGGCCCGCCTATCCCTGGAGGCCGAAGCCGCAGCCGCGGGCCAGCTGGTCGAAGCCGGGGAACGAGGTGGCTACCGTGGCCACGTCGTTGATCCGGACCTGGCCGTCCGAGCGCTGCCCCGCCACCGCGAAGGACATGGCGATGCGGTGGTCGTGCAGGCTCTCGATCGTGCCTCCGTGCAGCTGGCCGGGATGGATGGTGGCGCCGTCCGGCGTCTCGTCCACCCGCAGTCCCAGCGTGCGCAGGCCACCGGCCATCGCGGCCAGGCGGTCGGATTCCTTGACCCGCAGCTCGGCGGCGCCGCGCACCACGGTCGGCCCATCGGCGCAGGCTGCAGCGATGAACAGTGCCGGGAACTCGTCGATCATGTCCGGCACGAGGGCTTCGGGCACCTCGATCCCGCGCAGCGGCGCATGCCGCACCACCAGGTCGGCCACCGGCTCGCCGCCATGGGTGGACGGATTCTCCTCGGCGATGTCCGCCCCCATCAGCCGCAACGCGTGCAGCAGGCCGGTGCGACGCGGATTGAGGCCGACCGCCTTCAGCCGCAGCTCCGAGCCGGGCACGATGCTGGCGGCCACCAGGAAGAACGCAGCGGAGGAAAAGTCCGCCGGCACCGCGATGTCGGTGGCGCGCAGGCGCTGGCCACCGCGCAGGCGGGCGTAGCCGGGCGAGAACTCGATGTCCACGCCGAACGCGGCGAGCATGCGTTCGGTGTAGTCGCGGGTCGGGTGCGGTTCGGTGACCAAGGTTTCGCCCTGGGCGTAGAGGCCGGCCAGCAGCAGCGCCGACTTGACCTGGGCGCTGGCCACCGGGAGCGTGTAGTCGATCCCGTGCAGCGCCTGCCCGCCATGGATCTGCAGCGGCGGCCGGCCTTCCTCGCCGGTATCGATCTTCGCGCCCATCTGCGCCAGCGGCACGGTGACCCGGCGCATCGGGCGCCTGGACAGCGACGCATCGCCGACCAGCACGCTGTCGAACGCCTGCCCGGCCAGCAGGCCGGCCAGCAGGCGCATGCCGGTACCGGCGTTGCCGCAGTCCAGCGGCCCGCCGGCGGGCTTCAGCCCGTCCACGCCCACGCCGTGGACGATGCGCCGCGATGGCGTCGGCGTCTCGATGCGCACGCCCAGCCGCTCGAAGATCGCCGCGGTGGCGCGGGTGTCCTCGCCCTCCAGGAAGCCGTCGATGGTGGAGGTGCCGTCGGCCAGCGCGGCGAACATCACCGCGCGGTGCGAAATCGACTTGTCGCCGGGAATCTCCAGCGTGCCGCGCAGCGACTGCCCCGCGCTTGCGATCCAGTGTTGCGAAGACTGCGACATCAGCTCTCCATCGTCTGCACGCCCGGCGCCTTCCAGCACCGCGAACGAATCACCAATCACCAATCACCAATCACCAATCACCAATCACCAATCACGAATCACGAATCACGAATGACGAATCACGAATGAGCCCTTACGGCACCGCGACAGGATACGAACCCAGCACCTTGACCTTGGCCACGTGCCGGTCCAGCTCGGCCAGCGCCTTCTTCATCGCCTCGTCCTCGACATGGCCGGCCAGGTCGATGAAGAACGCGTACTCCCACTTGGCCTGGTGCGAAGGACGCGACTCGATGCGGTTCATGCTGATGCCGTGGCGCGCGAACGGGCTGAGCACGTCGAACAGCGCGCCGGGCTTGTCGTGGATGAACACCAGGATCGAGGTGCGGTCGTGGCCGGACGGCGGGAACAGCCGGCGGCCGATGACCAGGAAGCGCGTGGTGTTGTCCCGGTCGTCCTGGATCGGCTGCATGATGACCTTCTTCAGGCCATACACGTGCGCGGCGCTCTCGCCCGCGATCGCGGCCGCGTCGTCGGCACCGCGCGCGCGGCGCGCGCCCTCGGCATTGCTCGACACCGGGATCTTCTCCACCTTCGGCAGGTTGGCGCGCAGCCAGCCCGCGGTCTGGGCGAAGGCCTGCGGATGGGCGTAGATGCGTTCGATGTCCTCGATCCGGCCACTGCGCGACAGCAGGTACTGGTGCACCTTCAGCTCCACCTCGCCGCAGATCTTCAACGGCGAGGTCAGGAACATGTCCAGCGTCACCTGGATCGTGCCCTGCCCCGAGTTCTCCACCGGCACCACGCCGAAGTCGGCGTTGCCGGCGTCGACTTCCTGGAACACCTCCTCGATGCTGCCCAGCGGCAGCCCGTGCGCCGAGCGGCCGAAGTGCTTGAGCACGGCCTGCTGGCTGAAGGTGCCCTCCGGGCCGAGGTAGCCGATCTTCAGCGGCTCCTGCTGGGCCAGGCAGGCGGACATGATCTCGCGGAACACATGCACCAGGACCTCGTCCGACAGCGGGCCCTCGTTGCGGTCCACCACCATGCGCAGCACCTGGGCCTCGCGCTCGGGACGGTAGTAGTCCACCGCCGCGGCCAGCTTGCCCTTGGCCTTGCCGACCTGCAGGGCGAAGCGCGCGCGCTGCGCGATCAATTCCTGGATCTGGCGGTCGATGCCGTCGATCCGGGCGCGCACGTCGGCCAGCACCGGCGGGGCCGGCTCGCGCGAGGCTGCCGCCCGGGCTGCCTTGCTGCGCGCGGGCTGGACCGGCTTCTTCGCGCTGTCCTTCTTGCTCTTGCTGGTTGCCATCGAAAGTTCCGTTGTCGCGGGCGGCGGCCGGGGCCGTCGCGTGCGTTCGTGGGGATCAGCCGTTGCGGCGCTGGAAGTCGGCCATGAAATCGACCAGTGCCTGGGCACCCTCCAGCGGCATGGCGTTGTACAGCGAGGCGCGCAGGCCGCCGACGGCCTTGTGGCCCTTCAGCGCCAGCAGGCCGGCCGCCTTCGATTCGCTGACGAAGCGCGCGGTCAGCGTTTCGTCCGGCAGGAAGAACGGGATGTTCATGCGCGAACGCACCTCCGGCGCCACCTCGTTGCGGTAGAAGCCGCCGGAGCCGTCGATGGCCCCGTAGACCAGCGCCGACTTGGCCGCGTTGCGGCGGGCGAATTCCTCCACGCCGCCCTGCTCCAGCATCCAGCGCACGGTCAGGCCAAGCAGGTACCAGTTCCAGGTCGGCGGCGTGTTGAGCATCGAGTCGCGCGCCGCGTGGGAGGCGTAGTTGAAGATGTCGGCGCGCGGCTGGCCGGCGCGCTCCAGCAGGTCGCGGCGCACGACCAGCACCGAGATGCCGACCGGGCCCAGGTTCTTCTGCGCGCCGGCGTAGATCAGGCCGTACTTCGAAACATCGATCGGCTCGGAAGCGATCGAGGAGCTGAAGTCGGCGAACAGCGGCACCCCGCCCACGTCCGGAGTGTCGCGGTACTCGACGCCATGGATGGTCTCGTTGGCGGTGATGTGCACGTAGGCCGCGTCACCGCTGAGCTGCCACTGCTCGCGCGGCGGGATGCTGCGGAAGCCGCCGTCCGGGTCCTCGCTGCTGGCGGCCACGTGCACGTTGACGTAGGGCCTGACCTGCCTGATCGCGGTCTTGCTCCAGTGGCCGGTGACCACGTAATCGGCGGCCTGCCCCGGCGCGGCGAAGTTCAGCGCGATCAGCGCCTGCTGGGTGGTCGCGCCACCGGCCAGGAACAGCACGGCGTAGTCGTCCGGGATGGACATCAGGGTGCGCAGGTCGGCCTCGGCCTGGGCCGCCACCGCCATGAACTCGGCGCCGCGGTGGCTGAGCTCGACGATCGACGCGCCCGTCCCGTTCCAGTCCAGCATCTCCGCCTGCGCCTGGCGCAGGACCGCTTCCGGCAACGTCGCAGGGCCGGCACTGAAGTTGTACGCGCGCGTCATGAAGCACCCATAACGAAGGGGCCCGTAGTATGCCGCAGTGCACCAGTTGCGGGCGCAACCAAGCCCGCCCCCGGAAGCGCCGGGGAACCGTCCCGCCGCGACCGTGGTCGTAATCCCCGCACCTGTCTGGAATCGCCCCCATGCGCCTGCGCAACCTGCCCCGGATTCCCGCCAGCGAGATCACCGACGAAGCGGTCTACCGCGACCGCCGCCGGCTCCTGGGAATGCTCGCCGCCAGCCCGCTGCTGGGCCTGTCCGGATGCGCCGAGGCCGAACCGCCGCCTCCTCCGTCGACCCGCACCACCCGCGCCCAGGCCCGCGCCGGGTTCAGTACCAGCGAGGAGCCGACCCGCTACGAGGACATCACCAGCTACAACAACTTCTACGAATTCGGCACCAACAAGGACGATCCGTCGCGTGCGGCGAAGACCCTGCGCACCGCGCCCTGGTCGGTGGCGGTCGATGGCGAGTGCGCGAAGCCGGGCACGATCGGGCTGGAGGACCTGCTGCGCGGCATTGCCCCCGAGGAGCGGATCTACCGCCTGCGCTGCGTGGAAGGCTGGTCCATGGTGATCCCGTGGACCGGCGTGCCGCTGGGCGAGGTGCTGAAGCGCTTCGAGCCGACCTCGAAAGCAAAGTACGTGGCCTTTACCACCCTGGCCGATCCACAGCAGATGCCCGGCATCCGCTACCGCTCGATCGACTGGCCGTACCGCGAGGGCCTGCGCATCGACGAGGCCATGCATCCGCTGACCCTGCTGGCGACGGGCCTGTATGGCAAACCGCTGCCGCAGCAGAACGGCGCGCCGCTGCGCCTGGTGGTGCCGTGGAAATACGGTTTCAAGTCGATCAAGTCGATCGTCGCCATCCGCTTCACCGAACGCATGCCGAAGACGGCGTGGAACGAGCTGCAGCCTTCGGAGTACGGCTTCTTTTCCAACGTCAATCCGGCCGTGGACCATCCCCGCTGGAGCCAGAAGACCGAGCGCCGCATCGCCGGGACGAAGAGCAGGCTGTTCGCCGGCCGCATTCCCACCCAGCCGTTCAACGGCTACGCCGACCAGGTCGCCGCGCTGTACGCCGGCATGGACCTGCGCAAGTGGTTCTGAGCCGGCCGCCGGCCACGCCGGGGCGCAGGCGCACGGGGGCCACGCCCGGGATGCTGGCGGCGAAGGCCACGGTGCATGCCCTGGCCCTGGCACCGGCGGCATGGCTGGCCTGGCAGGTCGCCGAGGTCTGGCGCACGGGCAGCGACGCGCTCGGAGCGGACCCGGTGGCCGAGATCGAACACTTCACGGGCCTGTGGGCCCTGCGCCTGCTGCTGCTCACCCTGGCCATCACCCCGCTGCGCCGGCTCACCGGCCAGGCGGTGCTGCTGCGGTTCCGGCGCATGCTGGGGCTGTACGCGTTCTCCTACGCCTCGCTGCACCTGGCGGCGTACCTGGCCCTGGACCTGGGTGGCTACTGGATGCAGCTGTTCGAGGACATCGCCAAGCGCCCCTTCATCACCGTCGGATTCCTGGCCTGGCTGCTGCTGGTGCCGCTGGCGGTGACCTCGACCCAGGGCTGGATGCGCCGTCTGGGCCGGCGCTGGGGCCAGCTGCACCGCGCCGTCTACGCCATCGGCGTGCTGGCGGTGCTGCATTTCTGGTGGCTGGTGAAATCCGACATCCGCGAACCGGCACTGTATGCCGGCATCCTCGCCGTGCTGCTCGGCTGGCGCGTGGTACTGAAACTCAGGGCGCGCCGAACCACAGCAGCGCGCTGAGCGCGCCCGCGAGCAGGATCGCGGCCAGCAGCAGCCACGGTAGGCGCACGCCGCTGCGGGCCGGCGCCGTCGGCTGCGCCGGAACGGGCCGGCGCGCGGCCTCTTCGTCCGCGACCCGCGGCGCGGCGGCCGGGAACTCGACCACGAACCGATGCTGGCCTTCGACCACCACCTGGTCGCCGTGCGCCAGCACCGCGTCGCGTACCGGGACGCCCTTGACCACGCTGCCCTCGGCCGAGCCCAGGTCGCGCAGCAGCACGGCGCCCCCCTGGCGTTCGAGCACCGCGTGGCGTGGCGCGAACGTGGGCTCGTCGATGCGGATGTCCGCCTCGCGCATCGAACCGACCACCCGGGCCTGGCCCAGGGTGAAGCTGCGGCCGTGGTGCGCACCGCCGACGCCGCGCAACACGGCGCAGGCCTCGTGCACGCTGGCGGCCGCTGCCTGCTGCAACTCCGTCGCCTGGCGCGGCGCCGCGCGCACCAGCAGCTCCACCCCATCGGCGTACACGGCATCGCCGGCGCGCAGCAGCGCCATGCGCCGCACCGGGCGACCGTTGACGTGGATGCCGCGCGCGCCATTGGCCACCTGCAGCCACAACCCCCGCCGGTCCAGGCAGAACTGGGCCAGCAGCGCCCCGGGCGCCTCGCCCAGGCCCAGCGTCCCGTTGGCCTGGCGGACCAGGCGCAGCACCCCCGCGGCGAGCGGGTGGTCGGGCTGCTGGCGATTGCTGAAGTGCAGGTGCAGTGCGTGTTCTTGCATGCGTGGCAGACTATCAGCGCCATCGCGCCAGCCGCCAGTTCCACGTGCGGCCGCGCCCCGTCCCTTGCACCCCGGAGCCCAGGACTTGTCCCGCATCGACATCGAACACGCCCATTCGCGCACGCCCGAACAGGTCCGCCAGGCGGTGGAAGGCATCGCCGCCAAGCTGCAGGAGCGGCACGGCCTGTCCAGCCGCTGGGAGGGCGATGCCCTGGCCCTGGGCGGCCCGGGGATCGACGGGCGGATCGAGATGCTCCCCGGCAAGGTCCGGGTCCAGGCCGAACTGGGCTTCCTGTTCTCGGCGCTCAAGGGCCTGGTCGAGGCCGAGATCCGCCGCGTGCTCGCGGAAAAGCTCGACTGAGGATCACGCCGCCTTTGCGGTGCGGCCGGGACACTGGCGCGTGTTTCCCACACGCGAGGATCCGGCCATGACTGCTGAAAACCGCCACCGCGAAATCCCCAGCGCCGCCGACATCCAGGCCCAGGCCGGGCGGTTTGCCCGCGAACTGGGCGACTCGGCCCAGCAGGTATGGCTGGCCGGGATCGGCGCGCTGGCGCGCGCGCAGGCCGAGGGCAGCCGTATCTTCGAGCAGCTGGCCGAGGAAGGCCGCGCGGTCGGCGAAGGCCAGGACGCCTCCAGCGCCAGCGCCGCGGCGCGCCTGGAAAGCCTGCGCCAGGCCCTGGACGGCGCCCTGGGCCGGGTCACGGCCAAGGCCAACGAGGCCTGGGACAGCGTCGGCCGCTCGTTCGAGCATCGCGTGCAGCAGGCGTTGCGGCAGATGGACGTGCCCACGCGCGAGGACTTCGATGCGCTCGGCGCACGCATCGACGCGCTGACCCGCGAGCTCCGGCTGCGCACCGCCGCGCAGCCGGAGCCGGTGGTGCCTCCGGCGCCGACGGCGGGCAATATCCATACGCATCCGGATGCGAATATCGGCTAACGCAGCATTCTGTTGGTGTTAATACCGCATTGTTGCAAAGCACAAATCGCTTCGGCAGAATCGAAGCCGGCCCGCCAGTCCCCTCGCCGTTTGCTCCCCTCCCCTCTCGGCTTCGGACTGGCGGGCCTTTTCGTGTCCGTAAGCCACCAGCAAGCCGGGCGTGTGTACCATCCGGCAAAAACCATGAAGAAGTAACGGGGAAATATGTCGGCATGGGTGTTGGGGGGCGCTCTTGCCCTGCTCACGGTTTCCGTGGGCCTGCCCTATATCTGGTTCGTGCGCCGTCGTGGCAACGCCACCGTGGCCGGCCTGCATGCGCTTGCCGGGCTGCGCTGGCGCGAGTTCGCCACCCTGGTGGGCCAGGCCATGCAGCAGCGCGGCCTGCGCCACGGTGGCCGCGACGGCGATGATCCCGGCGGCGATGGGCGCGGAAGCCGCCTGGTCATGACCGACGGCAGCCAGCGCTGGCTGCTGTCCTGCAAGCACGGCCTCGCCTACCACCTCGGCGACAACCATGTGCGCGAACTGGCCGAGGAGATGGAAGCCGCCGGCGCGCGACACGGCATCCTGCTGACCGAAGGCCGCGTCCGTGCACGCGCGCTCGCTTCCGCCGCCCGCCATGGCGTGGAGGTGATCGACGGCCGCCGCCTGTGGCCGCTGCTCCGCCCCTACCTGTCGACCGAACTGCGCAGCCAGGTCGAGGCCGGCGCCGACCGCCGCGCGCGCCTGGAAAGCGTCGTCGCGGTCCTGGCGGCGCTGCTGCTGGGCGTCGCGACCGCGCTCTGGGGGCCTGCCCTGGGACAATCGCTGGCCGGGACGCTGGCCGCGCGCAGGGAAGCGGCTGCCGCCGTTCCGGCCCAGCCCCCCACCGAAGCCACCCGCGAGCCGGCGCTTCCGGCCGTTTCCGGCCCGCTGCCCGAGGATGCGGACATCGAAGCGTTCCCGGACGATGAAACCCTGCAGTTCTACCGCAGCGAGGTCGTGCGTGCGGTGTCGCTGCAGCCGGGCATCGGCCGCACCCACTGGATGACCCACAACACCCTGGTGGTGGAGCGCACCGGCAGCATCGACGCGATCTGGCCGCTGATCTGCGCGGAACTGGAGCGCTACCCGGCGCTGCGCACCGTGCGGGTCCAGCTCAATCCCCGCCCCGGCCGCGACGAGCAGGTCCGCTGGCGGCAGTGCCGCACGCAGTAACGCGACCGATCCACCATGACCGGATACGACAAGGGCGGCCCAGGGCCGCCCTTGTCGCATGTGCCGCCGGGAGGAGGTCAGCCCGCCGGCGTCGCCTCGGCCCCGGACGACTGCGCATCCCCGGCCTCGGCCTGGGCGCCCTCGTCCGCGGCATCGTCCAGCGACGCGTCCACGCGCTCGACGGCCTGCAGCGACTCGCCCTCGCCCAGGCGGATCAGGGTCACGCCCTGGGTGTTGCGGCCGACCTGCGAGATCTCCGAGGCGCGGGTGCGCACCAGGGTGCCGCCGTCGGAGATCAGCAGGACCTCGTGCTGCTCGGACAGCTGGATCGCGCCGACCAGCCTGCCGTTGCGCTCGGTGGTCTGGATCGCGATCACGCCCTGGGTGCCGCGGCCCTTCTTCGGGTACTCCGACAGCGGGGTGCGCTTGCCGTAGCCGCGCTCGGAGGCGGTGAGGATGTCGCCCTCGCCGTCCGGCACCACCAGGCTGACCACGTGCTCGCCCTCGGCCAGGCGGATGCCGCGCACGCCGGTGGCGGTACGGCCCATGGCGCGCACCTCCGACTCGTCGAAGCGCACGGCCTTGCCGTTGGAGGCGAACAGCATCACGTCGCGGCCGCCGTCGGTCAGGGCCACGCCGACCAGGTTGTCGCCGTCGTCCAGGTTGATCGCGATCTTGCCGCGCGCCAGGCGGAAGGCGAACTCGGTCAGCGGGGTCTTCTTCACCGTGCCGTTGCGGGTGGCGAAGAACACGTAGAACCCTTCCGCGTACTCGCGCACCGGCAGTACGGCCTGCACCCGCTCGCCTTCCTCCAGCGGGATCCAGTTGATGATCGGACGGCCACGGGCGTTGGAACCGGCCTCCGGCAGCTGGTGCACCGGCAGCCAGAACACCTTGCCGCTGCTGGTGAAGGTCAGCAGGGTGTCGTGGGTGTTGACCAGCCACAGCCGGTCGATGAAATCCTCGTCCTTGGTCGCGGCGGCGGCGCGGCCACGGCCGCCGCGCTTCTGTGCGCGGTAGGCCGACACCGGCTGGCGCTTGGCGTAGCCGGCGTGCGACAGGGTGACCACCACATCCTCCGGCGCGATCAGGTCGAGGATGTCGAGATCCTCCTCGCTGGCGCGGATCTCGCTGCGGCGGTCGTCGCCGTACTCGGCCTTCAGTTCGTTGAGCTCGTTGCGGATCACCTGCAGCAGCACTTCCGGATCCTCGAGGATCTCGATCAGGCCGCGGATGGTCTCCAGCAGCTGGCGGTATTCCTCGGTGAGCTTCTCCTGCTCCAGGCCGGTCAGGCGGTGCAGGCGCATCTCCAGGATCTGCTGGGCCTGGACCTCGGTCAGGCGGTACCTGCCCTCGACCAGGCCGACGCCGGCCGGCAGGTCGTCCGGACGCGAGGCCTCGGCGCCGGTGGCGGCCAGCAGCGCGCCGACCAGGCCCGGCTCCCAGGTGCGGCCGAGCATGCGCTCCTTGGCGACCTGCGGGTTCTCCGACGTCTTGATCAGCTCGATCATCTCGTCGATGTTGGCCAGCGCGACGGTCAGGCCTTCCAGCACGTGGGCACGGGCGCGGGCCTTGCGCAGTTCGAAGATGGTGCGGCGGGTCACCACCTCGCGGCGGTGGCGCAGGAAGGCCTCGAGGATCTGCTTGAGGTTGACCAGCTGCGGGCGGCCGTCGACCAGCGCCACCATGTTGATGCCGAACACCGACTCCAGCTGGGTCTGCTGGTAGAGGTTGTTGAGCACCACCTCGGCGGACTCGCCGCGCTTGACCTCGATGTAGATGCGCATGCCGTCCTTGTCGGACTCGTCGCGCAGCTCCGAGATGCCCTCGATCTTCTTTTCCTTGACCAGCTCGGCGATCTTCTCGATCAGCCGCGCCTTGTTCACCTGGTACGGGATCTCGGTGACGATGATCGACTCGCGGCCGTTGTCGGCCACCTCGATATCGGCCTTGGCGCGGATGCGCACGCGGCCACGGCCGGTGCGGTAGGCCAGCTGGATGCCGGCCACGCCGTTGATGATGCCGGCGGTGGGGAAATCCGGGCCGGGGATGTACTGCATCAGCGCCTCGACATCCAGCTCCGGATCGTCGATCAGCGCCAGCAGGCCGTTCACCACCTCGGTGAGGTTGTGCGGCGGGATGTTGGTGGCCATGCCCACGGCGATACCGGCCGAGCCGTTGACCAGCAGGTTCGGGAACCGGGTCGGCATGACCGTCGGCTCCAGCTCCTTCTCGTCGTAGTTGGGCTGGAAATCGACCGTTTCCTTGTCGATATCCGCCATCAGCTCGTGGGTCAGGCGCGACATGCGCGCCTCGGTGTAACGCATGGCCGCGGCCGAGTCGCCGTCGACCGAACCGAAGTTGCCCTGGCCATCCACCAGCAGGTAGCGCAGCGAGAACGGCTGGGCCATGCGCACCAGGGTGTCGTACACCGACTGGTCGCCGTGCGGGTGGTACTTACCGATCACGTCACCGACGATACGCGCCGACTTGTAGTACGGCTTGTTGCTGTGCGCGCCCAGCTCGTTCATCGCGAAAAGCACGCGGCGATGCACCGGCTTCAGGCCATCCCGCACGTCCGGGAGCGCGCGGCCCACGATCACGCTCATGGCGTAATCGAGGTAGCTGCGACGCATCTCGTCTTCCAGGTTTACCGGGATGATTTCTTTGGCGAGATCGGTCATCTGGACTCTTCAGACTGGTTCGGTCGGCGGAAGCGGCGGCAACCACGCCGGGCGCAACGGACCGCTTCGGGCAAGTGGTCGATTGTAGCACACCAGACCCTCCCGAAGGGCCGGTTTCCACGCATAAACAAGCACTTGCGCGACGGACGGCACCCGTCCGGCAGGCATTTCGCGGCGACAGGCCCCGGCATGGCCCCCTTCCCCGCCGTCGCCCACCCGCTGGCGGGTCCGGGCGGCGGACCGGGGGCACGGATCAGGCGGCGAACAGCGCCCGCAACTTTCCCGGATCGGGACGCTCGACCACGCCACGCTCGGTCACGATGGCGTCGATCAGCTCCGCGGGAGTGACGTCGAACACCGGGTTCCAGGCGGCGATGCCCTCGGCCACGGTGCGCACGCCACCCAGGCCGTGCAGCTCGCCGGGGTCGCGCTGTTCGATCTCGATCGCCTCGCCGCTGGCGGTGTCCAGGTCCACGGTCGAGGACGGCGCCACCACCATGAACTTCACCCCATGGTGGCGGGCGGCGATGGCCAGCTGGTAGGTGCCGATCTTGTTGGCGGTGTCGCCATTGGCGCAGATGCGGTCGGCACCGACGACCACCCACTGCACCGCACCGGTCTTCATCAGGTGGGCAGCGGCCGAGTCGGCGATCAGGGTGGCGTCGATGCCGTCCTGCTGCAGCTCCCACACGGTCAGGCGGGCGCCCTGCAGCCAGGGCCGTGTCTCGCCGGCATAGACCTTCGCGATCCGGCCTTCGGCCATGCCGGCGCGGATCACGCCCAGGGCGGTGCCGAATCCGGCGGTGGCCCGCGAACCGGTGTTGCAATGGGTCAGCACGCCGCTGCCCGGCGCGATCAGGGCCGCGCCCAGCGCGCCCATATGGCGGTTGGCCGCCAGGTCCTCGTCGGCGATGGCCTGGGCCTCGCGGTCGGCGACATCGCGCCAGTCGGCGCCGGCGGCGGCCAGTGCGCGGCGCATGCGCGCCAGCGCCCAGCCCAGGTTGACCGCGGTCGGGCGCGCGGCATTGAGCCGCTGCAGCGCGGGCTCGAGCTTCTGCAGTGCCTGCGCGCCGTCGTCGGCCTCGACCGTACGCGCGGCCAGCACCACGCCCCAGGCCGCGGCGATGCCGATTGCCGGGGCGCCACGCACCGCCAGGTCGCGGATCGCCTGGGCGACCTCGTCGCTGTCGCGGCAGGTGACGTGTTCCACCACGAACGGCAGCTTGCGCTGGTCCAGCAGCTCCAGCGCCTCGCCGGTCCACAGGATCGGGCGGATATGGTCGTAACGGTCGAAGTCGAAGGCGGTATCCATCGCGCCATTCTAGCGGCGCGCGGCTACTCCACCGCGAACTCGGCGCGGCAGCCTTCGTCCACCCAGACGCGCTCGGCGTCCCAGCCCCAGCTGACGCCCTCCACGCACGCGGCCGACGAGAGCTGGCGCACCAGCACGACCTCGCGTTCGACCGTGGTGCCGCAGCTGCGGCGCCGATGGTCGCGCGAGGCGCATTCCAGCAGGCGCGGCCCGGGTGGGAAACCGGTCTCCGGGTCGCCGATCTCGAACTCGCCCTTGCAGCCGCGCGAGACCCGGATCTCGTTGCGCCCCACCTCCCAGCTCTCGCCACGGCGGCATGGCGCCAGGGCCAGCTCGCGCAGCAGCCTCACCGGGGCCCCGCGCAGGATCACCGGGCAGCTCTCCACCCGCGCCCGGCGCGACTCGCAGCGCACGACGTGGCGGGCGCCCGACAGGTCCGCCGGGACGGCGCGGAACTCGGCACGGCAGCCACGGGCCACCCACACGCCACGGGAATCCACGCCCCAGTCCGCCTCGCGGATGCACGCGTTCTGCGAAAGCTGCCGGGACAGGACCACGCCCCGCGAGGTGTCGATCGGGCAATGCACGCGGCGCGCGTCCTGCGATTCGCAACGCACCTGCTCCGGCAGATCCGCCGCACGCGCGGCGGCGGCCGCCGGCCAGGCCGATGCCGCCAGCATGAACAATATCCAGGTGCCGCCAGCACGACTCCCCAGCATCTGCATCCGATTCCCCTCAGGGCATTGCCGGGGGATTCTGGACAGCCTGGCGCAATGCGCGGTGAACGGCATGACGGTCCGTTCAGGCTCGGGCGAAGTCGAACGCAAGGACGTCGGCGATGCGCCCGGTGCCGGCCAGCGCCATCAGCAGACGCTCGATGCCCAGGGCCACGCCGGCGCAGTCCGGCATGCCCGCCTGCAACGCAGCCAGCAGGCGTTCGTCCAGCGGCGGTTGCACCAGCCCGCGCCCGGCCCGGACCCGCCCGTCGCGTTCGAAACGGGCGCGCTGCTCGGCCGCGTCGGTCAGCTCGTGGTAGCCGTTGGCCAGCTCGAGCGGGCCCAGGTACAGCTCGAAGCGCTCGGCCACCGGCGGCTCGCCGGCGCGGATCTTCGCCAGCGCGCACTGGCTGGCCGGCCAGTCGTGGACCACGGTGATGCGGTCCGGCGCGAAGGACGGCTGGATCCGGTGGGTCATCAGCAGGTCCAGCCAGTCGTCGCGGACCAGGCCTCCCGGATCGATGGCGATGCCGTCCAGGCACGCGCGCAGCTGCGCCTCGCCGGCCAGGAACGGGTCGACCCCGGCCACGTCCAGGTAAAGCTGGCGATAGGTCGTGCTGCGCACTTCCGCGTCGCGCCCGACCAGGGCCAGGGCCGCGCGCACCAGCTCCACGGTCTCGTCGGCCAGGCGCAGGTGGTCCCAGCCGACCCGGTACCACTCCAGCATCGAGAACTCGGGGTTGTGGCGGCCGCCAGCCTCGCCGTTGCGGAACACCCGGCCCAGCTCGTAGCAGTCGCCGATGCCGGCGGCGAGCAGGCGCTTGAGCGGGTATTCGGGCGAGGTCCGCAGCCAGCGCACGTCGGCCCCGGCCGAACGGTGGCCTGTAAAGCGGGTGGTGAAGCTCTCGATGTTCGGTTCGGTATTGCCGGCCTCCGAGAGGATCGGCGTCTCCACCTCGAGCACGCCGCGTTCGGCGAAGAACGCGCGGACCATCGCGTACAGCCGCGCGCGCAGGCGCAGCGCCTCGATTCCGGCGGTCGGCATCCAGTCGGCAGCGCTCAAGCGTGCTGCTCCAGGAAGGCCAGCAGGCGCGCCTCGTCCCAGACCTCGACGCCCAGCTCCTCGGCCTTGGCCAGCTTGGAGCCGGCGGCCTCGCCGGCGACCACGAAGCTGGTCTTCTTCGACACGCTGCCGGCGGCCTTGGCGCCCAGCGCCTCGAGCTTCTCCTTGGCCTCGTCGCGGCTCATCGAGGACAGGGTGCCGGTCAGCACCACGGTCATGCCTTCCAGCGGACCGGAAGCCACCGCATCGGCCGCCGGCAGCAGCGCACGCAGCTTCGCCTGGGCCTGCGCCGAGCGCAGCAGCAGCTCTGCGTTGCCGGGCACCTCCAGCCAGCCCACCAGGGCACCGGTGGTTTCCGACGGCAGCCCGGCGGTCACCAGGTTGTGCAGCGGGGCGTCGACCAGGGCCTGGGCATCGAATGCGGAAGCCAGCTGCGCGGCGCGCACCGGGGTGATCTTCGGGATCTCCAGGTCCACCAACAGGTTGGCCAGGTCCAGCACCGGTCCCAGGCGCGGATCCGGCGCATGGCTGTCGCCGATGCGCACCCCGCGCTCGAGCAGGCGGTCGATCACTGCCTGGTTGCCCGGCTGGTCGAAGAAGTGGCCCAGGGCGCGCGCGACCTCGCCACCGATGTCCGGCAGGCGCCGGAACAGCGGCCACGGCAGGTGGCGGATCAGCTCCAGGTCGCCCAGCCACTGCGCAAGCGCCTTGGCCGTGCTCTCGCCCACGTGCTGGATGCCCAGCGCGTAGAGGAAGCGCGCAAGGGTGGTGGTGCGGCTGGCGTCGATCGCGCCGACCAGGTTCTCGGCCCACCTGGTGGCGACCTTGCCGGACTTCACGGTCTCCGGCGTGGTGCCCTCGCGCTCGTCGGCGCGGCGCTTCATCTCCAGCAGGTCGTCAAGCGTGAGCCGGTACAGGTCGGATACGTCGCGCAGGTAGCCGGACTCGGCCAGCGACTCGATGTAGCGCTCGCCAAGCCCGTCGATGTCCATCGCCCGGCGCGAGGCGAAGTGGAACACCGACTGCACCAGCTGCGCCGGGCAACTCAGCTCGCCCGAACAGCGCCACACCGCCGCGCCCTCCTCGCGCACGACCTCCGAACCGCAGGCCGGACAGGTGGCCGGCATCGACCACGGCTGCGCATCCGGCGGGCGCTGGTCGATCACCACCTGGACCACTTCCGGGATCACGTCGCCGGCGCGGCGCACGATCACCGTGTCGCCGTTGCGCACGTCCAGGCGCGCCACGTGGTCGGCGTTGTGCAGGGTGGCGCGGGTCACGGTGACGCCGCCGACCAGCACCGGCTGCATCAGCGCCCACGGCGTGACCGCGCCGGTGCGGCCCACGCTGACCTCGATGGACTCGACCACCGTGGTCTGCTCCTGCGCCGGGAACTTGTGCGCGATCGCCCAGCGCGGCGCGCGCGAGACGAAGCCCATCTCGCGCTGGCCGGCCTGGTCGTCGAGCTTGTAGACCACGCCATCGATGTCGAAGGCCAGGCCGTCGCGGGCCTCGCCGATCTTCCGGTAATAGCCCAGCAGGCCGTCGAGTCCGCGGACCACCTGGACCAGGTCGCTGACCGGGAACCCCCACTCGCGCAGCTGGCGCAGGGTGGCCGAATGCGAAGGCGGCAGTTCGCCGCCCTCGACCAGGCCGACGCCGTAGGCGAAGAAGCTCAGCGGACGCTGCGCGGTCACCTTCGGGTCCTGCTGGCGCAGGGAGCCGGCCGCTCCGTTGCGCGGATTGGCCAGCACCTTGCCGCCGTGCAGGCGCGCCTGCTCGTTCCAGCGCTCGAAGTCGGCGCGGGCCATGTACACCTCGCCACGCACTTCCAGCACCTTCGGCCAGCCGGCGCCGGCCAGCTGGTGCGGGATGTCGCCGATGGTGCGCAGGTTGGCGGTCACGTCCTCGCCGGTGGCGCCGTCGCCGCGGGTGGCGCCCTGGACGAAGCGACCGTCCTCGTAGCGCAGGCTGATCGCCAGGCCATCGAGCTTGGGCTCGGCCGAAAACGCCAGTTCCGCGTCCTCGCGGCCCAGGCGCTGGCGGATGCGGCGCACGAAGTCGGCCACCTCCTCGTCGCTGAAGGCGTTGCCCAGCGACAGCATCGGCACCGCATGGGTCACCGGCGCGAACCGCCCCGAGGGCGCGGCACCGACCCTGCGGGTCGGCGAGTCGACCAGCGCCAGCTCCGGGTGCTCGCGCTCCAGCGCTTCCAGCTCGCGCACCAGCGCGTCGTACTGGGCGTCGGTGATGTCCGGCGCGTCCAGTTCGTGGTAGCGGCGGTTGGCGTCTTCGATCCTGCGCCGCAGTTCGGCGACACGGTCGGCGGGAGCCGGGCTGGAGGTCATCGGGGTGAGGCGTGGTTCGGGGGCACGATCTTACCCGCCGCACGGTAAAGGCAGACAGACGGCGCTTGCCTGGGCGACCGCGCCGGCGCTAGCGTGCAGGCGACGCCACCACCGCTTGCCGCCCATGAGCCCGGTCTCCCGCAGAACCTTCCTCCGCGGCAGCGGCCTGGCGGCCGCGGGCCTGGCGACCGGGGCGCTGCCGTCCGTGTTCGCCGCGCCCTCGCCCGCCGCAGGCGCCGCCGGGGACGCAGCGGCGCCGGTGCTGCTGAACTTCAACGAGTGCCCGCTGGGACCCTGCCCCGCCGCGCAGGAGGCGGTCCGCGCGATCCTGCCGCGCGGCGGCCGTTACCAGTTCGGACTGGTGCCGGAACTGGCCGGCGAGTTCGCCCGCCAGCACGACCTGCCGGTCGACCATGTCGAGGTCTACGCGGATCCCGCGATCCG
>NZ_PDWP01000011.1 GCF_010093235.1 Pseudoxanthomonas suwonensis | reverse complement strand
GCTGGATGGGCCGCGCCCTGACGGCCCGGCCCATCCAGCAGTCCTCCCATGCACGCCGCGGGGTACGCCCGCGTGGCTGAGCTGCTGATCGTTTTCGCCCTCATCCTGCTCAACGGCTTCTTCGCGATGTCGGAGATGTCGGTGATGACCTCGCGCAAGAGCCGGCTCAAGCAGCTGGCCCAGGCGAGCAAGCGCGCCGCCCGTGCCCTGTCGCTGGCGGAGAAGCCCGAGAACTTCCTGTCCACGGTGCAGATCGGGATCACCCTGATCGGCATCCTCACCGGCCTGTTCGGCGGCGAGGCGATCGGCCTGGCCATCGGCGGCTGGCTGGACAAGGTCTTCCCCGCCCTGGGCCAGTACTCGGCCGGCCTCGGCAAGCTGCTGGCGGTGGCCCTGATCACCTATTTCACGCTGATCTTCGGCGAGCTGGTGCCCAAGCGCCTGGCGATCACCGCGCCGGAGAGGATCGCCGGCTTCGTGGCCATGCCCATGGGCTGGCTGGCGCGCGCCGCCTTCCCGTTCGTGTGGCTGCTGTCGCAGAGCACCCGGCTGGTGCTGCGCGCCGTGGGCCTGGGCAAGGACCAGGTCAGCACGATCAGCGAGGAGGAGATCCGCATGCTGGTGGCCGAAAGCCACGAGCAGGGCGTGATCGACGCGCAGGAGCGCGACATGATGAACCGGGTCATGCGCCTGGGCGACCGCACCGCCGACAGCCTGATGACCCCGCGCAACCGGATCGCCTGGCTGGACGCGAACGCGCCGCTGGATGAAAACCTGCAGACCATGCGCGAGCACCGGTTCTCGCGCTATCCGGTCTACCGCGGCAGCGACGAGGACGTCGCCGGCGTGCTCGAGGTCAAGTCGCTGGTGCATACCCCCGGCGGCATCGACGGCGGCCTGTTCCGCGACCTCAGGCACACGCTGTTCGTGTCAGAGTCCACCCATGCGATGAAGCTGCTGGAAATCTTCCGCGAGGAACAGCAATCGATGGCGCTGGTGGTGGACGAATACGGCGAGATCCAGGGCCTGGTCACGGTCAGCGACGTGATGGGCGCGGTCCTGGGCCGGCTCCAGGCGGTCGAGCACAACGACGGCGAGGCGCTGGTGGTCACCCGCGACGACGGCTCGCTGCTGGTCGGCGGCGCCCTGCCCGCGGAGGACCTGCGCGAGCTGATGGACGGGGCGGCGCTGCCCGATACCGAGGAAGGCGACTACCACACCCTGGCTGGCATGTGCATCGCGCACTTCGGCCGCATCCCGCACGTGGGCGAACACTTCGACTGGGCCGGCTGGCGCATCGAGGTGGTGGACCTGGACGGCGCCCGCATCGACAAGCTGCTGCTGAGCCGCCTGCCGGGCGGGGACGATGGGCACGCCGACTGATCCCGCCGGCCCCACCCCGCCCCGCAGCGGCCTCGTGCGCCTGCTGGATACGTTCGCGCAGGGCGATCCCGACGAACTGCTGAGCCTGGAGTACCTGCTGGGTGGCCTCGGGCGCAGCGCCTTCGGCATGTTCCTGTTCGTGTCGATCCTGCCGGGCTTCATCCCCGTACCCGGAGCCGCCGGCGTGGTCGCCGGCCCGCTGGTGGTGCTGATCGGCCTGCAGCTGGTGGCCGGGCTGTCGCGGCCCTGGCTGCCCCGCTTCGTCGCCCGCCGCGGCCCGATGCGGCGCACCCTCAACCGCTTCCGGGAACGCATCGCGCCCTGGCTGGGGAGGCTCGAGCACCTGGTGCGCCCGCGCCTGCAGGGCCTGGCCGGCAGCCGCGCGGCCAACGCCCTGACCGGGACCCTGGTGGCGGTGCTGGGCCTGCTGCTGGCCCTGCCGATCCCGATGACGAACTACATCTTCGCCGGGCTGCTCCTGCTGTTCGCGCTGGCCCTGCTGGAACGGGACGGGGCGCTGCTGGTGGCCCTGTGGATCGTCTCGGCCGCCACGATCACCGTGATGGCGCTGGGGTCCGGCGAGCTGGCGCAGCTGCTGGCCGACTGGATCGGCGGCCTGCGCCAGGACTGAACGTCTAGTCCCTTCCGGCCAGTTTCGCCGCCAGCTCGTCCGCACCCAGCGGATGGCCCAGCCAGTAGCCCTGCACCAGGTCGCAGCCGCGTTCGGCCAGCAGGTCGAGCTGGGCCTGCTTCTCCACGCCCTCGGCCACCACGGTGATGCCCAGGGAATGGGCCATGGCGATGATCGCGCTGGTCAGGGCCAGGTCGTCCGAGTCGCGTTGCAGGTCGGCGATGAAGCTGCGGTCGATCTTGAGCCCGTCCACCGGCACCCGGCGCAGGTGGCTCAGGCCGGAGAAGCCGGTACCGAAGTCGTCCAGCCACACCTTGACCCCGTTGCCATGCAGGCGGGTGAGCAGCGCGCCGGCCTGCAGCTCGTCGCTGATCAGCGCGGTCTCGGTCAGCTCCAGGTGCAGGCAGCCGGCCGGCAGCCCGGACTCGCGCAGGCACTGGGCGACGATGTCCGGCAGCTCGCCGTGGCGCAGCTGGCGCGGCGAGACATTGACCGAGACGAACGGAGGCTCCGGGTCGCCCTCCCGCACCCAGCGCGCCGCCTCCATGCAGGCCTGGCGCAGCACGCGCGGGCCGAGCTGGTCGATCAGGCCGCTCTGCTCGGCCACGTCGATGAAGGCCGACGGCGCGATCGTGCCCAGCTCGGGGTGCTGCCAGCGCAGCAGCGCCTCGGCGCCGACCACCTTGCCGTCGCTGGTGCGGCAGATCGGCTGGTACACCACGCTGACCTCGCCGCGCTCCCATGCGCCGCGCAGCTCCTGCTCCAGGTGCGCGCGGCGCCCAACCGCGTGGTCCATGGCCCGGCTGTAGAAGCGGAAGCCGTTCTTGCCCGCGGTCTTGGCCTGGTACATGGCGATGTCGCCGTTCTTCATCAGCGCGCTGGCGCCGGAGGCGTCATCCGGGAACAGGGTGATGCCGATCGAGGAACCCAGGAACACCTGGCGCCCCTCGATGTCCAGCGGATCGCGCAGTTCGGCCACCAGCACCTCGGCAAGCCGCGTGGCCACCGGCCGCACCTGCGCGTCTTCGACCAGGACAACGAACTCGTCCCCGCCGAAGCGCGCCAGCAGCGCGTCCGGCCCGCCATGGCGGGCGACCGCCTCGCGGATGCGGGTGGCGAACTGCAGCAGCGCCGCGTCGCCGGCCTCGTGGCCGAGCGTGTCGTTGACGCGCTTGAAATCGTCGATGTCGGCGAACAGCAGCGCCAGCTGCCGCCCGGACCCGCGCGCCTGCGCCAGCCGCTGTTCCAGCGCCTCGCGGAAGGCCAGGCGGTTGGTCAATCCGGTCAGCGGATCGGTGTAGGCGATCCGGCGCACTTCGCGGTCGTGCCGGGCGATGCTCTCGCTCATGCGGTTGAACGCACGCTCCAGCTCGCCCAGCTCGTCGGCGCGGGCGCTGGCCTGCACCTGGACGCTGTAGTCGCCGGCCTCGATCCGCCGCGCCGAGGCGGCCAGGTCGCGGATCGGGCGGACCAGCACGCGCTGCACGTACCAGGCCATGCCCAGCACCACCGCCAGCAGCAGGCCCAGCAGCAGCGCGACCCAGGCGCCCTGGCGCCGGGCCAGCTCGTCCACCCGCGCCCGCAGGCGCTGCACGTTCTGCTCCTCGAAGCGGTGCGCCACCTCCAGCGACAGCCCGACCCGCACCTGGCCGAGGCGGCGGTTGTCGCGGCGGATCGGGGCGATCGCCTCGAACACGTCGTCGTCCAGCCGGGCAACCACCTCGGCCACCGGCGGCGCGCCGGCAGGCGGATCGATCGCCCGGAACGGCCCCGTGTCCACGCTGCCGGCCTCCTGGACCACGCGGCCGTGCGCGTCGATGACCTGCAGGTAGCGGACCAGGCCGTCCTGGCGCTGCTCGCGCAGCAGCACGTCGATGCCCTCTTGGTCGGCCTCGTCCAGCGGCCGGGCCAGGCTGGTGGCCATCTGCATCGCCAGGGTGCGCGCGCGTGCCTGGAGGTGGGCGTCGATCAGCTCGTGGATCGCCGCGCGGCTGAGCTCCTCCGACTCCTGGCGCATGACCTGCTGGCGCTGCAGCAGCAGCGCCAGCAGCACCAGCACCACCACCAGCACCAGGGACATCGAGGCCAGGAACCTGGCCTGCAGGCCCATGCGCAGCTTCATTCAGCCTCCGGACAAGGCATCGGGCGCCGGCCGGGCGCGACCACGACCACGACCACGACCACCGCAGAATCGCCCCTGGGGACGGATACCGCAACGGCCGGCGCGGAGCCGTACGGGATTACGCCCGGCAGCGCGCGGCGCGCGGCCGGTACCGGAATGCGCATGCTCGACAACGTCTGGTCCCCCTGTGACCGGCAAAGCCTAGCGGAAAGCCGTTCAGGGCAACAGCGGCCCCTTCCCCGCCGCGGCTGCCAGCCGGGCCATGCGCTGGGCGTCGGCCAGCACGCCGCGCAGCAGCCGCACCTCGTGCACGGTCAGGCCGGTACGCAGGAACAGCCGGCGCAGCTTGCGCATGGCCGAATCCGGCGCCCGCCCCTTGTGGAAATCGATCTCGTCCAGGGTCTCGGCCAGCTGGGCGAAGAAGCCCTCGACCTGCTCGTGGGTCGCCGGCTGCGCATCCGGCGGCGGCGGTTCTGCCGGCACCGGATCGGCCGCCAGCACCGCCAGCCGGACCTCGTAGGCCAGCACCTGGACCGCGGCGGCCAGGTTCAGTGAACTGAATGCCGGGTCCGACGGGATGTGGACCGATGCGTGGCACAGCTGCAGTTCCTCGTTGGTCAGGCCGGTACGCTCGCGGCCGAACACGATCGCCACCGGGCCTTCGGCCGTGGCCTGCAACGCCCGCTGCGCCCCCGCGTCCGGCTCCAGCTGCTCCAGCTGCACCCGGCGGCTGCGCGCGGTGCAGCCGAGCACCATGCGGCAGTCGGCCACCGCCTCGGCCAGGGCGGCATGCACCGGCGCGCGGTCGAGCACGTCCTCGGCACCGGCCGAGCGCCGGTAGGCGGTGTCGTCCAGGGGTTTCTCCGGACTGACCAGGACCAGCTGCGACAGGCCCATGGTCTTCATCGCGCGCGCCGCGGCGCCGATGTTGCCCGGGTGCTGCGTGCCGACCAGGACGATGCGGATGTTGGCCGCGGCCAGTCCGGCCGGGGAATCAGGATGGATTGGGGATTCGGACATGGTGCAGATGGTAAACTGCGCGACCGGCCACGAGCGCCGGAACGCTCTTTTAATTCGCCCGTCCGCCACAGCCTTTCCCGGGAGCCTTTGCCATGCTCAACCCCGCCGTCAACGTCATGGTCAAGGCCGCGCGCCTGGGCGGTAACGTCCTGCTGCGCAACATCAACCGCCTCGACTCCCTCAACGTGGTCCAGAAGCAGCGCATGGACTACGCCAGCGAGGTCGACGCCGACGCCGAGAAGGTGATCGTGAAGGAACTGCGCCGTGCCTATCCGGATTACGGCGTCCTGGGCGAGGAAAGCGGCCACACCGTCGGCCGCAACGGGCGCTTCCAGTGGGTGATCGATCCGCTGGACGGCACCAGCAACTACCTGCGCGGCTTCCCGCACTACTGCGTGTCCATCGCCCTGGTCGACAACGGCGAGCCGATCGACGCGGTGATCTTCGACCCGCTGCGCAACGAGCTGTTCGCCGCCAGCCGCGGCGCCGGCGCGGTGCTCAACGACAAGAAGATCCGCGTGGCCGACCGCAAGGACCTGTCCGGCACCGTCATCGGCACCGGCTTCCCGCCGCGCGAGCGCGCCCGTGCCAGCGCCCAGCTCAAGTGCGTGGACGCACTGCTGGCCCACGCCGAGGACGTGCGCCGCACCGGTTCGGCCGCCCTGGACCTGGCCTACGTGGCCTGCGGCCGCCTCGATGCCTATTTCGAGGCCGGCGTGAAGGCCTGGGACATCGCCGCCGGCGTGCTGCTGGTGCGCGAGGCCGGTGGCCGGGTGTGCGACTTCCGCGGCGCCAACGCCGCGCGCATGGACGAGCGCGGCCCCGACGGCCGCCAGATCATCGCCGGCAACGTCCGCGTCGCCGACGAGCTGCAGAAGCTGGTCGTCAACACCGGCTACGCCGCCGCCTTCGACTGAAGATCGGCCAAGAAAGCCGCCCGCCCCTCCGGGGTAGGCGGCTTTTTTTGTGCCCGGCTTCTGGCCCCCTCTTCCCTTTGGGGCGGGGTGGCATCGCTCGCGCGCCACGCGGCGCATGCCATCGAGCGCCGGCACCCCGGCGCCGGCAGAACGCGGAACGGGGGCTGGGGCGAGGGGCCGGGATCGCAGCCGTACCGCGCGGGCGAGCTCCAGCCCCCCGCCCTTTCCCCAGCTTTCGGGCAAAGGAAAAGCCGCCCGGAGGCGGCTTTACCAGAGGCTGCTGCGGATGCCGGTTACGGGCGGCGCGCCAGCGCCTCCTCGTCCTTGGCCTTGGGCAGCAGGTCCTGCTTGGTGACCTTGAGGAAGCCGATGGTCAGCAGCGGGCAGGCCAGGAAGATCGAGGACAGGGTGCCGACGACCGCGCCGATCATCTGGCTCAGGGCCAGGCCTTCCAGCGAGCCGCCACCGTACAGGTACAGCGCCAGCACCGACAGGAAGAACACCAGCGAGGTGATGATGGTGCGCGACAGGGTCTGGTTGATCGAGCGGTTGAAGATCTCGTTGGGCTCCGCGCGCAGGGTGCGGAAGTTCTCGCGCACGCGGTCGAACACCACGATGGTGTCGTTGATCGAGAAGCCCATCACCGCCAGCAGGCCGGCCAGCACGGTCAGGTCGAAGTCCAGGCCGCTCCAGGCGAAGTAACCGGCCACGACCAGCACGTCGAACATCGTGGTCAGGGTGGCCGACACCGCGAACTTGAACTCGAAGCGGAAGCCGATGTAGATCAGGAAGCCCACCACCACGAAGATCGCCGCGTACAGGCCGTTCAGGGCCAGCTCGCGGCCCACCTGCGGACCGACGAACTCGGTACGCAGCAGGGTGGCCGGGTTCTCCGCGGTGCTTACCGCCGCCAGCACTTCCTGGGCGGTGCGGTTGTTGGCATCAGTGGTGGTCTCGCCGTCGCGCGGCTGCAGGCGCACCAGCACGTCGCTGCCGCTGCCGAAGCTCTGCACCTGGGCGCCTTCGTAGCCGGCGGCGGCCAGGCGCTCGCGCACCTGGTCGACCGGCATGGACTGGGCGAAGCGCACCTCGACCACGGTGCCGCCGGTGAAGTCCAGGGCGTAGTTGAAGCCCTTCACGATGCCGGCGATGGAGCCGACGAACAGCAGCGCGGCGATGATGATCGCCACCCAGCGCATCTTCATGAAGTCGATGCGCGGCTCGTGGGGAATGAACGAAAGCGGGAAGATATTCATGTGCTGGTTCCTTCCCTCAGACGGCCAGGGACTTGAGCTTCTTGCGGCGGCTGTACAGCAGTACCGCCAGGGCACGCGACACGGTGATCGCGGTGAACATCGAGGCGAAGATGCCGATCACCATGGTCACGGCGAAGCCCTTCAGCGGACCGGTGCCGAAGGCGTACAGGGCCACGCCGGCGAGGATGCCGGTGAGGTTGGCGTCGAAGATGGTGCCGGACGCCTTCTCGTAGCCATTGGCGATCGCCGCCTTCGGCGGCACGCCGGCGCGCAGCTCCTCGCGGATGCGCTCGTTGATCAGCACGTTGGCGTCCACCGACAGGCCGATCGACAGGGCCAGGCCGGCGAAGCCCGGCAGGGTCATGGTGGCGCCGAACAGCGACATCACCGCGACCACGATCAGCAGGTTGAACAGCAGCGCGATGCCGGTGAGCACGCCGAACATGCGGTAGTACACGCCGAAGAACACCAGGGTGAACAGGAACGCGTACAGCACCGCGGTCACGCCGCGCTCCACGTTCTCCTTGCCCAGGCTGGGGCCGACGATCTTCTCCTCGACGAAGTCCATCGGCGCGGCCAGCGAGCCGGCGCGCAGCAGCTTGGCCAGGTCGTCGGCCTCGGTCTTCTCCAGGCCGGTGGTCTGGAAGTTCTTGCCGAACACGCCGTTGATGTTGGCCACGGAGATCACTTCCTCCTTGACCCGGAAGCTGCGCACCTCCTCGCCATTGACCATGGACACCTGCGGGATACGCTCGGTGTACACCACCGCCATCGGCTTGCCGACGTTGGCGCTGGTGAAGTCGAACATGCGGTCGCCGCCGACGTTGTTGAGGGTCACGCTGACCGCCGGCAGGCCGTTCTGGTCCACCGAGCTCTGCGCGGCCACCATCTGGTCGCCGGTGACGATCACGCGCTTGCTCAACAGCACCGGCGAGCCGTCACGGCGGTAATACACCTTGGCCTCCGGCGGGATACGGCCGGTGGCCAGCGCGTCGGCCGCGTTGCCCTCGACCACCGCCCGGTACTCCAGGGTGGCGGTGGCGCCGATCATGCGCTTGGCCTCGGCGGTGTCCTGCACGCCGGGCAGCTGCACCACGATGCGCTCCTCGCCCTGGCGCTGGATGATCGGCTCGGCCACGCCCAGCTCGTTGACGCGGTTGCGCAGGGTGGCGATGTTCTGCTCGATCGCCGAGCCGGCGATCTGGTTGAGCTCCGTTTCCGGGATGCGCACCACCAGGCGGTTGCCCTGCACGCCGACGGACATCGTCGGCATGGCCTGGGCCAGCACGGTGCGGGCCTGCTCCGGATCGGCGCCGCTGCCCAGGTTGACCACGATGGTGTGGTCGGGGCGGCGGTCGACCCCGGTGTAGCGGATGCGGCGGTCGCGCAGGGTCACCCGCACGTCCTCGGCATAGGCGTCCACGCGCTTCTCCAGCGCGGCCTTCTGGTCGACCTGCAGCACGAAGTGCACGCCGCCCTGCAGGTCCAGGCCCAGCACCATCGGCCGGGCGCCGATGCGGTCGAGCCAGTCCGGCACGTTGGAGGCCAGGTTCAGGGCGACGGTGTAGTTCTCGCCCAGGCTGCCGCGCAGGGCGTCGGCCGCCTGGGTCTGGGCGTCGGCATCGGCCAGGCGGACCATCAGGTTGTCGCCCTCGACCGCGACCGACTTGGGCGTCACGCCGGCGGCGGCCAGCGCCCCGGAGACGCGGCCTTCCAGCGCCTGGTCCAGCGCGGCGCCGCGGTTGCCGGTGATCTGCACGGCGTAGTCGCTCTGGTAGACGTTGGGCAGCGCGTACAGCGCGCTGACCGCCAGCACGACCAGGATGACCAGGTATTTCCAGCGGGGAAACTCGAGCATTGCGGGACCCCGCGCGGCCCCGCCCCGCGGGACCACGCTCAATGGTGGAACGGAGGGATCAGGCGCCCTTCAGGGTGCCCTTGGGCAGGACGTTGCCGATGGCGGCCTTCTGCACGCGGATGCGCACGTTGTCGGCGATCTCGACGGTGACGAAGTTCTCGCCGATCTCGGTGACCACGCCGGCGATGCCGCTGTTGGTCAGCACTTCGTCGCCGCGCTGCAGCTTGCCCAGCATGGCCTGGTGCTCCTTCTGCCGCTTCATCTGCGGGCGGATCATCAGGAAGTACATGATCGCGATCAGGATGATCGGGAACAGCAGCATGCCGAAGCCGCCGCCCTGCGGCGCGGGGGCCGCGGCGATGATGGCGGTCGGGCTCAGGGTGGCGAGAAGGCTCATTGGTGGTTCCTGGTCTAGGCTGAAAATAGCCGTGGATTATGCCATAGGGGCGCCCGGCCCCCATTGCAACGGAACTGGGACCCTTCCGGGGCGCCTCCGGTTCCCGCCGGGCCGACCAGCGGCACCCTGCCCCCGCCCGGCGCCGCCGGACCGGCTCAGCCGCCGGCGCGCGCGGCGTAGAAGTCGCGGCGGAACGCCTCGAACCGGCCCTGCTCGATGGCCGCGCGCATGTCGGCCATCAGCTTCTGGTAGTACCAGAGGTTGTGCAGGGTGCCGAGCATCGGCGCCAGCATCTCGTTGCAGCGGTCCAGGTGGCGCAGGTAGCTGCGGGTGTAGCCGCCGCTGCAGGCCACGCAGCCGCAGCCCGGCTCGATCGGGTCCAGGTCCCGCTCGTAGCGGGCGTTGCGGATGCGCACCGTGCCGAAGGAGGTGAAGTAGTGGCCGTTGCGCGCATTGCGGGTGGGCATCACGCAGTCGAACATGTCCACGCCGCGGGCCACGCCCTCGACCAGGTCCTCCGGGCGGCCCACGCCCATCAGGTAGCGCGGGCGGTCGGCCGGCAGCCGCGGGTGCAGGTGCTCGAGCATGGCATTGCGCTCGGCCTCCGGCTCGCCGACGGCCAGGCCGCCGATGGCGTAGCCGTCGAAGCCGATCGCCTGCAGGCCGTCCAGCGAGCGGCTGCGCAGGTCGTGGTAGACGCTGCCCTGGACGATGCCGAACAGCGCGGCGTCGTTGCCCAGCCCGTCGTGGGCGTCGCGCGAGCGCCGTGCCCAGCGCAGGCTCAGCTCCATCGAGCGCCGGGCCACGTCTTCGGTGGCCGGGTACGGGGTGCACTCGTCGAAGATCATGACGATGTCCGAGTCGAGCACCTTCTGGATCTTCATGCTCTCCTCCGGCCCCAGGAACACCCGGGCGCCGTCGGTCGGCGAGGCGAAGGTCACGCCCTGTTCGGTGATCTTGCGGCGGTGGGCCAGGGAGAACACCTGGAAGCCGCCGGAGTCGGTCAGGATCGGTCCGTCCCAGCGGGCGAAACCGTGCAGGCCGCCGTGGTCGCCGATCACGTCCAGGCCCGGGCGCAGGTACAGGTGGAAGGTGTTGCCGAGGATGATCTGCGCGCCCAGCGCCTTCACCTGGTCCGGCAGGATGCCCTTGACCGAGCCATAGGTGCCCACCGGCATGAACGCCGGCGTCTCCACCGTGCCGCGCGGGAAGGTCAGGCGGCCGCGGCGTGCGGCGCCATCGGTGGTCTGGAGCTGGAACTGCAGTCGGGACATGGGCTCGGTCGGACTTCGGGGCCGCGTATTGTCGCCGATCGCCCCGCAGGGCGCCCGGCCGGCGGCGGGCTGGCCTGGCGCTGGACGCCTCAGCGCTGGAACAGCGCGATGCTTTCCACGTGGGCGGTATGCGGGAACATGTCCATCACCCCGGCCGACACGAGTTTGTAGCCGCGCTCGTGCACCAGGAAGCCGGCGTCGCGCGCCAGCGATCCGGGATGGCAGCTCACATAGACGATGCGGTCGATGTCCTGCAGCGGCAGTTGCTTTAGCACCTCCTCGGCGCCGGAGCGCGGCGGATCCAGCAGCAGGCGGTCGAAGCCCTGGCGCATCCACGGCGTGCCGCGCTGGTCCTGGGTCAGGTCGGCGGCGAAGAACCGGGCGTTGGCCAGCCCGTTGCGCTCGGCATTGGCGCGGGCGCGGGCCACCAGGCCGGGGTCGCCCTCCACGCCCACCACCTCGCGCACCTGGCGCGCCAGCGGCAGGGTGAAGTTGCCCAGCCCGCAGAACAGGTCCAGCACCCGGTGGTCGGGCGAGGTATCCAGCATCTCCAGGGCGCGGGCGATCATCTTCTCGTTGAGCCGGGCATTGACCTGGATGAAGTCCAGCGGCTGGAACGCCAGCTCCACGTTCCACTGCGGCAGGCGGAAGGACAGCTCCGGCGCCGGCTCCTCCAGCGGATGCACGCTGTCCAGGCCCTTGGGCTGCAGGAAGATGCTGAAGCCGTGCTCGCGGCCGAACGCGGCCAGCGCCGCGCGGTCGGCCTCCGACAGCGGCACCAGGTGGCGCACGGTCAGGGCGATGGCGTCGTCGCCGGCGATGAACTCGATCTGGGGGATGCTCTCGCGCGCCTGCAGGCCGTCGACCAGGGCCGACAGCGCGGCCACCTTCATCCCGATCTCCGGGATGGTGGTATGGCACTCCTGCAGGTCGGCGACGAAACGCGGGTCCTGCTCGCGGAAGCCGACCAGGGTCTTGTCCTTCTTGTTGACCCGGCGCACCGAGAAGCGGCCCTTGCGGCGGTAGCCCCAGCTGCCGGCGGTCAGCGGCGGCAGCACCTCGCCCGGGTGGACCTTGCCGATCCGCTCCAGGTTCTCCAGCAGCACGTGCTGCTTGGCACCGATCTGCTTGCCCTCGTCCAGGTGCTGCAGCACGCAGCCGCCGCAGGTGCCGAAATGCGGGCAGCGCGGCAGCACGCGGTCCGGCGACGCCTCCAGCACTTCCAGGGTGCGGGCCTCGTCGAAGCGGCGGCTGCGGGCGGTCAGCTCGACCACCACCGTCTCGCCCGGCAGGGCGCCGGCGACGAACACGGTCTTGCCGTCCTCGCGGCGGGCCACGCCGCGGCCATCGTGGCTGAGGTCGAGGATCTGGAGCTGGAACGGGGTGCGGTCGAGTCGGGCCACGTGGCGAAGGCTTGGGCTGCGGGGGGCCGGGCATTATCCCGGAACGGGAGGACCGCGTGTCCGGAATGTGAAATGCCGCGGTTGCGGGACCGCGCCACTGCGCTAGGATGCAGCCAGCCGACAGGGAGTCAGCCGCATGGGAACGCGTGAACCCAACCCGCCCGCTCGCCCGCGGGTACTGCTGGTGGAAGACGACGGCATCAGCCAGGCCTATTTCCGGGCCGTACTGGAGTCCTATCCGGCAACCGTCGACCTGGTTGCCACCCAACGGCAGGCGCTGGCGCACGGCGCGGCCGAACGCCACGACCTGTGGCTGATCGACCTCAACCTCCCCGATGGCTCCGGCCCGGACCTGCTGCGCCAGCTGCGGGCGCACTGGCCCGATGATCCGCCGCCGGCCCTGGCCCATACCGCGCATTCGGATCCGGAGGCCCACGCGCCCGCACTGCAGGCCGGCTTCCGCGAGGTGCTGGTGAAGCCGCTCACCTCCGCCCAGCTGCTGCAGGCCGTGCGCTCCGCCCTGGCCTCCGGCGGCGCCCTGCCCGACTGGGACAATGCCGCGGCCGCCGCCGCGCTCAACCATGACGTGGAGAACGTGCGCGTACTGCGCCGCATGTTCCTGGACGAACTGCCCGGCGCACGCGAGGAAGTGCTGGCCAGCGCCCGCCGTGGCGATGCGGTGGCGGTACGCGCCCGGCTGCACCGGCTGCAGGCCGGCTGCGGCCTGGTCGGGGCCCGCCGCCTGGCCGCGGCCGTGGAATCCCTGCGCCGCACCCCGGAGTCGCACCAGGCGCTGGAGCACTTCGACCACGTCGCCCGCGAGCTGTTGCGCTGAGGTCGCCACGCCCGGACGCCCGCGCGCCCGGGCGCGACCTGCCAGCTCAGCCCAGCGTCGCCGAGCGCTCGTACCAGTCGACCCGGCGGGTGACCAGCATCACCGTGGCCAGTACGCCGAACAGCAGCAGCGAGCCCATCAGCAGCGCGTTGTCCTCCGAGACAAGCAGGCTGTAGAGCACCCCGTACAGCCCGGCCAGCAGCCCGGCGAACACGCTGGCACGCCACCAGCTGCGCAGCACGCCCGACAGATATGCGAACTGCAGCCCTATGCACGCCGCGGCGGAGGCCAGGTAGGCGCGGCCGAAGGGGATGTGCTCGGCCAGGCCCAGCAGCAGCAGGAAGAAGATCGCCAGGGCCAGGCCGACCATCAGGTACTGCAACGGATGGATGCGCAGCCCGCGCACGAGCTCCAGCAGGGCGAAGCCGACGAAGGTGAGGACTACGAACAGCACCCCGTACTTGCTGGCGCGGTCCACCCGGGTATGCACGTCCACCGGATCGACCAGGCTGACCGCGATGCTGTCCGAGCCGACCGACCGCTCCGGCTCGCCACCACGCGCGGCCCCCAGCACCTGCGACCGCGCGCTGCTGGCCAGCGACGACACGCTCCAGCTGGCCTCGAAGCCGTCGGCGCGCACCTCGCGCCGGGTCGGCAGGAAGTCCCCGCCAAACTGCGGATGCGGCCAGTCCGAGTGCAGCAGGACTTCATTGCTGTCGCCGACCGGCACGATCGCCAGCGAACGGGTACCGGTCAGGTCCATGCGCAGCCGCACCTGGCCTCCCGCAAGCAGGGCCGCATCGTCGGCCAGCGGTGCCAGCTGCGCGTGCAGGCCTTCGATGCTGCCGGCCAGGCCGGCGGTGCCGGACTCCAGCCTGGCCGCGGTACCGTCCACTTCCAGCACCGGTTGGCCGACCAGGCCACGCACGTCGTCCACGCCCAGCACGAGGTACGGGGTGCCGTAGCGGCGCCCCTCGACCGCCGGCAGCGGCAGCGGCTCGAACGTCGCCTGCACGTCCGCCTGCCAGCGGAAACCGAGCACGTCGTACAGCCCGATCCTGCGCAGGTCCGGCAGCAGCTCGCCGCCGGCATGGAAGGTGGTGGGCGCCTGCACCAGGTAGCCGGACACGGTCTCCTCGCGCAACTCGATCCTGCCGGCGACGGTGGTGTTGACCTGGCGCGCCGCGGTCCAGGGCACGACCCGCAGCGGGCCCACCAGCCGCTGGGGGCCGGCCATGCTTTCGGTCACCCGCTGTTCGGCCGCATGGCGGTGGACCTGCCTGTCCGTGACCACGCCGCGGATCATCGCCAGGGGAACCAGCAGCACCAGGAACAGCGCGCCGATCGTGAGGAACCGCAACAGCAGCTTGAAGGATGTCATCGGGATGCTCCGCAGTGGATACGCGGCGCATCGTCGGATCCGCAGGTGTCGCCCCGATGGGTCCTGCTTGAAGCGAATGTGAAGTCGGGGCTTCAGCCCAGCGGCAGCGACAGCCCGGCCTCGGCGCCGCCGCCGTCGCGATTGGCCAGCCGGGCCTGGCCACCATGCAACCGCCCGACCTCGCGCACGAACGGAAGTCCAAGCCCGGAGCTGCGTGGCCGGCCGTCGGGCCGTGCGAGCGAGTAGAAACGTTCGAACACCCGCTCCAGCGCGTAGTCCGGCACGCCAGGGCCGCGATCGAGCACGCGCAGCACGGCCTGGCCTGCTTCGACCCGCAGCGACAGCTGCACGGTGCTGCCGCGCGGAGCAAAGGCCAGCGCGTTGTCCACCAGGTTGGTCAGGGCCTGGCGCAGCAGGAAACGGTCGCCATTGGCCCGCAGGGGCTGCGGCGGAAGCTCCAGCTGCAGTTCGACCCCGGCGCTGGCCAGGCTCGGTTCGGCGGCCGCGGCCACCTCTTCCAGCAGGGCACCCAGCTCCACCGGCTCGCGCCTTTGCAGCCAGCCATGCTGCTCCACTTCGGCCAGGGCCAGCAGCTTGTCGATGGTCTCGGTAAGACGCCCCTGCTGCTCGAGGATGCTGCGGGCGAAGCGCTGGCGGTCGGCTTCCGGCAGTGGCTCCTGCAGCAGTTCGGCCGCGCCGCGGATCGCCGCCAGCGGGCTCTTCATCTCGTGGGTCAGCGACTGCACGTACTGCTCCACGTAGGCCTTACCCTCCAGCCGGCGGCGCATCTCCTCCAGCGCCTGGCCGAGGTCGCCGATCTCGTCGCGGCGGGATGGCGGCGGCGGCGCGGGCGCGCCCGCGGCCACGGCCCGCGCATAGCGCGCCAGCCGGCCGATGCGATGCGACAGCCAGGCCGTCACCAGCACCCCGACCAGGGCCGACAGGCCGATCAGCCACGCGCCCTGCCCCAGCATGCGCCGCTGCCCTGCCTCGATGAACGGCTCCAGGCTGCGGTTGGGACGGGCCACGGTCAGCACGCCGATCAGCCGCCCGGAGTCGTCGGGATCGAACACCGGCGCGGCCACGTGCATCACCGTGGCCGGTTCGTCTCCGGGCGATTCCGGGCTGGAACGGGCCCCGTATTCGCCGCGCAGGGTGCGATAGACGTCGTTCCAGCGCGAGTTGTCGCGGCCCAGGTCCTGCCCCCGCGAATCGAACACGACGATGCCCCGCGCGTCGGTGACCGTCACCCGCAGGTCGATGCCGTGCTTGGGCACGTCCCAGATCCGCGCGGCCGGGTCGCGGCGCGACGCCTGTTCAAGATGCCGGGCGAACCCGCCCTCGCCGATCCGCCCTGCCTTGAGGTCGGCGGCAGCCATCACCGCCAGCACGTTGGCGGTGTCGACCAGGGTCGATTCCATGGCCTGGCGCACGCCCGGCTTTACCTCGTCCACGAACACCCGCACCACGAAGAACGCGGCCAGGCCGACGATCAGGAAGAAGCCCAGGAACAGGCGCAGGCCCAGGCGCATTCAGGCCTCGATCGCGTAGCCGAGGCCGCGGTGGGTGCGGATCGGGTCGGGTTCGGCGCCGGCAGCACGCAACTTGGCCCGCAGGGTCTTGATGTGGGTATCCACCGTGCGGTCGCCGCTGGCCGCGGTGCTGTCCCAGGCCCGGTCCATCAGCTGGGCGCGGCTGAGGATCGCCCCGGGCCGCTGCAGCAGCGCCTCCAGCAGGGCGTATTCGTAGCGGGTCAGGTCCAGCAGCCGGCCGCGGTGGCGGATGCGGTGGCCGGCGCGGTCGACGGTGAACCCGCCGCGCTCCTGCCAGGCCACGTCGGCATCGGCCGCCGCGCGCCGGCGCAGGCGCGCGCGCACCCGCGCCACCATCTCCCGCGGCGAGAACGGCTTGGCCACGTAGTCGTCGCCGCCCAGCTCCAGGCCCAGCACGCGGTCGATCTCCTCGCCGCGCGCGGTGAGGAAGATCACCGGCAGGTCGCTGAAGGCGCGGATCTGCCGGCACACGTCGAAGCCGCCGATGTCCGGCAGGCCCACGTCCAGCACCAGCACGTCGATCCCGCCGGCGCGGACCCGTTCGACCGCCTGCCGCCCGAGCAGGCAGTGCTCGGCCTGCATGCCCTCGCTGCGCAGGGCATAGAGCAGCGTGTCGGCGATCGCCGGTTCGTCGTCGGCGATGAGGATCAGCGGCGCGGGTGGCATCGGCCAAGCATAGTCGCGCCCCATGGCGGCGGCTATGCTGCGCGCATGAACTACCGCCACGCCTTCCACGCCGGCAACCATGCCGACGTGCTCAAGCACGTCGTCCTGCTGGCGTACCTGGACGCCCTGCTGCGCAAGGACTCCCCGTTCTTCGTGCTCGACACCCATGCCGGCCGCGGCCGCTACCTGCTGCAGGGCGAGGCCGCCGGGCGCACCCGCGAGGCGGCCGGCGGGGTCCTGGCCCTGGCCGGGCGCAAGGACGCGCCGCCGGCCGTGGCCCGCTACCTGCACGCCGTGGCCGCCAACAACCCGGTCGACACCCTGCTCGCCTACCCCGGCTCGCCGCTGCTGGCGGCCCAGGCCATGCGCGAACAGGACCGGCTGGCCGCCTGTGAGCTGCATCCGGAGGAGGCGGCGGAACTGAAGTCCCTGTTCGCCCACGACGGCCGCGTCGCCGTGCATGCGCGCGACGGCTACGACGCGGTGCGCGCCCTGCTGCCGCCGCGGGTGGACGGCGTGCGCTATGCGCGCGGGCTGGTCCTGGTCGATCCCCCATACGAGGCCCAGGAAGCCGAGTACCCGCGGATCACCGATGCGGTGCGCGAGGTGCTGCAGCGCTGGCCGCAGGCGGGCCTGGCGATCTGGTACCCGATCAAGCAGCGCCGCTCGCTGCAGCCGTTCTTCCGCAAGCTGGCCGGATCGCCGGCGCGCTCGGTGCTGCTGGCCGAGCTGATGGTGCATCCGGACGATTCGCCGCTGCGGCTCAATGGCAGCGGCATGGCCCTGGTCAATCCGCCGTGGAAGCTGGACGAGGCGATCGCGCCGGTCCTGCCCTTCCTGCAGAAGCACCTGGGCGGGCCCGGGGCCTCGACCCGGCTGGAGTGGCTCAAGCGCGACGACGGCTGAACGCCGCCGCGCTCAGTCCTCGCCCTCGGGTTCGAAGAAGCTCCAGCGCACCACCGGGAACGTCGCCTTGAGGGCGCGCTCGACGGTGTCGATGTCCGCGAGCATGGCCCGGCCGTCGTCCACGCGGCGCATGCGCGCGTGGGTGGAGACCAGCACGTCGTTGCCCTGCTGCAGGGTGATCACGTGCAGCACCTCGGAAATCTCCGGGCGTCCGGCGAGGAATCCGGTGATCTGCGCCTGCAGCACCGGATCCACGCTCTGGCCGATCAGCATGGCCTTGACCTCGATCGCCACCAGCACCGCGACCACGATCAACAGCACGCCGATGGCGATGGTGCCCAGCGCGTCCCACAGCGGATTGCCGGTAGCCACCGCCAGGCCCACCGCCAGCAGGGCCAGGACCAGGCCGGTCAGCGCCGCCAGGTCCTCGCCGAAGATCACCACCAGCTCGGCCTGGCGGCTCTCGCGGAACCAGCCCCACAGCGAACGGTCGCCGCGGGCCTTGCGGATCTCCTGCAGGCAGGCCCGCATGGAAATGCCCTCGGCGACGATGGCGAAGGCCAGCACCCCGGCGGCCCACCACCACTGTTCCAGCGGCTCGGGGTGCCGCAGCTTGTGCACGCCCTCGTAGACCGAGAACATGCCGCCGACGCTGAACAGCATCACCGCCACCAGGAACGACCAGAAGTAGATCGCGCGGCCGTAGCCGAGCGGATGTTCCTGGCTCACCGGCCGCTTCGACTGGCGCAGGCCCAGCAGCAGCAGGAGCTGGTTGCCGCAGTCGGCAAAGGAGTGCACGGTCTCGGCCAGCATCGCGCCGGAGCCGGTGATGAAGGCGGCCACGCCCTTGGCCACGGCGATCGCCAGGTTGGCGCCCAGCGCGAAGAAGATCGCGCGCGTCGAATCACCGTTGCCAGCCATCTTGGCCTTCCTTTGCGGGAGCCGGCGGAGTCTAGCAAGGCCACCCGGCTCCCCGCGTGCATCGCGATGTGGGAATATCGGCGCCATGCCACGAAACCGGCTTCCCCCCTGGCACGAGGAATTCGTGCTGCCCAACCGCAGGGCCATCCTGATCCGTCCGATCCGCCCGGAAGACGCCGCGCCGCTGCACGCCGCGTTCGGGCTGCTGGGTCCGGAGGAGATCCGCGTGCGCTTCGCCGGCACCGGAGGCGAGCTGGACCTCGACGCCGCCGGCCAGCTGGCCCGGCCCGACCCGCGGCAGGAGCTGCTGCTGGTCGGCGCCGAGCCGTTCCCGCCCGGCGAGGCCATGATCGCCGGCCTCGGGCGCGCGCGCCGGGTACCGGGCACGCGCGAGGCCGAGTGCGCGATCCTGCTCGCCCGCTACGTGGCCGGCCTGGGCCTGGGCCGGCACCTGCTGCAGAAGCTGGTGAAGTGGGCCCGCGGCCGCTCGGTGGACCGCCTGTTCGGCGACATCCCCGAGACCAACCTGCCGATGCGGGAACTGGCCGATTCCATGGGCTTCCGCCTCGACCCCGAGGCCGAGGTGCCCGCGGGCCTGGTGCGGGTGGTGCTGGACCTCGGCCAGGACTGAGCCCCCGCCGCGCCGGCCGTAGCCGGCGCACACGGGCCGGGCGCGCCCCGGCGGCTACAATGGACGGCTCATGCCGTCGTCCAAACGAGCCGTGTCCTCCATTCCCCCGCTTCCCCGGCGTGGCCAGGCCCGCGCCTGGTGGAACGCGCCCGCCTCGCCCTCCGCACTGGCCTGGCACCTGGTCCAGGCCGCCCGCGCCCATCCCGGCCCGATCCTGTTCGTGGCCCGCGACACGCTGTCCGCCCACCAGGCCGAGTCCGACCTGCACCCCCTGCTGGGCTCCGGGGCCGACCTGCCGGTGGTGCCCTTCCCGGACTGGGAGACCCTGCCCTACGACCGCTTCAGTCCGCATCCGGACATCGTCAGCCAGCGCCTGGCCGCGCTGCAGCGCATGCCGCGGCTGGAGCGCGGGATCGTGGTGGTCCCGGTGCAGACCCTGCTGCAGCGCCTGCCCCCGCTGCGCTACATCTCCGGCAGCAGCTTCGACCTGAAGGCCGGCCAGCGCCTGGACCTGGACGCGGAGAAGCGGCGCCTGGAGGCGGCCGGCTACCGCAACGTGCCGCAGGTGCTGGATCCGGGCGACTTCGCCGTGCGCGGCGGCCTGCTCGACGTCTATCCGATGGGCGCGCAGGCGCCGCTGCGGATCGAGCTGCTGGACGACGAGATCGATTCGATCCGCAGCTTCGACCCGGAAAGCCAGCGGTCGCTGGACCGGATCGAAGAGGTGCACATGCTGCCCGGGCGCGAGACGCCCATGGACGAAGCCAGCCTGGCGCGGGTGATGGACGCCCTGCGCGAGCGCTTCGACGTCGATACCCGGCGCAGCGCGCTGTACCAGGACCTCAAGGCCGGCATCGCCCCGGCCGGCATCGAGTACTCCCTGCCGCTGTTCTTCCCGCCGGGCCGCGACGGCTCCGAGTCCACCGCGACCCTGTTCGACTACCTGCCGGTAAGCGTGCTGCCGGTGCTGGCCGCCGGTGCCGGCGGCTGCGCGGACGCGTTCTGGCAGCAGGCCGCCAGCCGCTACGAACAGCGCCGGCACGACGTCGAACACCCGGTGCTGCCGCCGGCCGAGCTGTACCTGGCGCCGGAAGCGCTGCGCGAGCGGCTCAACCGCGGCATCCGCATCGAGGTCTGCGGTCCCGGGCACACCCATGCGGCCGACGCCGCCGCGCTGGGCGACCAGCCGGCCCCGGCGCTGCCGATCGCCGGGCCCGACCACCAGCGCGCCGGCGAAGCGCTGCGCAGCTTCCTGTCCAGCTATCCGGGCCGGGTGCTGGTGGCCGCCGATTCGCCCGGCCGCCGCGAGGCCCTGCTGGAGGTGCTGCAGGCCGCGGGCCTGCAACCGAAGACCCTGGCCGGCTTCCCGGCCTTCCGCGACGGCGACGAGCGCTTCGCCCTGGCCGTGGCCCCGCTGGAAGACGGCTTCGCCCTGGACGAGCCGCAGCTGGTGGTGCTCACCGAGCGCCAGCTGTTCCCCGAGCGCGCCACCCAGCCGCGCCGCGCCCGCCGCGCCGGGCGCGAGCCGGAAGCCATCATCCGCGACCTGGGCGAACTGACCGAAGGCGCGCCCATCGTCCACGAGGACCACGGCGTCGGCCGTTACCGCGGCCTGGTAGCGATGGACATCGGCGGCATGCCCGGCGAGTCCCTGGACATCGAGTACGCCAAGGGCGACCGCCTGTACGTGCCGGTGGCGCAGCTGCACCTGGTCAGCCGCTACTCCGGCGCATCGCCGGAAACCGCGCCGCTGCACTCGCTGGGCGGCGAGCAGTGGACCCGCGCCAAGCGCAAGGCGCAGGAGAAGGTCCGCGACGTGGCCGCCGAGCTGCTGGAGATCCAGGCCCGGCGCCAGGCCCGCGCCGGCCTGGCGCTGGACATCGACCGCGCCATGTACGAGGGCTTCGCCGCCGGCTTCCCGTTCGAGGAAACTCCGGACCAGCACGCGGCGATCGAGGCGGTGCTGCGCGACCTGCAGTCCAGCCAGCCGATGGACCGCGTGGTCTGCGGCGACGTGGGCTTCGGCAAGACCGAAGTCGCGGTGCGCGCGGCCTTCGCCGCCGCCAGCGGCGGCCGCCAGGTGGCGGTGCTGGTGCCCACCACCCTGCTGGCCGAGCAGCACTACCGCAACTTCCGCGACCGCTTCGCCGACTGGCCGCTCAAGGTCGAGGTGCTGTCGCGCTTCAAGTCGAAGAAGGAAATCGAGGCGGAGCTGGAGAAGGTCGCGCGCGGCGAGATCGACGTGATCGTCGGCACCCACCGCCTGCTGCAGCCGGACGTGAAGTTCAGGGACCTGGGCCTGGTCATCGTCGACGAGGAACAGCGCTTCGGCGTGCGCCAGAAGGAGGCGCTGAAGGCGTTGCGCGCCAACGTGCACCTGCTGACCCTGACCGCCACCCCGATCCCGCGCACGCTCAACATGGCCATGGCGGGGCTGCGCAACCTCAGCATCATCGCTACCCCGCCGCCGAACCGGCTGGCGGTGCAGACCTTCGTCGTGCCCTGGGACGACAACCAGCTGCGCGAGGCGTTCCAGCGCGAACTGTCGCGCGGCGGCCAGCTGTACTTCCTGCACAACGACGTGGAAAGCATGGGCCGGATGCAGCGCCAGCTTTCCGAGCTGGTGCCGGAGGCGCGCATCGGCGTGGCCCACGGGCAGATGCCCGAGCGCGAGCTGGAGCGGGTGATGCTCGACTTCCAGAAGCAGCGCTTCAACGTGCTGCTGGCCTCGACCATCATCGAGTCCGGCATCGACATCCCCAACGCCAACACCATCATCATCAACCGCGCCGACAAGTTCGGCCTGGCCCAGCTGCACCAGCTGCGCGGCCGCGTCGGCCGTTCGCACCACCGCGCCTACGCCTACCTGCTGGTGCCGCCGGACCGCCGCGCCATGACTCCCGACGCGGAGAAGCGGCTGGAGGCGATCGCCTCCATGGACGAGCTCGGCGCCGGCTTCACCCTGGCCACCCACGACCTGGAGATCCGCGGCGCCGGCGAACTGCTGGGCGAGGACCAGAGCGGACAGATGGCCGAGGTCGGCTTCAGCCTGTACACCGAACTGCTGGAGCGCGCGGTGCGCAGCATCCGCCAGGGCAAGCTGCCGGACCTGGATGCCGGCGAGGAAGTCCGCGGCGCCGAGGTCGTGCTCAACGTGCCGGCGCTGATCCCCGACGACTACCTGCCCGACGTGCATACCCGCCTGACCCTGTACAAGCGCGTGTCCAGCGCGCGCGACGGCGGGACGCTGCGCGAGCTGCAGGTGGAGATGATCGACCGCTTCGGCCTGCTGCCGGACGCGGTCAAGAACCTGTTCGCCATCGCCGAGCTGAAGCTGCAGTGCGATGCCCTGGGCATCCGCAAGCTGGAGCTTGGCGAGAACGGCGGCCGCATCGTGTTCGAGGCCAAGCCCAAGGTCGATCCGATGTCGGTGATCCGCATGATCCAGCAGCAGCCGAAGCTGTACGCGATGGACGGCCCGGACAAGCTCAAGGTGCGCCTGCCGCTGCCGGAGGCCGCCGACCGCTTCAACGCCGCGCGCGGACTGCTGACCGCCCTTGCCCCCAACTGAGCGCGCCTGCCGCTCGCCCCCCCGATGCACGCCCCCACCTCCGCGCCGCCGATCCCCCTCGGCGGCGCCAGCGCCTCGCTCAGGGCGCTGGCACTGGCGCTCGAACAGCGCGACGCCTACACCGACGCCCACTGCGACCGCGTCTGCCGCCTGGCCATGCTGCTCGGCCAGTGCTTCGACCTCGGCCAGGCACGCCTGGGCCACCTGGCGCTGGCTGCACGCTTCCACGACATCGGCAAGATCGGCGTGCGCGACGACGTGCTGCTCTACCCGGGCCGGCTCGACGAGGCGCGCCGCCAGCGCATGCGCCTGCATCCGGAGCTGGGCGAGCAGCTGTTCCGGGCCACCGAGCGCGACGATGCCATGGAGGGGGCCGGCCTGATCCGGCACCACCACGAGGCCTTCGACGGCAGCGGCTATCCCGACGGCCTGGCGGGCGCGGCGATCCGGCTGGAGGCGCGGATCCTGGCCGTGGCGGACGCCTACGACGCGATGACCTCCGACCGCCCCTACCGGCCCGCGCTGTCGTCGAAGGCGGCGATGGCCGCACTGGCGGACGACCGTGGCCGGCGCATCGACCCGGAGGCCTACCGCCAGCTCGAAGCGGTGCTGCGCCGCGCCCCCGGCGCCGCGCCTGAGGCGGCCCGCCTACAGCTGCGCCTCCGCCGGCAGCCAGCCGATCACGCGCGCGGCTGCACGCTGCCAGGCCTTCGACTCCGGCTCGTCGTCCCAGACCACCGGCGGATCGGCGGCATCGTCGTGCCAGCGCAGCCGGCCATCGTCGAGGCTCAACCGGTACGAGGTCTGGGCCGAGGTCTTCACCGCGTACAGGGCCTCCAGCTCGGCGGCCGCGGCAGGATGCTCGAACATCAGGCCCATCTCGGTATTGAGCTTGACCGAGCGCGGGTCGAGGTTGAACGAACCGATGAAGCCGTGGCTGCCATCGACCACGTAGGCCTTGGTGTGCAGGCTGGCGCCGCTGGAGCCGAACAGGCTGGTGTTGACCGCGCCGTGCGGCTTGAGCTCGTACAGCTTTATTCCGGCTTCCAGCAGGGGCCGCCGGTATCCGGCATAGCCCCCGTGCACGGCGAGCACGTCGTTGGCCGCCAGCGAGTTGGTGAGGATGCTCACGTCCACCCCTCGCCGGCGCATGCCGGCGAGCCACTCCACGCCGGCATGGGCGGGCACGAAGTACGGCGAGATCAGCTTCAGGTCGCGGCGGGCGGTGCTCACGCGCGCGACCAGCACCGGGGTCATCCAGTCCGGCCGTTGCGGCGCGCCTTCGGCCTTCTGCGGCGGATCGGAAACGATCATGGCGTTGTCGGTCCAGTGCATGGACTGGCGCTGGAGCAGCTCGCGCACCCGGTCGGAGGCGCGCAGGCGTTCCAGGTACGGGCCGGCACGGTCGGACTCCAGGCCGGCGTCGAGGCTGGCGCGCACCTTGTCCAGCGCATCCGGAGCGGCCTCCACCAGTGCCGCCAGCGGGATCGCGCTGGCGCTGTTCCAGAAGGCGTCGAACACTTCCTCGGCCTGTCGGGCGGCGACGCCGATCACGGCCACGTCGGTGTCCATGAAGTTCACGTCGGCCGCGGCGTCGAAGTACTCGTTGCCGATGTTGCGCCCGCCGACCACGGCCACCCGGCCATCGGCCAGCCAGATCTTGTTGTGCATGCGCCGGTTGAGGCTGACGAAGCGCAGCAGCAGCTCCGCGCCGCGCACCAGGGTGCCCTCGCGGGCCCGGGTCGGGTTGAACAGCCGGACCTCGATCAGGGGATGGCTGTCCAGCGCCGCCAGCACCGAATGGCTGCCGTGCACGTTCATGTCGTCCAGCAGCAGGCGCACGCGCACGCCGCGGTCGGCCGCCTGCAGCACCTCGTGGTGCAGCATGTTGCCGGTGAAGTCGTCGTGCCAGATGTAGTACTGCAGGTCAGGCTGCGCCCGGCCGAACGCGCGGTCATCGCGCGCACGGCGAAGGCGTCGAGGTTGTCGCCCAGGATCACCATGCCGGTCTGGCCCGGACGCGCATCGGTCATCGGCACGACGGCGCGGTCGATCCGGGTCTGGTCGTCGGCCAGCGGCAGCGCCATCACCACCTCGCCGCGCGCGCTTTCGGCGAAGCGGCCATAGGCGTAAAGCGACAGGACCGAGGCCAGGGCGAACGCCGCCAGGCCGATCCCGCCCCACTTGAGCACCTTCTTCGCCTTTGCCTTCATCGCGCACGCAAACCCACCAGAGGAGTGGGCGGATTGTAGGCACGGACCCGGAAGGACGCCGCATGCGGGCGCGCCGCCGCGTCCAGCCTACTCGGCCAGCAGCCGATGCAGCGGCGCGGTCGCCTCCTGGCCTGCCTCCTCCTCGATCCAGGCAGCCACCGCCGCCACTTCCGGGCGCAACTCGGCCTCGGCCTGCAGCAGCCAGTAGCCATGCCCGGAAGACGCCGGCGCCGGCAGCTGGTCCAGCACCACCAGCCGCCCCTCCTCCAGCAAGGGCCGCACCAGTTCGCGCCGGCCCAGGGCGATGCCCTGCCCGGCCAGCGCGGCCTGGATCACCAGGTCGTACTGGTTGAAGTGCAGGATCGCGCGCGGGCGTGCCTGGCCCCAGCCGATGGAGGCCAGCCAGGGCAGCCACTGGATCCAGGGATAGCCAGGCTTCTCGAACTCCAGCAGGGTCAGCCCGGCCAGCGCTTCCGGGCCCTCCAGCGCGCCCACCCGCAGCGCCGGGCTGGCGACCGGGACCACGGTCTCATGGAACAGCAGGCGCGCCCCGGGCGGCGCGCGTTCGGCACTGGTGTAGCGGATCGCCAGGTCGACCCCGTCGTTGCGCAGGTCGACCACGCGGTTGTGCGCCGACACCCGCACGTCCACGCCGGGATGCCGGGCCTGGAACCGGCTCAGGCGCGGCAGCAGCCACAGCCCCGTGAAGCCGATGGTGGCGCTGACCGTGACCGGCCGGCTTCGGGCGCGCTCGCGCACCGCGCCAAGCGCGTCCTGCAGCTGCTGCAGGGCGGCGTCGGCGCTGCGGAACAGGCGTTCGCCCTCGGCAGTGAAGGCCAGCGAGCGATGGCCGCGGCGGAACAGCCGGGTCCCCAGCTGCTCCTCCAGCGCCTGCACCTGGCGGCTGACCGCCGACTGGGTCAGGCACAGTTCGCGCGCGGCCTCGGTGATGCTCAGCCGCCGTCCGACGGCGACGAAGCCGCGCAGCAGGTCCAGCGAAGGCAACCGGTGCAGGTCCACTCGCATTCCTCCAGCGCATGCAGGCAGTCCGAAATCTCGTTTGAGCCGGACGCTCCGACCACGGTTAATGGCGGCAACCGCAGCTTACACGGATCGCCGCCATGACTTCCCGCATCCTTGAGGATTCCATGACCGCATGCGAACCCGGGCCCGGCCGGGCCCGGGTGTGGATGGTGGTGGTGGCGGCCGGCGCGGTGATGGGCCTGGCCCTGGGCCTGCGCCACGTGCAGGGCCTGTTCCTGTTGCCGGTCACCGGGACCCGCGGCTGGTCGCGGGAACTGTTCGGCCTGGCCCTTGCAGTGCAGAACCTGGTCTGGGGCCTGGCCCAGCCGCTGGCCGGCATGGTCGCCGACCGCCACGGCTCCGGGCGCGTGGTCGCCAGCGGCGTGGTGCTCTACGTGCTCGGGCTATACGGCATGACCCGGGCCACCACCGCCGCCGGGTTCGTGCTGGCGGCAGGCGTGGTCACCGGCCTGGCCCTGGCCGGGACCGCGTTCGGCGTGGTCTATGCGGCGGTCAGCCGCCAGTTGCCCGGCGAGCGCCGGGCCTGGGCGGTGGGCATGGCCGGCGCGTTGGGCGGGCTGGGCCAGTTCCTGCTGGTGCCGGCGACTCAGGGGCTGATCGAAGGCCTGGGCTGGCAGGGCGCGCTGCTGGCCGGCGCCGCGGCGTTCGCCCTGATGCTGCCGCTGGCGCGGGTGCTGCGCGAACCGCGCCCGGCCGCCGGTGCGCAGTCCGCACCGCCGCAAGCGCTGGGCGAAGCCCTGCGCGAGGCCTGTGGCCACCGTGGCTTCTGGCTGCTCAACCTGGGCTTCCTCGCCTGCGGCTTCCAGCTGGCCTTCATCGCCAACCACCTGCCCGCCTACCTGGCCGACCGCGGCCTGGCGCCGGAGGCGGCGGTGGCCGCGCTGGCCACCATCGCGCTGGCGAACGTGGCCGGGATCTACGCCTGCGGCGTGCTCGGCGGCCGCTACCGGCCCAAGTACCTGCTCGCCGGGCTCTACCTGGCGCGCAGCGTCGCCATCGCCCTGTTCGTGCTGCTGCCGCCGGGGCCGTGGACGCTCTATCCGTTCGCCGCGGTCATGGGCCTGATGTGGCTGGGCACGGTGCCGCTGACCAATGGCGTGCTGTCGGGGGTGTTCGGGCTGCGCTACCTCGGCACCCTGTTCGGCCTGGTGTTCATCGGCCACCAGCTGGGCTCGTTCCTGGGCGTGTGGATGGGCGGGCGCGTGTTCGAGGCGACCGGTTCCTACGCCCTGGTGTGGCTGCTGGCCATCGCCCTGGGCGTGCTCGCCGCCGCCCTGCACTGGCCGATCGACGACCGCCCGCTGCTCCGCTCCCCCGCGCCGGCCGCCGCATGAGCCGCCTCCGCGCCGCCGTCGCGCTGCTGGCCGCCGCGGTGGCGTGCGTGCTGTTGTTCGCGGCCTGGCTGCACCCGCGCGTGGTCTCCGCCTGGCTGGGCGCCTGGACCACGGCGCTGTGCGGATGACCCCAACCCCGCTCCATGGAGTTCCTATGCGCATCCACTACGACAACGAACAGCATGCCGCCGACTTCATCCGCCTCAACGAGGCCTGGATCGGCGAGTACTTCCGGCTCGAGGAAGCCGACCGCGCGCTGGCGCGCGACCCGATGCGGATCGTGCGCGAGGGCGGCTCGATCCTGACCCTCAGCAACCGCGGCGAGGTCATCGGTGCCTGCGCGCTGCTGCGCGAGGAGGACGGGATGATGCAGCTGGCGCGCATGGCCGTGGCCGCCGGCGAACGCGGCAAGGGCTGGGGCCGGATCCTGCTGGCCACGGCGCTGCAGCGGGCGCGCCAGCTGGGCGCCAGGCGCGTGCGCCTGTTGTCGAACACGCGCCTGGGAGCCGCCATCCACCTCTACGAGGCCTTCGGCTTCCGCGCGGTGCATCGCGGCCCGCACCCCCGGTACGCCCGCTGCAACATCGTGATGGAATGCGAACTGCCGCCGGTCGAGGCAGGCGGCACGCCATCCACGGATCCGGCCCCGGAGGTCGAGGCATGAACCCTTCCCACATGCGTCCGGTGGCGATCGTCACCGGCGGCAGCCGCGGCATCGGCCGCCGCATCGTCGAACGGCTGCATGCCGATGGCCATGCGGTGCTGTTCACCCATTCGTCCTCGGATGCGGAAGCGGCCGCGCTGCAGGCGGCGCTGGATCCATCCGCGCGCAGCTGCCGGGCGCTGCGCCTGGACGTCACCGCCGCCGATGCCGCGCCGCGACTGTTCGATGCTGCCGAGGCGCTGGGACCGGTGGCCGCGCTGATCAACAATGCCGGGGTGACCGGGCAGCTGGGCCCGATCGAGGCGCTGGACGACGCCTGCCTGGAACGCATCCTCGCGGTGAACCTGGCCGCGCCGGTGCGCCTGTGCCGCGAGGCCGCGCTGCGCTGGCGCGGGCGCGACGCACGCTCGGACATCGTCAACATCAGCTCGGTGGCCGCGCGCACCGGCTCCCCCGGCGAATACGTGGCCTATGCGGCCTCCAAGGCCGCCCTGGAAGCGCTCACCGTGGGCCTGGCGCGCGAACTGGCACCGCAGCGCATCCACGTCAACGCGGTGGCACCGGGCACCATCGACACCACCATCCACGCACGCGCCGGCGAACCCGGGCGCGCCGCGCGGGTCGCCGCGCGCATCCCGATGCAGCGTCCCGGCCAGCCGGAGGAAGTCGCCGCGGCGGTGGCCTGGCTGCTGTCCGCGCAGGCGTCCTACGGGACCGGCAGCGTGCTTGCGGTCACCGGCGGCCTGTAGCGCCGGCCCGCCGTTCCGCAACGGAAATATGGCGCCCGGCGCACGTGGGCGCCGGGCGGACGTATGCTGCCCCGGCATCCCGCGCAAGGAGCACCGTCATGCCGCTGGTGACCGTCACCGTCCGCAAGCCCAAGCCTCCCGCCTTCAAGGCAAGCGTGCTCGATGCCGTGCCAGCCGCGCTGGTCGCCTCCGGGGTTCCGGAGACCGACCGCTTCCAGCGCGTAATCGAGCTGGACGCGGCGGACTTCCGCTACGACCCCAGCTACCCCGACCTGGGCTCGCCCCGGGGCGAGGACTTCGTCCTGGTCGAGATCCTGTGGTCGGTGGGCCGCAGCGTGAAAGTAAAGAAACGGTTGCTGGCCGACCTGATGGAGCGGCTGGCCGCCCAGGGCCTGGATCCGGAGCACGTGATGGTGTGCTTCAAGGAAACCACCTGGGAGAACTGGTCCTTCGCCGGCGGCCGCCTGATCCACGCCTGACCGGCCGCGCGGGCCGCGCTAGCATCCGCACGCCCACCCCACGCACCGGAGCCCGCATGCAGATCCGCAGTGCCACGCCCGAAGATGCCGCGGCCATCGCCGCGATCTACAACCCCTACGTCGCCGGCACCTGCATCACCTTCGAGACCGAGCCGGTAGCGGCCGCGGAGATGGCGACGCGCATCTCCGAAACCCTCGATGGCGGCCTGCCATGGCTGGTCGCGGAGGAAGCCGGCACGATCCTCGGCTACGCCCATGCATCGCGCTGGAAGGGCCGTTGCGCGTACCGCTACTCGGTCGAGACGACGGTCTACCTCGACCAGGCCCGCACCGGCCGCGGCATCGGCAAGGCGCTCTACTCGCCCCTGCTTGACGGGCTGCGCAAGGCCGGGCTGCATGCCGCGATCGGCGGCATCGCCCTGCCCAACGAGGCCAGCGTCGCCCTCACGAACGGCTCGGGTTCCAGAACGTGGCCCGCTTCCGCGAGGTCGGCTTCAAGCAGGACCGCTGGATCGACGTCGGCTACTGGCAGCTGATGCTGCAGGGGTCCTGACCGCCACGCCGATCCACGGCGCCAGCCAGCGCAACCAGCGCGGACGCCAGGCCAAGGCGAACGCCACCGCCAGCGCCGCACCGGCCAGGGCCATCACCCAGAGCAGTACCGCCATGCTGGCGTGGTCGGCGGCCAGGGCCAGCAGGAGGCCGACGACGAGCGCCGTGCCGCCAAGCACCCGCAGCAGGCGCGCAGCGCCCGGCGCCAGCGCCCTGCCCCAGGCCTGGCACGCATGCACGTCCATTGCCAGCGCCAGCCAGCCCATGCCGGCCACGCAGGCCAGCAGGGTCGCGGCATGCAGGAGGGCATCAGGCATGCACCGCCTCCCCCTGCCCGGCCGCAGTCTCACGCAGCGCGGCTGCGGCCGCGGCGGCGCGGGCCTTTCGCCCCAGCCGGACCGCGACGGAACCGGCAATCATCGCGGCCGCCAGCAGCGACAGGTCCACGCCCGCCACCGGCCAGTACCCCTGGCCGAGGGTGCGCAGCAGGTGGTCGCCGGTGGTGATCCAGTTCAGCACCGGTGCGGCCACGGCCAGCAGCGCGATCGCCCAGGCCTGCTCGCGCCAGGCCGGATTGGGCAGTCCGCGCGCCACCGGCGCGCTGCGCCAGGCTGCATGCACCAGCGACGCCAGCCAGGTGCCCCAGACGCCCACCGCTCCCAGTCGCCGCGCCCGGGCAGGTGCTCCGGCAACACACGGTTGGCCACCAGGATGCCCAGGGTCGCCAGGACCATGCCGGTCACCGCGGCCACCGCCAGTGCGTCGACGATGCGCGCCCCCTGGCTGCCGCGCGCGGCATGCTGGCGCTTGCGCTTCTCCACGAAGAACAGGAAGCCGGTGGCGATGCATGCCGCCCCGCTGAGTCCGCCCAACACGTACAGCCAGCGCAGCAGCCAGTGGCGGAAATGCTGCAGGTGCAGGCCGGTGAGGAACTCGGCCGCGCGCCAGGCCGGCGTGGCCGGCGGATCCTCGCGCAACAGCTCGCCGGTATCGGCCTTGAAGTGGATGCCCTGCCCGACCAGGGCGATGCGGTCGGTGCCGGCGCGGTACACGCTGACGTAGCCGTTGGCATCGCCCACGTGCTGCAGCACCAGGAAGCCTACGTCGCCGGCCATGCCGCGCGCCTCCCAGCGTCGCTGCGCCTCGGCCACCATCGCATCCACGTTGGCCAGCCCCGCGGCCACGCCGGAACGGCCGTGCGGCAGGCCCAGGGCGGCGGCCTCGTGCTTCTCGTGCATCTCGTGCAGGTCGTGCAGCTGGGTGTGACCGACCGGGAAGTAGTAGGTCGAAGCGAAGATCAGCAGTCCGGTGAAGGCGAAGAAGAAGTGGAACGGAAGCGCCACCACGCCGGTGAGGTTGTGCAGGTCCAGCACGCTGCGCAGGCGGGCACGGTCGGGACGGAAGGTGAAGAGTTCGCGGAACAACCGGCGGTGCATGACCACGCCGCTGACCAGCGCCGCCAGCATCGCCATGGCGGCCAGGCCCACGATCCAGAAACCCAGGTTCTTCCAGTCCACGGTCAGGCTGTAGTGCATCGGGTAGAAGAACCCGCTGCCGATCTTGAGCTGGTCGTCCCTCAGCGCCGAGCCGTCGCGCGGATCGATCGTGCCCAGCGCATACAGCTGCTCGTCGGGGTTCTTCGCGCCCGGCACCTCCCAGCCGGCGTAGATCGCCAGCACCGGATCGCGATGCGTGGTGTAGGCGCTCCAGTAGGCGATGCGGTCGAAGCGTTCCGGCATCGGTCCGTCCACCCGCGGGCGCATCGCTTCGACCAGGGCCGGATCCGGCTGCAGGCGCTCGAACGCCGGCCGCAGCACCCGTTCGAACGAGGGCATCGGCTGCGGCTCGAAGCGCGTGGCCGGCAGCGCCCAGCGGTCGATCTCGCGGTCGAACACCGACAGGGCGCCGAAGAAGAACGCGGCCATCAGCACGAAGCCGAGGACCAGGCCGAACCAGGTATGCAGCCATGCCATGGCCTGGCGGAAGTTCTGGAACATGCGCGCCTCCTTCAGGCCATCGTCGATTGCACGAACGAGCCAAGCGCCGCCAGCAGCGCGCCGCCGCCGACCAGCCCCAGCCAGGCCCAGGCCGGATGGCGGCGCCCGGCGACCACGCTGAGCAGCGCCACCAGCCACAGCAGCAGGCCCAGCGCGCTGGCGACGAACTCGGCATCGTGGAATTCCATCCCGGCCTTGAACATCAACGCCATGCCGGCGGCGATGAAGCCCCAGGCGAAGACATAGCCGCCCACCACGCCGGCGCCTACCCGCGCGGCAAGCTGCAGGCGTGGAGGGCGGGAACGGACGGTCGTGGCGGACATGGCTGCGTCTCCTGCGGGGCCGGCGTCAGAAACGCCAGTCCAGGCTCAGGGTGTAGTTGCGCGGGGCGCCGTAGTAGCCGGCACCGTAGCGGAGGGTGTTGATGTACTTCTCGTCGCCGATGTTGCCGGCGTTGATGCGCACGGTCGCGTTGGGCAGGAAGTCCCAGGCCGCGTACGCGTTGAGCACCGCATGGCTGTCCTGGCTGACCGTGCCGTTGAAGATGCGGCCCTGCCAGCGTCCGCCGACGCCCCAGGAAAAGGCTTCGTAACCGGGCACGCGGCCGCCGAGCAGCAGGTTGGCGCTGCGGCGTGGCACCCAGGAATAGGTGTCGTCGCCATCCAGTCCGTCCAGCTCGAGGGCGGTATAGCCCACCACCACGTCCAGGTGGTCGTTGATGCGGCCGGTGGCTTCCAGTTCCACGCCGCGCGATTCCACGTCCACGCCGGCATAGATGTAGGTGCCCAGGTCGTTGACGCCCACCGGCGTGGCCAGGTTCTGCTGGTCGGCCTTGAACACGGCCACGGTGGTCAGCAGGCGGTCGTCCAGCCAGCTGGCCTTGATGCCGGCTTCGTAGTTCACGCCCTTGCTGGGATCGAGGTAGCGGTTGTCCTCGTCGACCTGGTCCTGCGGCTGGTACAGGTCCGAGTAGCTGACGTAACCCAGCACCTGGTCGCTGAAGTCGAAGGTGAAACCGGCATAGGGACTGGTATGGCGGGTGGTCTGGTCGAACGCCGTCCCCTCCAGGTCGCCGCTGCGCCGGTACTCGGCGAAGTTGGCGCCGAGGATGGCCTTGAAGCGGTCGGTCATGGCAATGCGGGTGGCGCCGAACACGCGCTTCAGGCGCTGGTCCAGCACCGAGTACAGCGTGCGCTCGCCCCAGGCCGGCTCGGGGATGGCGTCGGTGGGATACGGGAAGGCCGGCAGCGCCCCCCAGGCCGGCGACGCCGGGTCGGCGTCGTATTGCCAGCCGTCGGTGTCGCTGCGCGACACGCTGGCGCCCACCACCAGCTCGTGCTCGCGGCCCAGCCACTGGAAGCGGCCATCCAGTACCAGCGAACCCAGGTGCGCGGTCTGCCGGTCGTCGCCGCCCCAGGGAAAGCCTTGGAGCCCGAGGCCGGTATCCGGGTCCAACCCGTCGCCGCCGACGAAGGCATAGAACATGCGGTCGTCGCCGGTGGCGCGGCGGTAGTTGTAGGCGGCCTTCAGCTGCCAGGCGTCGCCGAGCCGATGGGCGTATTCGACGAAGGCGGTGTGGTTGGTGGTGTTCCAGTACGTCCAGTCCTGGGTGGTGGTGGCGCTGGTCGGCCACTGCGCCTGGGTGCCGTCGTTGTTCGCAAACAGCAGCGCGCCCCACATGATCCCGTCGGATTTGGCCCGCTGGTAGGAATAACCGAATGCCAGGGTGCCGTTTGCGCCCACCTGGCCATCGACCACGCCGTAGACGAAGTCGCGTTCGTTGCTGTTGGCGCGCAGCCAGGAATGGCCGTCCTCGTGCGCGGCCACCACGCGACCGGCCCAAGTACCGTCGGCGGTGAACGGCGTGGAGTAGTCCAGCTCGGCGCGGGTGGTGTCCCAGGTGCCGCGGCTGATGCCCACGTTGCCCTGCCGCTCGTTGGTCGGGCGCTTGCGCACGTAGTTGATGGTGCCGGCCGCGTTGCCCACCCCGGTCAGCAGGCCGTTGGCGCCGCGGATCACTTCGACCTTCTCGTAGCCGGCCGTGTCGAAGGCGCCGGTCGCGATGCCCCAGCTGTTGGGCATGCCGACGCCGTCGATCTGGGTGTTGAGGATGTCGAAACCGCGCGAGCTGTAGCTGGTGCGGTTGGTCTCCCACTCGTCCACCTGCACGCCGGTGGCCAGGCGCAGGGCCTCGTTGACGCTGTCGGCCCCGAACAGGTGCATCTGCTCGGCGGTGACCACGCTGATCGACTGCGGGGTCTCCTTGATCTCCAGGTCGAGGTTGGTGGCGCCGGTACTGGCGCGGCTGGCGCGCTGCGCGACCACCAGGACCGCGTCCAGCTCGGGGGCGGCCGGCACGCCGCTCTCCTCGGCCAGCACGGACGCGGCGGGCGCGGCCAGCGCGAGGGCCATCGCCACGCACGCGGCAAGGGTGCGGCGGCGGGGGGCAGGCATCGGGACGGGAAACGACGGGGTGCAGCGAGGACTCACGTGACGGCTCCGGGAAGGACATGGAAGGCCGGTCGCCGGGCTCCGGCCCCGCCCGCCCAAGCCAACCGCGATGGCGGTTTCAGGCGTTGGGGCGGCATGGAGCAGTGGCATGGCGGTGGCGGCAGCGGTAACGCCCTGGCCGGCCGCTCATGCGTCCGGTGCCGGGCTGTGCAGCCTGCTGCCTTGGAGTGCCTCGCCTTTCCCGGCGCTGCATCGGCGGCCGCGGGTCCCTGCGGCCGTCCTGGGTGGAGCTGCTGCGCGCATTAAATGCGAATCGCTCTCATTCCGCAAGCACCACGATCCCGCACCTGCTGTACGGCGCGGATCAGGGGTCGATGGCGATGCCCAGCCGGCGGCACACCGGCCCGGCCAGGAGCGCACCCAGCACGGCGCTGGGGAAGCCGTACAGCAGTACCGGCACATATGCCATGGACGCCCCACCCCCGGCATCGGGCCGGATGCAGCCCACGTAACCGGCCCACAGCAGCCAGGGTGCGAACAGCGCGCAGGCGCCGACCGCCCGCAGCGGATTGGCGGTGCCCAGCGCTACCAGAGCCGGCACCAGGGGCGGCAGCACGAAGACCCCGAACCCGACGGCGAACGCGTGCAGGTCCTGGCCATGGCAGCCGAAGCCGATCACGGCCTGGAGGGCGACCACGGCCGTGATCGCGAGGATGCCGGCAAGGCGCGCGCGGGTTCGCTGGATGCGCATGGGGTGTGCTCCGCACGAAACGCGACACCCGGCCGGAGCCGGGTGCCTGGGTGGTGTCCTACTTCGCCTTGCCCTGGGCGGCGACGGCCGCGGCGGCGCGGGCCGCCGCTTCCGGGTCGCCCAGGTAGCGGTGCGAGACCACCTTCAGCTCGTCGTCCAGCTCGAACAGCAGCGGGATGCCGGTGGGGATGTTGAGCTCGAGGATGTCTTCCTTCGAGACGTCGTTGAGGTACTTGTACAGCGCGCGCAGCGAGTTGCCGTGCGCGGCCACCAGCACCGTCTTCCCCGACTTCAGCGACGGCGCGATGGCGTCGTGCCAGTACGGCAGCACCCGGTCCAGGGTGGTGGCCAGCGACTCGGTCGCCGGCAGCACGTTGCGGTCCAGGCCGGCATAGCGCGGGTCGTTGGCCGGGTGGCCGGCGTCGGACGGATCCATCGCCGGCGGCGGGATGTCGTACGAACGGCGCCAGATCTTGACCTGTTCCTCGCCGTGCTTGGCAGCGGTCTCGGCCTTGTCCAGGCCCTGCAGCGCGCCGTAGTGGCGCTCGTTGAGGCGCCAGCTCTTGTGCACCGGGATCCAGTCCTGGTCCAGCTCGCCCAGCGCGAGGTTGAGGGTGCGGATGGCGCGCTTGAGGGTGGAGGTATAGGCCACGTCGAAGCGCAGGCCCTCCTCGCGCATCAGCCGGCCGCCGGCGGCCGCCTCGGCACGGCCCTGCTCGGTCAGGTCGACGTCGACCCAGCCGGTGAAGCGGTTCTCGAGGTTCCACTGGCTCTGGCCGTGGCGCAGCAGGACAAGCTTGCGGGTCACTGTGTGGGGTCTCCGGTTCGTGGGTCGGAAGCGAGTCGCCGATTCTAGCGGCAAGGCGCACGGTTTCCGTCCGTTCCGGCGCGTATGGCGACGCCGCAGGAACGGACGGAAAGCACCGTCGCGCCGCCCGTGTACGCGCCTGCCGCCGGACCGTGCAATGCTGCGCCCGGTCTTCCCGCCGGAGCGCCCCATGACAACGATCGTCGAACCCCGCGTCCACGACCTCGGCAACGGCTTCCTGGTGCGCCGGGCCGTCCCCACCCTGCAGGCACGCAGCGTCGGGCCCTTCGTGTTCGTCGACCACATGGGACCGGTGGTGTTCGAACGCGGCCACGGCATGGACGTGCGCCCGCACCCGCACATCGGCCTGGCCACGGTGACCTTCCTGTGGGACGGCGCGATCCACCATCGCGACACCCTCGGGTCGGACCAGGTGATCCGTCCGGGCGACATCAACTGGATGACCGCCGGGCGCGGCATCGCCCACTCCGAGCGCACCCCCGCCGCGGAGCGGGTGGCCGGCAGCCAGGCGCACGGCATGCAGACCTGGATCGCGCTGCCCAAGACCCATGAGGAGACCGCGCCGGCCTTCTTCCACCACCCGGCCGCGACACTGCCGCAGCAGCAGCGCGCCGGCGCCTGGCTGCGGGTCCTGGCCGGGCGTGCCTACGGCGAGGAGTCGCCGGTGCAGGTGTTCAGCGACACCCTCAACGTCGCCATCGACCTGGCGCCGGACGCGGAGCTGGCCCTGGACGACGGCCATGCCGAACGGGCGCTGTACATCCTCGAGGGAGAGGCGCAGCTGGATGGCAGGGACATCCCCGCGCGCCACCTGGTGCTGCCGGATCGCGGCACGCGGCCGGTACTGCGGGCCCTCACCCCGTTGAAGGCCATGCTGCTGGGCGGCGAGCCGCTGGATGGTCACCGCCACCTCTGGTGGAACTTCGTGTCCAGCTCGAAGGAACGGATCGAGCAGGCCAAGCAGGACTGGCTCGAGGGCCGCTTCGGCAGCATCGAGGGCGACCCGGAATTCATCCCCCTGCCCCAGCGCTGAACCGGACAGGAGGCCGTCTCATCGCGATAGCGACAGGCACGCCGTGCACACGCCTGATTCGGTTACGATGTTGCGATGCAACAGCCAGACTCCAAGCGTGGTCCCTCCATGCTCTACCAGCTGCATGAATTGAACCGCGCCATGATGGCCCCCTGGGTCCATCTGGCCGAAGCCAACGCGCGCATCTTCTCCGACCCCACCAGCTGGGCTTCCTCGCTGCCGGGCGCCGAACGCATCGCCGCCAGCAACGAGCTCGTCCACCGCCTGGGCAAGGATTACGAAAAGCCGGCCTGGAACATCCACGAGGTCGAGGTCGAGGGCCGTCAGGTCCCGGTGCTCGAGCAGGAGGCGCTGCGCAAGCCGTTCTGCCGGCTGGTGCGCTTCAAGCGCTACAGCGACGACGCCGCGACCATTGCCGCGATGAAGGACGACCCGGTGGTGCTGGTGGTCGCGCCGCTGTCCGGCCACCACGCCACCCTGCTGCGCGACACCGTCAGCACCCTGCTCCGCGACCACAAGGTCTACGTGACCGACTGGGTCGACGCGCGCATGGTGCCGACCGAGGCCGGCGCGTTTGGCCTGGACGACTACGTCGCCTATATCGAGGAGTTCATCCGCCACATCGGCGCCCGCGACCTGCACGTGATCAGCGTCTGCCAGCCGACCGTCCCGGTCATGGCCGCCGTGTCGCTGATGGCCGGACGCGGCGAGCCGATCCCGCGCTCGCTGGTGATGATGGGCGGCCCCCTCGACGCCCGCCGCAGCCCCACCGCGGTCAACAACCTGGCCACGCGCAATCCGCTGTCCTGGTTCGAGAACAACGTCATCCACACCGTGCCGCCGCCGTACCCGGGCCAGGGCCGCGCGGTGTACCCGGGCTTCCTGCAGCACGCCGGCTTCATCGCCATGAACCCCAGCCGCCACTTCATGTCGCACTGGGACTTCTACTCGGACCTGGTCAAGGGCGACCTGCAGGACGCCGAGGCGCACCGCCGCTTCTACGACGAGTACAACGCGGTACTGGACATGCCCGCCGAGTACTACCTGGACACCATCCGCATCGTGTTCCAGGAATTCCTGCTGCCGCGCGGCGAGTGGGTCATCGGCGACGAGCGCGTGGATCCGTCGGCGATCAAGGACACCGCCCTGTTCACCATCGAGGGCGAACTGGACGACATCTCCGGCCAGGGCCAGACCGAGGCCGCGCACGACCTGTGCAGCGGCATCGCCAAGTCGCACCAGAAGCACCTGACCGTGGAAGGCGCCGGCCATTACGGCATCTTCAGCGGCCGCCGCTGGCGCGAGAAGGTCTACCCGCAGGTGCGCGACTTCATCGCCAGGTACGCGCGCGACTGAACCTTACACATGGCACAACGGAAAGGCCGCCCCATGGGCGGCCTTTCTTCTTGCAGGACCGGGATGCCCGGCTGCGCGCTCACTGCGCGGTGATGTCCTCTGGCGCCAGCCGGCGCACCACCTTGCCGGCCTCGTCCAGGAACTCGACTGCGGCAGCGCCGTCGGCGGCCACCCTCAGCACCAGCCGGACCCTGCCCTCGGCGTCCTTCAGGGACAGCAGGGAGGAGCGCTCATGGTCCTTGCCCAGAAACACGCGCTGGACATGGGCCGGCCCGCCGGCAAGTTCGACTTGGCGTTTCTGCCTCTCGTCCGCCGGCAATGCGTTCAGCTCCTCCAGGTGCTCGACCACCGGCTCGACCGATCCATCGGGCTGGTCCAGCACCGTGACTCCCGCCCAGCGGATGCCATCCCTTTCGTACTGACCGAACGTGGCTACCTGGTCCTGCTCGTACTGGTCGAAGGAAAAATGCCCTCCTGCACGGGGCTTTCCATCCGGACCGCGCGAGCCACCGAAGACCAGGCCACCGTTCTCCGTGCCCTCATCGTTGTAGAACAGCATGCCGGCGACCTCGCGCGGATGGCGGTGCTCCTCGCCGCGGAAGATCCAGCCCGGGAAACGCGTCCGGTTCGATACGACCAGGCGCAGCGTGCCGTCCGGCTCGCGCACGTTGATGCGTTGCACGTCGATCTCCTCGAAGCTGGCACGCTTGCCCGGCGCAGCCGCGCCAGTCAGCAGGAAGGCACATACGGCCACCGTCAACGCCCCTGAATAGGCCAGCAGCCAGCGCATCGCGGTGCTCTGCTTCATGTCGTCCTCTCCATAGACGCCGCACGATCACGGCGCGGGTGAAGTTACCACCGGATTGCGCACCGACAGCGCCTGTGGACCATCCATGCAGACGGCCAGCCAAACACACCAGGTGAAAGGATCGCGGACGCGGCGCAGGTGCGTGACTTCGTCGCCGGATATGCGCGGGCTGGGCTCGCGCCTATGTTCGCCGAAACGGAAAGGCCGCCCATGGGCGGCCTTTGTTCCTGTCGCGCCGGGATGCTCAGGCCTGGGGCAACTGGCCCACCACCTTGCCGTCTGCATCGAGGGCCTCGACCCGCGGCACGTCGTTGGCATCGACGCCGATGCGGATGCGCGGCCGCCCGCTGGTATCGGTGATCTCCAGCGAGGCATCGCGGTTGCGGTTGGACAGCATGATCCGCGACACGCCCTCGGTGGTCTGGATATCGCCCCCGGCGTACGGCAGTCGGTCGGCGATGGCCAGGCCCGCCATCCAGCTGCTTCCGTCCGCGCTCTCGGACTTCATGATGCCGATGCCGTCGGTGGGCTGGTGGTTGAAGTCGAAGATGGTCCCGGCCATGCGCTGGCCTCCGGGACTGGTCATGGTGGCCAGGCCGCCGGTTTCCACGCCGTCGGCATCGTAGAAGACCATGCCGGCGGCGTTGCGGATGCTGCGCGCATGAACCTTGCCGCGCACCACCGGATCCGGGAAACGCTCGCTGTTGGCAATCACCAGCCGCGTGCGGCCGTTACCATCGACCACGTTGATCCGCTCGACGCTGCTCTCGCCGAAGGCCTGCGGCGCGGCCGCCGTCCTGGCCGTGGCACGGGCATCCGGCAGCAACCATTGCACGGCCAGCAGGCCCCACGCTCCGACGACCAGCGACCACAGCACCAGGTTCGAGCTCGGCACGTTTGCACTTTCCTTGGACATACGGGCTCCTGCCTTGACGGCATGCAGTGGAAGGACTCGGGAAAGACCGGCCGGCGCCCGCGGCACCGGCCGGCGGCGGTGGCCTTCAGACCACCGGGTTGCGTACCAGCAGGTGCTTGGCCAGCCAGCCGTGGAAGCGGCCGACCAGGCGCGCCAGGTGCAGGGTCACGAACAGCAGCAGCACGCCGACCACGAACGCCAGCAGCGATCCGGGCAGGTTGTCGGCCAGGGAAAAGTGCAGCCCCTCCAGGTAGATGCCCGGGCCATGCCACCAGCCGAACATCGCCGCCACCGGCGCCACCACCAGCGAGATGCTGATCGCCAGCAGGGTCACGGTGAAGCTGAAGTACGCCACGCCCAGCGGCAGCATCGCCAGCAGGTAGGCCATCGCGGTCCAGGTGCGGCCGTCGGTGAACAGCTCGCCGATGCGCGTCAGCCAGGGCTTGTCGCGCTGGGTGTACAGCGGCCGCCGCGGCATGCGCACGCCCAGCAGCACCTCGACGATGCGTCCTTCCACCAGCGACAGCAGCCGCACCGAAAGCAGGAACAGCAGCAGCAGCGGCACGCCGATGATCAGCACCAGCAGGCCGAGCGAGGTGCTCGCGCCGGTGACCACCCAGCTGAAATAGAACACGCCGGTGGCCAGCGACAGCAGCATGTAGAACAGCGCGCCGTAGGTGTACGGATCGGCGACCACGCCGAAGAAACGGCCAGGCAGCGAACGCTGCTGGCGCGGGCGCGGCGGACGCAGCGCGCGGTTCACCGTGACCTCGGTCTCGCGGTAGATCTCGGCCACTTCCTCCGGCGCGCCGTAGCTGCCGGCCACCGAAGCGATCACCTCGGCCTCGTCGCGCCCGGCCTGTTCGGCCAGCTCCGAGCGCAGGTATTCCTCGGCGTCGTAGAGGGCGTCCTGGATCATGGCCGGGTCGGCGCCACGCAGCGCCTCGCGCAGCTGCTCCAGGTATTGCGGGATGGTGGTCGGCAGTGGCCGGCCGTGCGTGGCGTTCATGCGGGTACCCCCTCCAGGACGGAATCGACGGAATCTCGGGTGGCGCGCCAGGCGGCGGCCCACTGCGCCAGGACCTCGCGGCCGCCGGCGGTGATGCGGTAGCAGCGGCGCGGCGGACCGGCGTCGGACGGCTCGACGTGGCTGTCCAGCAGGCCGGCCCCTTCCAGGTTGCGCAGCACCGGGTAGAGGGCGCTCTGCTTGCCGGCCAGCACCCCGCCACCGACCTGCTCCAGGCGCTTGGCGATGAGGTAGCCGTACAGCGGCTCGCTCGCCCGGGCCAGGACAGCCAGAAGGGTCAGCGACACGGTCCCGGCGCTGAGCTCCTTCTGGAACTTCTTCAGCTGTGCCTCGGTGTCGGTCATGGATCGCTCCTCGCCTGCTCCTGCAGGCTCGGGCCAATCTATTCTTAAGTTCGGTATAGCGGATGTGCCGATAGTCATCCGGGCCGGCGGACTGGTTCCTGGCGCCCGCCGCGGCCAGAATCCGGGCTTCCTCCCCGCCGGTGACGCCCATGTCCCTGCTGCGCCCCGCCCTGCTCGCCTGCGCCCTGTGCGCCGCCCTCGCCCCCCTCCATGCCCCGGCCCAGCCCCAGGTCCGCGGGATGCAGGAGATCCTCGCGTCGGCCCCGGCGGCCGACTGGCGCGAGCTGGACCCGGAGCGGACCCTGTACATGGACCTGGACAGCGGACGGGTGGTGATCGAACTGGCCCCCGGGTTCGCCCCGGCCCACGTGCGCAACATCCGCACCCTGGCCGGCGAAGGTTTCTGGGACGGAGCCGCGATCTACCGGGTGCAGGACAACTTCGTGGTCCAGTTCGGCGACGCCAACGCCGACGACCCGGCCGGCGCCAGGGACCTCGGCGGCGCCCGTCGCAGGCTGCCGGCGGAGTTCGAGCGCAGTGCCGCGGGACTGGAGTTCACCGAGCTGCCGGACGCGGACGGCTGGGCGCCGCAGGTCGGCTTCGCCGAGGGCTTCCCGGCCGGGCGCGATCCGGTCGCGGGCAAGGCCTGGCTGGCGCACTGCTACGGCATGGTCGGCGCGGGCCGCGACCTGGAGCCGGACAGCAGCGTCGGCGCCGAGCTGTACGTGGTCATCGGCCAGTCGCCACGCCAGCTGGACCGCAACATCACCGTGGTCGGGCGCGTGGTCCAGGGCATGGAACTGCTCAGCGCGCTGCCACGCGGGCCCGAACCGATGGGCTTCCACGAAGACCCGGCCATGCACGTGCCGATCCGTTCGGTGCGCCTCGCCAGCAGCCTGCCGGCCGGCGAGCGCCTGCGCCTGCAGGCCCTGCGCACCGACAGCGCAAGCTTCGCCGAGCTGGTGGAATCGCGCCGCAACCGCCGCGACGCGTTCTACCACCGCCCGGCCGGCCACATCGACCTGTGCAACGTGCCCCTGCCGGTGCGCGTGGCCGCCGAATGACGCTCAGCGGGCGCGCTGGCTGATGGCCACGCTGCCCAGGATGATGGCGCCGGCCACCAGCATGGTCGGCGTCACCGGCGCGCCGAGGAAGATCCAGGCGAACAGCGCGCCGAACAGCGGCACCAGGTAGGTCACGGTGGAAGTGCGCGCCGCGCCGATGCGGTGGATCAGTCCGTAGAAGTAGATGAAGGCCAGTCCGGTGCACAGCACGCCCAGGCCCACGGCCGCGCCCCAGGCCGCCACCGACACGTCCTGCGCCGGCCAGTGGCTGATCGCCAGCGGCAGCAGCAGCACGGCCGAGCAACCCAGGGTCACCGCCGCCGAAGCGGCCGGCGGCAGCCCGACCATGTGCCGCTTCACCAGGTTCAGGCCGATGCCATACAGCAGCGCAGCCGTGGCGCCCGCCAGCACCGCCGGGCCGATGCTCAGCCCCGAGACCTTGGCCGTGGCCAGCACCACCACGCCGATGAAGCCGGTCAGCAACGCCAGCGCGCGGCGGGTGCCGATCTTCTCGCCGAAGGCCAGGTACGCGACCAGCGCGGCGAACAGTACGACCATGGCGTTGCAGATCGCGCCGATCGCCGCCGGCGCGCGCTGTGCCGCCCAGGCGAACAGCAGGAACGGCAGGGCCGAGTTCACCACGCCGATCGCCGCCAGCTTGGGCCAGATGCGCAGCGGGAACCGCGCCCGCGCCAGCCACAGGAACGGCAGCAGGACCAGCGCGCCCAGCGCCAGCCGCAGCTCCACCAGCGCATAGGGGCCGAACTCGGGCGCGGCCACGCGCATGAACAGGAACGAGCCGCCCCACACCGCGCCAAGCGCGAGCAGTTCCAGCGGCGTGCGCCAGTCGCGGCCCGCATCCGCCGGTGCAACGGGTGGGGATGCGGCAGCGCCAGCATCCAGGCATTGCTTGGAGCCATCCATCGGGTATCTCCTCGGGTATCGGAACGGCCGTCCGGGCGCCGACGCGGCGCCACGGCCTGGGGACGATGCTGCACCGGTGACTGCCACCCTGCTCGCCGTTTCCGGACATGGCAGCGCCGGTTCGATGGCGACAGCTTCCGCGTCGCGGCCGATGGCGACAAGCGCGTAGTATCGGTGCGAGCCACAAATCTGGTTCATGCCTCCCATGGTCATCCGCCCTGCCCTGCTGCCGGCCCTGGCGGTGTTCGCCGCCGCGGCGCGACACCAGAACTTTGCCCATGCCGCCGAGGAACTGCACCTGACCGCCAGCGCGGTCAGCCACCACGTACGCAAGCTGGAATCGCTGCTGGGTTCGACCCTGTTCCAGCGCCACGCACGCGGCGTCACCCTGACGCCCGAGGGCCGGCAGCTGGCCGACGCGGCGACCGCGGCGCTGGCGGATGTCTCGGCGGTGGCCGGCAACCTCAGGCCCGACGCAGGCACCCGGCTGCTGAAGATCAGCACCGTGCATTCGCTGGTGCACTGCTGGCTGCTGCCGCGCCTGCCGCAGTTCTGCGCAGCGCATCCGGACATCCGCCTGGAGATCGACACCACGCCGGTGTTCGCGCGCTTCGACGAAGGCGGGCCGGACCTGGCCATCCGCTACGGGCCCGGCCAGTGGCCCGGGCTGGTGGCGCACCACCTGATGGACGATGCGATGTTCCCGGTCGCTTCGCCGCGCCTGGCCGGCGTGGCCGGGATCAGCGAACCGCGCCAGATCGCCGCCTTGCCGCTGATCTCCGACCTCACCCAGCAGGGCTGGCGCGACTGGTTCCGCGCCGCCGGCGTGCGCGGGCTGGAGCTGCCGGCGATGCACAGTTTCAGCGACAGCTCCGACGCCATGCGCGCGGCCGCGTTCGGCATCGGCGCGGCCCTGGCCCGCCGCCACCTGGCCCTGGACTGGCTGCAACGCGGCGAACTGGTGCGGCTGCCAGGTCCGGTGATGAAGGCGCGCTTCGCCTACTACGCGGTCTACCCGGCGCACCGGCCGCTGTCCCCGGCCGCGTCGCGGTTCATCGACTGGATCAAGCAGCAGGCCCAGCAAGCCCCGTGGGCCGATGCACCCGGGCGTCGCCCGGCGCGCTCCCGCCGCCGGGCCTGAGCCGGGCCGCATTCCTCACCCGGCGTTGAAACCGGCGTGGCTAGGCTCGCTGCCACACACGAGGAGAGCCGCCATGCCCCTGCTTCGCCTACGCATCATCGGCAGCCCGGACGACCTGCGCGCCGTCGCCGACCTCCTGCAGAGCATCGAGGGCATCGAGCACGTCGAGGAAGTCGCGGACCTGATGCCCAGGCTGGACGACGAGGACTCCAGCTCGGCGGGACTGTCCGACGACATCGGCCCCGGCGCGCACGACCTGGAGGTCGAGGCCCCGAACGACTACACCGCCCGCCGGGTGCGCGCGGCGGTGGAGGAACTTTCGGTGCGCATGGGCTTGGTGGTCGAGTTCGAGGCCGGGGAGGAATAGCCTCCCCGGCGCACCCTTGCGCCTACAGCCTGGCGCCGTCGAAGTGGACCACCTTGAGGGTGGCCAGGTCGACCTCGGGCAGGCAGCGTACGTTGACTGCCACGGTCGGGGTGCCGTCCGGCGCATCCCCCTCGCCGAACGGGGCGATGCCGCAGTTCGGGCAGAAGTGGTGGCGGATGTGCCTGCGGTTGAACAGGTAGGTCCCCATCTGCCCGCGCGGCGTGGACAGCTTCAACGCGCTGGCCGGCAGGAACCACATCAGCGCGCCGCGGCGGCGGCACATGGAGCAGTTGCAGTCGACCACCTGGCCGATCTCGCCTTCCACGGTGAAGGCGATGCCGCCGCAATGGCAGCTTCCCTGGTATTTCATGGCTCCCCTCCTGGATGATCCCGGGGCCAGCCTATGCCCCGCGGGCCGCCAAGCCAAATGACAGGGGCAAAGCGGGCGCCGATGGGCCTATGCTGGCCGCTTTCACCACACCCTGCGAAGCCCATGACCCCGATGCTGCGTCCCTGCCTGCTCGCCATCGCCCTGCTCTCCGCGCTGGGCGCCTGCCAGAAGACCGAAGCCCCGGACCACGGCGCCACGCCCGCCGCCACCGCCCAGAGCCCGGCCGATGCCGCCTTCGCCGGACTGTCCCAGCGCGCGCTGGATACCTGGATGCGGCTGTCCCCGGTCAGCGCGACCCAGATCGGCGACCACCGCTACGACGCGGAGATCGACGACCTGTCCGCCGAGGGCCGCCGCCAGGCGCTGGAGGCCACCCGCGCCCTGCTGGCCGAACTCGATGCACTCGACACCACCACGCTGTCGCGCGAGAACCAGGTCGACGCGGCGATCCTGCGCAACCAGTTGGAGTACGACATCTGGAGCGCCGAGGTGTTCCAGGCCTGGGCATGGGACCCGCAGGTGTACAGCGGCCTTGCCGGCAGCGCGATCTACGGGCTGATGGCGCGCGACTTCGCGCCGCTGCCGGAGCGTCTGAAGTCCGCCACCGCGCGGATGCAGAAGATCCCCGCGCTGCTGGAACAGGCCCGCGCCAACCTCGACCCGGCCCGGGTGCCAAAGATCCATGCCGAGACCGTGGCCCGCCAGAACGCAGGCCTGCTCGGCCTGGTGGATACCTTCGTCACCCCGTCGCTGGACCAGCTGGAAGCCGGCGACCGCCAGGCTGCCGAGGCGGCGATCGAAGGCCTGCGCGCGGCCGTGGCCGAACACCAGCAATGGCTGGACAAGACCCTGGTGCCGAACGCGAAGGGCGACTTCCGCATCGGCGCGGACCTGTACGACCGCAAGCTGCAGTTCGCCCTGCTGTCCTCGCTGTCGCGCGCCGAGATCAAGCAGCGCGCCGAGGCCGAGCTGGCCCGCGTGCGCGACGAGATGTACGGCATCGCCCGCGACGTTCTTTCGGGCCGCGCGGATGCGCCCGCGCTGCCGGACTCGCCTGCCCCCGAACAGCAGCAGGCGGCGATCGAGGCCGCCCTGGAGCTGGCCTATGCCGAACGCCCGGCGCGCGACCGTGTGGTCCCCGACGCCGAGGCGGCGCTGGCCCAGGCCACCGAGTTCGTGCGGCAGAAGGACCTGGTCACCCTGCCGGATGCCCCGGTGGAAATCATCGAGATGCCGGAGTTCCAGCGCGGCGTGGCGGTGGCCTACTGCGACTCGCCCGGCCCGCTGGACAAGCACCTCAAGACCTTCTACGCGGTCTCGCCGATCCCGGACGAATGGACCGAGGAGCAGGTCGACTCGTTCCTGCGCGAATACAACTCGCGCATGATCCACCTGCTGAGCATCCACGAGGGCACGCCCGGCCACTACCTGGAAGGCTGGCACTCGGCGCGCCATCCCTCGACCCTGCGCGCGGTGATGCGCTCGGGCATGTTCGCCGAGGGCTGGGCGGTCTACACCGAGAAGGTCATGGCCGACGCCGGCTACCTCGACAACGACCCGCTGTTCCGCCTGGTGCAGCTGAAGTTCTACCTGCGCACCATCGCCAACGCGATCCTGGACCAGGGCGTGCACGTGGACGGCTGGAGCCGCGAGCAGGCCATGGACCTGATGGTGCGCCAGACCTTCCAGCAGGAACGCGAGGCTGCGGGCAAGTGGGTGCGCGCCCAGCTCACCTCCGCGCAGCTGCCGACGTACTTCGTCGGCGTGCAGGAGCACTTCGACATGCGCAAGGCGGTGGAACAGCAGCGCGGCGAAGCCTTTCAGGCCAAGGCCTACCACGACCAGGTCCTGTCCTACGGCGCGCCGCCGGTGCGCTTCGTGCGCCAGCTGATCCTGGACGAGCCGATCGAGTAAGACCGGGATTGGTGATTGGTGATTGGTGATTCGTGATTCGCAAGAGCGGTCACGACCCCGGCCTCACCGGGACGACGGGCGCGGATGCGTAGGATGCGTAGCCCGGGTAAGCGAAGCGCACCCGGGGCCGACGCGCCTGCCGAGAATGCTATGCGCCAACGTCGGCAACGGCCATGGACGGCCGCGCTAACGAGATCGCACGGGAGGTGCGCCCGGGCGGCCGTGCCCCTGGTTGCATCCGGGATTCGCAAAAGCGCCCGTCACCTGGCGTTTGCCGGCACGACGTGCTTGCGCTGCGCGTGCCGGCGACTTGGATGCGTAGCCCGGGTAAGCGAAGCGCACCCGGGGCCGACGCGCCTGCCGAAAACGCGATGCGCCAAGTGTGTGCTGGCAACGGCCATCGATGGCACTAGCGTGGTCGCACGGGAAGGTGCGCCCGGGCGGCTGGGACACCTGGTTGCATCCGGGATTCGCAAAAGCGCCCGTCACCTGGCGTTTGCCGGCACGACGTGCTTGCGCTGCGCGTGCCGGCGACTTGGATGCGTAGCCCGGGTAAGCGAAGCGCACCCGGGGCCGACGCGCCTGCCGAAAACGCGATGCGCCAAGTGTGTCCTGGCAACGGCCATGGACAGCCGCGCTAGCGTGGTCGCACATGGAGGCACGCGCGCACCGCCGGGACCCTGGTTGCATCCGGGATTCGGGCGCCGGGCGCTGCGGGAGGCGGGCGGCGCGGCCTAGAATCGGCCAATCCTCCAAACATGGATCCCGGCCATGCCCCGTTCCCTGTCGCTGCACCTGTCCTGCCTGCTCGCGCTGGGCCTGGCCGCGTCCGCACCCGCGCCGGTACGCGCCGCCGATGAGGTCGCGCAGGTCGCCGGGGCGCAGGCCGCGAGCCTCGACCCGGCGCAGCTTTCCGCATTCGTGGAGCGGGTGCGCGATCGCTTCGAGGTGCCGGGCATCGCGGTGGCCGTGGTCAAGGATGGCCAGGTCCTGTTCGAAGGCGGCTGGGGCGTGCGCGAGATGGGCAAGGCCGGTCCGGTGGATGCCCATACCCAGTTCGCCATCGCCTCCAACACCAAGGCCTTCACCGCGGCGGCGCTGGCCGTGCTGGTGGACGAGGGCCGGCTGTCCTGGGACGACAGGGTCACCGACCACCTGCCGTGGTTCCGCATGTCCGATCCCTACGTGACCGCGGACATGAAGGTGCGCGACCTGCTCACGCATCGCAGCGGCCTGGGCCTGGGCGCGGGCGACCTGCTGTTCTGGCCGGGCAGCACCTACGACACCGCCGAAGTGGTGCGGCGCCTGGCCCATGTGCCGCTGAAGACCGGCTTCCGCGAGCGCTACGCCTACGACAACATCCTCTACGCGGCGGCGACCCTGGTGATCGAGCAGGCCAGCGGGCAGTCGTTCGCGGACTTCCTGCAGGAGCGCTTCCTCGACCCGCTGGGCATGGCCGACACCCGCGCCAATGCCGACGCCCTGCGTCCGGGCGACCGCGCCGCCACCGGCCATGCCAGGGCCGACTTCACCACCCTGCGCCCGACCTTCGACGTGACCTGGCACAACGCATCAGGCGCCGGTGGCCTCTACTCGAGCGCGCACGACATGGCGCGCTGGGTGAACGCGCAGCTGGCCGGCGGTCGCTACACCGATGCCGATGGCCGCGGGCAGGCGCTGTTCTCGCCGGAGCGGCAGAAGGAGATGTGGTCGCTCCACTCGCCGATGGACATCAGCGAGCCTCCGGTGCCGGAGCTGGCGGCGACGAAGCCGGACTTCCTCGGCTATGGCCTGGGCTGGTTCCTGTCGACCTATCGCGACCACAAGCTGGTCTGGCATTCCGGTGGCTGGCCGGGCCACGTCTCGCGCGTGACCCTGGTGCCGGAGCTGGGCCTGGGGGTGGTGGTGCTGACCAACCAGGAATCCGGCCCCGCGTTCAACGCCATCACCATGCACGTGCTCGATGCCTTCATCCAGCCGGCGGAACGCAACGACTGGGTGGCGGCCTATGCCGCAGGCGCGGACAAGTCCCGCCGGCGCGCCGAGGAGGCCTGGAAAAAGCGCGTGCAGGCGCGCAATGCGCGCAGCAAGCCCTCCTTGCCGCTGTCCGGCTATGCCGGCACCTACCGCGACCGCTGGTATGGAGACGTGCACGTCACCCTGGAGAACGGCCGCCTGGGCATGCGCTTCGGTGCCAGCCCGCTGCTGGTCGGCCGCCTCGAGCACTGGCAGCACGACACCTTCCTGGCGAAGTGGGACGAGCGCACGCTCAACGGCGATGCCTTCGTGACCTTCAGCCTGGACGCCGACGGCAAGGTGCGCGAGGCGCGGATGGAAGCGGCCTCCGAGCTCACCGATTTCAGCTTCGATTTCCAGGACCTGGTCCTGGAGCCGGTCGAGTAAGCCGCCGGCACGCGCAGCGCCAGCGCCGACGTGCCGGCAACGCCGGGCGACGGCGCTTTTGCGAGTCCCGGCAGGCGCGTCGGCCCCGGGTGCGCTTCGCTTACCCGGGCTACGCATCCAAGTCGCCGGCACGCGCAGCGCAAGCACGTCGTGCCGGCAAACGCCAGGTGACGGGCGCTTTTGCCATGCACCCGCGGCACGGCGGCTCCGCTAGGATCCGTGTTCCCCCAGCCCGGCCGCCGCCATGTCCGACCTGTTCGATCCCGCGCCCGCCACGCCCGGCGCTCCCCGCATCCACGTCGGTATCGGCGGCTGGACCTACGCCCCCTGGCGCGGCGGCGTGTTCTACCCGGAGAAGCTGGTGCAGCGGCGCGAGCTGGAATACGCCAGCCGCCATGTCACCGCGATCGAGATCAACGGCACCTACTACGGCGCGCAGAAGCCGGACACCTATGCCCGCTGGCGCGACGAAACCCCGCCCGGCTTCGTGTTCACCGCCAAGGCGCCGAAGCGGATCATGGCCAGCCGCCGCCTCGCCGGCACCGGCGCGCAGGTGGAGGACTTCGTCGGCGGCATCGCCACCCTGGGCGACCGCCTGGGCGCGATCCTGTGGCAGTTCGACCGCGGGCAGAGCCCGTCGCTGGATGCGCTGGGCGATTTCCTCGCCCTGCTCCCGCGCCAGGCCGGCGACCTCCCGCTGCGCCACGCGCTGGAACTACGGCATGCGGCCCTGTTCACCCCGCAATTGCTGGACCTGCTGCGCGGCCACGGCATCGCCCTGGTCTCGGCCGCCTCCGACGAGCATCCGTCCTTCGGCGACATCACTGCCGACTTCACCTATGCACGGATCATGCAGGCCCGCGCCGGGCTGCCACAGGGCTACACCGGCGCCGAGCTGGATGCCTGGGCCGCGCGCGCCAGGGACTGGAGCGAGGGCCGCGATCCGGACGACCTGCCGCATGTCGGCCCGCTGCTGCCCCCGGGCCAGCCACGCGAGGCCTTCGTGTTCTTCATCGCGGCGGCCAAGGAACGCAACCCGGCCGCGGCCCAGGCCCTGCTGCAGCGCCTGTCCGCGGCCTGAGGCCGCCCGTCGCCGCAGCGGCGGCCGCCGCTGCCCGGCGTGCGTGGTCCGTGCGAGGATGCGCGCCCATGAGCCACGCCGCACCCGCACGCCGCCCCGTTCCCACCCGCCATGCCCTGGCCCTGCTCGCCGCCTATGCGGTGGTCTGGATCGCACTGGCGATCGACCCCAGCTACCGCGAGGACTGGGCGCTGGAGAACGCACTGGTGGTGGTCGCGGTGGCGGCGCTGCCGTTCGTGTGGCGGCGCATGCCCCTGGCCTGGCCCAGCTGCATCGGCCTGTTCGCGTTCGGGGTGCTGCACGCGGTCGGCGCGCACTACACCTACGCCGAAGTGCCGTACGACGCATTCTTCCAGCGCAACTTCGGCTTCTCGGTCGACGCCCTGTTCGGGTTCCAGCGCAATACCTACGACCGGCTGGTGCACTTCAGCTACGGCCTGCTGCTGGCCCCGGTCTGCGTGCAGCTGCTGGAGCGGGTGGCCCCGCCGCGCGGACCGTGGCGCTACGTGCTGCCGGTGTCCTTCATCATGTCGCACGCGCTGCTGTTCGAGATCTTCGAATGGCTCGCCGCCAGCGTGTTCGGCGGCGACCTCGGCCAGGCCTACCTGGGCACCCAGGGCGACGAGTGGGACGCACAGAAGGACATGCTGCTGGCGATGCTCGGCGCCATGGTCTCGGTGGCCGCGCTGGGCCTGGCCGGCTGGCTGGCGCCGGGCCGTCCGACCGCCAATCCATGACTTCGGCGACGGGCGCCGGGCGCGCTGCCGGGCGATAATGCGCCATGCCGATGAACCCCCATACCCGTGCCCTGCTGCAGGTGCACTTCTGCGTGCTGCTGTGGGGCTTCACCGCCATCCTCGGCAAGCTGATCGAACTGCCGGCGCTGCCCCTGGTGTGGTGGCGCATGCTGATCGTGGTCGCCGCCCTGGCCCTGCTGCCACGGGTCTGGCGCGGCCTACGCACCCTGACGCCGCGGCTGGCCGCCGGCTACGCCGGCATCGGCGTGCTGGTGGGCCTGCACTGGCTGACCTTCTACGGCGCGATCAAGCTGGCCAACGCCTCCGTGGCCGCCACCTGCATCGCCCTGGCGCCGGTGTTCACCGCGGTGATCGAGCCGTGGGTCGCACGCCGCCCATTCCGCCTGCGCGAGCTGGTCCTGGGCGTGGCGGTGCTGCCGGGCGTGGCCCTGGTGGTGGGCGGGGTGCCGGACGGCATGCGCGCGGGCGTCGCCGTGGGCGCGGTGTCGGCCCTGCTGGTGGCGATGTTCGGTTCGCTCAACAAGCGCCTGGTCGACCACGCCGATCCCCTCACCGTCACCGCGCTGGAACTGGGCGCCGGCACCCTGGCCCTGACCGCCCTGGCGCCGTTGATGCCACTGCTGCTGCCGGCGTTCGCCGGCGAGCTGCTGGCCCTGCCCGGCCCGCGCGATGGCGGGCTGCTGCTCCTGCTGGCCCTGGCCTGCACCCTGCTGCCGTTCGCGCTGGCGCTGATGGCGCTGCGCCAGCTCAGCGCCTACGCGGTGCAGCTGATCACCAACCTCGAACCGGTGTACGCGATCGTGCTGGCCGCGCTGCTGCTGGGCGAGCAGCGCGAGCTCAGCGGCCAGTTCTACCTGGGCGTGGCCATCGTGCTTGGCGCGGTGTTCCTGGACCCGCTGCTGTCACGCCGGCGCGCCCCCGCGGCGGCTACGGCGCCGGACGCCGCGCGGCAGCTGGTCGACTGACTCAGGAAGCCAGTTCGACCCGGTTGCGGCCGCCGAGCTTGGCACGGTAAAGCGCCGCGTCGGCGCGCGACAGGGCAGCTCCGGGCTCCTCGCCGGGACGCCACTGGGCGACGCCGATGCTGGCGGTCACCCCGCCGCAGTCCTGCATGACCGCCAGCGCGCGACACAACATCCGGCAATGTTCGTGGGCATGCTCCAGGTCGGCGCCAGGCAACAGCAGCGCGAACTCCTCGCCACCGTAGCGCGCCGCCAGGCCCACGCCTTTCATCTTCTCGTCCAGCGCCTGCGAGACCCGCACCAGCACGCGATCGCCCTCGCCGTGCCCCAGCGAATCGTTGACCCGCTTGAAGTGGTCCAGGTCCACGATCGCCACCGACAACGGCGTGCCCTCCTGTTCGGCACGCTCCAGCGCCGCGCCCAGCACTTCGCCGTAGCCGCGGCGGTTCGCCAGGCCGGTCAGCGGATCGGTGCGGGTCTGCCGCGCCAGGTCGGCGTTCTGTGCCTCCAGCAGTTCCGAATAGTGCAGCAGCCGCCGCTCGTACCAGGCGCATTCGTTGACGTACAGGTTGAGCGCCTCGGTGGTGCGGCGCAGTTCGATCAGGAAGCCGGCCTGGCGGGCCAGCGCCTGCAGCGCGCGCATTTCGGCCTCGCCCAGCGGGCGCGGCCGGGTGTCGAACACGCACAGGCTGCCCAGCGCGTGGCCCTCGGCATCCAGCAGCGGCACGCCCGCGTAGAAGCGGATGCCCATCTCGCCGGTGACCAGCGGGTTGTGTTCGAAGCGCGGGTCGCGGGTCGCATCCTCCACCACCAGGACGCGCTGCGGATCGAGGATGGTGTGCGCGCAGAAGGCGACGTCGCGCGGCGTTTCGCAGGCGTTGAATCCATGTTGCGCCTTGAACCACTGGCGCTCGGCGTCGACCAGGGAGACCGCCGCCATCGATGCGCCGGTCACCGCCACCGCAAGCGCGACCAGGTCGTCGAAGGACTGCTCCCGCGGCGTATCCAGCAGGCGCGAGGCGCGCAGCGCCGCCAGCCGCTCGGCCTCGTTGTCCGGGCGCGCCGGACGTGGAGCTACCGCGGGCAGGTCCGCGCTCACCAGTCCGTGAACTGCGGGAGCAGGCCCCGCAGTTCCTCCAGGGTCAGGTTGCGCCACTGCCCGGGCTTGAGCGCGCCGAGCTTGATGTTGTCGATGCGCACGCGGCGCAGCTGGGTGACGCGGTAACCGAAGGCCGCGGCCATCAACCGGATCTGCCGGTTCAGGCCCTGCCGCAGCACGATGCGGAAGCCGAACTTGGCGATGCGGCTGGCCCGGCACGGCAGGGTCATCTGCCCGTGCACCATCACGCCGCGGGACATGCCGCGCAGGAACTCGTCGGTCACCGGTTTGTTCACCGCCACCAGGTACTCCTTCTGGTGCCCGTTCTCGGCGCGCAGGATCTCGTTGACGATATCGCCGTTGCTGGTCAGCAGTATCAGGCCTTCCGAGTCCTTGTCCAGGCGGCCGATCGGGAAGATGCGCTGCTCGTGGCCAACGAAGTCCACGATGTTCCCCTTGACCGAGCTTTCGGTGGTGCAGGTGATGCCGACCGGCTTGTTCAGGGCGATGTAGACGTGGCGGCGCTTGCCCGGCTTGGCTGCACGGGCATTCAGCGGCTGCCCGTCGATCCGGACCTCGTCGCCCTCGCCCACCACCGCGCCGACCCCGGCCGGCTGGCCGTTGACGGTCACCCGGCGCTCGGCGATCAGGCGATCGGCCTCGCGGCGCGAACAGAAGCCGGTTCCGGCGATGTGTTTGTTGAGGCGGATGGCTTCTTCGGTCATGGCGGCATTATCCGCTGCCCGGGCCACCTCCGCCGCGCCCGGCGCAGCGGAGTTCAGCAGGTCGCCAGCTGCACCTGGTCGCGCCCGGACCGCTTGGCCACGTACATGGCCCCGTCCGCCCGCCGCAGCAGGGCCGCGGCGTCGGCGTCGCTGGCCTGGAGCGAGGCCACGCCGATGCTGGCCGTCAGCACCAGGCCATCCAGCCGCAGCCCGCTGCCCTGCGCGGCCAGGCGTCCGCGCAGGGCCTCCATGCGCTGCACGGCGGCATGCGCGCCTACCCCGGGCAACAGCACCAGGAATTCCTCGCCGCCCATGCGCGCGGCCTCGACCGGGCCGCGGACCGCCCCGCGCAGGGCCTCCGCCGCGGCCATGAGCACGCGATCCCCCGCCTCGTGGCCGTACTCGTCGTTGATCGACTTGAAGTGGTCGATGTCGACGAACGCCACGCTCAGCGGCGCGCCATGATGCCGTGCGCGCGCGAACAGCTCGTCCAGCCGGCGCAACCCGGCGCGGCGGTTCGGCAGCCCGGTCAGGGAATCGGTCTCGGCCAGCTGCTGCATCTCGTCGCGCTGGCGGCGCAGCCGACCCAGGCGCAGGTTGAGGGCGTAGGCGCTCACGGCCAGGAACCAGGTGATCGACAGCTGGATCGCCTCGACCCGGTACTCGAGCAACAGGCGGCTTCCGGCCCGTTCGAGCACGGCAATGGCCGCGAAGGGCGCCATCGCCGCCAGCGCGGGGATCGCGCCGTACTGGTGGTGCCAGAGCCGTTGCAGCGCCCAGCCGAGGATCGCCAGGTAGACCAGGCGGAAGGCCAGCTCGACACCCACCGCGGTCGACGACAGCCAGGCCTCCGGGGCCAGCAGCGCGAAGACCGTGGCGGCCAGCCAGCTCACGAACGTGGCCAGCACCATCCGCCGTCGCACCAGCGCATCGAGCCCGGGGCCGGCCACCAGCAGCCACATGCCGCACAGCATCGCGCCCAGGCCCGCGCAGGAGAGGCCGACGAACCAGCGCTGCTCATGCCCGACCACCGGCAGCCAGGGTTCGGGATAGCCGACCAGGCCGCTGAGCATGCCCTGCCAGACCACCGACAGCGCGCACAGCAGCGCGTAGCCGAGGAAGGTCCAGTCGCGTGAGCCGGGATAGGCCATCAGCGCGGTCGCGGCCAACACCAGGGCGACCGCCAGGCAGGCGGTGCGGACCACCAGCCGCAGGGTATCGACGTGCTGCACCTCGCTCGGCGCCCCCACCCGGATGGTCGGGATCCAGCCGGGCTTGAGCGGCGGCGACCAGTAGGCCACCACCGGTTCCTGGCTGCCCGCCTGCGGCACGATCACCATGCCGACCCCGGCACGGAAACGCGAATCGCGCGTGCGCGCGTCATGCATGTGTCCGCACAGCACGCGCCCGGCATACTCCAGCCGCACCTCGCCGCCGAACACGTTGAACACGCTCACGGCCTGCGGCACGCCGGGCCAGCCGCCCGGCGGCGGACGCACCTCGGCCCGGGCCCCGGGCAACGGTGCATCGGCCGGACATTCGCGGAGCTGTGGAGGCTCGGTCGTGGCCTGGCCGGTCACCAGGTAGGCATCGGTGGGCCAACGCGCCGCGCGCCCGGTGAACCCGACCACGACGACCACGATTGCCAGGACGGCAAGCAGCGCCACTCCGAACCTGGGCCAGGTCCATCGGGGGAGCCGCGGACGGCTCGGGGGTGTCCGCTGCGGGTTCACGGGGCAATGATACGAGGCCGCAGGGCCCGCTGCCCGTACTGGATGGCGGCATCACGCCGTGCCCGGCGCGATGCCGCGAGGCTCAGCCGCGCGGGCGCGGCGGCCCCTTCCGGTGCGGCGCCCTGGCCGCCCGCGGACCGGGACGCGGCCCGCCCGGGCGGAAACGCCCGCGCGCCGGCGGCGCGTCCGCCGAGGGGGCATGGCTGCCGTCCCAGCGGGTGATGCGCAGCTGCTGCCCGACCACCCAGGCCTTCTGCAGGTGGTTCATGATCTCCGGCGGCATGCCGGCCGGCAGGTCGAGGATCGAATGGTCCTCGTGGATGTCGATGCGCCCGATGTAGCGCGCCTCCAGCCCGGCCTCGTTGGCGATCGCGCCGACGATGTTGCCCGGCTTGACCCCGTGCACGTGCCCGACCTCGACCCGGTAGGTCTCCATGCCCGGCTGCGGCGCTTCGCGCGGCGGCTTGGGCGCACGCGGGGCGCGCGGGGCGAAGTCGTCGTCGCGGCCGCGCGGCAGACGCGGGCCACGCTCGCGCTCCTCGAACGCGCGCGGCTCGCGGGCCGGGCGCGGCTCGCGCGGGGCCGGCTCGTCGCGGGCCTCCAGCAGCAGCGGCACGTCGCCCTGCAGCAGGCGCGCCAGGGCGGCGGCGATCTCGGCCGCGCCCACGTCGTGCTCGGTCGCATAGCGGTCGACCAGCTCGCGGTATTCCTCCAGGCCACCGGCCTCCAGGGCACTGCTGATGCGCTCGAAGAACCGCGCCACGCGGCGGTCGTTGACCGCCTGCACGGTCGGCAGGCGCATCTCCTCGATCGGCTGCCGGGTGGCGCGCTCGATCGCGCGCAGCATGCCCTTCTCGCGCGGGGTGACGAACAGGATCGCCTCGCCGCTGCGCCCGGCGCGGCCGGTGCGGCCGATGCGGTGGACGTAGCTCTCGGTGTCGTACGGGATGTCGTAGTTGAGGACGTGGCTGATGCACTCCACGTCCAGGCCGCGCGCGGCCACGTCGGTGGCCACCAGCACGTCCAGGCGGCCGTCCTTGAGCTGCTGGATGGTGCGCTCGCGCTGCTGCTGCTGCATGTCGCCGTTGATGGCGGCCGCGGCCACGCCACGCGCCTGCAGCTTGTTGGCCAGCTCCTCGGTGGCGGCCTTGGTGCGCGCGAACACGATCATCGCGTCGAACGGCTCGGCCTCCAGGATCCGGGTCAGCGCGTCGAGCTTGTGCATGCCGCTGACGAACCAGTAACGCTGGCGGATGTTCGCCGAGGTGGTCGTCCTGGCCGCGATGGTCACCTCGACCGGATCGCGCAGGTAGGTCTGGGCGATGCGCCGGATCGGCGGCGGCATGGTCGCCGAGAACAGCGCCACCTGGCGCTCTTCGGGGACCTTCTGCAACACGGCCTCGACGTCGTCGATGAAGCCCATGCGCAGCATCTCGTCGGCCTCGTCCAGCACCAGGCTCCTGAGCCCGGACAGGTCGAGGGTGCCGCGCTCGAGGTGGTCGATGACGCGGCCGGGGGTACCGACGACCACGTGCACGCCGCGACGCAGCGCGTGCAGCTGCGGGCCATAGCCCTGGCCGCCGTAGATCGGCAGCACCTGGAAGCCCGGCATCTGCACCGCGTAGCGCTGGAACGCCTCGGCGACCTGGATGGCCAGCTCGCGGGTCGGCGCCAGCACCAGGGCCTGGGGCCGGGCCAGCTTCAGGTCCAGGTGCGACAGGACCGGCAGGGCGAACGCCGCGGTCTTGCCGGTGCCGGTCTGGGCGGTGCCCAGCACGTCGCGACCGGACAGCAGTGCCGGGATGGTCGCGGCCTGGATCGGCGACGGGGTTTCGTAGCCGACCTCGGTCAGGGCGGCCAGCAAAGGCTGGGGAAGGCCGAGGTCGCCGAAGCTCGGCGCGGCAGGGGTTTCTTGGTCGGGGGAAGACATCCGGGACTCCGGCGGCGGCGCCTGGGGGCGCGGCGGGGGTACATGAAAGTTGACCATTGTGCGCTGCAACGCGAGGTTTGTCGCCTCGCGGCTGAATGCGGACCTGCCGTCCGTTCAGTGCATCATGCCCCGGCAAGGCGTTTATCCGCCGCGAAGCCGCACCCGGATGCGACCGGGCCGGCCTCACCCCGGACACCGGCACCGCCGGGTGCAGGGAGGAGCGCTCAGCCCCCGCCGGCAGTCCCGTCGACGTCCGGGCTGCCCTTGGCCGCCACGTCGGCCCCGGGCACGGGCTCGGCGCCTGCAGGGTCGTCCCCGCCCGCCGTCGCATCCGCGGCGGCGCCCAGCGTCGGCTCGACCGCGTTGAACTCGGCCAGCGGGCTCTCCGCCGGGCACTCGTCGTCCGGGAACCCCAGGCCGCGACGCAGCTCCAGGCCGCAGGCGTTGCGCGCGAACACCTCGCGCTCGGCGCGGCAGCGCTCCTCGAACGCGCGCACCCAGCGGTCGCGGCGCTGCATGAAGTCGTCGCCGCATTTGGCCAGCAGGCGCACGCGGTCGAGGTCGTCCTGGGCGGCGTTGTTGCCATCCAGGCCGTAGGCCGCCAGCTCCTCCTGGGTCAGCAGGCGCAGGCTGCGGTTGGGCACGGTCTTCATCACGTCGGCCAGCAGCGGCGAGGCGCCGTTGCGCTCCAGGTAGGCGCGCACCGTGCCGTAGACCGCCTGCAGCTCGGTGTTGAGCTCATGGCGGCTGGTGGCGGTGGAGCTGAGGCGGATGATGCGGTGGATGCCCACCCGCCCGGCCAGCACCCGGCTGTCGCCGCCGGCCAGCACGAACACACAGGCGCTGTGGCAGACCGAGTCCTCGCGCACCCACAGGGTCCAGTGGTGGTTGCCGATCCAGTCGCCAGCGCGGATCGCGTCCTCGACCTGGCCGCCGGTGGAGTCCAGGTCCAGCACGCGGTGGCCGAGGCCAAGCTCCTCGGCCATGAGCGTCACCCGCTGCACCAGCACGGTGAGGTCGGAGGCGACCTTGCCTACGTAGCGCACGCGCACCACGTCGCCCGCGCGGCAGGCCTCCATGCGCTCGCGCAGGACCTCGCGGTCCAGCGAGGGCAGCGGTTCGCCGTCGCCCTCGCGGTAGTCCAGGCTGCAGCTGAGCCATGCCTGCCCGGCGGCCAGCTCGCGCGGCGACCAGTCGACGGCAGGTTCCGGCTCCGGGGCCGGCGGGGGCGGCTCGGCGGCCACCGTCTCCTCGGCCATCGGCGCGCTGCTGACCGCACCGCCCTCCTCCGGCGATGCCACCGGCTGGGTCTGGACCTCGCCCTCGTCCTCGACCAGGCGCTGGCACGCGACCAGCACCCCGATGCCTGCGACCAGCATCAGGAAGACCCACAGGCTACGGCGCAGGACGGAAGGAGGCACGGCGGGTCTCTTGGCTTGCATGGGCCCAGTCTAGAGGCTGTGTACGCCCGCCGGACAACCGCCCATGAACACCAGCGTTGCGTTCAGCGCAACAACGGCAGCAGCACCAGCAGCAAACCCGCCATCGAAACGCCCCAGGCGAAGGAACGCACGTAGCGCACCCCGTAGAGATAGAGCGGCACGTAGACCACCCGCGCCCAGAAATAGAGCTTCACGCCGAGGGCGGTCCAGGCATCGGCCTGCCCGGTGGCGACCACGGCCAGCACGGCCGCGGCGAAGAACGGGAAGGTCTCGAGGAAGTTGCGGAAGGCGCGGTCGGCACGCCCGGCCTTGCCGGTGGCCGGGCCCGGGGTGACGTCGCGCGGGCCGGTATTCCATTCCATTCCGCGCTGGCGGGTCACCAGCAGGGCCGCCAGCAACAGCTGCACCAGGCCAAGCACGACGGCCAGGCCCAGGTAGTGGATCTCGGTACCCATCTCGACCTCCTGTGATGCGTGCACGCAGGTTAGCAACGCCGCCGGGGCTACGATATGCGCATGTCGACGCCCCTGCCCCCGGTTCCGGAGCCACCTTCCGCGGCCACGCACGGGCTGCTCCACGCGATCCGCCAGGTCCGCCCCGCCCCGCCCGGCCGGCTGGCCTTCTCGCTGCGCGCCGCCCTGGCCATGGGCATCCCGGTCCTCGCCGGCTGGCTGGCCGGGGATCCCGCGGCCGGCATGATGGCCACCATCGGTGGCTTCACCGCCCTGTATTGCGGCGACCGCCCCTATGCCGCCCGCGCCATCGCCCTGGCGGCGGTCGCGCTGGGCTTCGCCGTGGCGGTGATGTTCGGGCTGTGGTTGCAGCCGCATGCCTGGGCCATCCTGCCGGCACTGGCCTTGGTGGCGATGTTCGCGACCTGGCTGTGCAACGCCATGCGCATCGGCCCGGCCGGCGCCTACCTGTTCGTGCTCGCCTGTGCCGCCAGCACCGCGATCCCGGTCGCCCACCTGCCGCCCTGGCAGGCCGGCCTGCTGGTGCTGGGCGGCGGCATGGGCGCCTGGCTGCTGCATACCGTCGGGATCCTGCTGCATCCGCGCCAGCCGGAACGGCGTGCCGTGCTCCCCGCCTCGCGCGCCGTGGCCGCGGCGGTTTCCGCCGACGCCCGCGAGCATCCACGCGCCCGCCGGCGCGCGGCCCAGGCCCTGTACGACAGCTGGCAGATGCTGGTCGGCTTCCAGCCGATCCCGGCGCGCCCGAACGGCGAGCTGGCCCGGCTGCGCGCGATCAACCGCGAGCTGCACCTGGCGTTCGCGGCCAGCCACGACCCTGCCCTGCCGCCTGAGCGCCGCGATGAGCTGCGCTGCCATGTCAATCAGCTGGGCGAGGAAACACGCCAGGAGGCGATCCGGCGTCCGCGTCCCCTGCCGTCCGGGACCGTGCCCCATGGCTACCCGCGCTCGTGGACCCTGCTGCGCGAGGGCCTGGCGGCCGGCTCCAACCAGCGCCGCCAGCTGCTGCGCATCGGCCTGGCCTGCCTCGCCGCCGGCCTGATCGCAGGCGCCCTCGACCTGCAACGCGCGTACTGGGCCGTGGCCGCCGCCCTGCTGATGCTGCACCAGGGCCTGACCTGGCCACGCACCCTCCAGCGCAGCCTCGAACGCACCCTTGGCACCTGGGCCGGACTCGCCCTGGCCGGCGCCATCCTGTGGCTGCATCCGACCGGGCCCTGGCTGGCGCTGACGGTGATGGCGCTGCAGTTAACCATCGAGATGGTGGTGGTCCGCAACTACGCATTGGCGGTGGTGTTCATCACCAGCGCCGCGTTGACCATCGCCAGCGGCGGCCAGCCGGTGGACGACATCCCCGGCATGCTGCTGGCGCGCGGCGTGGACACCGTGATCGGCTGCGGCTGCGCCCTGCTGGCCTTCCGCCTGCTGCCGCCGCGCGCCAACGCCCGCACCGTGGCCTCGGAAATCGGCCAGTGCCTGCTGGCGATCCAGCGCGTCTGCCCGCACCTGGCGCGCGGAGAGGTGACCACGCCGCAGGCGCGGATCGACCGCCGCGACCTGCAGCACCGCAGCTTCCTGCTGGAACAGGCGCTGGACCAGGCCCTGGATGGCTCGGCGGAGGAACGTCGCAGCGCCAGCGAGCACTGGCCCGCGGTGGCCGCCTGCCAGCGCCTGGTCTACCGCGTGCTGGCCGCGTGTTGGGACCTGGAGCGGGATGCGCCTGTCCAGGACGGGACTCCAGCCCCCGAGGCGGCAGGACAGGCCACGCAGGACGCCAGCCCAGCCGACGCTTCCGCGCTCGCGAAGCCGGACGCGCAGGGAAGCGCGGATGCCGCGATCGAGGCGCTGTCGAGCCTGGCCCGCGCCTGGAGCCACGGCGAGCCCCCTCCGCGCCTGCCGCATGGACTGCCGCCACTGTTCGCAGGCGACCTGGTCGACCTGCACCGGTTCCTGCGGCAGAAGCTGCAGGCTTCCTGAGCAGGCCTGGGCGGAACCGTCCGGGCACGGCTGGCAGCGCACCGCTCATCCCGCGCCCCATGCCCAGCATCGGAGGCCGTACCCCCCCAAGGGAGCCAGTCAGTGCCCACACGGCGGACGGTTCGCCATGCATCTTCAAGCCCCCGTCAGGACCCACGAAGGTCTGACCGCTGATCGAACGCGGCGACCTCAGCGACGTGCACGCCTGATGCCGCGCAGCCATGGCAGTCCTTCCTCCCGGCACGGCGCCCGACGCCAACGACCGGCCCGCGCAACCGGGCGAGCCCGATGAAATCCGGAGGAAGCGGCAGGCCGCAGGAGCCGGCCTCGCCACGGCAAGCCCGGTCAGCTCTCCATGGAGATACCGTCAATGCTGCCGGATTCATCGAAATGGACCGAAACGACGTAATCCGTCACCTCGCCGGGCAGCGTGAAGTCGAAATACTCGACCTCACCCTCGCCCCAGGATGAGCGAAGCTCCAGAAGCGTGATGACCGACGAGGGATCGGGAGTACTGGTCCCCAGATGCTCCTGCCAGTAACTCTCCGGCAACTCGGCCAGATGATGCTCGATAAACAAGCCGATCCCGTCTTCGCCAGCCTCCGTGCCGAAGGCCTGCCTGATGGCATCCAGCGCCAGCTTTTCCCTCTCCTTGACGACCGACATCATTTCCCCTTGGCCTGGATAAGCGACCAGAGCGGCATAACACCCGATTTGAGCCGCGCTGCGCAGTTGAGCGGGCCGGCTGGCAAGCTTTACCTGCCGCTTGAGCTCGCGTAACGAAGCAGCGTCGTTAGGCCGCTCCACGTCACGCAGCGCGTGCTGCTAGCCCAATCCAGATCGGACACTACAACGACCTTCGTCGAGCGGACAAGACGGCGAGTTCAAAGCCCCCGGATGCCGCTTCCCAGAATCAGGAGAACGAACAGGATGGCAAAGACTCGATCCCATGTCTTCCCCAACCAGTCGTGCAGTGCTCGCCTTGTGGCCGTTCTCGACCAGAATCGATCCTTGTATGTGGCGCCGATGCCCCGCCTGCAATGCTCAACGGAAGGGTAGACCAGGTGACCCGAAGGCGATGGATCAAACGGCCCCATATCCCGCCTCTCGTCAACCTTCTCAAAATCAACACTCACTTCAACCTCACTACTCGTCTGCTTCTTACTTCACGCCAGTTCCGACGACCTTGATCGCGGCACGCTGCAACCGACGACCTAACACCGAAGTTAAGCCGAATTGCAGCGCATAGCCGGCCACATGGCAAGCTTCTTCTGCCATGTGGCTGACGTAGCAATGCAATTTCGGCTTGAACGCATTGTTAGGCCTCGCTCCACGTCTCGATGCCCTCTGAGTCGAAGGGAGTGCCAGACCTGAGTGATGGAGTAGCCGCCCGTAGCGCGGCAAACTCGGCTGCCGAGTAATAAAAAGATGCGTTGAGTACCTTGAGTTTTGGCATGCCGTGAATAGGTGCAAGTCCGTCGCAGAGGACGCGCGTCGCCATAAGGTGCAGTGTCTCAAGCTGCTGAAGCTTGGCCACGGGCCATAGGCTGTCCACCTTTTGGTCTGTCCACATGCTGCCGCAGATGCCGAACTCTGTCAGGCCTTCGATGTCTGAGACGAAACTTAAATCTTGAGCTTCTTTGATGTTCTCGAGTCTTAGCACCCTAAGATTCTTCAATGTGCGGAGCACAGCAAGCCCTGTTAAAGATGGCGTGCTATCTATTCCAAGAGAGGTCAGCTTACGACAATTTGCTATTGGCTCCAGTGATTTGGCGCCGCCCCATCCTATGTGAAGATGCTCGAGGTTTGATAGCTGACAAGCAGCGTTTACCAGTTGCTGACTTGTCCTCGTTGCTAGAGTCAGCGACGTCACATTGAGTGTTGGGATCAATTCGCACCATTTCTTCACGAGTTTCCTCTGCGCCGCATCAGGTAGACTCGTTTGAGTGCACCTTAGATACAGAGAGCCCAAGTGACTAAACATCTCGGGACGTAGATCCCACTCGGATGGGTCTGGGCCTGGCAGGTGGGTTTCATCCCAATGTAAATGCGCTGCTTTCATAAAGGCATAACGCCTGAATTAAGCCGCGCCGCGAAGCGACGTCGGCTTGAATGAACTGTTAGCACTCAAAGCCGTAAATTCTCAAGATGCTTATTGAGGCCTACGAATCTAGACGCAGCCTCTCGCAACTCTTTTGATGCGTGATCCCAGAAAACGACCTCTACGAAATATCCATCTTTCTTTAGCTCATTGATGGTGGGGACATAGTCCGCATCGCCGGCGACCAGTACAAAAACGTCATCATGCGGGTCGCCTGACTTGTACGCATCTTTGGTGAGTAGCGTGGCAATGCCTGTATCAATCTTTTTCTCTTTATTCTTGATGTTCCGATCTTCCAAGTGAAGTTCGAATCCGGCTTTTTGCGCGAAAGTCCATATCCCATCATTCGGGGGCGGGCGAGAGCCGAACAGCGCAGCTCTCTTTATGGTCCGCTTGTCCGTCCCGCAAAGGAACTCATGTAGCTTTCCGAAACTAATGGTGTATCCATGATCCAGAATACCTTCGTTCATTGCCTCAAAGATGTTGTCGGCAAGTCCTTGAGTGACTGCACTGACCCTCCGACCCTCGATGTAGAGGTTGGAATTGTCTACATAAACATAGTCCGCCATGATCTTCCCCTTGAGTGCTAACACCTGAGTTAAGCCGCGCCGCGAAGCGGCGTCGGCTTGGACGAATTGTTAGAGGTCACTCCGAGGGGTCAAACGTCTCTTCTGGGTAAAACCCCAAAATAGTCGCGACCCGCGGCTGACCACTGATCGTTTGTACTTGGACATCCACGATGTAGGCGAGTTGATGCCAAGGCTTTGAGAACTCTACGCCCTGTTCGAACATTTCGTTCTTGACTGCATTGTTGTCGAACACGACGCGGAGAGGGCGAGGGCTGATGCTCTCTATGACCGCCTTGTTCCCGGTTTGCGAAGAATTGTCAAACTTCGCTTGGTACCAAGTCATAACACGCTTCTTGTAGATGGCGTTATTTGGTTCCTCCAGAGCGCCGATTTCCCTTGTGATGCGGCTTTGCGCGGCGTTCGCTTCCAGCGAGTTAACGAAGAAGTGATTAATGACTGTGCCGCCATCTGAGACGGTAAAGTTGAGCTGCGAGCCATGATCCTTGGCCACGGGCTCCAGGATCGAATGCCACTGCTTGAGGTCGTTCTTTGTGACGTTCCTGGGCGGCTTGTCCAGCTTGCCCAATAACCACATGACAGTGTCTTTGGCGTAATTCGCCCACTCCAAAAGCGGGCCGCCTTGCCAGAGCAAAGGAATCACCGGCAACGACTGTGCGACTAGCTCAAACACGATGGAGCCGGTTCGAACTTCCTTAACGAGAAGTTCGCTCGCGACCGGCACGTCACTTGGCAGCTCCGACTCGACAAAGGTTTCGAATTGGTGGCCCACCGCGAGAAGCGACAAGGTTAGGTCCGTGAGGGCGACTGGAAGCTCGTTCCGAATCGTGACCTCGAGGCGCTCGGTTCCCTCTAGTCGCACGCTGGTGATCGCCATAAGTGACCTCTAACACCTAAGTTAAGCCGAGACGCGCAGTTCCGCAAAGCACATGGCAAGCTTTACCTGCCATGTGCTTTGCGGAACGAAGCGGCTTCGGCTTGAACGCATTGTTAGGCGGCACCGGCATCAGGTTACTCCACCTGGCAAGTCGCGGAGGGGCACAAGGCTCAATGCACTCTTGGCAGCGGAAGATGGTGCAGCACACTTTGTCTTGAAAACGACCAATCGCTTTAGACCGCTAATTTTCCGAACAAAATCCCAGTCATGAACTGGGGCGCACGCCTCAATGATAATTGCTTCCACGCTTTCCGGAATTGAGTCGTATGCGAACTTGTCCCTACCGACGTTCTTGAGCTCTAACTGTTTAAGGGACCGCAGTGGGGGTAACGCCCGCAGGTTTCGCGCGTGTATTATTTCCAGGTCAACCAAGTGATTCATATCGTGAATAAAGTCAATAGACTCGGCGAAATACCTCACTAACTGCAGCGTCTCAACGCTTGGCGGCAATGGGAATGGGCTAGCGTTCTTGGCGCTGCCAATTTCATAAAGATACGCACTTTTCAGCGCATCCAAGGACTCGAGTCCTGAAGATTCGGGGTGCCATTGATAGCAAATCGTCCGTAACGATGTGAAGATCGTGAAATCTATAGAGAGCTTCCGGCCGACTATGCGGAGATACTTAGCGTGGCTGATTGGCAATAGCTTTGTGCAAGAGAGAGTTTTCGAGAAGTCTACGAACTCGAAATGCTCAACTCCGGTCGCATCTTCAAGAAACCCCCAGTCCGTAACATCCTCTCCTCGAATGAAGAGCCCCGCAGGCACCCCTTGATTTAGGAGTTGGCGTGCAAAGCAGGTGGCTTCGCGCTCACGCCCCGGCAGCACATGAACCAAATGCTGGTCGTGGCATCTGAAGTCATCAACTCGTAGTAAGTCCGTCATGCCGCCTAACGCCTGAGTTAAGCCGCGCCGCGAAGCGGCGTCGGCTTGAATGAATTGTTAGGCCACATTATTTAGTGTGTCTAATCATGGCTTGATCAAGGCATTCTTGATCTAGTTTAAGAGCCTCTTCACTCAAATCAGACCAGCGAGTTCTATGGCTTTTGCCCGCAGATTTTAGTGCTACAGGAATCAGCGGCTGAAAGTAAGATTCTTGTATTTTTCCCATAATGCCGCCATCTAGGTAAACCCTAATCGCATTACTGCGAGTGGTTGATTCGAACATGCAAGATATAATTTTCTGTCGATCATACGTGCTGCTTCCCAGCGCTTCAGACCTTCGCTGTAACGACAAGTTCTCCATTTGGAGCGCGTTGTTCTTGCTTGCAAGCTCGACTTGATAGTTCTGTGCTGACTCTACTTCGGCTTTGGCTTGCGACTGAGCAGTGAGATAGCCGCCGGTCGCTCCGATGAGAAGTCCTGCCACAGCCCCCAAAGCAATCTTTCCGCTCACTGTCCTTAGTCTCCCCTGTGAATGTAAGGTTGGATAATCAGGTCGTATTGACTTATCTGCAAGTAGTGCACTTTCCGCAGAGGCAATGAAGCAAGCGACAATCCTCTGTGGGGCCTAACACCTGAGTTAAGCCGCGCCGCCAAGCGGCGTCGGCTTGGACGAATTGTTAGATGCCGCTCTGGTCGAACGGCAGCGTGGTCCCAGCTAGGTTGGAGTACGTCTTGCCGAACGACGGGTTGAACGCGCGTGCTTCTTCAAGGGTTACGAGCGGAACGGTAGCCTTCGCGAAATGGGCGCCGCCAAAGGCATCCTCTACTCTTAGTTTGACCGACACCAAGCCGTCTTTCACGCGCGGCTGAAAGCCGCCCCAACTTTCGGCTTGCTCAAAGTAAACAACTCCCAACACAGACTTTCCGGGCTCTAGGTAGGTGTCCTGTGTCAATTGGGAAAGATGCGTTTTCTGGAACAGAAACGGGAACACCTTTAAGCTGCCGCCGATCCTGACTTGGAAGTCCTCAAGGGCCACCGCGAGCTTGTCAAGCCAGAACCAGCCGAGGCCGTACTTCCACCACGGCCGGCTAAATGGAATGACGTTCCAGTGGTAGCCCAAGTGCACAGCTTCGAGACTGGACGCGGCACTGCCCGTGTTCGAAACGCGAAGGTAAAGCGCGAATGCCACCTGGTGAGTCTTATGGCCATCTTGTTCGCCGCCCGCGTCGTAGATGCAGCACAAGGTTGGACCCCCAAGCACCCGGATCTTGAACTTCGGCTTTCGACGTAGGGAGCTAAAGATGCCGCTGACCCAGCCGAGGAAGAGCGTGGCAACGAACAACAGAAGGGCGAGCACGCCCTCGTTGTCGTTCATCCATGTTGCAGCCTGCGAAAGTGTTTCCAACGGCATCTAACGACTAAGTTAAGCCGACCAGCGTAGTGGAGCGAACCACATGGCAAGCTCTTCCTGCCATGTGGGGCGCGTAACGAAGCGGGTTCGGCTTGAACGCATTGTTAGGCGGGACCGGCTTGGCAACCCCTGTCGATTCTGTAACGCAACTCGGCCATGCCCTCACTAATGTGGTTCACAGAAGTAAGCCTAAGCGTGGGACTGAAGACTCTACGTGGGAAAACCGACTTACCGCGGCCAAGAGAGACAGAACCTATCTGGACGATGAGTTCATCTAGAAGCCCCGCATCAAAGAATTGTCCTGCGAGCTCACCTCCACCCATGACCCAGATATTTTTGGTGTTGGCCACCTCCTTCATCTGAGCGTGGACATGCTGGATATCACCTTGAGCGAATCGGATATCCGCTCCTGCTGGAACGTCAAGTTTGCGAGTGGTGAAAATCCACGTGGGCTGCGAATAGGGCCAGACGCCCTCATCCACAGTACCCAGCTTGACAGCATGTCTTAGTAGCCATTCGTAGGTGGACGAGCCCATTGCAATAGCACCAACCTCCGAGATGAAGCTGGAGTAGGTCGTTTGCTCAAGATCAGCCAGTGGAAACAGCCACTCTAGCGAATCGTCTTCGGTAGCAATGTAGCCGTCGAGGCTAGATGCAGTGTAGTACTGAGTCGTCACTTCCCTCTCCTTCGGACCAGCACAGATGTGAGTTGTGCCGCCTAACACCTGAGTTAAGCCGCGCCGCGAAGCGGCGTCGGCTTGAACGAATTGTTAGGCCGCAGCCCGACAACTGTCATTAGGGCTGCCTTCTGAGTTGATTAAGATGATTCAGCACAATCAGAGCGTACTTTCTTGGGATTGTGGTCAACATCTCTTTCGCCTCTTTCCCTTTCCCATCAAGCACCATGCTAACAACCGTAAGTGCTTTTATCTTTATCTCCTCAGGCCACTCATCTGTCTGCGCCATGAACCGTTCCATTGAGCCCATGAAAGCATTTATCTCTGAATCTATCTTGCTGTTCTGATTCTTTCCTGTCTCGCTGAGCTCAGGTGGCGTCGGCTGCCCGATGACGTTTAGCCCTTTCAGAACGTCAATTGTCTGCTTCGTTTTTGATGTGATCAGTTCAGTTAAAGTAAGTTGGCTCTGTAGGTTCTTGAGCGGATCAAGCCCTAGATGCTTCATTAGCGCGAAAGAGAGTCCAAGAGGCGCTCTGTCTTGATGGAATATCGGAAAGTACTCTCTCATTCGATTTTCATACAACGCTGGAAAGCTTGGCATCTCTTTCTCAAGATGCGTGAATACACTCTTTCTGGCGCAACTTAAGAATGAGTCAATAACCGCTTTCGCCGTGGTCTGGTTGAAGGATTGGTTGGCTGAGAAGATCACTAGCGCCGTGTGGATCATGACAAGCTCACTAACAAGCGTGGCTCGCTTCTTCCGTGCGCCAAATAGTGGCGAATCGTTATAGCCAATGGTCTTTGCCAGTTCTTTCGCTTTGTCGGCCGAAGCGCTATTTCCCACAAACGTGGCAAGAAGGTCGCCACATTGATCGACGGTTATCACTGCCACGGCTTTCTCCCTCGGGTGGTCATACTCTTTCCCCTGCGGCCTAACACCTGAATTAAGCCGACCCGCGAAGCGGGTTCGGCTTGAATGAATTGTTAGCCATCAGGGCCCGAACCCTTTAAGCCAGCGGACGAAGAATGCAATGCTCAAGCCCGACAGAAGTGCTAGTGCCATTACTGCGAATAAGGGCAGCCTTTGGTCGTGACCAAGCAAACCGACTACAAAGCCGGCCGCCCCACCGAGGCCGATAGCTAAGAACATGAGAGCGATCCGGAGCTGCTTGGCTTTTTTGCTATTTGAGGGTGGCTTGCCTACAGCTGCGGCAGTCTTTCCCAAGTTGAGTAGCCAGCGGCTATGGGCGAGAACACCACCAAGCAATCCGAGGATAGTGGCCATGAGCACTGTTCCGAAATATGTGTCTACCACTGATCTCTCCCCTGATGGCTAACGCCTGAATTAGGCCGCGCCGCGAAGCGGCGTCGGCTTGAATGAATTGTTAGGTGTGCTAGCCGACGATACCAGCATGCTGCTTGTCGATCTCACGACTAACCTCCCGCAGTTTTGTGTCTAAGTCGGCGTACGTTTCGTGCACTGCCTGAAGTCCGGCTGGGGAGTTGCTCAGAACCTTTGCGAGGTGCTCTTGGTGTCTCATCAATGCAAGGTAATGAGTCCGAAGCGCCAGAAGCGCGTTGAGGCGTCCGATGTCATTAGACCTCTTGGCTTCCCTCGCACTCCAGCGGGCATAGAGGGCAGCTAGGCTGGCCGCTAGAAGCGCCATTGCGGAGAGAGATAGCTCCCAGTTCATCCCGAATTCCCCTTGCACACCTAACTACCAGTAGACCCCGACAAGGGGCGTAGCGCGAGTCTGCAGAGCGGCTGCTGTGGCGTCAATCAGGGGAAAACCCTACTGGCATCGCGGGGTTGACTGATTGTCGCGACGCTGCCGGCCCGGCAGGCTTCCGGTGAAAGACGGCAAGGAGGCTCCGATATGTCTTATGACGGCGAGGATGCCGCGATAACAGGGTGCGTAACGCCGCCCGGTGGGCCGCGGCTTCTGGACCAGGTGCGCGGGCGTCTGCGCCTGAAGCACTACAGCCTGCGCACGGAGCAGGCATATCTGTACTGGATCCGGCGGTATGTTCGGGCGTGGCTGCCGCGGCATCCGGCGGAGCTGGACGGGGCGGCGGTGGAGGCGTTCCTCACAGGGCTGGCCACGCGGGACAACGTGGCGGCCAGCACCCAGAACCAGGCGCTGGCCGCCCTGCTCTTCCTCTATCGGGAGGTGCTGGGCATCGAGCTGCCGTGGATGGAGAACGTGGTCCGTGCCAAGCGGCCGCGGCGACTGCCGGTGGTGCTGTCGCGCGCGCAGGTGGTGCGGCTGCTGGAGCGCCTGTCCGGGCGGGAGGCGTTGATGGCCGGGCTGCTCTACGGCAGCGGGTTGCGGCTGATGGAGTGCACGCGGCTGCGGGTCAAGGATGTGGACCTGGAGCGTAATGAACTGACCATCCGCGACGGCAAGGGCGGCAAGGACCGGATGACCGTGCTTCCGGGAGCGCTGCGCGAGGGGCTGATGCGCCAGCTTGCGGAGGTGCGCCTGCTGCATGCGCGCGACCTTGCCTGTGGCCTGGGCCGGGTACACCTGCCGCACGCGCTCGCACGCAAGTATCCGAACGCGGCGGCGGAGCCGGGCTGGCAGTACGTGTTCCCTGCCACGCGCATTTCGGTCGACCCGCGGGACGGGGTGCGCCGGCGCCACCATATCGACGAGAAGGTGCTGCAGTCGGCGGTGCGCCGGGCAGCGCAGGAGGCAGGCTTCGACAAGCCGGTGACGCCGCACACGCTGCGCCACTGTTTTGCCACCCATCTGCTCGAGGCGGGGGCTGACATCCGCACCGTGCAGGAGCTCCTGGGCCACAAGGATGTGGCTACCACCCAGATCTACACGCACGTACTCAACCGCGGTGCGCTCGGGGTGCTGAGCCCGCTGGACCACTGAGGGTCGCCGCCCGGGCCCCGCCCGTGGCACCTGGCGGACCCGGCGCAGGACCATCGCGGTGCCACTGGCCGGGCTCTGGCTGGGCCCCAACGGAGATCAGTGGGCGCCGACCGATTTCCTTCCCCTCGCGCGCGTATTGAAATGACTGGCGCTCCAGAAGTTTCCATTCGAGCGCGTAGAAATCGGTAACACGCCAACCGCTTCCGGTCGCCATTTAGTGGAAACCACTCCGCTTCCGGCGGAAATCACCCGGCTCCGGGTGATTTCCATTCCCCCGCGAACGGAAAAGACTGTCGCCCCCCCCCCCTTTTTACTCACGCGCGAGTCGGGATAACCGGCGCACCAGTCTTCCGGCCGCGCCGGGTGGAGGCTCCCGGCGTATCGCCGGCGTTACCGCCCCAGCATCGGCAGCTGCAGCCCCTGCTCCTTCGCACAGTCGATGGCGATGTCGTAGCCAGCGTCGGCGTGGCGCATGACGCCGGTGCCGGGGTCGTTCCACAGCACGCGCTCGATGCGGCGGTCGGCCGCCTCGCTGCCGTCGCAGACGATCACCACGCCGGAGTGCTGGGAATAGCCCATGCCCACGCCGCCGCCGTGGTGGATGCTCACCCAGGTGGCCCCGCCGGCGACGTTGAGCATGGCGTTGAGCAGCGGCCAGTCGCTGACCGCGTCGCTGCCGTCGCGCATGGCCTCGGTCTCGCGGTTGGGACTGGCGACGCTGCCGGAATCCAGGTGGTCGCGACCAATCACCACCGGCGCCTTGAGCTCGCCCTTGCGCACCATCTCGTTGAACGCCAGGCCCAGGCGGTGGCGCTGGCCCAGGCCGACCCAGCAGATGCGCGCTGGCAGGCCCTGGAAGTGGATGCGCTCGGCGGCCATGTCCAGCCAGCGGTGCAGGTGCGGGTCGTCGGGGATCAGTTCCTTGACCTTGGCGTCGGTCCTGGCGATGTCCTCCGGGTCGCCACTCAGGGCCACCCAGCGGAACGGGCCGACGCCGCGGCAGAACAGCGGGCGCACGTAGGCCGGCACGAAGCCGGGGAAGTCGAAGGCATCCTTGCAGCCGGCATCGAAGGCCATCTGCCGGATGTTGTTGCCGTAGTCGAACACGGGCACGCCCATGTGCTGGAACGCGAGCATGGCCTCCACGTGTACGCGCATGGACCTGCGGGCCAGTTCCTGCACGCGCTCCGGCACCACCTCCTGCTCCTCCTTCCATTCGGCCACGGTCAGGCCCTGCGGCAGGTAGCCGCGAAGCGGGTCGTGGGCCGAGGTCTGGTCGGTGACGGCGTCCGGGCGCACGCCGCGCCGCACCAGCTCCGGCAGGACGTCGGCGGCATTGCCCAGCAGGGCGATCGAGCGGGCCTGGCCGGCCTTGGTGTAGCGCCCGATGCGCGCCAGCGCGTCGTCCAGGTCGGCGGCCTGTTCGTCGACGTAGCCGGTGCGCAGGCGGAAGTCGATGCGGCTCTGCCGGCACTCGATGGTCAGGCTGCTGGCGCCGGCCATGGACGCAGCCAGCGGCTGCGCGCCACCCATGCCACCCAGGCCGGCGGTCAGGATCCACTTACCGGTGAGGTCGCCGCCGTAGTGCTGGCGGCCCATCTCGACGAAGGTCTCGTAGGTGCCCTGGACGATGCCCTGCGAGCCGATGTAGATCCAGGATCCGGCCGTCATCTGGCCGTACATCATCAAACCCTTGCGGTCGAGCTCGTTGAAGTGCTCCCAGGTGGCCCAGTGCGGCACCAGGTTGGAGTTGGCGATCAGCACCCTCGGCGCGTCCGGGTGGGTCGGGAACACGCCCACCGGCTTGCCGGACTGGACCAGCAGGGTCTGGTCGTCGCGCAGCTCCTTCAGCGTGGCCAGGATCGCGTCGAAGCAGGCCCAGTCGCGCGCGGCGCGGCCGATGCCGCCGTACACCACCAGGTCCTCCGGGCGCTCGGCCACGTCCGGGTCCAGGTTGTTCTGCAGCATGCGGAACGGGGCTTCGGTCAGCCAGCTGCGGCAGTTGAGCTGGCTGCCGCGCGGCGCGCGGACGACGCGGGACGGATCGTGGCGTGGATCGGACATGCCGGGGCACCTCGAAGGGACATGCCGGCATTATCGCAGCGACCCGGCGCCACCCGTTTGTGCGGCGCGATGCCCTCAGTGCTGCTGCCTGCGCCGGAGCGCCTCCTCGTGCTGCTGGGCCCGGCGCTCCTCGGCCTCGCGCTCGCGCTCGATCTGCTCGCGTTCGCGCTCGTAGGCCATGCGCCGCGCCTCGAACTCCTGGCGGTAGCGCTCGCGCTGCTCGGGCGAGGCGGCGTGCTGCATGCGGCGCTCGCTGCGCGCCCGGTCCGCCTCCATCCGCCTGCGGTTGTCCTCCAGCGCAAGCCGGTGGCGCTCGGTGGCGGAGCGGCGCCTGGCCTCGGCCTGCTGGCGCTGCGCCTCCTCCCTCGCCTGGCGCGAGCGCTCCCAGGTCCCGGGGCGGTCGTTGTGCGCTTCGGGGGGATGGCTGTAACGGTTCGGCGACACCGACTGGGCCTGGGCGAGCGGCGCGAGGGCCGCCAGCACGGCCAGCAGCGGCAGCATTCGGAACGGGCGCAGGGTGGGCTTCATCGATACCTCCGTTGGGTACGCCTCCGTTATAGCGCGTGCCGGGGTGGACCCACACGCCTGCGTACGCACCGCCTTCAGCTGCCGCTGGGGATCCGGCCAGGCGCCGTCGGGGGGAACCGGTGCGGGCCACGGGTGGCTTTCTGTAACAGCTCTCTGCCAAGCTTCCGGGCCTGTTCACCGCAATGCCCGTGATGTCCCGCCTCCTGCGCCGCTGCGCCTTCCTGCCCGTCCTGCTGCTGTGCCTGGCCGCCTGCTCGGCCTCCGTTCCCCGCCCCGGCGCCCGTCCCGAAAGCCCCCTGCTGCTGGTCTCGATCGATGGCCTACGCGCCGCCGCGCTGGGCCGCGGCGATCCGCCGGTGCTCGACCGCCTCGCCCGCGAGGGCGTGCGCGCCGCATGGATGCGGCCTTCCTACCCGGTGCTGACCTTCCCCAACCACTTCACCCTGGTGACCGGCCTGCGCCCGGACCACCACGGCGTGGTCCACAACTCGATGAAGGACCCACAGCTGGGGCGCTTCCTGGTGGCCGATGCCGAGGCGGCGAAGCTGCCCGGTTGGTGGCAGGCCGAGCCGCTGTGGACCACCGCCGAGCGCGCCGGCATCGCCACCGCGGTGTGGGCCTGGCCGGGCAACACGGCCCCGCGCGACGGCGTGCTGCCGCGCTACGGCCAGGCCTTCGACGCCTCCATTCCGCTGGAGGAACGCATCGAGCGCATCGCCGCCTGGATGCTGGCGCCGGCCGGCCCGCGTCCCGGCCTGGTGGCCGTCTACCTGGAGAGCGTGGATGGCGCCGGGCACGACCACGGCCCGCACGCCGCGGCCACCCGCGCGGCGGTGCGCGAGGTCGACGCGGCCATCGGCCGGCTGCTGGCGCGGCTGGAGCAGGCCGGCGTGGCCCCGAACCTGGTACTGGTCTCGGACCACGGCATGGCCGAGGCCCCCCGTTTCATGGCCGTGGAAGACATCGCCGGACGCGAGGAAGCGGAAGTGGTCAGCGTCGGCCAGGTGATCGGCCTGGGGCCGCGCCCCGGCCACGAGGAGGCGCTGCGCGCCCGCCTGCCCGGCCGCCATGCGCACTACCAGTGCTGGGAGAAGGCCGCCATCCCGGCGCGCCTGGCCTATGGCACGCATCCGCGCGTGCCGCCGATCGTCTGCCAGATGGACGAAGGCTGGAACGCGCTGGGCCGCTCCACCATCGAGCGGCGCAACGCCGAGGGCAGCCATGACCATGGCGCCCATGGCTACGACCCGGACCTGCCCTCGATGCGGGCCGTGTTCCTGGCCCATGGGCCCGCCTTCCGCAGCGGCGTGGAGCTTCCGCCGTTCGACAACGTGGACGTGCACCCGCTGCTGCTGCGGCTGCTGGGCCTGCAGCCCCGACCGGGCGACGGCAACCCGGACACCCTGCTGCCGGCGCTGCAGGCGCCGTAAGCCCGGCATCGCCGGCGGCGGGCGCCCTCCCGGCGGCGCCTGCATTGATGTCCGGAATCGGCCAGTCCGGGATGGGTGCCGGTGCTAGCCTGCACCCATGTCTTCCGTTGCCGCCCTGCCCGATCCGCACGTGTGCGAACGTGCCCGCCTCAGCCGCGATCCGCGGTTCGACGGGCTGTTCTTCACCGCCGTGCGCAGCACCGGCATCTACTGCCGGCCGGTCTGCCCGGCGCCGCCGCCGCTGCCGGCCAACGTCGCCTACTACCCCAGCGCCGCCGCGGCCGAAGCCGCCGGCTTCCGGCCCTGCCTGCGCTGCCGGCCCGAGCTGGCGCCCGAGGATGGCGCCTGGCGGCGTGGCGATGCGGTGGTGGCACGTGCGCTGTCGCTGATCGACCAGGGCTTCCTCGCCGAGCACCCGGTCGCTGCACTGGCCGAGCGGCTGGCGGTCGGCGAGCGCCAGCTGCGCCGGCTGTTCGTGCAGCGCCTGGGCGCGGCCCCGCTGGGCGTCCACGTCACCCGGCGCCTGCTGTTCGCCAAGCAGCTGCTGACCGAGACCGCGCTGCCCATCACCGAGGTGGCCCTGGCCGCCGGCTTCGGCAGCCTGCGCCGGTTCAACTCGGCGTTCCAGGAGGCCTACCGCATGGCGCCGCGCGAGCTGCGGCGCAGCCTGCAGGAACAGCAGGCGGTATCGGCCGACCGTTCGCTGGTGCTGCGCCTGGGCTACCGCCCGCCATACGACTTCGCGGCGATGCTGGACTTCCTGCGCGGTCGCGCCCTGCCGGGCGTGGAGCGGGTGGATGGACAGTCTTATGCGCGCGTGGTCGGCGATGCCGACGCGCCGGCATGGCTGCGGGTCAGCCCGTGGCCTTCGCCGCGCGGGCGACCGGTGCATGCGCTGCGCCTGGAGCTGCACGGCGTGGCGCCGGCGAAGCTGGCCGACACGGTGCAGCGGGTGCGGCGCATGTTCGACCTGGATGCCGATCCGAATGCGATCGCCGCCGTGCTGTCGGCCGATACGCGCCTGCGGCCCCTGCTGGAGCGCCGTCCCGGCCTGCGCCTGCCCAGCGGCTGGGAAGGGCTGGAGATCGCGGTGCGTGCGGTGATCGGGCAGCAGGTCAGCGTCGCCGCCGCACGCACGCTGACGTCGCGGCTGGTGCAGCGGCATGGACCGGGCGTGGCGCTGGACGGCGCACCCGGCCTGGACCGGCTGTTCCCCGATGCATCGACCTTGGCCGATGCCGACCTCGACGGCCTGGGCCTGACCGGCGCGCGCATCGCCACCGTGCGCGCGATCGCACGCGGCGTGCTCGACGGCCGGGTCGGCTTCGGCGTCGAGCAGACGCTGGAGGCGTTCGCCGCCGCCTGGTGCGCCCTGCCCGGCATCGGCCCGTGGACGGCGCAATACCTGGCGCTGCGCGCGCTCGGCCATCCCGATGCGTTCCCGGCCGAGGACCTGGTCCTGCAGAAGGCCGCATCCGGCGATGGCGCCCGCCTGTCCACGCGCCAGCTGCGCGAACGCGCCGAGGCCTGGCGCCCCTGGCGCGGCTACGCGGTGATCCACCTGTGGCGCGAGGCCGCGCTGGCTGCGGCCGTCGCCCCTTCCCACATCGAAGCGGAGGTAACCCCATGAGCGCCATCCACTACTGCCGGTTCGACAGCCCGGTCGGGCCGCTGACCGTGGCCGCCAGCGATGCGGGCCTGCACGCGATCGAGTTCCCGCAGAACCGCCATCCGCAGCGCAGGCTCGGCTGGATGCCCGGCGACCATCCGCTGCTGCGCGAGGCGCGCCGCCAGCTGGAGGAATACTTCGATGGCCAGCGCCGCAGCTTCGAGCTGCCGCTGGCGCCGCAGGGCACGCCGTTCCAGCGCGAGGTATGGCTGGCGCTGGGGGATATCCCCTATGGCAGCACCATCAGCTATGCGCAGCTTGCGCTGCGCGTCGGCCGCCCCGCGGCGATGCGTGCGGTCGGCGCCGCCAACGGCCGCAACCCGCTGCCGATCGTCCTGCCCTGCCACCGCGTGATCGGCGCCGACGGTTCGCTCACCGGCTTCGGCGGCGGCCTGCCGACCAAGCATTTCCTGCTGAAGCTGGAAGGCGCGATCCCACCGCAGGAAACCGCGCGGGATCTGTTCGCCGCCGCGTCCCCCTGACTGGCCAGATAACCTACGCGGCTGCGCGGAACCATCCGCGCAATCCCTCTCCTGGAGGGCGACATCACGTAGCCCGGATAAGCGAAGCGCATCCGGGATCCGACGACCGCAGGCCACCGAGCACGTCGCGGAAAGCCCCCCGGATGCGGCCTGCGGCCTTATCCGGGCTACGCGACTACACGGAACAATCCTCGCAACCCCTCTCCTGGAGGACGAGGAACATCACGTAGCCCGGATAAGCGAAGCGCATCCGGGATCACACGCCCGCATGCCACCGAGCACGCCGCGGGATGCCTCCCGGATGCGGCCTGCGGCCTTATCCGGGCTACGCGACTACGCGAAGCAATCCTCGCAAGCCCTCTCCTGGAGGGCGAGGGACATCACGTAGCCCGGATAAGCGAAGCGCATCCGGGATCCCACGACCGCAGGCCACCGAGCACGTCGCGGAAAGCCCCCCGGATGCGGCCTGCGGCCTTATCCGGGCTACGCGACTGCGCGAAACAATCCTCGTAACCCCTCTCCTGGAGGGCGAGGGACATCACGTAGCCCGGATAAGCGAAGCGCATCCGGGATCCCACGCCCGCAGGCCACCGAGCATGTCGCGGAAAGCCCCCCCCGGATGCGGCCTGCGGCCTTATCCGGGCTACGCGACTGCGCGAAACAATCCCCGTAACCGCTCTCCTGGCGGGCGAGGGACATCACGTAGCCCGGATAAGCGAAGCGCATCCGGGATCCCACGCCCGCATGCCACCGAGCACACCGCGGAAAGCCCCCCGGATGCGGCCTACGGCCTTATCCGGGCTACGCGACTACCGCGGAACAATCCTCGCAACCCCTCTCCTGGAGGGCGACATCACGTAGCCCGGATAAGCGAAGCGCATCCGGGATCCCACGCCCGCGGGCCATCCAGTACACCGCGGGATGCCCCCCGGATGCGGCCTGCGGCCTTATCCGGGCTACGCGACTGCGCGAAACAATCCTCGTAACCCCTCTCCTGGAGGGCGAGGGACATCACGTAGCCCGGATAAGCGAAGCGCATCCGGGAAATGGCACCCGCGCACGACCGGGCACGCCGCGGAAGAGCCCCGGATGCGGCCTGCGGCCTTATCCGGGCTACGCGAATACGCGAACCATCCTCGCAAGCCCCTCCCGAGGGAGGGGGAATGCGGCGGTTCAGCCTTCGTCGATCGCCGCGCGCAGCGGCGCAAGGAAGCTGCGTGCACGCGCGGCTGCGTCGTCCGCGTCCGCCGCGTCGCCAAGCACCGACACCAGCGCCGAGCCGACCACGACCCCATCGGCATCGACGGCCATGGCCTTCGCGCTGGCCGCATCCTTGATGCCGAAACCGGCTACCACCGGCACCTTCGCGGTGGCGCGCAGTTCCTGCAGGCGCCGGCCGGCGGCGCCGGTGTCCAGGCGGTCGGCGCCGGTCACGCCGGCGTAACTGACGTAATAGAGATACCCCTGCGCGCTGGCGCTGAGCATCGCCGCGCGCTCGCCCGAGGTGGTCGGCGAAGCGAGCATCACCAGGGCCAGGCCAAGCTCGTTGAACGCGGTCTGGAACTGCGGCGCTTCTTCCGGCGGCAGGTCGACCAGCAGCACGCCGTCGACGCCGGCGGCCACGGCCTCGGCGGCGAATCGCGCCGCGCCCCGGATCTCGACCGGGTTGAGGTAGCCCATCAACACCACCGGCGTGTCCGCATCGCGCTCGCGGAAGCGGCGCACGCAGTCGAACACGTAGGCCACGGTCGCGCCCCGCGCCAGCGCGCGCTCGGAGCTGCGCTGGATCACCGGGCCGTCGGCCATCGGATCGGAGAACGGCACGCCCAGCTCGATGCAGTCCGCGCCCGCCTCGACCAGGGCGTGCATCACCGGCACGGTCGCCTCCAGCGAGGGATCGCCGGCGGTGATGAAGGGGATGAGGGCCTTGCGCCCATCGGCGCGCAGTCGTGCGAAGGTGGTGTCGAAGCGGCTCATGGATCGCCTTGTATGGGTCGGTCGCGCCAGTGGCGCGTCATGCGTTCTGGATGCGGGCCTGGGCCATGCTCAGAGCTGGATGCCTTCGCGCGCGGCGATGGTGTGCACGTCCTTGTCGCCGCGGCCGGAAAGGTTGCACAGCACCAGCTTGTCCCTGGGCAGCTCGCGCGCCAGCTTGATCGCCTGCGCCACCGCGTGGCTGGATTCCAGCGCCGGCAGGATGCCCTCGGTGCGCGTCAGCCTGTGGAAGGCTTCCAGCGCCTCCTCGTCGGTCACGCCCACGTACTCGGCGCGGCCGCTGTCCTGCAGGAAGGCGTGCTCCGGGCCCACGCCCGGATAGTCCAGGCCGGCGGAGATCGAGTGGGTCTCGATGATCTGGCCATCGTCGTCGCACAGCACATAGGTGCGGTTGCCGTGCAGCACGCCGACCCGGCCGGCCGAAAGCGAGGCCGCGTGGCGACCGGTGTGCACGCCCTCGCCCGCCGCCTCGGCGCCGACGATGCGCACGTCGCGGTCGTTGAGGAAGGCGTGGAACAGGCCGATGGCGTTGCTGCCGCCACCGACGCAGGCGGTGATCACGTCCGGCAGGCGGCCGTAGTCGGCCAGCATCTGCGCACGCGCCTCGCGCCCGACCACGGCGTTGAAGTCGCGCACCATGCGCGGGTACGGATCGGGACCGGCGACGGTACCGATGATGTAGAAGGTGTCCTGGACGTTGGTCACCCAGTCGCGCATGGCCTCGTTGAGCGCGTCCTTGAGCGTGGCCGAGCCGGAGGTCACCGGAACGACCGTGGCGCCCAGCAACTTCATCCGGTAGACGTTGATCTTCTGGCGCTCGATGTCGGTGGCGCCCATGTAGACCACGCACTCCAGGCCCAGGCGCGTGGCCACCGTCGCGCTGGCCACGCCGTGCTGGCCGGCGCCGGTCTCGGCGATGATCCGCTTCTTGCCCATGCGCGCGGCCAGCAGGGCCTGGCCGATGGTGTTGTTGATCTTGTGCGCGCCGGTGTGGTTCAGGTCCTCGCGCTTGAGCAGGATCTGCGCGCCGCCCACTTCCCGGCTCAGGCGCTCGGCGTGGTAGATCGGGCTGGGCCGGCCGACGTAGTACTTCAGGTCCTTCTCGAAGGCCGCGATGAACTCCGGATCGACCCGGGCCGCATCGTAGGCCGCCGCCAGCTCCTGCAGCGGCCCGATCAGGGTCTCGGCGACGAAGCTGCCGCCATGCCGGCCGAAATGGCCGCTGGCGTCGGGATAGGCGTGGAAATCCTGGATGGAAGCGGTCATCGGCCTGGCAAACCTGTAGAAGTGGATTGACCTTAGCGCACGACAGCGTCCCCATAAAGCGATAAAGTCTGGCTTGATACGTCAGGAAAACTCACATGTCGCGCGACCTGCCGCCGCTCAATGCCCTGCGCGCCTTTGAGGCCACGGCCCGCCTGGGCAGCGTGGCGGGGGCCGCGGAGGAGCTGCACGTGACCCCTGGCGCGGTCAGCCGGCAGATCAAGCTGCTGGAGGAAGCGCTGGGCGCGCGGCTGTTCACCCGCCGCGGCCGCGGGCTGGCGCCCCCCGCCACCGGACGGCGCCTGGGCGAGGCCGCCGCCGCCGCGTTCGAGCCGCTGCGCAAGGCCTGGGCGGAGCTGCGCACGCCGGCCACCGCGCCGGCCCTGGTCCTGGGTTGCCCGGGCAGCCTGCTGGCGCGCTGGATGATCCCGCGCATGGAGCGGCTGTCGGCCGACCTGCCCGAACTGCGCCTGCACCTGGTCGCCAGCGAGGCCACGCCCGACGAAAACCTCAGCGGGCTTGGGGCGGCGCTGCTGATCGGCAACCCGCCGTGGCCCCCGGGCTGGGAGGTGCACCGCCTGGCCCCGGAGCGGATCGGCCCGGTGCTCAGCCCGCGTCATCCCTCCCACCACCGGCTGCAGGGCGCACCTGCCGAAGCCCTGCGCGGGGAGCCCCTGCTGCACACCGCCTCCCGCCCGTCGGCCTGGCCGGAATGGGCGCGCCGCAACGGGCTCGACCCGGAGGCCCTGCAGATGGGCACCGGCTTCGACCACCTCTACTACCTGCTGGAAGCGGCCGCAGCGGGCCTGGGCGTGGCGATCGCACCGGAGGAACTGGTCGCCGACGACCTCCGCGCCGGGCGCCTGGCCGCACCCTGGGGCTTCGTCGAAACCGGCGGCGAGTGGGCGCTATGCGTGCCCCGTGGCAACACCGATCCGCGCATCGGCGCGCTGGCCGGGTGGCTGGGGGAACAGCTGGCGCGCTCGATCGACGGGTAGCCTCGGCGACAAGGCCCACCGCGGATCCGCAAACGTCGCGGCAAGCGTGCGCCCAGGAAAAGAAGCCACCCGCGCTTGCGGAAAGGCGCCTTCCTCCCTGTGTGATTCCGCGCCATCCCGCCCCACCTTGCCCCATGCCCGTTACGCGGCGCCAGGCCGGGGGGCGGTATTCCAGGCCCTGCGACCGGATTCCGGCGGAAACACGGCCAATGCCGTGCCGGGGCCGCGAATCCGGCAATCAGTAGCGGTCTTCCTCGAACTGTTCGGCGCCCGGGACCGGAGGCAGCCAGGGTTCGCGGCGCCTGACCCAAAGCTCGTAGGTGGGCACGAGCCCGCTCGGCGCCTCGACCAGCGTGCCCAGCTTGATCTCGGCCTCGTGCGCGTCAAGCGAGTAGACCGGCGAGGCGCAGGCGCTGCACGCGTGCTGCCCGCGGTACTGCACGGTCGTTCCCGAGGACTCGAACCGGGCGGCGGGCCATACCCCGTACCAGGTGAAGGCCGAGCCGCTCTCCCGGCGGCAGTTGGCGCAATGGCAGATGCCGACGCGCATGGGCTCGCCACGCGCGGACACCCGCACCTGGCCGCAAAGACACGTGCCCCTGGTAAAGCTTCATGTGCATCCGGTGGCAGCTGGCGAGCGGCCCAGTCTGCTACGACCGGCCGGCGGTCTCCACCCGTCCGTCCCGCGGAGGCGATGGCCACGGCCGGTCGACGCGCCCGCCTTCCAGAATCTGCACGGCACACACCGCTCCCGGAAACGACACGGCCCCGTCATTGTGGACGGGGCCGGCGCGAGGCTGGCGGCCCCGACACGATTCGAACGTGCGACCTTCCCCTTAGGAGGGGGACGCTCTATCCAGCTGAGCTACGGGGCCAAGGCCGGGGATTGTCGCATGGCGCCCGCGCCCGGCCAATCCGTACCCGTCGCCCCGGGGGACCGATGCGAAATGGTTTCGATTGTTAGAATCGGCGCCAAGCATCCCGGCGATGCCGTCCGCGTGGCGGTCCGCTCCCTTCATTCCAGGAGATTCCATGTCCGCATCGCTGCTCCAGGCCCTTGGCCTCGGCGCCACCAATTCCGGCACCTACCTCGGCGACGGCCGCTGGTCCGACGCCACCGGCGCAGGCGTGCTGCGCCCGGCCAATCCGACCACCGGCGAGGTGATCGCCGAGGTCCAGGCCACCACCGAGGCCGATTACGAGGCGGTCATCGCCCGCGCCCAGGAAGCCTTCAGGACCTGGCGCACCACCCCGGCGCCGCGCCGCGGAGAGGCCATCCGCCTGTGCGGCGAGGCCCTGCGCCGGAACAAGGACGCGCTCGGCTCGCTGGTCGCGCTGGAGATGGGCAAGTCCAAGGCCGAAGGCGACGGCGAAGTGCAGGAGATGATCGACATCGCCGACTTCGCCGTGGGCCAGAGCCGCATGCTGTACGGCTACACCATGCATTCGGAGCGCCCGGGCCACCGCATGTACGAGCAGTACCACCCGCTGGGCCTGGTCGGCATCATCTCGGCCTTCAACTTCCCGGTCGCGGTGTGGAGCTGGAACTCGTTCCTGGCCGCCATCTGCGGCGACATCTGCATCTGGAAGCCGTCCAACAAGACGCCGCTGACCGCGATCGCCTCGATGAGGATCTGCAACGAGGCGCTGAAGGCCGGCGGGTTCCCGGACATCTTCTTCCTCATCAACGACGCCGGCACCGCGCTGTCGGAGAAGCTGGTCGACGACAGGCGCGTGCCGCTGATCTCCTTCACCGGCTCGACCCAGGTCGGCCGTATCGTCAACGAGAAGGTCGCCCGCCGCCTGGGCCGCTGCCTGCTGGAGCTGGGCGGCAACAACGCCATCATCCTGGACGAGACCGCCGACCTGAAGCTGGCGATCCCCGGCATCGTGTTCGGCGCGGTCGGCACCGCCGGCCAGCGCTGCACCACCACCCGCCGCCTGATCGTGCACGAGTCCATCTACGACACCGTGCTCGACACGCTGGTCAAGGCGTACAAGCAGGTCGAGGGCAAGATCGGCGATCCGCTGGACACCGCCAACCTGATGGGCCCGCTCAACAGCGCCGAGGCCGTGCAGCAGTACCTGGACACCATCGCCAAGGCCAAGGCCGCCGGCGGCACCGTGGTCACCGGCGGCGCGAAGCTCGACCGCCCGGGCCACTTCGTCCTGCCCACCATCATCACCGGCCTGGACAACAGCAACCCGGTGGTCCAGCACGAGACCTTCGCCCCGATCCTGTACGTGATGAAGTACGGCAGCCTGGACGAAGCGATCGGGATGCAGAACGGCGTGCCGCAGGGCCTGTCGTCCTCGATCTTCACCCAGAACCTGAAGGCCGCGGAGAAGTTCCTGTCGGCCGCCGGCAGCGACTGCGGCATCGCCAACGTCAACATCGGCACCTCGGGCGCGGAGATCGGCGGCGCCTTCGGCGGCGAGAAGGACACCGGCGGCGGCCGCGAGTCGGGCTCGGATGCGTGGAAGGTCTACATGCGACGCCAGACCAACACCATCAACTACTCCGATTCGCTGCCGCTGGCCCAGGGCATCAGGTTCGACCTGTAAGCAGCACCTGCGCCGGCGGCGGCCACCCGCCGCCGGCCGCATCGCGTGGACTGCGGCGCCTCACGCCGCCCCGCCCACGCAGTCGGCACGTGGCCGGTTGCATCCGGCATGGAGGTTCCAGTGACGGACGACCTCGCCCCCACCACCCGCTTCAGTGACCGCGTCGCCGACTACGTCCGCTACCGCCCCGACTACCCGCCGGCGCTGCTGCATTGGCTGCGCGAGCAACATGGCATCGGAGCGGACTGGCCGGTCGCCGACATCGGTGCCGGCACCGGCATTTCCTCGAAGCTGTTCCTCGATGCAGGCCACCACGTGGTGGCGGTCGAGCCCAATGCCGCCATGCGCCAGGCCGCGATCGACTGGCTCGGCACCCATCCCGGGTTCCGCGCGGTCGACGGCCGCGCCGAGGCCACCACCCTGGCCCACGCCAGCATCGGCCTGGTCTCGGCCGCGCAGGCCTTCCACTGGTTCGACCAGGAGGCGGTCAAGCGGGAATGGCGCCGCATCCTGCGCCCGGGTGGCCTGGTCGCGGTGTACTGGAACTCGCGTCGCCTCGCTGGCACGCCCTTCCTGGAGGGCTACGAACGCCTGCTGCGCGAGTACGGGCTGGACTACACCAGCGTCTCCGAACGCTACGGCGACGACGAGCACATGCGCCGCTGGTTCGGCCGCGGCCTGCGCGGCATGGCCCGCTTTCCGCACTCGCAGCGGCTGGACCTGGAATCCCTGCGCGGACGCCTGTTGTCTTCCTCGTACGCGCCGCGCCCCGGCCACCCGCGGCACGCGCCGATGATGGCCGCCCTGGACGCGCTCTTCGCCGCCACCGCGCTGGACGGCCAGGTCGATTTCGATTACGACACCCGGATCTTCCTCGGCGTCCCGGACTGAGATGCGCATCGCCGCCGTTTCCGACATCCACGGCAACCTGCCCGCGCTGGACGCGGTACTGGCGGACATCGCCCGCAGGGGCTGCGACCTGATCGTGAACCTCGGCGACATCGCCTCCGGGCCACTGTGGCCGCGGGAAACCCTGGAACGGTTGATCCCGCTGGAGCTGCCGACCATCGCCGGCAACCACGAGCGCCAGCTGCTGGGCGACCCGGCCGGACTGGCCAGCTCCGACGCCCATGCCCGCCAGGCCCTGGCCGACGCGCAGCTGGACTGGATCCGCGCCCTGCCGCCACGCCTGCGCCTGGACGACGTGCTGCTGTGCCACGGCACCCCCGGCAGCGACCTGCAATACCTGCTGGACGACATCGCCCCGCCGGGCCTGGTCGCGGCCAGCGCCCACGCCGTGGCCGCGCGGCTGGAGCACCCGGATGCCTGTGGCGCGGCCCTGGTCCTGTGCGGCCACTCGCACACCCCGCGGCAGCTGCGCCTGGACGACGGCCGCCTGGCCTGCAATCCGGGCAGCGCCGGCCTGCCTGCGTTCGACACCACGTACCCGGTGTGGCACCAGGCCGGCACCGGCACCCCGCATGCCCGCTACGCCGTGCTGGAGCGGCGCGGGGGCCACTGGCAGGCCGAGGACGTGGCGGTGGAATACGACCACGAGGCGGCCGCGCGGCGGGGCGCGGCGCTGGGGCGGCCGGACTGGGCCCATGCCCTGCGCACCGGGAACATGCCGTGAAGGGCGGCGCCATGGCGCGTTTGCTGGAATAATCGCCTCCTGCGCACGCGCTGGCGGCCGCATCCGATCCCTGCAGGAACCCGAATGAACCCGAACCCCAAGACCAGCCCGCTGGCGATCACCAGCCTCGTCACCGGCCTGCTCGGCTGGACGCTGATGCCGGTGCTGGGCTCGCTGGTGGCCATCGTCACCGGGCACATGGCCCGCGCCGAGATCCGCCGCTCCGCCGGCGCCCTCGACGGCGACGGCCTGGCCACGGTCGGCCTGGTGCTGGGCTGGCTGCCGCTGATGCTGGGCATGCTCGGCCTGGTGGCGGTCTTCATGTTCCTGGGCGGCATCGCCTGGCTGGGGGCCATGGGCTGATGTCGATCTACTCCCTCGCCCGCCCCTTCCTGTTCGGACTCGATGCCGAGCGCGCCCATGGCCTGGGCCTCAAGGCGCTGGACCTGGCCTACTCCACCGGCGCCACCGCGGCGCTGGCAAGCCGCTGCCCGCCGCTGCCGACCCGGGTGCTGGGCCTGACCTTCCCCAATCCGGTCGGCCTGGCGGCCGGCCTGGACAAGAACGGCGCCCACATCGACGCCCTGCTGTCGCTGGGCTTCGGCTTCGTCGAGGTCGGCACGGTGACCCCGCGCCCGCAGCCGGGCAACCCGAAGCCGCGCATGTTCCGGCTGCCTGCCGCGCAGGCGGTGATCAACCGCCTGGGCTTCAACAACGACGGCGTGGACGCACTGGTGCGCAACGTCGAGCGTGCCCGGCGCAAGGGCGGCCTGCTGGGCATCAACATCGGCAAGAACAAGGACACCGCCAACGAGGACGCGGCCGGCGACTACCTGTACTGCCTGGAACGCGTCTATCCGCTGGCCGACTACGTCACCGTCAACATCTCCTCGCCCAACACCGCCGGCCTGCGCGAGCTGCAGGAGGAACAGGCCCTGCGCCGCCTGGTCGGCACCCTGCGCGAGGCCCAGGAGCGGCTCGCCGCACAGCACGGCAAGCGCGTGCCGGTGCTGGTCAAGATCGCCCCGGACCTGAGCGACAACGACATCGATGCCGCGGCGCGGGTGCTTTCGGACCTGGCGGTGGACGGCGTGATCGCGACCAACACCACCGTGGACCGTTCCCGGGTGCTGGGCCTGCCGCACGCGGAGGAGGCCGGCGGCCTGTCCGGCGCGCCGCTGATGGACCAGGCCACCTTCGTGCTGCGCCGGTTGCGCGCGCGCCTGCCCGAGTCGATCCCGCTGGTCGGCGTGGGCGGCATCCTTTCCGGCGCCGACGCGGTGGCCAAGATGGCAGCCGGCGCCACACTCGTGCAGTGCTACACCGGCCTGGTCTACCGCGGCCCCGAACTGGTGGCCGAGTGCGTGGAGGCCATGCGCCGGCGCAAGGAAGCACCCAGCCGCGGCACCGCCGACGCTTGACCGGGGCAGCATGACGGCTCTCTACCAACTGGTCCGCGACGCGGACCTGACCCGGCGCAACACTTTCGGCGTGCCTGCGCGCGCGCCGTGGCTGCTGCAGGTCAACGACGCATCCCTGCTGCCCGAGGCGCTTGGCCTGCCGCAGCTGCGCGGCCTGCCGCTGCTGCCGCTGGGCGGTGGCAGCAACCTGCTGTTCGCCGGCGACGCGCCCGGCGCCGTGCTGGTGATGGGGGGCGATCGCATCGAGCTTCTGCCCGGTGATGGCGATGCGGTACGCGTGCGCGCCGAGGCCGGCGCCGAGTGGCACGGCCTGGTGATGTGGAGCGTTGGACAGGGCCTGTCCGGCCTGGAGAACCTGGCCCTGATCCCCGGCAGCGTCGGCGCCGCGCCGATCCAGAACATCGGCGCCTACGGCGTGGGAGCCGGCGAGCGCATTGTTGCCGTCGAGGCCTGGGACCTCGGCGCCCAGGCCTTCGTGCGCCTGGACCGCGACGCCTGCGCCTTCGGCTACCGCGACAGCGCCTTCAAGCGCCAGCCCGGGCGCTGGATCGTCACCGCGGTGGAGTTCGCATTGTCGCGCACGGCCGCACCGCGCCTCGGATACGCCGGACTGGCCGAGGAGCTGGCCGCCATGGGCGTGGCCTCGCCCGGCCCGCGCGAGACCGCCGAGGCGGTGATCCGCATCCGCCGGCGCAAGCTGCCGGACCCGGCCCAGGTCGGCAATGCCGGCAGCTTTTTCAAGAACCCGATCGTGCCGCGGGCCCTGGCCGAGTCGCTGTACCAGGCGCATCCGGCGCTGCCGGTGTTCCCCGGCGATGCGGAGGACACCCGCAAGCTCTCGGCCGCGTGGCTGATCGATGCCTGCGGCTGGAAGGGCAGGCGCGAGGGCGATGCCGGCGTATCGGCGGGCCACGCCCTGGTGCTGGTCAACCACGGCCGCGCGACCGGCCTGCAGCTGCTGGACCTGGCGCGGCGCATCGCCGCCTCGGTGCAGGAACGTTTCGGGGTGGCGCTGGAGCCCGAGCCACGCGTGGTCGGCGCGGACTGGTGAGGCCGATGGCCGGGGCGCGCCAACCGCTTCCCGTGCCGCTGCGCGCCGCGCTGCTGATGCTGGGCAGCACGGCGCTGTTCGGGATGATGGCGGTGGCGATCCGGCTTGCATCGGCCCACCTGCACACCTTCGAGATCGCGTTCTTCCGCAATTTCTTCGGCCTGATGGCGGCGCTGCCGCTGCTGCTGCGTCATGGCCCCGGACTGCTGCGCACGCAGCACTTCCCGCGCTACCTGTTCCGCTGCATGGTCGGCATCTGCTCGATGCTGGCCGGCTTCTGGGCGATCGGCCACCTGCCGCTGGCGCAGGCGATCTCGTTGTCCTACTCCACCCCGCTGTTCGCCACGATCGCCGCGGCGGCCCTGCTGGGCGAACGCGTGCGCGCGCGGCGCTGGGCCGCGGTGGTGCTGGGCTTCGTCGGCGTGCTGGTGATCGTGCGCCCAGGCACCACCGGCTTCAGCGAAGGCGCGATGGTCGCCGTGCTGGCGGCGCTGCTGTCGGCGATCGTCGCCATCCAGATCAAGCAGCTGTCGGCCACCGAGCCGGCCGACCGCATCGTGATCTGGACCACCCTGCTGTGGGTGCCCATGTCCCTGGTGCCGGCGCTGGGCGTATGGACCTGGCCGCAGGGCATCACCTGGCTGTGGGTGGTGGCCGCCGGCGTGTTCGGCACCGGAGGCCACATGCTGTGGACGCGTGCGCTGAAGCTGGGCGAGGTCTCGGCGCTGACCCCCATCGGCTTCATGCAGCTGCCGATCGTGGCCGTGTTCGGCTGGCTGCTGTTCGGCGAGTCGCTGGACCGCTGGACCGTGCTCGGCGCGCTGGTGATCCTGGCCGCCAACGCCTACATCGCGCACCGCGAGGCGGTGCTCGCGCGCCGCGCCGCGACAGGCTCCCCGAGCACCGCGGCCAAGCCCGGCGAGTGACCCGTGAAAATTCTGGAAAAAAACCTTGCCCACCTGCTTCGATATCCATTATGATGCGCGCCCTGTCGGGGTGTAGCTCAGGCTGGTAGAGCGCTACGTTCGGGACGTAGAGGTCGCAGGTTCGAATCCTGTCTCCCCGACCAATCTTCAAGCGGTACGCAGACCGGCCTCGCGCCGGTTTTTGCTTTCCGGGATCCGGAAAACCGCAGCCGCCGCGAGGCCATCGCAATGCATGCTTCCCCTTCCGCAGCCACCGCCGGGACATCCGGGCGGGTGCTGGTGCTGGCCGGCATCGTGCTGGCCGCCTTCAACCTGCGCACCGCGGTCACCTCGGTCACGCCGCTGCTGGACATGCTGGGCCACGAATTCGGCTTCGGCCCGGCGCTGGCCGGCGTGCTCGGCATGGTTCCCACCGCCGCCTTCGCCGCCGCCGGCGTCGGCACCCCCCGCCTGGCGCACAGGCTGGGCCTGGAGCGCACCGCGGTGCTGTCCATGGCCCTGGCTGCCACCGGGCTGCTGTGGCGCTCCCTGAGCGGCTCCAGCGCGTCCCTGCTGGTCGCCTCGGCCGTGGCCCTGGCCGGCATGGGCATCGGTAACGTGATCCTGCCGCCGCTGGTGAAGCGCTACTTCCCCGATCGCGTGGGCACGCTCAGTTCGGTCTACATCACCGTGCTGCAGGTCGGCACCATCCTGCCGGCGCTGCTGGCCGTTCCCGTGGCCGCCGCGGCCGGCTGGCGCGTGTCGATGGGCCTGTGGAGCCTGCTGGCGGTCGCCGCCCTGCTGCCGTGGCTGGTGGGGCTGCGCCGCGAGCGCGACCCGCGCAATCCGCTGGCGCGGCTGCACGACCAGGCCGTGCGCTCCGGCGACGAGGCGCCGGAACTGGCCGCGCCGGCCGTGCGCGGCCGGGTGTGGAAGACCGGCCTGGGCTGGGGCATGGCCCTGATGTTCGGCATGACCTCGCTGGTCACCTATGCGCTGTTCACCTGGCTGCCGGGATTGATGGTCGAGGCCGGTACCAGCCCCGCGTTCGGCGGCACGATGCTGGCGCTGTTCTCCGCCCTGGGCCTGGCCGGCGCGCTGGTGATGCCTGCGCTGGCCGCGCGCGTGCGCAATCCGTTCCCGATCGCCCTGCTGTGCGCGGCCTGCCATCTGTCCGGCTTCTCCGGGCTGTACTGGGCGCCGCTGGCCGCGCCGGTGCTGTGGGTGTCGCTGCTGGGCCTGGGCCCGGGCACCTTCGCGCTGTCGCTGACCCTGGTGAACCTGCGCACGCGCTCGCCCGCCGGCTCGGCCGCGCTGTCCGGCTTCGCCCAGGGCGTGGGCTACGCGCTCAGCTGCCTGGGTCCGCTGCTGTTCGGCGTGCTGCACGCGCGCACCCATGGCTGGGGCGCATCATTCGCGTTCCTGGCCGCATGCGTGGGCCTGATGCTGTGCGGCGCCTGGCTTGCCTGCCGGCCGGGCTACCTCGAAGACCGCTGGTGATCGGTACCGGGCCGGCGCACCAGGCGGCACGCCACCACGACCACGGCCGCGCTACTCCTCCTGCGCCAGCAGGTCCGGGTGCCGCACCTGGCCCTCGCCACGGACCACGAAACGCTCGACGGTCAGCGCCTCCAGGCCCATCGGGCCATAGGAGTGCAGGCGCGTGGTGGAGATGCCGATCTCCGCGCCCAGGCCCAGCTCACCTCCGTCGGAGAAGCGCGAGGAGGCGTTGACCATCACCACCGCCGAGCGCAGCGCCTGCACGAAGCGTTCGGCGTGGCTGGCGTCGGCGGTGACGATCACCTCGGTATGGTCGGAGGTGTAGCGCTGGATATGCCCGATGGCCTGCTCCAGGTCGTCGACCACGCGCACCGCCAGGATCAGGTCCAGGTACTCGGCGGCGTAGTCGTCCTCGGTGGCCACCACCAGGTCCGGGACGATCGCCCTGCTGCGCTCGCACCCGCGCAGCTCGACCCCGCGCCCGCGCAGCTCGCGCGCGGCGCGCGGCAGGAACGAGGCGGCCACGTCGGCATGGACCAGCAGGGTCTCCAGCGAATTGCACGCCGCCGGGCGCGAGACCTTGCCGTCGACCAGCAGGTCCAGGGCGATGCCCAGGTCCGCCGGGGCGTCCACGTACATGTGGCACACGCCCTTGTAGTGCTTGATCACCGGGACCCGCGCGTGCTCGGCCACGAACCGGATCAGGCCCTCGCCGCCGCGCGGGATCACCAGGTCCACGATCTCGTTGAGCTGGATCAGCTCGAGGATGGTCTCGCGGCGCAGGTCCTCGACCAGGGTCACCACCGCCTCCGGCAGCCCCGCCTCGCGCAGGGCGCGCTTGAGCGAGGCGGCAATGGCGGTGTTGGAGTGGATCGCCTCCGAGCCGCCGCGCAGGATCACCGCGTTGCCGGCCTTCAGGCACAGCGCGGCGGCGTCGGCAGTCACGTTGGGACGGGCCTCGTAGATCATCGCGATCACGCCCAGCGGCACGCGCACGCGCTCGACATGGATGCCGTTGGGACGGTCGTAGGCGCGGGTGACCTGGGCCACCGGATCAGGCAGCCCGGCCACCTCGCGCAGCGCGTCGGCCACGCCCTTGAGGCGCTTTTCATCCAGGCGCAGGCGGTCCTGCATGGCGCTGCCCACGCCCTTGGCCGCGGCGGCCTCGACGTCGCGGGCGTTGGCCCCGAGGATCGCGGCCGCATCGGCCTCCAGCGCGTCGGCCATCGCGCGCAGCAGCGCGTTCTTGCCTTCCGTGGACAGCTGGGCGATGGCCAGCGCGGCTTCGCGTGCCTGCAGCGCCTGGGTCTTGATGTCGCTCATGTCGGCTCCCTGCGGATGGTTTGGACCAGGCCGCCCCGCGTCCGGCCGGGCGGCCGCGCCTGTGTTACGACGCCAGCAGCACCAGGTCGTCGCGGTGGATCACGTTGCCGCCGTAGTTGTAGCCCAGGATGGACTCGATGTCGCGCGAGTGGCGCCCGGCGATGCGGCCCACGTCCACCGCCGAGTACTGGCTGATGCCGCGGGCGACGGCCTGCTCGCCGCCGTCCTGGCGAACCACCACCTCGACCATGTCGCCGCGGCGGAACTCGCCCTCGGCCGCGACCACGCCGCCGGGCAGCAGCGAGGCGCCCTTGCCGGCCAGCGCGCCGGCGGCGCCGGCGTCGACCACGATGCGCGCGCCGCGCTCCAGCGGCGCGTGCCGCAGCCAGTACTTGCGCGCGGCGATGCGGCTGCGCGCGGCGCGGATGCGGGTGCCATGCAGGCGGTCGTGGACCAGCTCACGCAGGACGTCGGCACGGCGGCCGTTGAACAGCACCGTGTCGATGCCCGCCGCGCCGGCCTTGGCCGCGGCCTCCCGCTTGGGGCGCATGCCCCCGGTGCCGACCGCGCTGCCACTGCCGCCGGCCATGGCCAGCACCTCGGCGCCGAGTTCGGCCACCTCGGGCACCAGCCGCGCGTCCGGGTTGGTGCGGGGGTTGGCGTCGTACAGGCCATCGATGTCGGTGGCGATGAACAGCACGTCGGCATCGATCAGTGCCGCGACGATCGCCGCCAGGTTGTCGTTGTCGCCCAGCTTGAGCTCGTCCACCGAGACGGTGTCGTTCTCGTTGACCACCGGCAGCGTGCCCAGCGCCAGCAGCTCCTTGAGCGTGGCGCGGGCGTTGAGGTAGCGGCGGCGGTTGCGCAGGTCGTCGTGGGTCAGCAGCACCTGCGCCACTGGACGCTCGAAGAAGCGCTGCCACAGCTCGATCAGCCGCGCCTGGCCCAGCGCGGCCAGTGCCTGGCGCTGGGCCATGGCCGCGCCGGCCTCGGCCGCGCGCGGCAGGATGGCGCGGCCGGCGGCGACGGCGCCGGAGGAGACGATCACCACCTCGCGCCCGGCGAGCACGGATGAAGACACGAACTGGGCCAGGCCCAGGGCAAAGCGCGGCGACAGCCCGCCACCGCCATCGGCGGCCAGCAGGCTGCTGCCGACCTTGAGCACCGCCCGGCGCCAGGGCGGCAGGGCCTGCAGGTTCTGCAACGGGGACGCGGTGTTCATGCGCTCAGCGGTCGCCTCGGTTGGCGAGCTTCCACTCGCGTACGGTCAGGTCGGAACTGCCGGTCCGTGCCAGCGGATCGGCATCGGCGAGGGCCTGCGCCTCGGCCAGGCTGTCGATGCCCTGCAGCACGTAGGCGCCGCCGGTGCCATCGGCGAAACCACCCGCGCTGGCCAGCAGGCCGCGCACGTGCAGGTCGTCCAGGTATGCCAGGTGCGGCGCGACCACGGCCGGGTCGAAGCCCGGTCGGCGCATGGCGATGACGAGGTAGTGCTTCATGGTGCGTCCATCCTGTCGGCGATCCGCTTGTGCACTGCCGCGGGCAGGCTCCCGCCCGCGTTACCGCTGCGCTGGCCGGCGAACGACGCCGGCCAGCAGGTCGAATCAGGCCAGCGCGGCCCAGCGTGCTTCCAGCTCCGCCAGGCGCAGGTCCGAGGCGGCACCCGGCGAGGTGCGCGCGGCCAGGCTGCCCTCCGGCGTGCGTCCCTGCCCCGCGGTGTCGGCGCTGGCCGCGGCGGCCTTGTAGGCCTCGCGGAACGGCACGCCGGCGATCGCGGCCTCGACCGCCACGTCGGTGGCATACATGCCCGAGTCGATCGCCGCGCGCAGCTTGTCCTCGCGCCACTCCAGGTTGGCCAGCAGCGCCGGCAGCAGTTCCAGCGCGGCCAGGCCACGGGCGAAGCCGTGCACGATCGCGCCCTTGGAGGACTGCAGGTCGCGCTGGTAGCCGGAGGGCAGCGACAGCAGCTGCTCGATCTCGGTGCGCGCGGCGGCCACGCTGGCGTGGGTGGCGCGCATCAGCTCGATCACGTCCGGGTTGCGCTTGTTGGGCATGATCGAGCTGCCGGTGGTGTACTGCGGCGGCAGCGAGACGAAGCCGAATTCGGCTGTGGTGTACAGCGAAAGGTCCCAGGCCAGGCGGCGCAGGTCCAGGGTCGCGCTCCCGAGGGCTTCCAGCGCGGCCAGCTCGAACTTGCCGCGCGACAGCTGGGCGTAGATCGGGCTGACCTGCATGCGCGCGAAGCCCAGCGCGGCGGTGGTGTGTTCGCGATCCAGCTTGAGGTTGACGCCGTAGCCGGCGGCGGTGCCCAGGGGATTGCAGTCGACCAGCTTGAGGGTGTCGGCGGCGCGGATGGCGTCGTCGATGAAGGCCTCCGCCCAGCCGGCCCACCACATGCCCGCCGAGGACACCACGGCGCGCTGGATGTGGGTATAGCCCGGGATCGGCAGGTCCTTCTCGGCGGCGGCGCGGTCCAGCGCCACCCGCGCGACCTCGCGCGACAGCTGCGCCACGCGCGCCAGCTTCTCCTTCAGCCACAGGCGGGTCGCCACCAGGATCTGGTCGTTGCGGCTGCGGCCGGTGTGGGTCTTTCGGCCTGCGTCGCCCAGGCGCTCGGTCAGGCGCGCCTCGATCGCCGAATGGCAGTCCTCGTAGCTTTCGTCCAGGACGAAGGCACCGTTGCGGAAATCGTCGGCGAGGATCGCCAGCTCGCGCTTGAGGCCTTCCAGCTCGTCGGCCGAAAGGATGCCGATGCGCTGCAGCCCTTCCGCGTGCGCGGTGCTGGCGGCGATGTCGTGCAGGAAGAATTCGCGGTCCAGGATCACGTCGTCGCCGGCGAGGAAACGCTGGATCTGCGCGTCCACCGCCACGCCGGGCTTCTGCCACAGCAAATCAGCCATGGGCACTCTCCTTGAAGGCCGGGATCGAGGCCAGTTCCGGCAGTCCCAGCGCGATGTTGATGTTCTGCATGGCCTGGGTGGCCGCGCCCTTGAGCAGGTTGTCGAGGGTGGCCACCACCACCACGCGCTTGCCGCCCGGGGCCACGGTGAAGCCGCCGATCTCCACGCCGTGGCGGCCGACGATGCGGCTGACCCACGGTGCCTGCTCCAGCACGTCCACCAGCGGCTCGGCGGCATAGCGCTGCTCGTAGCGCGCGCGCACCCAGTCGGCCTTCAGCGGCTCGCGCAGCCACATGTTCACGGTCATGGTGATGCCACGGAAGTGCGGGGCCACGTGCGGCATGAACTCCACCGGCACGCGCAGCTGCGAGGACACCTCGCGCTCGTGGATGTGGTCGGCCAGCGCGTACGGCATCAGGTTGTCGCGCAGCAGCTCGGGGTTGTTGCGGTCCGAAGGCGTGGTGCCGGCGCCGGAATAGCCCGACACGCCGAAGCACTGCGGCGGGCCGGCCAGGAACTCGACCATCGGCCAGATCGCCAGCTGCATCGCGGTGGCGTAGCAGCCGGGATTGCTGATCCGCTTCTGGCCCTGGTAGTTGCCGCGGGTGATCTCGGGCAGCCCGTAGTACCAGGACGGGTCGAAGCGGTGGTCGGCGGACAGGTCGACCACGATCGTGCCAGGCGCCACGGCATCGATGCCTGCGACGATCTCGTCGGACTTGCCGTTGGGCAGCGCCATCACCACCACGTCCGCGCCCTTGGCCGCGACCTGGTCATGGGCCAGGTTCTCGAAGCGCAGCTCGCCCTGGTAGGCATCGTTGTGCTCGGACACGCGCTGGCCGTCCAGCTCGCGCGAGGAAACGAACGCCAGCTCCAGGTGCGGGTGGGCCGCCACCAGGCGGATGAGTTCGGCGCCGGTGTGCCCGCGGGCGCCGACGATGCCGATGGAGTACTTCCTGCTCATGCGTGTGAATCCAGTCGGGAACGGAGGTGGCTGCGCACCCCCGGCCATTCGGTGTCGAGGATGGAGAACACGACGGTATCGCGCAGCGTCCCGTCGGCGTGTCGCTTGTGGTTGCGCAGGACGCCGTCCTGCTTCGCGCCGAGCCTGGCGATGGCCTGGCGCGAACGCTGGTTGAACCAGCTGGTCTCGAAGTACACCGAGGCGCAACCCATCGCCTCGAATGCGTGCTGCAACAGCATCAGCTTGCACTCGGTGTTGACCCCGGTGCGCTGCACCCGCGGTGCGTACCAGGTATAGCCGATGGCCAGGCGCGGCACCTCGGGCTCCAGCCCGTACATGCGGGTGGTGCCGACGACCTGGCCGGCGGCATCGCGCACCGCGAAGGCCACCACCCTGCCTTCGGACTGGGCCTCAAGCGCGGCGTCGATGTAGGCATCGACCCGGTCCGGCGCCGGCACGTTGGTGTACCAGAGCCGGTGCAGGCCGCCCTCCCCGGAGACCACGCGCAAGGCATCGGCGTGGGCCTGCGACAGCGGCTCGAGCACGGCGTGCCGTCCCGCCAGTACGGGCGCCTCGCGCCAGGCGTGCAGGAACGCGGCGTCCATGTCAGCCGACCAGGGTGGGCCGGCGGGTGGCGCAGTGGGCCACGCAGCGCTCGATGTGGTCGAAGCCGTCGATGCCGTACCAGAACACCTTCCACTTCTCCTGCTTGATGCAGCCGTCGGACTCGGCGTAGTAGAAGATGTTGACCTGGTTGTTGTGGCGCGAGCGCCAGAACAGCTGCGGCGTCTCCTCGCGCATCACGTTCCACACGGCCCGGCCCAGGCCCTCGCCCTGGGCGTCGTCCAGCACCGCGAACTTGTCCAGGTACACGCCCTCGGGGGTGCGCACCAGGATCACCGCGGCGCGGTAGTTCTCGCTGACGTAGGCGCGCAGCAGGTCGGTGCGCTGGAAGTAGTCCGGCACCAGCTCGCGGCCGAAGCTGGATTCGATCAGCGCCTTCAGCCGGCCCAGGTCCAGCTCGTCCCAGGACCCGGCGCGCAGCACGCGCTCGCCGCGGCGCACCAGGGTGCCCGAGCCCTTGTGGGTGAACAGCTCCTTGGCCAGGTCCGCCGGACGGGTGATCGACACCGACGACTCCAGCGGCAGGCTGTCCAGCAGGTCCTTGATCTGCTCGATCTTGACCTTCATGCCGCCGTGGATCCACGGCTGCCTGATCAGGTGCTCGTACTCGGTGGACAGGTTGATCGAATCGATCACCTTGCCGTCCTCGTCGAGCAGGCCGCCGGTGCCGGTGAGGAAGATGATCTTGTACGGCTGCAGCTCGCGCACCAGTTCGTTGGCGGCGAAGTCGGCGTTGATGTTGAGGATCTGGCCGCTGGGGGTCTCGCCCAGGCTGGTGATCACCGGGATCGAGCCGGCGTTGAGGCTGGCCTCGATCGGCGCCAGGTTGACCTTCCTCACCTCTCCCACCAGGCCGTAGGTGGCCTGGTCGAGGTAGGCGGCCTCGAACACGCCGCCGGTGATCGAGGTGGCGCGCACGCCGTTGCGCTGCAGGGCCTCGACCAGCTTGAGGTTGGAGGCCTGGAATACCCGGCGGACGATCGCCAGCGCCTCCGGCGAGGTCACGCGCAGGCCGTTGACGGTCTGCTTTTCGATGCCCGCGGCCGACAGCTCGGCGTCCAGCTGCGGGCCGGCGCCGTGCAGCACGATCGGGGTCAGGCCTACCTCCTGCAGGAACGCCAGCGAGGAGGTCAGGTCCTCCAGTTCGTCGCGCAGCACCGCGCCGCCGACCTTGACCACCGCGAAGCGCTTGGCGTCGACCTGGGAGAAGCGCTTGAGGTACTGGCTGATCTCCTTGGCGCTGGCCATGCTCGACAGCAGGCGGACGATGGTCTGGCGGGTCTGGATCTGGGTCGGGGTTGCGGGAGCGTTCACGGTCGGATGTCGGTGGAAGGAAGGACCGGCGGCGCCGGTACGGAATGGGTCCGGGCTCAGCGCGGGCCGTTGATGATGCGGTGAACCGAGTCCGCGTAGCCGCGCAGCTGGTCCAGGGTCACGAACTCGTCGGCGGTATGGGCCTGGGCGATGTCGCCCGGGCCGTAGACCAGCGCGGTGTAGCCACCGGCGGAGAACAGCGAGGCCTCGGTCCAGAAGTCCACCGCGTTGCCGATCGGCAGGCCCAGGGCGTCGGCCACGTCGCGCGCGGCCAGGCGGCGCTCCTCGGCGCGGGCGATGTCTCCCGACGGCAGGCTCGGCCCGCGGAAGGTCTCCTCGAAATGCGCGGCGGCGGGTTCGGCGAAACCGGCGAACGTCGCCAGCAGCTGGTCCACGTCCATCGACGGCAGCGGGCGGAAGCCGAAGCGCAGCTCCGCCTCCGGCGCGATCATGTTGGCCTTGATCCCGCCCTCGATGCGGCCGATGTTGAAGCGCAGGCCGGTCAGCCCGCCGAAACGCGCGTGCGCCAGCGACTGCACGTGGTCCAGGGCACGATCGCCCCAGCGCACGGCCTGGTGCAGCGCGCTGGCCGCCGCGTCCTGCTGGCCGGAGGCGTGGCCGGCGCGGCCCTTGAAGCGCATCAGCACCGAGGAAATGCCACGGTGGGCCAGCACCGCCTCGCCCATGGTCGGCTCGGCCACCAGCACCGCTTCATACGGAATGCCGCGGGCCAGGAAGGCGGCGATGCAGCGCGGGTCGTTTGCCTCCTCGTCGGAGGAGAACAGGAACGCGGCATCGCCGTCGCCGGCATTGGCCGCGGCCACCAGCGCCGCGGCCGCGCCCTTGATGTCGCACACGCCCAAGCCGACCACGCGGTCGTCCAGGCGCCGCATCACGTGCGGATCGGCGCTCCAGTGCGGCGAATCCGGCACGGTGTCCAGGTGCACGTTGAACAGGTACTTCGGCGTGCCGCGCACCGCGTACAGGCTGACCGCGCCGGCGCCGTGGTCCACCACCTGCACGTTGAAGCCAGGCAGGTTCGCGCGCAGGTAGTCGAAGATGCCGCCCTCGGCGGCGATCGCGCGCGGCGGGTTGCGGGTGTCGAAGGACACCAGCTTTCCAAGGTGCGCGAGGGTGGATTCCAGCAGGTCGGTCATGGGTGTTCTGGTTGTCAGGCGGTTGCGGCGGCGGACTGGTAGATGTCCGGCCGCAGGATTTCCATCAGGGTCCGCGGCCGGGCCGGCTCCCTGAAGCCGAACCGCGCGTACAGGCCGTGCGCGTCCGAGGTGGCCAGCATGAAGCGGCGCAGGCCCTGCAGCTGCGGATGGGCCATCACCGCGGCCATCAGCTGCTTGCTGAAACCACGGCCGCGGTACTCCGGCAGGACGAAGACATCGGCCAGGTAGCCGAAGGTGGCGCCATCGGTGACGACGCGGGCGAAGGCCACCTGGCCTTCGCCTTCGAGGTAGCCGCCGAAGCACAGCGAGCCGGCGATCGCCCGCTCCACCGTCTCCCGCGGGATGCCCTTGCTCCAGTACGTCTCCCTGGAGAGGAAACGGTGGATCAGGTCGACATCCAGTTCGCTCCGGTGGTCGCTGATGCGCAGCTGGCCCATCGTCACAGTCCCTTGCTGAAGCCGATGAAACCGTCGGCGCGCACCCAGCCCTCGCTGGCGTAGAGGGCCTGGGCGGCGGCGTTGTCCACCGTCGTCTGCAGCTCCAGCCGCAACGCGCCGCGCGCCCGCGCGTCACCGGCGGCCCTGCGCAGCAGCGCCCGGCCGACGCCCCGGCCGCGCGCGTCGGGCGCGACGAACAGGTCGTTGAGCAGCTCGATCGGCGCGGTGCCCACCGAGGTGAACAGCGGATAGAGCTGGGTGAAGCCAAGCGCCGTGCCCTGCCCGTCCACCGCCAGCAGCAGGTGCGAGTCGCCCCGCTCCAGGCGCTGGCGCAGGAACGCGCTGGCGCGCGCCAGGTCCGTCGGCTGCCCGTAGAACACGCGGTAGCCGTCGAACAGCGCCGCCAGCGCCGGCAGGTCCTCCATGCCGGCGCTGCGTACCAGGATGCGGGCGGCCGCTTCGCTCACGTCAGCGGTTGACCTCGGCCCACAGGGTGCTGCTCATGCCGAACAGCTTGATGAAGCCCTCGGCCTCCTCCACGCCCCAGTCGGCCGACTGGGCATACGTGGCGCCCTTGGCATTGAGGATGTGCGGCGAGCGGATCGCCACGGCGTCCACGCGGCCGCCGCGGGTCTCCAGCACCACCTCGCCGTTGACCTGCTCCTGCGAGGAGGCCAGGAAGGCTTCAAGGTCGGTCTTCAGCGGGTCGTGGTAGAAGCCTTCGTACACCAGCTCCACCCACTTGCGCGCCACTTCCGGCTTGAATCGGTTCTGCTGCTTGGACAGCACCGCTTCCTCGAGCGCGCGGTGCGCGGCCAGCAGCGCGGTCAGGCCGGGGGCCTCGAACACGATGCGGCCCTTCAGGCCGATCACGGTGTCGCCGGTGTACATGCCGCGGCCGACGCCGTACTGGGCGAACATGGTGTTGAGGCGGGCCAGGATCTTCGCGCCTTCCAGCGGCTTGCCGTCCAGCTCCACCGCCTCGCCCTTGACGAACTTCAGGGTCACCCGCAGCGGGTCGGCCGGCCACGCGCTGCGCGGTGCGCACCAGCCGCGCGCGCCCTCGCCCGGGGCTTCCCACTTGTCGATCTCGCCGCCGGACATGGTCACGCCCAGCAGGTTCTCGTTGATGGTGTAGCTCTTCTGCTTGGCGCGCACCTCGAAGCCGCGCTCCTCGAGGTACTTCTGCTCGTAGGCGCGGGTCTGGGTGTGTTCCTTCTGGATCTCGCGGATCGGGGCGACGATGCGGTAGTCGCCCTGGGCCTTGACCGCCAGGTCGAAGCGGACCTGGTCGTTGCCCATGCCGGTGCAGCCGTGGGCGATGGCGTTGGTGCCCAGTTCGGCGGCACGCCTGAGCGCGGCGTCGACGATCAGGTAGCGGTCGGAGACCAGCAGCGGGTACTGGCCCTGGTAGCCCTCGCCGGCCTGCACGAACGGCTTGACGAAGCCGTTCCAGATCGCCTCGCCGCCATCGATGGTGACGTGGCTGGCCACGCCCAGCTCCGCGGCGCGCTGCTCGATGTAGGCGCGCTCCTCGGCGTCCACGCCGCCGGTGTCGGCGAACACGGTGTGCACGTTCCAGCCCTGCTCCTTCAGGTAGGGCACGCAGAAGCTGGTGTCCAGGCCGCCGGAGAAGGCCAGGACGATGTCGCGGCTGGCTGCCGCGGGATTCGGGATTCGGGATTCGGGATCGGTGGAAGCAGCTTGTGACATGGGGGCGTCTCTCTCGGAAATCAGTAGTAGGCAATGGAGGGGGGATCCGGTCCTGCTCTTTCGAATCACGAATCACGAAGCCCCAATCCCGAATCACCGGCCGCGCACCAGCGCGGCCATCACCGCCTTCTGCACGTGCAGGCGGTTCTCGGCTTCCTCGATGGCGATGCAGTTGGGCGAGTCCATGACCGCGTCGGTGGCCTTGACGTTGCGGCGCAGCGGCAGGCAGTGGCTGAACACGCCGTTGTTGGTCAGCGCCATCTTCTGCTCGTCGACGATGAAGTGCTTGAACTGGTCGCGGATCGGCTTCTCCGGCTCCCAGTTGCCGAAGTACGGCAGCGCGCCCCAGCTCTTGGCGTAGACCACGTCGGCGCCGCGATAGGCGTCCTCGATGTCGTGGCTGACCTGGAACGAGCCGCCGCTCTCGGCGACGTTCTGGTTGGCCCAGCCGATGTAGCGCTCGTCGAGGATGTATTCCGGCGTCGGGCACAGCAGGGTCACGTCCATGCCCAGGCGGGTGGCGATGGTCAGTGCCGAGTTGGCGACCGCGGTGTTCAGCGGCTTGGGATGGTAGGTCCAGGTCAGGACGTACTTCTTGCCGCGCAGGTCGGTGGTGCCGAAGTGCTCCTGCAGGGCCAGGGCGTGGGCCAGTTCCTGGCACGGATGGGTGATCGTCTCCATGTTGATCACCGGCACAGTCGAGTACCTGGCGAAAGCCTTGAGCACGCGGTCCTCGCGGTCGTAGCTCCAGTCCTTGAACTTCGGGAAGGCGCGCACGCCGATCAGGTCGACGTAGCGGGCCAGCACGCGGGCGACCTCGGCGATGTGCTCCTCGGTGTCGCCGTCCATCACCGTGCCCAGGTCGAACTCGATCGGCCACGCGTCCTTGCCCGGCTGCAGCACGATGGCATGGCCGCCCAGCTGGAAGGCGCCCAGCTCGAAGCTGGTGCGGGTGCGCATGGAGGGATTGAAGAACACCAGCGCGATCGAGCGCCCCTTCAGTTCACTGCCCAGCTTGTTGCGCTTGAACGCGGCCGCCTCGGCGAGCAGCGCGTCCAGGTCCGGGCGGCTCCAGTCCTGGGTGTTGAGGAAGTGCTTGAGCGACATCGATCGATCCCTTGCGGTGGTGGCCGGCGAACCGGCATGGGGTGGTGCCTTGTCCGGATGAAGTCCCTTGCGCCTGAAACCTTTGCCGTGCCAGAAACGAAAAAACCCAGCCTGGGGCTGGGTTCTCGAACGGACAGCACGACGCTCCGGTCACCCAGCGGAAAAGTGGGGTTCCGGTCGACGCGCACGCGAGGTCATCCCGGAGGCCATCCGGGCGGCGCTCGAAGCATGCGGCTGAAGGTCGGTATTCATCGGCGGTCGATGGTCGCACGCACCCGCGGCGCGTGCAAGCCCGCGGGAGGCGCTCAGGGCGGACTGGCCGCGTCGCCCACCCAGGGGGTGACCGAAACCCGGATCCGCAGCCGGTTGCCGGGGTCCTCGGCCAGGCGCGAACGGTACTTGGTGCCCTTGTAGACGTAATCGACGTCGTAGGCGATCGGCCGCTGGAACTGGCGCTCGACCTGGACCAGGCGGCAGTTGGCCCCGCCGCGCGGCGTCGCCGAGGCCTGGGCCGCGGTCTGCGGATTGGCCTTCGGGGCCGACTCCTCCCGGAACATGCCCTTGAAGGACTCGACGATGCGCCCGAAGACCCCCGGCGACTCCCCGCCCCCGCTGGGCTGCGAACGCACCTCGACCACCGGCACGTCGTCGCAGCGCTCCTCGGTGCGGCTGGCGCGCAGGGTCTGGTAGACCGGCTCCACCCGCAGCACCTGGGCGTAGTCGAAACGCACGTTCTCGACGGGAACTACCCGGATCGGGGGCTCCGGCAGCGCCCCCTGGGGGTCCTTCTCCTGCGCGGCAGCCGGCAGCGCCATCGCACTCAGCAGGCACAGCAGGGGGACTCGCGTCGAAGGTCGCATTCGGTACCGTTGGGGGGCGAACGGAGCCGACAGTGTAGGGCGCACGCCTTGCACGGGGCTGAACCAAAGCCCCGCAGCGGCCCGGCCGGGCCCCGCGGCGGCACGCAGGCTAGAATGCGCGGCCCGCCCCCGGTATCCCGTGCCGATGTCCCTGCGCCTGTACAACAGCCTGACGCGCCAGGTCGAAGCCTTCGCGCCGCTCGACCCCGCCTGCCCCACCATGTACGTGTGCGGGCCCACGGTCTACAACTACGTGCACATCGGCAACGCCCGCGGGCCGGTGGTGTTCGGGGTCCTGGCCGCGCTGCTGCGCCGGCGCCATGGCGCCCTGAAGTACGCGCGCAACATCACCGACGTGGACGACAAGATCAACGCCGCGGCCGCCGAGCAGGGCGTGCCGATCTCGGTGATCACCGACCACTTCGCCGCCGCCTACCGCGAGGACATGGCCGCGCTGGGCGTGTCCGGCGACTTCGCCCCGGACATCGAACCCACCGCCACCGGCCATATCGCGCAGATGATCGCCATGTGCGAGCGCCTGATCGCCGAGGGCCACGCCTACGCCGCCGAGGGCCACGTGCTGTTCTCGGTGGCCAGCTTCGCCGACTACGGCCGCCTCTCGCGCCGCGACACCGAGGAGATGCTGGCCGGCGCCCGGGTCGAGGTGGCCCCGTACAAGCGCGATCCGGGCGACTTCGTGCTGTGGAAGCCCTCCAGCGACGACCTGCCCGGCTGGGATTCGCCCTGGGGCCGCGGCCGCCCGGGCTGGCACATCGAGTGCTCGGCGATGGCCTAGGCCCACCTGGGCCAGACCATCGACATCCATGCCGGCGGCATCGACCTGCAGTTCCCGCACCACGAGAACGAGATCGCGCAGAGCCAGTGCGCGCACGGCGGCGCGCCGTTCGCCCGCTACTGGCTGCACAACGGAATGCTCAATTTCGGCGGCGCCAAGATGAGCAAGTCGCTGGGCAACATCGAGAAGGTCCACGACCTGGTCCGCGCGCCCCCGCCGGAGGCGCTGCGCTACGCGCTGATGTCGGCCCACTACCGGCAGCCGCTGGAATGGTCGGACGCCCTGGTCGAGCAGTCGGTGCGCACCCTGGACCGGCTGTACGGCACCCTGCGCGACCTGGCCGGCGTCGAGGCCACCGCTTCGATCCCGCCCGCGATCGAGGCGGCGCTGGACGACGACCTCAACACCCCGCTGGCGCTGGCCGAGCTGGCCCGCATCGCCGGCGAGGCGCGCAAGGCGACCGATGCCGGCGAACGCTCGCGGCTGAAGGCCGAACTGCTCGGCGCCGGCCTGGCCCTGGGCCTGCTGCAGCAGGCGCCGGAAGCCTGGTTCAACCGCGGCGCCTCCGGCGACGACGATGCCCGCATCCAGGCGCTGGTTGACGAGCGCAGCGCGGCAAAGAAGTCCCGGGACTTCGCCCGTGCCGACGCCATCCGCGACCAGCTGGCGGCCGAGGGCATCCTGCTGGAGGACACGCCGCAGGGCGTGCGCTGGAAGCGCGCCTGACGCGCCTGCGGATGTCCGGCCATGGATGACCGGCCAGGGCGATCCCAGGCCCGCCACGTCGCGCCATGGACGGCCACACCATCATCGAGAAACCCGTGACCACTACCCCCTTCCCGCTCGAACCCACCGCCGCCGAGGCGCAGGCCGCCATCCGCGACGAGTTCGCGTTCTTCGCCGACTGGGCCGAGCGCTACCAGTACCTGATCGACCTGGGCCGCAAGCTGCCGCCGTTCCCGGAGGAATGGAAGACCGAGGAACACCGCCTGCACGGCTGCCAGTCGATGGTCTGGATCGTGCCGCAGGGCAACCGCGATCGCCTGGAGTTCCATGCGATCAGCGACTCGGCCATCGTCTCCGGCCTGATCTACCTGGCCCTGCGGGTCTACTCCGGCCGTCCGGCGGAGGAAATCCTGGCCACCGAGCCGGACTACATCGCCGACATCGGGCTGGCCAGGCCCCTCTCGCCGACCCGCAGCAACGGCCTGGCCTCGCTGCTGGCCTTCATCCGCGACACCGCGCGCGCCCAGGCCTGAGGTGGAAGCGGCTCCGGAAAGCCTGCTCCGTTCGCCGCTGCGCGAAGGCAGCTTCCGGATCCTGCTCGGCTACCGCCTGTTCGCGATCCTGTCCTACCAGATCGTCGCGGTCACCGTCGGCTGGCACGTCTACGAGCTGACCCGCGACACCTTCGCCCTGGGCCTGGTCGGCCTGGCCGAGGTGCTGCCGTACATCGGCATGGCCCTGTTCGCCGGCTACCTGGTCGACCACCTGCCCAAGCGCCGGCTGGGCGCGCTGGCCACCGCCGGGCTGTGCGCCACCGCCGTGCTGCTGATGCTGGTCGCCGCCGGCCGCATCGCGCCGGGCGCAACCTGGCCGATCTACGCGGCCATCGTCCTGACCGGGCTGGTCCGCGCCTTCCTCACCCCGGTCTACACCGCCCTGTTCGCGCGGGTGCTGCCGCGCGCGCAGTTCGCACGCGGCCCCAGCATCGGCAGCGTGGCCTTCCAGATCGGCCTGGTCTGCGGCCCGGCGCTGGGCGGCCTGCTGGTCGGACTGGCCGGCAAGACCGTCGCCTACGGCGTCGCCGCCGCGCTCGCGCTGGCTTCGGGCGCCGTGCTGCTGGCGCTGCGGGTCGAGGAGCCACCGGCGGCGGGACCGCGCGCGCCGGTGTTCGCCAGCATCGGCGAGGGCCTGCGCTTCGTGTTCGGCAACCAGGTCATGCTCGGCGCGCAGGCGCTGGACCTGTTCGCGGTGCTGTTCGGCGGCGCGATCTCCCTGGCGCCGGCCTTCATCCACGAGATCCTGCACTACGGTCCGGAAGGGCTGGGCATCCTGCGCGCGGCCCCGGCGCTGGGCGCGGTCGTGGTGGGCCTGGTGCTGGCGCGGCACACGCCTGGTCGCAACGCCGGCCGCCTGCTGCTGTGGGCGGTGGCCGGCTTCGGCCTGTGCATCATCGGCTTCGGCCTGTCGCGGCACTTCTGGCTGTCGGCGTTCTTCCTGCTGCTGTCGGGGGTGTGCGACGGCGTGTCGGTGGTGCTGCGCTCGACCATCATGCAGCTGGTCACTCCCGACGGCATGCGCGGCCGGGTGGCTTCGATCAACGGCATCTTCATCGGCTCGTCCAACGAACTGGGCGCGTTCTATGCCGGCTCGATGGCGCGCCTGCTGGGCCTGGTGCCGGCGGTGGTACTGGGCGGCTGCGTCACCCTGGGCGTGGTCGCCACCACCGCGGTCAAGGCGCCGAAGTTGCGGCGGCTGGATCTGCGGAAGCTCTGACCCACCCGCGCCCCGCATGGCCCAACGAAGACCGACGGCCTTGCCGGGCCGCCGTCCGGTGACGCGCCGCGATGGCGGAGGCGGCCGCCATGGGGTGCCGCAGACCCCGGACGGAGCCGCGCCGCACCGGGGCATGGCATCGCGCGCCTCCTGCTCCAACGCGCCACCGCGGGCCATCCGTGGCCTGGTTGCCCCACGCCCCCGGCATGGCGCGTCTTCGGGCGCTTCCAGGCCGTGGCTTCGTTTGTCCTTTGCGCTTGTGTCGCAGGTATCCACCTTGGCGCACCGGGGAATCCCCGGGTGCGCTTCGCCTGCCCGGGCTACGCAATGCACCCCTCCCACCGGGAGAGGGAGCGGAGGTGGGGTCGTGGTGCCAGCGGCGTTGGAGAAGCGCCGCCCGTTCCCCGCCCCCGTCGGCGAGGGGCTAAAAAGACAAAGCCCGCCGGGAGGCGGGCTTTGTCGTCAGGCCTGCGGGAGCGGGCTTACTCGCCCTGCTGCTTCTGCAGGTGCTCCCAGCGCTCCTGGGCGTCGATGGTGCGCTCGGCGGTCAGGCGCGCCTCCAGGCGCTCCAGGCCGATCTCCTCGCCGGTGTCGACGCAGTAGCCGTAGTCACCGGCCTCCAGGCGCTTGAGCGTGCTGTCGATCTTGCCGATCAGCTTGCGGTAGCGGTCGCGGGTACGCAGTTCCAGCGAGTTCTCGGTCTCGCGGGTGGCACGCTCGGCCTCGTCGCCGATGTCGCGCACTTCGTCCTTGAGGTTCTCGATGGTCTGCTTGGACTCCTCGACCAGGTCGGCGCGCCACTGCAGCAGCCGCTGCCGGAAGTACTCCAGCTGCAGCGGGTTCATGTACTCCTCGTCGGGCGAGGGCTTGTAGCCTTCCGGAAGGATGGGACGTCCGGTGGCTTCGTCGATCTTGTATTCCACGACCTTCCTGCGGGTGGGGGCCGGGCTCACATTGTCGGTCTTTTTGGACACCACGGCGACGGCGACCTTGCCCGGGGTCCCCGGGGCGGTCGGGACCGGCTTGGCCGGAGCGTTGGAGCTGGGGGATTTCGGTGCGGGCACTGGCTTTTCTTGCGGAGTTGCGGCGACCGTCTTCGGCGTCGGGGCTGCCTTGGCGGCGGACGGCTTGGCGGTCGGGGTAGCGGGCGCGGTCGTCCTCGTGGACTTGGCGGTGGGGGTCTTGCTGCTGGCCGGCTTCGCGGTCGCGGCGGGGGCCGCCACTTTCTTCGCCGCCGGCTTGGCAGCCTTGGCCGGGGTCACCGGCCGGGTGTTGCTCTTGCTGGCCGGGGCCTTGGTGGCCTTGGGGGCCGGGGTCTTCTTCGCCGGAGCCGGCTTGGTCGCCGTGGCCTTCCTGGCCGGAGCCTTCTTCGCCGGCGCCGCGGCCTTCTTGGCCACGACGGGCTTGGCGGGCTTCTTCGCCGCCGGCTTGACGGCCTTGGTCGCCTTGACCGCCTTGACCGCCTTCACGGGCTTGGCAGCCTTGCCTGCAGCCGCCTTCCTGGCGACGGGCTTGGCGGTCTTCCCGGTCGCCTTGGCAGCGGGGGAAGGCTTCTTGGCCGGCTTGGCGGCCTTCTTCACGGGGTTCTTGGCAGCCACGTACGAAGGTTCCTCCGATGTTTTCCCCGGCAGTGCGGGAAAGCGCGCCTTTATAGCCCACCCCACCACGGGCGGCAACCTCACGGGTCGCCAGTTATCATGCCGCGGTGACTACACGCCTGCTTATCGCGCTGTTGCGCTTCTACAAGCGCTTCATCAGCCCGCTGCTGGGACCGCGCTGCCGGTTCGTGCCCAGCTGTTCTGAATACGCGATGCAGGCGATCGAGCGGCATGGCCCGCTGCGCGGCTGCTGGCTGGCCGCGCGGCGCATCGGCCGCTGCCACCCCCTCCACCCCGGCGGCTACGACCCGGTTCCCGAGCGCCCGCATTCCTGCCAAGGACACCACTGATGCCCTCCACTCTCATCACCAACGCCCGCCTGGTCAACGAAGGACGCCAGACCGAAGGCGACCTGCGCATCGAGAACGGGCGCATCGCCGCCATCGGCAGCGGGCTGCAGGCGCGCGCGGGCGAGGAAGTCGTGGACGCCCGCGGGCGCTGGCTGCTGCCGGGGATGATCGATGACCAGGTGCACTTCCGCGAGCCGGGCCTGACCCACAAGGGCGACATCGCCAGCGAGTCGGCCGCGGCCGTGGCCGGCGGCCTGACCAGCTTCATGGACATGCCCAACACCAACCCGCCCACGCTCGACGCGGCGGCGCTTGAGGGCAAGTACGCGGCGGCCGCCGGCAGGGCCTGGGGCAACCATGGCTTCTACCTGGGCGCCAGCAACGACAACCTCGAGGCGGTGCGCTCGCTGGATCCGAAGACCGCGCCGGGCATCAAGGTGTTCATGGGCGCTTCCACCGGCAACATGCTGGTCGACAACCCGGAGACCCTGGACGGGATCTTCCGCGAGGCCCCGACCCCGATCATCACCCACTGCGAGGACACCCCGACCATCGACCGCACGATGGCCGAGTTCAAGGAAAAGTACGGCGCCGACGGCCTGACCGCCGCCATGCACCCGGACATCCGTTCGCGCGAGGCCTGCATCAAGTCCACCCGCCTGGCCATGGAACTGGCGCGCCGGCACGGCACCCGCCTGCACGTGCTGCACATCTCCACCGCCGACGAGCTGGCGCTGTTCGAGCGCGGCCCGCTGGTGGGCGCCGACGGCAAGGTGCGCAAGAAGATCACCGCCGAGACCTGCATCCATTTCCTGCGCTTCGACCGCGCCGACTACGCGCGGCTTGGCAACCTCATCAAGTGCAATCCAGCGATCAAGGACGCCTCCGACCGCGCCGCGCTGACCCAGGCGCTGGTGGACGACGTGATCGACGTGCTGGCCACCGACCACGCCCCGCACACCCTGGAGGAGAAGGAGAAGCCCTACCTGCAGGCGCCTTCCGGCCTGCCGCTGGTGCAGTACGCGCTGCTGGCGGCGATCGAGCTGGTGCACGAGGGCAGGCTGGACATCACCCGGGTGGTGCAGAAGGCCAGCCATGCCCCGGCGCAGCTGTTCGACGTCGCCGAGCGCGGCTTCCTGCGCGAGGGCTACTGGGCCGACCTGGTGCTGGTGGACGACGCCCCGCTGACCGTGCGCCGCGAGGACGTGCTGTCCAAGTGCGGCTGGTCGCCGTTCGAGGGCACCACCTTCCGCTCGCGCATCGCCTCGACCTGGGTCAACGGCCAGCTGGTCTGGAACGGCCGCGAACTGGTCGGCGCCCCCGCGGGCCGTCGCCTGGAGTTCGCCCGCTGATGCGGCCTGTCCTGCGTGCCACGCGGCGGGCGCTGCTGGCCGCGATGCTCGCCCTCGCCCTGCCCGCCCCGGCCCAGGACGATACCCGGGTGGTGTTCCCGGCCAGCGTGCCGCAGGGCTCGATGGTGATCGGCAAGGTGCCGCCCGGCAGCCGTGTGGAATACGCCGGTCGCGTGCTGCGCACCACCGGCTACGGCACCGTGGTGTTCGGCGTCGGCCGCGACCAGGCCGCACCGGTCGAGGTCACCGTGGTCCGCCCGGATGGCGTCCGCAGCGTCCAGCGGATCGCGGTCAGCCCGCGCGACTGGCCAGTGCAGCGCGTCGATGGCGTGCCCCCGAGGACCGTGGATCCGCCGCCGGCCATCGCAGAACGCATCGCCCGCGAGCAGGCCCAGGTCACCGCCGCGCGCGGCCGCGACGACGACCGCGCCGATTTCGCCCGCCGCTTCATCTGGCCGGTGCAGGGCCGGATCAGCGGCCGCTTCGGCAACCAGCGCGTCTACAACGGCAAGCCGGGATCGCCGCACTCGGGCATGGACATCGCCGCACCCACCGGCACCCCGGTCAAGGCGCCGGCGCCCGGCGTGGTGACCTTCGCCGCCCCGGACCTCTACCTGACCGGCGGCACCCTGCTGCTGGACCACGGCTTCGGCATCAGTTCCAACTTCCTGCACCTGTCGCGGATCGACGTGAAGGTCGGCGACCGGGTCGAACAAGGCCAGGTGATCGGCGCGGTGGGGGCCCTGTCTCGTATACACATCACACGCTGCCGCCGAACCACTCCGTGTCGATCTCGGTG
>NZ_PDWP01000010.1 GCF_010093235.1 Pseudoxanthomonas suwonensis | reverse complement strand
CCAACCTGGTCGAGGGCATCAACAACAAGATCAAGGTCATCAAGCGCATGGCCTACGGCTTCCGCGATGACGCCTACTTCTTCCTCAAGATCCGGGCGGCCTTCCCCGGAGTTGGGTGAAGAACCAATAAAAAGTCCTGCATCGCCCCCAATACCGCATTGAAGGGGGATTGCGAGGCGCTGCGCGCCTCGCGCCACCCGCTTCGCGGGCGGTCGAACCGAGGGGTTCGAACCAGGCCCCCTCACCGGATGCAAATAAAAAGGCCCCGCGAGGGGGCCTTTTTATTTGCATCTGGCGGAGAGGGGGGGATTCGAACCCCCGAGGCGCTATAAACGCCTGCCTGATTTCGAGTCAGGTACATTCAACCACTCTGCCACCTCTCCGGTGGCCCGGCCGCGGCCGGGGCGGGAATGATACGTGGCCCGGCGCGCGCGGACAAGCCAAGGATGCACAGGCGCATCGGACAGCCGAACCTTGCCGGGGGCGCTGCCGGCCGGGATGATTGCACGCTACTCCAGCGCCTCGGGGATTCCCGCGCCCAATGATCGAATTCGGACACCTCACCCACCCCGGCCTGCGCCGGGCGTTGAACGAGGACACATACTACGGCGACAGCGAGCTGGGGCTGTGGCTGGTGGCCGATGGCATGGGTGGGCACGCCTGCGGCGAGGTGGCAAGCGCGCTGGCGCGCGAGGCGATCGTGCGCGAGGTGCGCCAGGGCACGCCGCTGGCGCAGGCGCTGCGGGTGGCCGACGAGGAGATCATCCGCGCCTCGCGCCGGCGCAACGACGCCCTGCCCATGGGTACCACCGCCGTGGTCCTGCGGGTCCAGGGCGACCGCTTCGAGGTGGCCTGGATCGGCGACAGCCGCGCCTACCTGTGGCGCGACGGGCGCCTGGCCCAGCTCAGCCAGGACCACAGCTACGTGCAGGAACTGATTGCCCAGGGCAGCCTCACGCCCGAGGAGGCACGCAGCCATCCGCAGCGCAGCGCGGTCACCCAGGCCCTGGGCGTGACCGACCCGGCGCACCTGAAGGTCGCCACGATGTCCGGCGAACTGCGCCCGGGAATGCAGATCCTGCTCTGCAGCGACGGCCTGACCGAGGAAGTCGACGACGCGCGCATGGCCGAGGTCCTGTCCTGGCAGGACTGCAGCGCGCAGGAATGCGTGGACGTGCTGGTCGCCGCGGCGCTGGATGGCGGCGGTTCGGACAACGTCACCGTGGTGCTGGTGCGCTGCCACTGAGCCGGCTCAGGCCGGCTGCAGCTCCGGCTCGGGCTCCGGCAGCGGCTCGTACTGGTCCCACAGCGCGCGACCGGCCTTCTTGCGCAGGTGCGCCAGGCGTCGTGCGTGCGCTTCCAGTTCCGCCGGCTGGGCGCTGATGCGCGGACGCTCGCCGGACACCGGTCCGAAACTGACTGCGGCCACCGCCGGCCCCCTGGCTGCGGTCTCGACCTCGGCAAAGCCGATCTCCTCCTGGCCGGAAGTCAGCGCGATATAGACGTCGGCGAGGATCTGGGCGTCGAGCAGCGCGCCGTGCAGCTGGCGATGCGAGTTGTCCACGCCCAGCCGCTTGCACAATGCATCCAGGGAGTTGCGCTGCCCGGGGAAGCGTTCGCGCGCCAGCAGCAGGGTGTCGACCACACTGCAGCGGTCGGTGATGCGGCCGAAATGCGCGCCGCAGCGCGACAGCTCGTAGTCGAGGAAGCCCAGGTCGAACGCCGCGTTGTGGATGATCAGCTCGGCGCCGTCGATGTACTCGAGGAATTCCTCGACGATCTCCTCGAAGGCCGGCTTGTCGGCCAGGAACTCCAGGGTCAGGCCGGTGACTTCCTGGGCGCCAGCCTCGAACTCGCAGTCCGGCTTGAGGTAGCGGTGGAAGTTGCGCCCGCTCGGGCGGCGCTCCAGCAGTTCCACGCAGCCGATCTCGACCACGCGGTTGCCCTTCTTCCACTCCAGGCCGGTGGTTTCGGTATCGAGGATGATCTGGCGCATCGGCGCAAGTTTACCGCGCCGCGGCCCGCGCCTGCTGGGACGCGGCGCGCGCGATCGCGTCCACGCGCTCGTTGTCCGGGTCGCCATTGTGGCCCTTGACCCAGCGCCACTCGATCTTGTGGCGCTGGCAGGCCGCGTGCAGGCGCTCCCACAGGTCGCGGTTCTTGACCGGGTCGCCCCCGGCGGTCTTCCAGCCGCGGCGCACCCAGCCGGGCATCCACTCGGTGATGCCCTGGCGCACGTACTGCGAATCGGTGAACAACACCACCTCGCACGGCTCGGTCAGCGCCTCCAGGGCACTGATGGCAGCCATCAGCTCCATCCGGTTGTTGGTGGTGTCCGGCTCGCCGCCGGACAGCTCGCGCTCGTGCGCCTTGTAGCGCAGCAGCGCGCCCCAGCCTCCGGGCCCCGGATTGCCGGAGCAGGCGCCGTCGGTATGGATCTCGATCTTCTTCATCTGGTTCCTGTGGTCACGCCGCGGGCGCGGTGCCCGGCTGTCTCCAGCCTGCCGGCACCGGCCCCACCGGCGCGAGCGCGCGCTTTTCGAATTCCAGCACGCACCCGGCGCGCAACGATGCCGTGCCCCCGGCGGGATTGCCAGCACTTTCGCGCGGGAACCAGCGCGGCCCGACGCAACGCGGCGGCGCCGCGGCGACCAGGCCGAGGGCCTGCAGGCGCCGGATCCAGGACGTGAGCGGGCGCGCGGCCAGGCCGGCCGGCCCTGCACGCAGGCGGTAGGGACTGCAGGGATTGAACGTGCACAGCCACAGCCGTCCGCCCTCCAGCAGGACCCGCTCGCACTCCTCCAGCAGCGGCTGCAGCCCGGGCGAGGGCGCGTGCTGCACCACCACGTTGGCGATGCAGCCGCTGGCCACGGGCAGGGGCAGGCCGCAGCGCAGGCTGCCCAGGTAGGCGCCCGTGCCGCCGTGCAGGAGCAGGCCGCGCGCGGGCGGCGGCGTCCAGTCGGCCGGGGCCTCCGGGCACAGCCAGAGCCATGGCTGGACCGGCCGTTCAGCCAGGCGCTGCAGCACCCAGCGGCGCTCCGCCGCCAGCAGGAGCCGCCCCTGCGGGGCGCTGAACCAGGCCGGGGCACCGGGTTGACGGCGGGTGTCGGGCGCAGGCATGGTCCCGATTCTATGCGACCGACCCCGCTGCCGGCATTGCAGGACAACTATGTCTGGGCCCTGGGTGCAGGCAAGGCGCTCGTGGTCGATCCCGGCGCGGCCGAACCGGTGTTCGCCGCCGCGGAACGGGGCCTGGTGCCGGCCGCGATCCTCCTGACCCACCACCACGCCGACCATTGCGCCGGGGTCCCGGAGCTGCTGGAGCGCTGGCCCGGCGTCCCGGTGGTCGGCCCCGACGACCCCCGCATCCCGTTCGCCAGCGAGCGTGCCGGGGACGGCGACCGGCTGCAGCTGGGCGGCCATGCGATCCGGGTGATCGGCGTGCCCGGCCATACCCGCAGCCACATCGCCTACCTGGTCGAGGGGGCGCTGTTCTGCGGCGACACCCTGTTCAGCCTCGGCTGCGGGCGGACGTTCGAGGGCGAAGCGGTGCAGATGCACGAATCGCTGCAGCGCCTGGCCGCCCTCCCGGGCGACACCCTGGTCTGCTGCGGCCACGAATACACGCTTTCCAATGCCGCTTTCGCCCTGGCCGTGGAACCGGGCAACCGTGCGCTGGCACGACGCCAGGCTGAGGCCACTGCGCTGCGCCAGGCCGGCCAGCCCACGGTCCCGGTCGCCCTGTCGACCGAACTGGACACCAATCCCTTCCTGCGTTGCGGGGAACCTGCCGTCCGCGAGGCCGCCGCGCGCCGCTTGGGACACGCCCCGCGCAACGACGCGGAGTGTTTCGGCGCACTGCGCGCCTGGAAGGACGGGTTCGCCGCATGAGGCGCGCCTGGCCGGTCGCGCTGGTGGCCTTCTCCTGCGTGGCATTCGCGCAGGAGGCGCCGTCTCCCGCCCCCGGGCCGCAGGCCGCACCGATCGACGGCGATATCCCGGGCGAATCCGCCGACGCGCCGCCTTCCGCGCCGACCGGGGCTGAAACCGGCGAAGCGGAGGCCGCGGCCATGCCCGAGGGCATGCGCAGCGGGCGCGACATCTACCAGGCGTTCCGCGACGGACTGGCCGAGCCGGCGTGCGGGTCCGGCACGACCCGCTACGAACAGCATTTCCGGCACGCGCCGGCGCGCCTGGCCGATCCGGACAGCGACGTGCTGCCGCTGTTCGGCCACGTGGTCGATGCGCTGCGCCAGGCGCACCTGCCCACCGAATACGCGCTCATCCCGTTCGTGGAAAGCGGCTACGCGCCGGGTGCCCGCAGCGCAAGCGGGCCAGCCGGACTGTGGCAGTTCGTAAGCCACACCGCGCGCCACCACGGCGTGCCCGTGCACAAGGACTACGACGGCCGCCTGTCGCCGGCCGAATCCACCCGCGCCGCGGTGGAGTACCTGCGCAAGCTCAACGGCATGCTGGGCGGCAACTGGCGGCTGACCGCGATGGCCTACAACGCCGGCGAGTCGCGCGTGCTGCAGGCCTTGCGCCGCAGTGGCAACGTCGCGCTCGAAGCCACGCCGGGCTCGCTGCAGGGGCTGTCCCCCATCACCTATGCCTACGTGGACAAGCTCCACGCGCTGGCCTGCGTACTGAGCCGCGCCGGCGACGAGCCGGAATGGATGGACCGCCTGGACCGGCCGGTATTGGCCCTTGAAGCGCGCCAGCTGGAAGGCGCCAGCAAGCTCGATACCTGGGCACTGGGCAACGGCCAGGACGCGGCAGTGCTGCGGCGCCTGAACCCTGCGCTGGCGCAGCGCTGGACCACCGCGCCGCTGGCCCTGGTCCCGGCGATCACGCCGCCACCGGCGACGGCCCTGGACGCGGTGCGTGCCACCGCCGCGTCCGCGGATGCGGACGCGGGCGCCACCCCGGCCCCGGCCACGGGACGCGTGCACGTCGTCCGCCGCGGCGAGTCCGTCTGGGCCATCGCCCGCCGCCACGGCGTGGCGGTACGCCGGCTGCTGGAACTCAACGACCTCGCCGCCGACAGCGTCCTGCGGCCGGGCATGAAGCTGCGCATCGACTGAGCCGGTTCCACCGCGGTTCCCGGACCCGCAAAAGGAAAGGGCGCGGACCTCGCGGTTCCGCGCCCCTGTCCCCGACGCCAGCCGGTCAGAGCTGGCTTTCTTCGACCTGCACCTTGAACTGGCCGCGGATGCGGCGGACGTAGTCCTCGGCGGCGGCCGCACCTTCGAGCTGGGCGAACTGCTGGCGCAGCAGCTTGCGCTGCTCCTGCGGCAGTTCCTCCGGCTTGCCCGGGTGCACCGCGTTGACCGCAAACACGGCCTGGCGACCGCCCGGCAGCGCGAAGCGACCGAACGAGGGCTTGCCCTCCTCCGGCGCCGGAGCGGCGAAGATCGCGCGGTTGGCTTCCGGCGACGGCGCCGGGGCGCCGCGCGGCAGGCCGCTCAGCGGCATCAGCTGGGCATCGGCGCCTGCCACCGCGGCCAGGGCCTCGCCCGCGCGCAGGCGCTCCAGCGCGGCTTCGGCGGCGGCGACGGCGGCCTTGGCGCGACGGTCGGCCCGCACCGCGGCCTCGACCTCGGAGCGCACCTCGGCCAGCGGACGCGCCGCGGCAGGCTCGTGCTCGAGCACGCGGATCAGCACGCTGTGCTGCGGCCCGATCTCGATGGGATCGCTGGCGGTGCCGTCCTCGATCAGCATCTCGGAGAACGCGGCGCGCTTGACCTCCGGCGAGGCGGCGATGCCGATGGTGTCCTCGCGACTGAACGGCCCCAGCGTGCGGACCTCCAGGCCCAGCTCGCGCGCGGCCGGCTCCAGCGACGACGGGTTCTGGTAGACCAGGTCGGTCAGGCGGCCGGTGAGGTCGCTGAAGGCGCGTTCGCGATCGGCCTGCGCCTGCTCGCGGGCGAGCTCGTCGCGCACCTCCTCGAACGGCCGGGCCGAACCGGCCTGCACCTCGCGCAGCTGCAGCACGTGCCAACCGAAATCGGTCTTCACCGGACCGCGCACCTCGCCCGGCTGCATCGCGAACAGCGCCTGCTCGAACGGGGCGACCATCATGCCCTGCTCCACCCAGCCCAGGTCGCCGCCGGCATCGCGCGAGCCCGGATCCTCCGAATGCTCGCGCGCCAGCGCGGCGAAATCGGCGCCCGGAGCGGCGGCCTGCCTGGCCAGTTCGGCGGCCTTGCGCTCGGCGGCGGCGGCATCGCCACCGTCCTCGACGCGCACGAGGATGTGGGAGGCCAGGCGGCGCTCGGGCTCGCCGAAGCGCGCCTTCTCGTCCTCATAGCGCTTGCGCAGCGCGGCCTCGGCCGGGGCCGAAGGAGCCGGCAGCTGCTGCGCAGTCACCTCCACGTATTCGATGGTCACCCGCTCGGGGCGCATGAAGTCGGCGGCATGCGCCTGGTGCCAGGCTTGCGCGTCGGCGTCGCTCACCGGCGCGGTGTCCTCGGGGACCTCCGGGAGCAGGGCCAGCTCCACGTCGCGGGTCTCGCCCGAAAGGCGCAGCAGCCGGTCGAGCTCGACGTCGGTCACGAAGGCCGACGCGCCGATGCCCATCGGCAGCAGCGACTGGCGCAGCGACTGGCGGACCAGCTCGTCGAACTGGCGCGGGGTGCGCGCCGGCACCTGCGAGGCCAGCACCGCCTGGTAGCGCGCCCTGTCGAACTTGCCTTCGACCTGGAAGGCAGGGATCGATTCGATGTACTCGCGCACCGCGGCATCGGAGACCACCACGCCAGCGCGGTCGGCGGCCAGCAGCAGCGCCTTCTCGTCCACCAGCTGGTCCAGGACACGACGCTTGTTCTCGATGCCCTCGAACTCGCGCGGATCGAACGCCTCGCCCTGCTCCTGCCGCGCCTGCATGCGCGCCTGTTCGAAGCGCTGGCGGAACTCGTCGCCGCTGACTTCCTGGTGCTCCCACAGCAGCGAGACCGGCCAGAACGCGGGCGCGGACCGCCACCACGACGGCGGCGCCTTGACCTGGGCGACGTTGTTGGCGCCGATGCCGCCAAGGTAGCTCTGGTCGACGACGAAGAGGAACGGAATCATCAGCAGGCCGATGATGACCGTGGCGACCCATCCCGATGACCGATCGCGGAGTTTCTGCAGCATTGTTAGCCCGGTTAGGTAAGCGGCGAATGTAAGCCGCGCAGTGTAACCCGGCCCGGCACGCTGCGGACCGGCCACCGCCATGGGACCCGGCTGCGGTGTCGAAGCCGCATAGCCGCCATGCGCCTGCCGTTGCGTCCGCGATTTGAGGCCGTGCCACGCGCGTGCACGCGATGGCGCAGCGCCGGGTTACGGCGGGCACGGAAAAAGAAAACCCCCGGTTTCCCGGGGGTTCTCCAGATGAATGGCGGAGTGGACGGGACTCGAACCCGCGACCTCCGGCGTGACAGGCCAGCATTCTAACCGACTGAACTACCACTCCGCGTGAGACAGCTATTGTAAGACGATTTTTCGGTTTGTGGAAGACCGTCTAACAATTTTTTTCACATCGTTGCCGAAGCTGGTGGGTGCTGAGGGTTTCGAACCCCCGACCCTCGCCTTGTAAGGGCGACGCTCTACCGCTGAGCTAAGCACCCGGGTCAGGCAACCCGCCTCGGCAGCGGGCCAATCAGTTTACAGCGTCCTTCAGCGCCTTGCCAGCCTTGAAGGCCGGGTTCTTCGAGGCCTTGATCTTGATGGTCTCGCCGGTCTTCGGGTTGCGGCCGGTGCGGGCGGCGCGCTTGCGGACCTGGAAAGTGCCGAAGCCGACCAGGGTGACGGCGTCGCCCTTCTTCAGCGCCTTGGTGACCGAGTTGATCACCGCATCGACCGCACGGGCGGCCTCGGCCTTGGTGATTTCGGCTTCGCTGGCGACGGCGTCGATCAGATCGGTTTTGTTCATTCGTATTTACTCCCTGTGCGGCAGCTGCCGCGAGATGATTTGACCGGGTCGCGTCGTGGAGAGCGTGCCGGCAGGTCTGGTTCCGCGGACTGGCCGGGCCAGTGGCGGGTGCGCCCGTTATACAGGGCGCCCCTGAGGGCCGCAAGCCGGAAATGCAGCAATGGCGGGCTTTTCCTGCCCATGCATGCCCTCCGCGGAGGAGGACATGCATCGCCGCATCAGTGCTTTACGTCGCTGCGATCCTGGGCCGGACGCTGCCTGCGGCCGCCGTTGCGACCGCCGCCGCGCACCGCCACCTTGGCCCCCGAGGGAGCCAGCGGACGCTCCAGGGCCAGGTCCAGCACCTCGTCGATCCACTTCACCGGGACGATCTTCAGTCCGTCGGTGACGTTGGCCGGGATATCGGCCAGGTCCTTGCGGTTCTCCTCCGGGATCACCACGGTGCGGATGCCGCCGCGCAGCGCGGCCAGCAGCTTTTCCTTCAGGCCGCCGATGGCGGTCACCTTGCCGCGCAGGGTGATCTCGCCGGTCATGGCGATGTCCGCACGCACCGGCACCTTGGTCAGGGTCGAGACAAGCGCGGTCACCATGGCGATGCCCGCGCTGGGACCGTCCTTCGGCGTGGCGCCGTCGGGCACGTGCAGGTGGACGTCGTGCTTCTGCAGGAAGTCCACCTCGATGCCCAGCCGCTCGGCGCGCGCGCGCACCACCGACAGGGCCGCCGAAGCGGATTCCTTCATGACATCGCCCAGCTGGCCGGTCAGGATCAGCTGGCCCTTGCCCGGGACCAGGGTGGCTTCGATCTGCAGCAGGTCGCCGCCGACCTCGGTCCAGGCCAGGCCGGTGACCAGGCCGATCTCGTTCTGCTCCTCGGCGCGGCCGAAATCGAAGCGGCGCACGCCCAGGTACTTGTCGAGGTTGGCCGCGGTGACCTGGACCAGCGCACCCTTGCGCTTGCCGGCGCCCTTGCGTGCGGACTTCTTCGCCGGCTCCGGCCCCTTCAGCGCGATCTCCTTGACCACCTTGCGGCAGATCTTGGCGATCTCGCGCTCGAGGTTGCGCACGCCGGACTCGCGCGTGTAGTAGCGCACGATGTCGCGGATCGCGTCCTCGGCGATCGACAGCTCCTCCGGCCTGAGGCCGTTGGCCTTCTGCTGCTTCGGCACCAGGTAGCGCGTGGCGATGCTCAGCTTCTCGTCTTCGGTGTAGCCCGGGATGCGGATGACCTCCATGCGGTCAAGCAGCGGCCCCGGGATGTTCAGCGAGTTGGAGGTCGCCACGAACATCACCTCGGACAGGTCCAGGTCGACCTCCAGGTAGTGGTCGTTGAAGCTGTGGTTCTGCTCCGGGTCCAGCACCTCCAGCAGCGCCGACGACGGGTCGCCGCGGAAGTCCATCGACATCTTGTCGATCTCGTCGAGCACGAACAGCGGGTTCTTGGTGCCGACCTTGTTGAGGTTCTGCACGATGCGGCCCGGCATCGAGCCGACGTAGGTGCGGCGATGGCCGCGGATCTCGGCCTCGTCGCGCACGCCGCCCAGGCTCATGCGCACGAACTTGCGGTTGGTCGCCTTGGCGATGGACTGGCCCAGCGAGGTCTTGCCCACGCCCGGCGGGCCGACCAGGCACAGGATCGGCCCCTTCATCTGCTTGACCCGCGACTGCACCGCCAGGTACTCGAGGATGCGCTCCTTGACCTTCTCCAGGCCGTAGTGGTCGGCGTCGAGCGTGTCCTGCGCGGCCTTGAGGTCCTTGCGCACCTTGCTGCGCTTCTTCCACGGCACGCCCAGCAGCCAGTCGAGGTAGTTGCGCACCACCGCGGCCTCGGCCGACATCGGCGACATCTGCTTGAGCTTGTTGAGCTCGCTCTTGGCCTTGGCCTCGACGGCCTTGGGCATGCCGGCCTCGGCGATCTTGCGCGCCAGCTCCTCCAGTTCGCCCGGCGAGTCGTCCAGGTCGCCCAGCTCCTTCTGGATCGCCTTCATCTGCTCGTTGAGGTAGTACTCGCGCTGGCTGCGCTCCATCTGCGACTTCACCCGGCCGCGGATGCGCTTCTCCATCTGCTGCACGTCGATCTCGCCCTCGACCAGGCCGACCAGCAGCTCCAGCCGCTCGCCGGTGTCGAAGGTTTCCAGCAGCCGCTGCTTGTCGGCCAGGCGCACGCCGATGTGGGCGGAGATGGTGTCGGCCAGGCGCCCGGGCTCGTCGATCCCGGACAGGGTCTGCAGCAGCTCCGGCGGCAGCTTGCGGTTGGTCTTCACGTACTGCTCGAACAGGCTGGTGAGCGTGCGGGCAACGGCCTCGACCTCGCGCGGATCGCGGCTGGTACCGGGCTCGACCAGCTCGGCGCGGCCGTGCAGGGCGCCATCGCGCTCGGCGATGTCGCCGACCTGCACGCGCGCCGTGCCCTCCACCAGCACCTTGATGGTGCCGTCGGGAAGCTTGAGCAGCTGCAGCACGGTGGCCAGGGTGCCGACGGTGTAGAGGTCGGCCGCCTGCGGGTCGTCGGTCTCGGCGGACTTCTGAGCGACCAGCAGGATCTGCTTGTCGGCCTCCATCGCCTGCTCAAGGGCACGCATGGACTTGTCCCGGCCGACGAACAGCGGGATGACCATGTGCGGGAACACCACCACGTCGCGCAGGGGCAGGACGGGCAGCTCGAGGGCGTCGGATCGGGTGCGGGACATGGAGGCTCCGGAAAACTTTGGCGACGGCCGGCGGGCCGCCTGCCCCCGTTATGGGGGCTCCCCGGAAGCGATGCAAGACGGGGCCGCAATCGCCTTCAGGATCAATGGGTTAGGAAAAGAAAGCCCCCGTCACCGGAGGGTGGCGGGGGCCGGATGGAGCATCTGCCGGGGGCAGCGGGCGGCCGTCAGTCGGCCGAGGCCACCTTCGGCGGGGCGGCCGGCGGGGTCTGGTAGATCAGGTACGGCTCGGTCTTGTGCTCGATGACCGACTCGTCCACCACCACCTTGCTGACGTTCTCCTGCGACGGCAGGTCATACATGGTGTCCAGCAGCACCGACTCGACGATGGTGCGCAGGCCGCGGGCGCCGGTCTTGCGCTTGAGCGCCTTGCGGGCGATCGCCGACAGCGCGTCGGGGCGGAACTCCAGCTCCACGCCTTCCATCTCGAACAGCTTCTTGAACTGCTTGGTGATGGCGTTCTTGGGCTCGGTCAGGATCTTGACCAGGGCGGCCTCGTCCAGCTCCTCCAGGGTCGCCACCACCGGCAGGCGGCCGACGAACTCCGGGATCAGGCCGAACTTGATCAGGTCCTCCGGCTCGACCTCGGCCAGCAGCTTGCCGGTGTCGGCCTTGACCTTGCTGCTCTTGACCTTGGCGCCGAAGCCGATGCCGCCGGCCTCGCTGCTACGCTGCTGGATGATCTTGTCCAGGCCGGCGAACGCGCCGCCGACGATGAACAGGATGTTCTTGGTGTCCACCTGCAGGAATTCCTGCTGCGGATGCTTGCGCCCGCCCTGCGGCGGCACCGAGGCCACGGTGCCCTCGATCAGCTTCAGCAGTGCCTGCTGCACGCCTTCGCCGGACACGTCGCGGGTGATCGACGGGTTCTCGCTCTTGCGCGAGATCTTGTCGATCTCGTCGATGTACACGATGCCCTGCTGCGCCTTGTCGACGTCGTAGTCGCACTTCTGCAGCAGCTTCTGGATAATGTTCTCCACGTCCTCGCCGACGTAGCCGGCTTCAGTGAGCGTGGTCGCATCGGCGATCGTGAACGGCACGTTGAGCAGCCGCGCCAGGGTCTCGGCCAGCAGGGTCTTGCCCGAGCCGGTCGGGCCGACCAGCAGGATGTTCGACTTGGCCAGCTCGACGTCCTCGTTGCGCTGGCGGCTCTCGATGCGCTTGTAGTGGTTGTACACGGCCACGGCGAGCGTCTTCTTCGCCCGCTGCTGGCCGATCACGTACTGGTCCAGGACCTCGAGGATCTCGCGCGGCTTGGGCAGCGAGCTGCGCGCCGACTGCGCCTTCTCCTCGAGTTCCTCGCGGATGATGTCGTTGCAGAGCTCCACGCATTCATCGCAGATGAACACGCTGGGGCCGGCGATCAGCTTGCGCACCTCGTGCTGGCTCTTTCCGCAGAAGGAGCAGTAGAGGATCTTGTTGCCATCGCCGGTACGGCCTTGCCGGTCTTCGCTCATGCTTGTGCTTTTCCAGTATTGCGTCCCGCCGGGGCGGGTTGGGGGCGAGAATAGCACAGGGCCGGAACCGCGCCAGAAGCGCGCCGGACCCGTGTCACCGGGGTTTCAGGTAGCCGGCGGACGCCTTCACGGGCCCGCCGGCGCCGGTCAGCCGGCCTGGATGGAGTCTTCCGGACGCCGTTCCAGGACCTCGTCCACCAAGCCGTAGGCCTTGGCCTCGGCCGCGCTCTTGAAGTTGTCGCGCTCGGTGTCCCGGGCGATCGTCTCGATGCTCTGGCCGGTGTGGTGGGCCAGGATCTCGTTCAGGCGGGCGCGCATGGACAGGATCTCGCGCGCGTGGATGTCGATGTCGGTGGCCTGGCCCTGGAAGCCGCCCAGCGGCTGGTGGATCATCACCCGCGAGTTGGGCAGGGCGTAGCGCTTGCCGGCTGCGCCGGCGGCCAGCAGCACGGCGCCCATCGAGGCCGCCTGGCCGACGCAGATGGTGCTCACGTCCGGCTTGATGTACTGCATGGTGTCGTAGATGGCCATGCCCGCCGTCACCAGCCCGCCCGGCGAGTTGATGTACAGGCTGATGTCCTTCTCCGGGTTCTCCGCCTCCAGGAACAGCATCTGGGCGATGATCACGTTGGCGACGTGGTCCTCGACCGGGCCGACCAGGAAGATCACCCGCTCCTTCAGCAGGCGGGAATAGATGTCGTAGGCGCGCTCACCGCGGCTGGTCTGTTCGACCACCATCGGGACCAGGTTCAGGGCTTTGGTCGGAATCATGCTCATGCTCGAGGCGCCTCTTGCGTCGTTGGGGGTGCGTGGCCGGGTGTTCCGGCCGGCTGCGGCGACGGGTGGCTCCAGCCAGCCCGCCGCCACGGCGCCATCATGCCCGGATCGCTTCCTGGAACGACAGCGCCTGCTCGGTGTGCTGGGCGCGCTCGGCGATCCAGTCGATCACCTGCTCTTCCATCACCCGGGCCTGCAGTCCCTGCATCAGCTGGGGGTCGTTGCGGTACATCTCAATGACCTGTTCCGGCTCTTCGTAGGTCGAGGCGATGAGACGCAGGGTTTCATTCAGGCGCTTGGGGTCCAGGCGCAGCTCGTTGCGACGGGCGACCTCGCCGACCAGCAGGCCGGCCAGCACGCGCTTGCGCGCCGGCTCCAGGAACTGCTGCCAGGCGTCGGCCGGGACCTGGCCCGGGTCGCGGCCGCTGCGGCGGATCTGCTCGACCTGCTGGGCCAGCATGCCGCGGGCCTCGTTCTCGACCACGCGCGGCGGCAGCTCGACGTGGGCCCAGGTGGCGGTCAGCTGCTCGCCGACCTCGCGGCGCAGGCGGTTCATCAGCGCGCCCTTGAGCTCGCGCTCCAGGTTGGCGCGGATGTCCTCGCGGAACTTGTCCATCTGCCCGCTCTTGACGCCGAAGCTCTTGATGAACGCGGCATCGACCTCCGGCAGGACCGGCTCGGAAACCTGCTGCAGGGCCACGTGGACCTGCGCGGCCTTGCCGGCCAGCTCGGCCTGGCGCCAGTTCTCCGGGAAGGCGACCTCGACCACGTGCTCGCCGCCCTGCTCCAGGCCGGCCAGCGCACTTTCCAGCGCCGGCAGCAGCTGGGCCGAGCCGATCACGGTGGAGAAGCGCTCCTCGCCCTCGGCCGGCTGGCGGAAGTCGCCAACCTCGGTCCACAGGGTGCCGACCACCAGGTCGCCCTGGGCCGCGGCACGCTCCACCTTCTTCCAGGTGCGGCGCTGCAGGCGCAGGTTCTCGATCATCTGGTCGATGTCGGCGTCGGTGACCTCGGCGGTGTGGCGGATGACCTGCAGCTTGGTCACGTCGATCTCGCCGAAGTCCGGCACGACCTCGAAGGTGGCGACGAAGTCCAGCTCGCCCTCGCCCGCCCGGTCGATGCGCGGTGCGCCGGCCAGGCGCAGGTCGTTCTCGCGGATCGCGGAGTCGAAGGCCTCGCGCACCAGGGCGCCCAGGACCTCGGCCTTGACCTGCTCGCCGAAGCGCTGCTCGATCACCTTGGCCGGGACCTTGCCCGGGCGGAAGCCCTTGATGCGGGCGGTGCGCGCGATCTCGCGCAGGCGGCCGCTGACACCGGCTTCCAGCTGTTCCGCCGGCAGGCTGAAGTTCAGGCGGCGCTCGAGGTTGCCCGTGGATTCGACGGAAACTTGCATGTGGTCTGGCTCCTGCGCCGCGGCTCTGGCCGCGGGTCAATCGGTTAGGTGGACGGACAGCACCGACATCCAGCCGGCCTGCGCGGAAAACGCGCTAGTTTGGCCGATCGACGCCGGGCGCGCCAGTATTCGCAAAGATGCCATTGACAGGCGCTCGGCGCATTCACGACAATAGCCGACCTTACGGAGCGCGAAACGCTCCGGGAGCCGGATTCCGGCCTGCCGGAGCCGGAGCCAGAACGCCGGGGTATAGCGCAGTCTGGTAGCGCGCCTGCTTTGGGAGCAGGATGTCGGGGGTTCGAATCCCTCTACCCCGACCATCCTGTTGTCGGCAGCAGGGCGATGCGAAACCGTGTTGTGCGCCTGTAGCTCAACCGGATAGAGCACCGGCCTTCTAAGCCGGCGGTTGCAGGGTCGATTTCTGCCAGGCGCGCCATCATGGGCACTGGCTGGGAGCTGTTTCAAATGTGGTGGCTGTAGCTCAGTTGGTTAGAGTACTGGATTGTGATTCCAGTGGTCGTGGGTTCGAATCCCATCAGCCACCCCACCCTTCCGGTGCAAATTCCTGCAAAGGGGTCTTGCACAAGTCGCAAAGTGTCATTACACTGAGCGGCTCAGGTTTCAGGGGCCGTTAGCTCAGTTGGTAGAGCAGCTGACTCTTAATCAGTAGGTCCAAGGTTCGAATCCTTGACGGCCCACCACCCTGAAGAAGACGCCCGGCATTGCCGGGCGTTTTTCGTTTGCGGATCCCGATATGCGGCGCGCTAGAATGCGCCGGCACGCGAAAGTGGCGGAACTGGTAGACGCACTGGATTTAGGTTCCAGCGGGTAACCCCCGTGCGGGTTCGAGTCCCGCCTTTCGCACCATCCTTCCTGGCGCAAACCTCGCGTGGAAGGCGCCCGCCGCAAGGGCACGCCATCCGGCGCCTGCCATCGCGGGCCCACCTGCGCAGCTCCCCTACCCTGTTCCGGCACGGCGCCCGTCCGCCGCCGGCGGCCGCTGGTCGGCCGGTCACCTCACGCTCGGGACAGTCCCTGTATCCTGAGCGCAGTCCATCCTGATTCGAAGGAGCGAACCATGCGCAGCGGCAACCCCGCACTCAGGGAGTCCACTTTCCTCGACCTCGGCAGCGGCGCCGTCGTATCCCGCGACGCGGGTGCGATGAGCCTCAACGGCACGGTCAACAAGACCGGCATCCTCCTGCTGCTGGCGGTGCTGACCGGCGCCTTCTCCTGGTCGCAGGTAGAGATCACCCCCTACGGCATCAGCGGCATGGGCTATGTCTGGGGCGGCATGATCGCGGGCCTCGTCCTGGCCCTTGTCACCATCTTCAAGAAGGAATGGTCGCCGGTCACCGCGCCGATGTACGCGCTGGCCGAAGGCCTGTTCCTGGGCGCCATCTCCTCGGTGTTCGAGGCCCGCTTCCCGGGCATCGTGATGCAGGCGGTGATGCTGACCTTCGGCACCCTGTTCGCCCTGCTGTTCGCCTACCGCAGCGGCCTGATCCGGGCCACCGAGAACTTCAAGCTGGGCGTGGTCGCGGCTACCGGCGGCATCGCCCTGGTGTACCTGGCCTCGATCGTGATGGGCTTCTTCGGCGTCCAGATCCCCTTCATCCACGAGTCCGGGATCATCGGCATCGGCTTCAGCCTGTTCGTGGTGGTGATCGCGGCCCTGAACCTGGTGCTGGACTTCGACTTCATCGAGACCGGCGTCGAGCAGGGCGCGCCGAAGTTCATGGAGTGGTACGCCGCCTTTGGCCTGATGGTCACCCTGGTGTGGCTGTACCTGGAGATCCTGCGCCTGCTGTCCAAGCTGCAGTCGCGCGACTGACCATCCCCAGCGACGATGAAAACGGAAAAGGGCGCCATCGGCGCCCTTTTCCTTGCCCGCTTCCCACCAGGCGGCCGACCCAAAAAGAAACGGGGCGCCGAAGCGCCCCGTTCTTTCGTGCCCTTGCCGCCGCCGCGGTCAGACGCGGCTGGCGATGGCCTTTGCGAAGCCCATGGTGGTGCCGGTGCCGCCCAGGTCGCCGGTCAGCGAGTCCTTGGCTTCCAGGGTCGCCACGATGGCCTTGCGCAGGCGCTCGGCGTTCTGCGGCTGGCCGATGTGGTCCAGCATCTGCGCCGCCGCCAGCAGCAGGGCGCAGGGGTTGGCGATGCCCTTGCCGGCGATGTCCGGCGCGGTGCCGTGCACGGCCTCGAAGATCGCCGCGTTCTCGCCGATGTTGGCGCCCGGGGCCAGGCCCAGGCCGCCGACCAGGCCGGCGCACAGGTCGGAGATGATGTCGCCGAACAGGTTGGTGGTGACCAGGACGTCGAACTGCTCCGGGCGCATCACCAGCTGCATGCAGGCGTTGTCCACGATCATTTCCTGGAACTCGATCTCCGGGTACTTCGCGGCGACCTCGCGGGCGACGTTGAGGAACAGGCCCGAGGTGGACTTGATGATGTTGGCCTTGTGCACCGCGGTGACCTTCTTGCGGCCGGTGGCCTTGGCCAGCTCGAAGGCGTAGCGGACGATCCGCTCGGAACCCTTGCGGGTGACCTTGGTGCCGGAGAAGGCGGTCTCGCCGTCGGCCGACACTTCCTGGCCCTCGGCCAGGTAGGCGCCCTCGGTGTTCTCGCGCACCGTGATCATGTTGATGTTCTCGTAGCGCGAACGGGTATTCGGGAACGAGATGGCCGGGCGCACGTTCGCGTACAGGTCGAAGTGGCGGCGCAGGCTGACGTTGATCGAGGTGAAGCCGCCGCCGACCGGCGTGGTCAGCGGGCTCTTCAGGGCGACCTTGTTGCGCGCGATGGAGTCCAGGGTCTCCTTCGGCATCAGGTCGCCGTGCTTCTCCAGGGCGACGATGCCGGCATCGGCGAATTCGTACTCCAGGCCCGCGCCGAGCTGGTCGAGGACGTAGAGGGTTGCATCCATGATCTCCGGGCCGATGCCGTCGCCGCGGATGACCGTGATCTTCTGGGTCATGTGGAATAGTTCCGGACAGGCGCGGCAGGTCCCGGGTGGCGGGTCCGGCAGCGCGGGGAGGGAAAGTTATTGCTGAAATTATGCCCCATCCCGGCTGAATACCCACTCCGACCTTGGCAGCATGGCCCGGACGGACGGTCCGGCCGGGCCCGCCGCCCCGCTCAGCCGTGCTCGTGGGCAGGGGGATCCCCCGCCGCGCCGGCCTCCAGGCTGTCGAGGAAGTCCACCGCCCGGCGCAGGTGCGGGATCACGATCGAGCCACCCACCACCAGGCCTACCGAGAACGCCTCGAAGAACTCGTCCCGCTTCACCCCGGCCTGGCGGCACTGGGCCACGTGGTAGCTGATGCAGTCGTCGCAACGCAGGACCAGCGAGGCCACCAGGCCCAGCAGCTCCTTGGTCTTCACGTCCAGCGCCCCGGCCTGGTAGGTCTGGGTATCCAGGGCGAAGAACCGGCGCACGACCTGGTTGGGCTCGGCCAGGATGCGCTGGTTCATGCGCTGGCGGAACTCGGTGAACTCGCGGACGCGGTCGCCGCCGCCGCCGCTCATGCGCCGGCCTCCGGCGCCTGGCCGTCCAGCAGCGGCAGCAGCCGCCCGGCGCGGTGCATGGCCATCATGTCGTCGTAGCCGCCGACGTGGAAATCGCCGACGAAGATCTGGGGCACGCTGGTGCGCCGGGCCAGGTCGACCATCTTCTGGCGCTCGGCCGGGTCCAGGTCGACGCGGATCTCGGTCCACTCCCGGCCCTGGCTCTTGAGGAAGTTCTTGGCCGCCACGCAGTAGGGGCAGATGGCGGTGGAATAGATGCGGATGGGAGGGTTCTGGTTGGACACGTGAAACTCCGGCAGAACTGCAAGGTCGAAGTGGCTATGGTATCGGCCCGGGGTGAAAGGGCGCCTTACCGGCCCTCCCACCCGGGTTAACCCCCGATTCACCCGCCGCTCCGCGCCTCGCGCATGCTGGCGGCACACCACGGAGTCCGCGCTTGCCCCGTCCCCGCCCGCTTGCCGCCACGCTGCTGCTGTCGTTGATGCTGGCCCCGCCGGCGCCGGCCCAGGACGGGCTGCGGCTGCCGGACATCGGCTCCTCGGCCGGCGAACTGCTGACTCCCGCCCGCCAGGAGGAATACGGCGGGATGATGCTGCGCGAACTGCGCAATTACGGCTACCTGCTGGACGATCCGCTGGTGGACGACTGGCTGGAGTCGCTGGGCAACCGCCTCGGTGCCCACAGCGACCGCCCGGACCAGCACTACACGCTGTTCATGCTGCGCGACCGCCAGATCAATGCCTTCGCCACCCTGGGCGGCTACATCGGCGTCAACGCCGGCCTGGTGCTGACCGCCGAGCGCGAGGACGAGGTGGCCGCGGTCCTGGCCCACGAAATGGCGCACGTCACCCAGCAGCACGTGCTGCGCGGGGTCGAACGCGCGCAGCGCGACCAGGTGCCGATCCTGCTGGGCATGATCGCGGCCGTGGTGGCGGCACAGGCCGCCGGCGGCTCGTCCTCCGGCGAGGCCTCGCAGGCGGCCATCGTCAGCGCCATGGGCCTGATGCAGCAGAACCAGATCAACTACACCCGCTCCAACGAGCACGAAGCCGACCGCCTGGGCATCCGCACCCTGGCCCGAAGCGGCTACGACGTCGACGCGATGGCGGACTTCTTCGCCCGCATGTCGTTCGCCACCCGCGGCAACTCCGGCGGCTACAGCGTGCCGGAATACCTGCGCACGCATCCGGTCAACACCACCCGCATCGCCGAGGCCAAGCAGCGCGCCGACCAGATCCGCGGCCGCACCGTCACCGCCACCACCACGGTGGGCGAGGTGGACGGGGAGAGCGTGGCCCGGGTCGAGCGGGTGGCCACCGAAGCCCCCGCACTGAACCAGGCCCTGGCGCTTCCAGCCGGTCGCGGCAATCCCCTGCTCCCGGCCGGGCTGGAACTGGCCTCGCTGGGCAGCGGCACGTCCCTGCTGGGCGGCACCGGCTATTTCGCCTGGGCCCAGGAACGCCTGCGCGCCCTCAGCGCCGCCACCAGCGACGCGGCGGTGCGCGAGTACGAGGCCCTCCGCCGCTCCCGTCCCGACGGGCTCACGCCGGCCCAGCGCTATGGGCTCGCGGTGGTCCGCCTGGCTGCCGAGCCTGCGGCCGCCGCGACCGAACTGGCCGGACTGCTGGAGCAGGACCCGCAGAACCTCTGGGTCGCGCTGGCCCTGGCCGAGGCAGAGGCGCAGGCCGGTCGGCACGCGGAGGCGAACGAGCGGCTGGACGCACTGATGCGCCGCCATCCGGGCAGCCGCCCGGTGGCCCTCACCTACGCCCGCGTGCTGGTCGCCCAGGGGGGCGAGAAGGCCGGACGCCGCGCCCAGGAAGTGCTGCGGCCGCTACTGGCGCGTTCCGCCAACGACGCGGTGTTCCAGCACACCTACGCCCGTGCCTGCGAACTGGCCGGCGACAGCGCGCGCGCCGGCGAGGCCCATGCCGAGGTGGCCTTCCTCAATGGCCGCCCCGAGCAGGCGCTGATCCAGCTGGAGACGCTCAAGAAGCGGGGCGACCTGGACTACATCGCGCGGGCGCGCATCGACGCGCGGATCGCCGCCATCACCCCCACCGTGCTCGAACTGCGCCGCCAGGGCGTGCGCGATCCGGACATGCAGCGGCGCTGAACGCCGGCACCCGCCGGTGTCATGAACCTGTAACGTAACGGTAGTCTGATGGCGGGCGATACAGGAGGCCCGGCGTGCAGAAGCAGATCCTCATCGTCGACGACGAGCCCGCGATCCGGGACATGGTCGCCTTCGCCCTGCGCAAGGGCGAGTACGTCCCGGTCCATGCCGGCGACGCGCGCGAGGCCCAGGCGGCGATCGCAGACCGCGTGCCGGACATGATCCTGCTGGACTGGATGCTGCCGGGCACCAGCGGCCTGGAACTGGCCCGGCGCTGGCGCCGCGAGGCCCTGACCCGCGACATCCCGATCATCATGCTCACCGCCCGCGGCGAGGAGAACGACCGGGTCGGCGGCCTGGAGGCCGGGGTGGACGACTACGTGGTCAAGCCGTTCTCCTCGCGCGAGCTGCTGGCGCGGATCCGCGCGGTGATGCGGCGTTCGCGCGAGGACGACGAGGATGGCAGCGTCTCCGCCGGCAACCTGCGCATCGACGGCGCGGCCCATCGCGTGTTCGCCGGCGACGCCGCGGTGCCGATCGGCCCGACCGAATACCGCCTGCTGCACTTCTTCATGACCCACCCCGACCGCGTCTACAGCCGCGCGCAGCTGCTGGACCACGTCTGGGGCGGCAGCGTGTACGTGGAGGAGCGCACCATCGACGTGCACATCCGCCGCCTGCGGCGCACGCTGGAGCCGTTCGGGGTCGATGGCATGGTGCAGACGGTGCGCGGCGCCGGCTACCGCTTCTCCGCATCGGCCTGAGCCGTCGTGCGGATGGACAGGCGTCCCGATCCCCCGTCCCTTGCCGGTGCGCCTGGCCTCGCCGATCCGGCCCTGGACCTGCGCGTGGACGCGGGCGACGACGCGGCCCGAATGCGTTCGGCCTGGCGGCGCACGCTGGCGCTGCTGTCCCTGGCCCTCGCCGCCGCCGTCCTGCTCGGCTTCGCCATCGGCCAGCCGTGGCCGGCGCTGGCGGCCGTGGCGCTGGGCATGCTGGCCTGGCACTACTGGCGCCTGCGCCGGGTGCTGGACGGCCTGACCGGCCGCCGCCACCGGGAGCCGGCACGGGGCGACGGCGCCTGGGACGAGCTGGACCGGCTCCTTCACCGCAACCAGGCGGAAATGCGCGCGCGCAGGCGCCGCCTGCTGGGCATGCTGCGCGCCTACCGCGCGGCGGCGGCGGCGCTGCCGGACGCGGTGGTGGTGGTCGACCGCAATACCCAGCGCATGCTCTGGTTCAACCGCGCCGCCACCGGCCTGCTGGGCCTGCAACACCCGCGCGACCTGGGCGCGCCGGTGGCCGAGCGCCTGCAGCACCTTCCCGTGGCGCGCTGGATGGCCTCCGGCCGCAACGCCGAGCCGATCCTCGATGCGCCCAGCCCGGTCGACGGGCGCCTGCGCCTCAACCTGCGGCTGATCCCCTATTCGGACGAGTACTGGCTGCTGGTGGCGCGCGACGTCAGCAAGCTGCTGCACCTGGAGCAGATGCGCCGGGACTTCGTCGCCAACGTCTCGCACGAGTTGCGCACGCCGCTGACCGTGGTCCACGGCTACCTGGACATGCTCGACCCGGACGACTTCCCGGAATGGCGCCCGATGCTGGCCGAGATGCAGAAGCAGTCCCAGCGCATGACCCAGCTGGTGGAGGACCTGCTGGCCCTGTCGCGGCTGGAATCGCGCGACAGCCTGCCCGAGGAGACCGTCGCCATGGCATCGGTGCTGGCCACGCTGCGGCGGGAGGCAGAAGCCTGCAGCAAGGGCCAGCACCGGATCGAGGGGCGCGACCTGGCCGGCTGCGACCTGCTCGGTTCCGGGCGCGAACTGCACAGCGCCTTTTCCAACCTGGTGACCAATGCCGTGCGCCATACGCCGCCCGGCGGCCGGATCACCATCGAGTTCAGCCGCGACGCCGACGGCGGCGCGGTCCTGGCGGTGCACGACACCGGCCCGGGCGTCCCGCCCGAGCACATCCCGCGGCTGACCGAACGCTTCTACCGCGTCTCCAGCAGCCGCTCGCGCGAAAGCGGCGGCACCGGGCTGGGCCTGTCCATCGTCAAGCACGTGCTGGGCCTGCACCAGGCCCGGCTGTCGGTCCACAGCACCGTCGGCCAGGGCAGCGTCTTCGCCTGCCACTTCGGCCGCGAACGCGTGCATCCTAGGCATGATCAGGACGTAGGGGGGACTACGCCATGAACGCTCCGGGCGGCGACAGAGGCATGGACACCGACAGCCAGCTGATACCCCTGCCCTCGGGCCACGACCCGGCGGATCCGCTGCGCGACCCTGCCCTGTACCTCAACCGCGAGCTTTCCCAGCTGGACTTCAACTTCCGGGTGCTGGCCCAGGCCCTGGACCCGCAGGTGCCGCTGCTGGAACGGCTGCGCTTCCTCTGCATCTCCTGCACCAACCTCGACGAGTTCTTCGAGATCCGCACCGCCACCGTGCGCCACGCCGCACAGCTCGGCCTGCCGCCGGCGTCCGACGGGATGGCCCCGGCGCAGCTGCTGGAATCGATCTCCGCGCGTGCGACGGAGCTGGTGCAGGCCCAGTACGACTGCTGGAACCAGGTGCTGCGCCCGGCGCTGGCCGAGGCCGGCGTGCGCATCCTGCCGCGCCAGGCCTGGAGCCCGCGCCAGCGCCGCTGGCTGCGCGCCTACTTCCGCAACAAGGTCATGCCGGTGCTGTCGCCGCTGGGGCTGGATCCGTCGCACCCGTTCCCGCGCATCCTCAACAAGTCGCTCAACGTCGTCGTGATGCTCGAGGGCATGGATGCGTTCGGGCGACCGGGACACCTGGCGATCGTGCGCGCGCCGCGCTCGCTCAACCGCATCGTCGAGCTGCCGCGCCAGCTGCGCGGCAGCGACGAGCAGGCCTTCGTGCTGCTGTCCTCGATGCTCGCCGCCTTCGTCGACGAGCTGTTCCCCGGCATGACGGTCAAGGGCGCATACCAGTTCCGCGTCACCCGCAACTCGGAGCTGGTGGTCGACGAGGACGAGGTCGACAACCTCGCCTCGGCCCTGCGCACCGAACTGGCCGGCCGAGGCTACCGCCCGGCGGTGCGGCTGGAGATCGCCCACGACTGCCCGCGCCCGATCGTGCGCTCCCTGCTGCAGAACTTCGAGCTGCCGGAGAACGCGGTCTACTACATCGACGGCCCGGTCAACCTCAACCGCGTCATCCAGGTCCACGAGCTGGTCCAGCGCCCCGAACTGAAGTACCCCGCGTTCACCCCGCGCAACCGCTTCGAGGAAGGCAGCGTGTTCGAGGCGGTGGCGCGCGGCGACGTGCTGCTGCACCACCCGTTCGACTCCTTCAGCGCCGTGCTGGAGCTGCTCAAGCAGGCCGCGGTCGATCCGGACGTGCTGGCGATCAAGCAGACCCTGTACCGTACCGGCAAGGACTCGGCGATCGTCGACGCGCTGGTACAGGCCGCGCGCAACGGCAAGGACGTCACCGTCGTGGTGGAGCTGCGCGCGCGCTTCGACGAGGACGCCAACCTCGGCGTGGCCGACCGCCTGCAGGAAGCTGGCGTGCAGGTGGTGTACGGCGTGGTCGGCTACAAGACCCACGCCAAGATGCTGCTGATCGTGCGCCGCGAGGGCCGGCGCCTGCGCCGCTACGTGCACCTGGGCACCGGCAACTACCACAGCGGCACCGCGCGCAGCTACACCGACCTGGGCCTGATCACCGCCGACCCGGAGATCGGCAACGACGTGCACCTGCTGTTCCAGCAGCTGTCCGGGCTGGCGCCGTCGATCCGCCTGCGGCGCCTGTTGCAATCGCCGTTCACCCTGCACCAGGGGCTGCTGAGCCGGATCGCGCGCGAGGCGCAGCTGGCCGCCTCCGGGCGCCCCGGGCGGATCGTGGCCAAGATGAACGCGCTCAACGAGCCGCAGGTGGTGCGCGCGCTGTACCAGGCCTCGCAGGCCGGGGTGCAGATCGACCTGATCGTGCGCGGCGCCTGCACCCTGCGCCCGGGCGTGCCGGGCGTGTCCGACAACATCCGCGTGCGCTCGATCGTCGGCCGCTTCCTCGAGCACAGCCGGGTGTACTGGTTCGGCAACGACGGCCGCCCGGAGATGTACTGCGCCAGCGCCGACTGGCTGGAGCGCAACCTGCTGCGGCGGGTGGAGATCTGCTTCCCGATCCTGGACCCGGCGCTGGCCGAGCGGATCGAGCGCGAGGTGCTGCAGAACTGCCTGGCCGACAACCTCAATGCTTGGGAGCTGGGCCCGGACGGCACGTACCGCAAATGCGTGCCCGCCGAGGGCGAGGCGCCGCACTCGGCGCAGCAGGCGCTGCTGGACGCGCTCTAGCCTCCCCGGTTACGGGCCGCGGGACGGCATCCGCTAAGATTCGCCGATGCCCCATTCCTCCCAATCCCGCCCGCAGGTCCAGGATGGCGATGCGCTGGCCGCGATCGATCTTGGTTCCAACAGTTTCCACATGGTGCTCGCCCGCTATTCGCTGGGCGAGCTGCGGGTGATCGACCGCCTGCGCGAGACCGTGCGCATGGCCGACGGCCTGGACGCCGACGGCGGCCTGGCACCGCAGTCGCGCGCGCGCGCGCTGGACTGCCTGGCCCGCTTCGGCCAGCGCCTGCGCGGGGTGGAGCGGCTGCACGTACGCGCGCTGGCCACCAACACCGTGCGCCGGCTGCGCGATCCGCAGCCGTTCCTGGCCGAGGCCGAGGCCACCCTGGGCTTCCCGGTGGAAGTGGTGTCCGGCCGCGAGGAGGCGCGCCTGATCTACCTGGGCGTGGCCCACGCCCAGCCGCCCAAGCCCGGCCAGCAGCGGCTGGTGATCGACATCGGCGGCGGCTCGACCGAGGTCATCATCGGCCGCGGCTTCGAGCCGATCGAGCGCGAACGCCGGCAGGCCGGCTGCAACGCATCGACCCGCCGTTTCTTCCCCGGCGGCAAGCTGTCGAAGAAGCGCTGGAAGGAAGCACTGGCGGTCATCACCGGCGAGTTCCGCCAGTTCGCCAGCCTTTACCGCGCGCGCGGCTGGGACGAGGCGCTGGGGCCGTCCGGCCCGCACAAGTCGATCAGCGAGATCTGCGTGGCGAGGAAGCTGACCAAGGGCGCGATCCCCGCCGAGGCGCTGCCGCAGGTGCGCGAGCGCCTGCTGCAGGCGCGCAGCCTCGACGAGATCGACCTGCCCGGGCTGTCCTCGGACCGCCGGCCGATCATCGCCGGCGGCATCCTGGTGCTGGAGGCGGCCTTCCAGTCGCTGGGCCTGGAAAAGCTGCTGGTCAGCAAGGCCGCCATGCGCGAGGGCATCCTCTACGACATGCTCGGCCGCGGCGGCGAGAACGATCCGCGCGACATCTCGGTGCAGGCGCTGATCCATCGCTACGGCATCGACCAGGAACAGGCCGGGCGCGTGCGGGACACGGCCCTGCAGCTGTTCGGCCTGGTGGCCGAGGCCTGGGCCCTGGACGAGGACGACGCGCGCATGCTCGGCTGGGCCGCCAGCGTGCACGAACTGGGCATGGCGATCGCACACACCCAGTACCACCTGCACGGCGCGTACGTCCTCGAGCATTCGGACATCTCCGGCTTCTCCCGCCAGGAGCAGCAGGTGCTGGCGGCGCTGGTGCGTACCCACCGCCGCGGCGTCCCGAAGTCGGCCTTCGACGCCCTGCCCGACCGCCTGCTGCTGTCTGCGCGGCGCAAGGCGGCACTGCTGCGCCTGGCGGTGCTGCTGCACCGCTCCCACGAGAGCGACGAACTGCCACCGCTGCAGCTGGAGGCGGGCCCGGCGTCGCTGCGCCTCGTCCTGCCCCAGGCCTGGGTCGAGGACCGGGCGCTGCTGCGTGCCGACCTGGCCGACGAGAAGAAGGGCATGGCGGGCCTGGGCATCGAGTTCGAGCACGCGCTGGCCTGAACGCCGGCACGGCGGCCCGGCACCCGCCGGGAACCCGTACAACCCCATTGGGGCGCGCCGTCCGTTTGCATGTCCGGACCCACCCGAGATCCGCCCATGCCCGCACCATCCGCGATCCGCAAGACCTCCGCCTGCGCAGCCCTCCTGGCCGTCCTGCTCGCAGCCTGCACCACTCCGTCCAAATCCCCGCCTGCGGCCGCCGAGGCGGAGGCACGCACCCAGGCCATGCAGGCCGCGCGGGCCGCGGCCGAACGGTCGCGCGCCAGGGAGGCCGCGACCAGGCACCCGGCCCCGCCCTTCGCCCCTGCACCGGTAGCGTCGCTGGCCCATGCGCCCATGCCCATGCCGATGCCGCAGCGCCCGCTGCCGCGGCCGGCGGAAAACACCGAGCATTACGACACCCGCGAGGACAACCCGGTGCGCCGCACCCGCGAAGCCCCGGTGTCCACCTTCTCGATCGACGTGGACACCGGCAGCTATGCCAACGTCCGCCGCATGCTGCGCGATGGCTACCGCCCGCCGGCCGACGCGGTGCGGGTGGAGGAAATGCTCAACTACTTCGACTACGGCCACCCCGCCCCGGCCTCGCGCGAGGTGCCGTTCAAGGTGACCACCGAGCTGGCGCCGGCGCCATGGAACCCGGCCCGGCAACTGCTGATGGTCGGCATCAAGGGCTACGACGTGGACAAGCGCGAGCTGCCGCCGGCCAACCTGGTGCTGCTCGTGGACACCTCGGGCTCGATGGACGATCCGGCCAAGCTGCCGCTGCTCAAGCGCGCCTTCGCCCAGCTGGTGCCACAGCTTCGCGCGATGGACCGGGTCTCGATCGTGGCCTACGCCGGCCACGCCGGCCTGGTGCTGGCGCCGACGCCGGGCGACCGCCACGGCGAGATCCTCGCCGCGCTCGAGCAACTGCAGGCCGCCGGCAGCACCAACGGTGGCGAAGGCCTGCGCCTGGCCTATGCGATGGCACGCCAGGGCTATGTCGAAGGCGGGGTCAACCGGATCCTGCTGGCCACCGACGGTGACTTCAACGTGGGCATCACCGACCGCAACGCGCTGCTGACCCTGGTCGCCGACCAGCGCCGTACCGGCATCGCCCTGTCCACCCTGGGCTTCGGTTCGGGAAACTACAACGACGCCATGGCCGAGCGCCTGGCCGATGCCGGCAACGGCCAGCACCTGTACATCGACACCCTCGACGAGGCGCGCCGGGTGCTGTTGCGGCAGATGCAGGCCACCCTGCTGACCATCGCCAACGACGTGAAGGTGCAGATCGAGTTCAATCCGGCGGTGGTCGCCGAGTACCGGCTGGTTGGCTACGAGAACCGGATCCTGCGCGAGGAGGACTTCGCCAACGACCGGGTGGATGCCGGCGACATCGGCGCCGGCCACGAGGTGACCGCGCTGTACGAGATCACCCTGGCCGGCTCCGGCGCCGAGCGCCTGCCGCCGCTCCGCTACGGTGACGCCGCTCCCGCCGCGTCCGCGAAGGCCGATGAACTGGCCCACCTGCGCCTGCGCTACAAGCTGCCCGGCCAGGACGCGAGCAGGCTGGTCGAAACCCCGGTGCTGCGCTCGTCGCTGCGGTCGCAGGCGAGCAAGTCCCTGCGCTTCGCCGCGGCGGTGGCCGGCTATGCCGACCTGCTGCGCGGCGGCAAGTACGTCGACCGCTGGACCTGGGACGACGTCGAGCGCACCGCGCGGGGCGCCCTGGGCGAAGACCGCTTCGGCCTGCGCCATGAGTTCGTGCAGCTGGTGGATTCGGCGCGTTCGGTCACCACGGCCGACATGGCGCGCGGCCAGCCCGAAGCCTGAGGGGATCCGGAAATCCCCAGCCCGATGCAAAGCCCCTCTCCCCATGGGAGAGGGATCGGGGTGAGGGTCGGCAGGGCTGCGAAGCCCGAATGGCGCGGCGGTTCGAAACCCATGGCCACACGCAGGAGTGGCTGGAACCGTAGCGGGGTGGCGCAGGATCCAAGGACTGCCGCGGACGGGAAGTCGGTCGGTAACCGCCTCTCTTCCGCGAACCCCGCTCCACGCCCCGGCGTCCAGGACGCGGGCTTCGCCGGCGGGAGGGTGGAGCCTCCAATCAACCCAGCAGGTGTTCCAGCACTGCCATGCGCACGGCGACGCCGTTGCCGACCTGGCGCAGCACCCACGACTGCGGGCCATCGGCGACCTCGTCGGTGATCTCCACGCCGCGGTTGATCGGGCCCGGATGCAGCACCGCCGCGTCCGGGGCGGCACGTCGCAGGCGCTGCGCGGTCAGGCCGTAACGGGCGTGGTAGTCCTCCAGCGAGGGCACCAGGCCCTCCTCCATGCGCTCGCGCTGCAGGCGCAGCATCATCACCGCGTCCACGCCTTCCAGCATCGCGTCGAAGTCCTCGCCCACCTTACAGCCGGCAGTGACCCCGGCCTCCGGCAGCAGCGCCGCCGGACCGCAGACCCGGATCTCGCCCGCGCCCAGGGTGCGCAGCGCGTGCAGGTCGGAACGGGCCACGCGCGAATGCTTCACGTCGCCGACGATCAGCACCTTCAGCTTCGAGAAGTCGCTGCCCTTGGCCTGGCGCAGGGTCAGCATGTCCAGCAGGCCCTGGGTCGGGTGCGCATTGCGGCCGTCGCCGGCGTTGACCAGGGCCGTGCCCTCGCCGGCGGCGTCGGCCAGCGCCTGCACCGCACCGTCGTCGGGATGGCGCACGACGAAGCCGCGCACGCCCATCGCCTCGAGGTTGCGCAGGGTGTCGCGCGCGGTCTCGCCCTTGCGGGTCGACGAGGTGGAGGCGTCGAAGTTGAGCACGTCCGCGCCCAGCCGCTGCGCCGCCAGCTGGAAGGAACTGCGGGTGCGGGTCGAAGGCTCGAAGAACAGCGTGCAGACCGCGGTACCGGCCAGCACCGTGCGCTTGCCGACCCGGCCGACCGCCGCGTCGCGGATCTGGCCGGCGCGGTCGAGCAGCTGCAACAGGGTGGCCCGGGGCAACCCGTCCAGGGTCAGCAGGTGGCGCAGTCGTCCTTCGGAATCGAGTTGGGGCGTCATCGGTCGTGGTCCTGTGTGGCCGGCGGCGCCGGCGCATGCGGCATGGAAAGGAGAAGGCGCGGCTACGGCGGGGAGGCGGCCCCCGGCGCGGCCAGCCAGCGTTCGATGATCACGGCGGCGGCTTCGGCATCGAGCGCCTCGGCGTCGCGACGGCGGCGGGCGCCGCTGGCGCGCGCGCGGGCGAAGCGCTGCGCGGCCTCGACCGAGCTGGAGCGCTCGTCGACCATGCCCACCGGCAGGCCATAGCGCTCGCGCAGGGCATGGGCGAAGGCGCGGGCGCGGCGACGCGCGGGCTGGTCCTCGCCGTCCAGGGTCAGCGGGTCGCCGACGATCAGGCCACCAGGGCCCCACTGGTTGCGCAGGCGGTCCAGGGCGGCCCAGTCCGGGCCGGCGGCATGCACGTCGACCACCGCCACCGCGCGGGCGCCGCCGAAGGCGCTGCCCACGGCCACGCCGATCCGGCGGGAACCGACGTCGAAGCCGAGCACGATGGCGTCGGGCGAAGGCAGCGCGGGCACGCTCGCCTCAGGCATGCCCGCTGTAGCCCGCCAGGCGGAACAGGTCCACGCCGATGCGGTTGGCCGCGGTCTGCCAGCGGCTGTCCAGCGGCAGGCCGAACAGCAGCTCGCCGTCGGCCGGCACGGTCAGCCAGGTGTTCTCGGCCAGCTCGTGCTCGAGCTGCCCCGCCCCCCAGCCGGCGCAGCCGAGGGCGACGATGGCGTTGGCCGGCCCATCGCCGGCGGCCATCGCTTCGAGCACGTCCCGCGAGGTGGTCAGGTACAGGCCCTCGCCCACCTTGAGGCTGGAATCCCAGCCGTGGTCGCCGTCATGGATCACGAAGCCCCGCTCCTGGTGCACCGGGCCGCCATGCAACACCGGGCGGGCGCACAGGGCGGCGTCGGCGCCGCCGATGCCCATCTGCGCCAGGACCTGGCCCAGGGTGTATTCGGAGGGACGGTTGACCACCACGCCCATGGCGCCGTCCTCGTCGTGCTGGCAGACCAGCGCGACGGTACGGGCGAAGTTCGGGGCGGCCAGCGCCGGCAGTGCGACCAGCAGCTGGTTGGCCAGGTTGTCTTGGGGGGCGGACATGCACCCATTCTAGCCGGCGGCGCGCTTCCGCCGGCGCGCCCCTGCGACAATCCGGGTCCTCCGTCCGAGGCTCCCTGCATGTCCGCCTACTGCGACTTCGCCCCTGGCCACCCCCTTCACGGCCCCTACCACGACCACGAGTACGGCGTGCCCCAGCGCGACGAGGCGGTGCTGTTCGAGCGCCTGCTGCTGGAGATCAACCAGGCGGGCCTGAGCTGGGAAACGATGCTGCGCAAGCGCGAGGGCTTCCGCCGCGCCTACGACGGCTTCGACGTGGCCAAGGTGGCGGCCTACGGCGAAGCGGACCGTGCCCGCCTGCTGGCCGATCCCGGGATCATCCGCAACCGGCTCAAGGTCGAGGCGGCGATCCACAATGCCGGCGTGATCCTGCGCATGCGCGACAGCCACGGCGGGTTCGCCGCCTGGCTGTATGCGCACCATCCGCTGGACAAGGCCGGCTGGGTGAAGCTGTTCAAGGGCACCTTCCGCTTCACCGGAGGCGAGATCACCGGCGAGTTCCTGATGTCGCTGGGCTACCTGCCCGGCGCGCACCGCCCGGACTGCCCGGCGCACCAGCGCCTGCTGTCCACCCACGCCCTTCCCTGGATGGAGGTGGCCGGCTGAGCCTTCACCCGTCCGTGCCCGCGCCGCGGGCGATGATCGGGCCATGGCCATCCGCATCGGCATCTCCGGCTGGCGCTATGCGCCGTGGCGCGGGGTGTTCTACCCGCGGGAACTTCCGCAGCGCCGCGAGCTGGAATACGCCGCCCACAGCTTCGCCAGCATCGAGCTCAACGGCTCGTTCTATTCGCTGCAGTCGCCACGCAGCTGGGCGACCTGGGCCGGGCAGGTACCGCGCGAGTTCGTGTTCGCGGTGAAGGGACCACGCTACGTGACCCACATGCTGCGGCTGCGGGATACCGGGGCAGCGCTGGCCAACTTCTTCGCCTCCGGGGTGCTGCTGCTCGGCCCCCACCTCGGGCCGCTGCTGTGGCAGCTGCCGCCTTCCATGCGCTACGACCACGACCTGCTTGACGCTTTCCTCGGCCAGCTGCCGCGCGATACCGACGCCGCCCTGTCCCTGGCCCGCGGGTACGAGCGCCGGCGGATGAAGGGGCGGGTCGCCCTGCCCCCGGGTCCCAGGCGGCGCCTGCGCCACGCCCTGGAGATACGCCACGAAAGCTTCGACGACCCGGGCTTCATCCGCCTGCTGCGGCGGCACCGGGTCGCGCTGGTGGTCTCGGACACGCCCGGGCGCTTTCCCTACGCGGAGGACGTCACCGCCGGGTTCGTATACCTGCGCCTGCATGGCGATACCGAGCTGTACCGCAGCGGATACGGCGACGAGGCGCTGGACCGCTGGGCGGCACGCATCCGCCGCTGGGCCGACGGCGGCGAGCCGGACGACGCGCGCCGCTTCCTCGACGCCCCGCCACCACGGGCGAAACGGCGCGACGTGTATTGCTACTTCGACAACGACGCCAAGGTACGGGCACCGGTCGACGCGCAGGCCCTGTACGAACGCCTGGCGCGTTGAGCCTCAGACGCCCATGTAGCGGTTGGGCCGGTGGTTGAACATCAACAGCAGGCTCAGGACCACCGCGCCGAGCGTGGAGTACATCACCTTGGCCGGCGACAGGACCGTCAGCGCGATGGCCATCAGCAAAGCGTCGAACACCAGCTGCACCTTGCCGGCGCTGATGCCGCGGCTGCGCTGCAGGTACACGGCCAGGATGCCCACGCCGCCAAGGCTGGCGCGGTGGCGGATGAAGAACAGGATGCCCAGCCCGCTGAGCACGCCGCCGACGATGGCGGCAAAGGCCGGGGACATGTACGCCCAGCCGACCCAGCGCGGCAGCAGGTCGGTGAGCAGGCCGGTGGCGCCCACGGCCAGGAAGGTCTTGATCGTGAACTCCCAGCCCATCCGGCGCACGGCGATCCAGTAGAACGGGAGGTTCACCAGCACGAACACGATGCCGAAGTTCCAGCCCAGGGCGTAGTGCAGCAGGAACGACACCCCGGCCATGCCGCCGATCATGATCCCGCCCTGGGCGAACACAGCCAGCCCCAGCGACGCCACCAGGGCGGCCAGGACCATGCCCTGCACGTCCTCGGCCACCGTGTGCTGGAACGCCCTGGTGTCGGCCCCGGTGCCCGCCGAATCCGGCGGCGGGGTCAGCGGCCCGGCGGTGACTACCGCGCCATCGTCGGGCAGCACGTCCTGGCCGGGCCGGAGGTCGGAATCTGGGAGGGTCACTGGGAAGGGTGCCGGCGTGGGGGCGCGTATTAGACACCAGGCCGGCGCAGGTTTCATCTGAAACCTGCGCCGGACCGGCACGCCCGCGGCGGGCCTCCCCGCCCGTCCCGCAACGTCAGAGGACGACGATGGCCGCTGCCACCAGCAACAGCAGCACCGGTCCCAGGAACACCACGGCCAGCCAGTTCCAGACCGACCACTCGTCGGCGTCGCCGGGATGGCCGAAGGTGTCCTCGTTGTACGAGCGGACCAGCGAATTGACCGGCAGGATCGGCACGAAGACCAGCAGGGCCAGCAGCATGGCCTCGTTCTCCAGCCGGGCGCAGAGGTTCAGCGCGATGTAGGCCGCCGCCAGCAGCGCCGGCGGGTAGGCCAGGGCGCGGCGGCGGTTGCCGGCGAGCGCCCCCAGGTCGCGAAAGCAGGCGTAGGACCAGACAGGCGAGAAGAAGGCGCGCCAGAACGGCCAGATGTCGGTCCGCCGCTGCGACTCGGCGATGGCCTTCCAGTTGCGGTAGAACCAGTACAGGTCATAGAGACCGAGGGTGACCAGCGACATCACCGCCAGTTTCACCCACGAAGGACCGAACAACTCCACGGCGTCTACCGGGATCCCGCGGGGCGCGCGCAAGGCGCCGACCCCGGGAGCCCCCCCCGGCGGCTGGACAGCCAGGGGCGGCTGGTACGGATTACGCGTGTCCTGCTCGTGCATGACCTGGCTCCTGCCGGTTCGTGGAAATCCTTTCCTGCCCCGCGCGGGGCCCATGCCGGAGGGCGGCACTCCGCCGCCCGTGCTGGTGCGTCAGCGCACCTCGGCGATCTCGACGCCGTCCAGGCCCTGGGACAGGGTGCGCGCGTCGCCGCCCTGGGAGAGCTTGATGCGCAGGCGCACCTCGTTCTGCGAGTCGGCGTAGCGCAGGGCATCCTCGTAGGAGATCTCGCCGGCCTGGTACAGCTCGAACAGGCTCTGGTCGAAGGTCTTCATGCCCAGGTTGGTCGATTCCTTCATGACCTCCTTGAGCTTGTGGATCTCGCCGTCGCGGATGTAGTCCTGCACCAGCGGGGTGCCCAGCAGGATCTCCATCGCCACGCGGCGGCCCTTGCCGTCCGGGGTCGGCACCAGCTGCTGCGCGACCACGCCCTTGAGGTTCAGCGACAGGTCCATCAGCAGCTGGCTGCGGCGGTCCTCGGGGAAGAAGTTGATGATGCGGTCCATCGCCTGGTTGGCGTTGTTCGCATGCAGGGTGCACAGCACCAGGTGGCCGGTCTCGGCGAAGGCGATGGCGTGGTCCATGCCCTCGCGGGTACGCACCTCGCCGATCATGATCACGTCCGGCGCCTGGCGCAGGGTGTTCTTCAGCGCGGCCTCCCAGCTGTCGGTGTCGATGCCGACCTCGCGCTGGGTGACGATGCAGCCCTCGTGCTTGTGCACGAACTCGATCGGGTCCTCGATGGTGATGATGTGGCCGGTCGAGTTCTGGTTGCGGTAGCCGATCATCGCCGCCAGCGAGGTCGACTTGCCGGTGCCGGTGGCGCCGACGAAGATGATGATGCCGCGCTTGGTCATCGCCAGCGTCTTGATGATCGGCGGCAGGTTCAGCTCCTCGACCGTCGGGATCTTGGTCTCGATCCGGCGCAGCACCATGCCCACCTGGTTGCGCTGGTAGAAGCAGCTGACGCGGAAGCGGCCGACGCCGGCGACGCCGATGGCGAAGTTGCACTCGTGGGTCTTCTCGAACTCCTCGCGCTGCGCCGGGGTCATCACGTTGAGGACCATGTCGCGGCTCTGCTGCGGGGTCAGCGGCGTCTGCGTGATCGGCGTGATCTTGCCGTGCACCTTCATCGCCGGCGGCATGCCCGCGGTGATGAACAAGTCCGACGCCTTCTGGTGCGCCATCAGCTTGAGGAACGAGGTGAAATCCATGGTGCTCATCGATGGCTCCTGCGGAGCCGGGATTCGTGATTCGTGATTGGTGATTCGAAAGCGCGAATGCGCCCAACTCACCGATCCCGCGTCACGACCTCCGGCCTTGTCGAATCACGAATTACAAATCACCAATCACGCGCCTTTCCGATCACTCGAAGAGTCGCTTGTCCTTTGCGTACTCGCGCGCCTGGGGACGGGTGACGAGGCCGCGCTTGACCAGGTCCTGCAGGTGCTGGTCGAGGGTCATCATTCCGTACTGCTGGCCGGTCTGGATGGCCGAGTACATCTGCGCGACCTTGTCCTCGCGGATCAGGTTTCGGATGGCCGGGGTGCCGACCATGATTTCCCAGGCCGCGGTACGCCCGCCACCGACCTTCTTCAGCAGCGCCTGCGAGATCACCGCGCGCAGCGATTCGGACAGCATCGAGCGCACCATAGGCTTTTCGCCGGCGGGGAACACGTCGATGATTCGATCGATGGTCTTGGCCGCCGAGCTGGTATGCAGGGTGCCGAACACCAGGTGGCCGGTTTCCGCGGCGGTCAGCGCCAGGCGGATGGTCTCCAGGTCGCGCATTTCGCCGACCAGGATGTAGTCCGGGTCCTCGCGCAGCGCCGAGCGCAGGGCTTCGTTGAAGCCATGGGTGTCGCGGTGCACCTCGCGCTGGTTGATCAGGCACTTCTGCGAGGTGTGCACGAACTCGATCGGGTCCTCGACGGTGAGGATGTGCCCGTACTCGTTCTTGTTGATGTGGTCGATCATGCCCGCGAGCGTGGTCGACTTGCCCGAGCCGGTCGGGCCGGTGACCAGGATCAGGCCCTGCGGCTGGTCGATGAGCTGGCGGAAGATCGGCGGGCAGCCCAGGTCCTCCAGGGTCAGCACCTCGGAGGGAATGGTGCGGAACACCGCGCCGGCGCCACGGTTCTGGTTGAACGCGTTGACGCGGAAGCGCGCCAGCGAGGGAATCTCGAACGAGAAGTCGACCTCGAGGAACTCCTCGTAGTCCCGGCGCTGCTTGTCCGACATGATGTCGTACACCAGCGAGTGGACCTGCTTGTGGTCCAGCGCGGGAATGTTGATCCGGCGGACGTCGCCATCCACGCGGATCATCGGCGGCAGGCCCGCGGACAGGTGCAGGTCCGAAGCCTTGTTCTTGACCGAAAAGGCCAGCAGTTCGGCGATATCCATGCGTGAGTTTTTCCCCAGAATTCCCCGGCCGGCCCGCGCTGCGCGGGCTGGCGTGCGATGTCCCCTGCCGGCAGTATAGCGTCCGTTTCCCACCTGCCAATCCCGGCCCCGACCGTGACCGATCCAAGCCCCGCCGACCGCCTCCAGGAAGTCCTCGCGCGCATCAGGGCCGCCGCCGGGGCGGCAGGCCGGCCGTGCCCGCGCCTGCTGGCGGTATCGAAGGTACAGCCTGCCGAGGCGGTGGCCGCGCTGGCCGCGGCCGGCCAGCGCGCCTTCGGCGAAAACTACGTGCAGGAAGCGGCGGCAAAGCGCCAGGCCCTGGATCCGTCGGTCGACGCCGCCCTGGAATGGCACCTGATCGGCCATCTGCAGTCGAACAAGGCCGCGGTCGCCGCGCGCGTGTTCGACTGGGTGCACAGCATCGACCGCGCCAGCGTGGTCACGGCACTGGCAGCCAGGCGGGACCCGGCGGCGGCACCGCTCAACGTGCTGCTGCAGGTCAATGTCGAGGGCGAGGAAGGCAAGGCCGGCTGCCGCCCGGACGAGGTCGAAGCCCTGGCCGCCGCGGTGGCGGCGCAGCCGCGGCTGGCGCTGCGCGGACTGATGGCGATCCCGGTCCCGCATCCGGACCCGGAACAGCGGCGCCCGGCGTTCCGGGCGATGAAGCGCCTGTTCGACGCACTCGCCGCGCGCCATCCGCAGGTCGACACGCTGTCGATGGGCATGAGCGACGACTTCGCCGTGGCCATCCCCGAGGGCGCCACCCTGGTGCGCATCGGCACCGCGCTGTTCGGGCCGCGCCCACGCCCCTGAGCGGGCCGCGCCTGGCGCTAGACTGCTGTTTTCCCTGCGCAGGAGGCGTCGATGTCCAGCAACCCCGGGCCCCTTCCCGTCATCGCCTTCCTCGGCGGCGGCAACATGGCACGCAGCCTGATAGGCGGCCTGGTCGCACGCGGCGCCGATCCGGCGCGGATCCGCGTGGCCGAGCCCGTGCAGGCGCTGCGCGAGGCGCTGGCGGCGGACTTCGGCGTGCAGGCATTCCCCGATGCCGCTTCGGCGGTCGAGGGAGCCGGGCTGTGGCTGCTGGCAGTCAAGCCACAGGTCATGCGCGGGGTATGCGAGCCCCTGGCCCCGTTCGCCGCACGGAGCCGGCCGCTGGTGGTCTCGATCGCCGCCGGCATCCCCGTGGACCGGCTGCGTGAATGGCTTGGCGACGGAACCGCCGTGGTGCGCTGCATGCCCAACACCCCTGCGCTGCTTGGCGCCGGCGTGACCGGCCTGTATGCCGGACCTGGCGTGGAAGCGGGCCAGCGCGCGCAGGCCGAGGCGGTGCTCGCCGCCGCCGGCGCCACCGTGTGGATCGACGAGGAACCGCTGATGGATGCGGTCACTGCTGTCTCCGGCAGCGGCCCGGCCTATGTGTTCCTGCTGGCCGAGGCGATGCAGGCGGCGGCGCGCGCCGAGGGCCTCGGACCGGAACAGGCACGCACCCTGGTCGTGCAGACCCTGCTGGGCGCGGCGCGCATGCTGTCCGAAACCGGCGAGCCGGCGGACGAACTGCGCCGGCGGGTGACCTCGCCCGGCGGCACCACCCAGGCCGCGATCGAGCGTTTCCAGGCCGACGGCTTCGAGGACCTGGTCGCGCGCGCCATCCACGCCGCGCGGGTGCGCGGCACCGAGCTGGCGGGAGGCTGAGATGGATCCCAGGCATATCCGGCCCCTGGCCTGCGCCGTCCTGCTGCCGCTGCTGGGCGCCTGCTCCGGCGGCCAGGCGCCGCAGGCGGCGCAGTTCGTGCCACCCGCCCCCGCGGTGGCGGAACTGCAGGGGTCGCTGCGCGCCCGCTACACCCTGCTGCCCACCCTGTCCCTCGACCCGGCGGTGGCGCGCGGCTATGGCATCGAGCGCTCGGCCGGCAAGGCCCTGCTGCTGGTTGCCCTGCGCAACGGGGACGGCGGCGACGAGAGTCCCGCCACGGGCGAGGTCCGCGCCCAGGCACGCGACCTGTCCGGACGCCGCCAGGAGGTGGCGATGCGGCAGATCCGCAGCGGCGACTACGTCGACCATGTGGGCCTGGTCGACGTGGGCGAGCGCGACGTGATCCGGGTGGATGTCCAGGTCGATGCCGATGGACGACGCTACAGCTTTGATTTCCAAAGAAACTTCTAACCCGGGCGGTTTGCATCCGGCTGCCGGTGCGCGTTAAGGTCTCCCCCGGGAGCGTCGCCGTGGGGAGTTCTGCGGCGACAGGGGAAACGCACCGGTTGCCGGCGCCTCGCAGCGCCGCATGGCCCCGCCGTCGTGGGCCGGCAAGCCGGTCAAGCCACGGGCCGCGTACGCGGCCACCTTGGGGACGACGCTTCGATGAAAAAGAAGATCAACACGCTCGGCCTGGTGCTGGGCATCGCCGTCACTTCCAGCGCAATGGCCGCCGAGGCCTGCCCGCCCCTGCCGCAGAACACGGAGCTGGCGTGGGAGGAAAGCGGTGGCTCGGACTTCAAGGTCTGCCGCGCGATCGATGCGGAAGGCACCCAGCTGCTCGGGGTGATGTTCAGCACCGAGCCCAAGCTGAATCCGCGCCGCCGCAACCGCGTCGAGGAAGGCAGGGTCGGCAACCACGAGGTGCACTGGTATCGCCCGGAGATCGCCCAGCCCGGCGCGGCCGAGAAGCGGATCACCGTGATCGAGCTGGGCAAGAACCGCTATGCCCAGATCTGGCTGGACGCCAACGATCCGGACCAGCTGCGGCGGGCGATGGACCTGGCCCGCAAGCTGCCGCTGTACTGAACCGGGCGGCGCCGGCGCACGCGCCGGACGCCGCCCACTGCGCCTAGAACCGGCCTTCCTGGAAGTCGACGAAGGCCTGCATGAGCTCCTGGCGGGGGTTCATCACGAACGGACCATAGCGGGCCACCGGTTCGCGCAGCGGGCGTCCGGCCACCAGGATCAGGCGCGCGGGTGCATCGCCGGCCCGCAGGGAGAGCCGTGCCCCGCCGCCCAGCACGCCCATCTCGCTGGCGTCCAGGGCGCGCGCGTCCTCGCCCTCGCCCACCGTGGCCTGCCCTTCGAAGACGTAGGCGAAGGCGTTGTGGCCATCCGGCAGCGTGTATTCCCAGGCGGCGCCGGCGGCCAGGGCGATGTCCAGGTAAAGCGGCTCGGTGGCCGGCTGCCGGATCGGGCCCTCCACCCCGCCGACGCGCCCGGCGATCACCTTCTCCGCCACGCCGGCGGCGGGACGGGCGACCGGGATGCGATCGGCGCCGAATTCCTGGTAGCGCGGATCGGTCATCTTCTCGCGCGCCGGCAGGTTCACCCACAGCTGGAAGCCGCGCATGCGCCCGGACTCCTGCTCCGGCATCTCCGAGTGCACCAGGCCGCGGCCGGCGGTCATCCACTGCACGCCGCCGGAGGTCAGCAGCCCTTCGTTGCCGTGGTTGTCACGGTGGCGCATGCGCCCGTCGAGCATGTAGGTGACGGTCTCGAAGCCGCGGTGCGGATGGTCCGGGAAGCCGGCGATGTAGTCCTCGGCGCGGTCGGTGCCGAACTCGTCCAGCAGCAGGAACGGGTCCAGGTCCGGCAGCTCCGGGCCGCCGATGACGCGGGTCAGGCGCACGCCGGCGCCGTCGGAGGTGGGCAGGCCGCGGACCTTGCGCAGCACGCGGACCGGTTCGACCTGCGGATGGATGCTCATGGCGTTCTCCCAGTTGGACTGGACGGGAGCATGGGGCCGGACGCCGCCGCCGGAAACCGGGCTGGCGGCGAAGAACCGTTGCAATGGCAGAACAACAACCTGAAATCTCCCGTCAGCGTTTCAGGAATTGTCCTGCAGGGCCAGCTGCATGTCGCGCTGGCGCCGCTTGTCCTCGCGGTACATCAGCCACCAGCCGATCACCGCCGCCAGCGAGACGGCCATCATCAGCAGGGTCGCCAGGGCATTGATCTTCGGGCTCACGCCCAGCCTCACCGAGGAGAAGATCTTGATCGGCAGGGTGGTCGACTCCGGGCCCGAGACGAAGCTGGCGATCACCACGTCGTCCAGCGACAGGGTGAAGGCCAGCAGCCAGCCGGAGACCAGGGCCGGGGCGATGATCGGCAGGGTGATCAGGAAGAACACCTTCAGCCGGTTGGCGCCCAGGTCCATGGCCGCCTCCTCCAGCGAGCGGTCCAGCTCCTGCAGGCGCGAGGACACCACCACCGTCACGAAGGACACGGTCAGGGTCACGTGCGCGATCCAGATCGCGACCATGCCCTTGGACGGCAGGCCCAGCGCCCCGCCCACCGAGACCAGCATCAGCAGGATCGACAGGCCGATGATCACCTCCGGCATCACCAGCGGCGCGGTGACCAGGGCGCCGAACAGCGTCTTGCCGGGGAAGCGGCGGAAGCGGGTCATCACCATCGCGCCAAGGGTGCCGATCACGGTGGCCGCGGTGGCGGTCCAGAACGCGATGCGCAGGCTGACCCAGGCCGCGTCCAGCATCTGCCGGTCGCGCATCAGCTCGCCGTACCACTTCACCGAGAACCCGGCCCAGACCATGGCCAGGCGCGAGGAGTTGAAGGAGTACACCACCAGCAGCACGATCGGCAGGTACAGGAAGGCGAAGCCGAGCACCAGCACCGCCCAGCGCAGCATGCGCATGCCCACGGTGTCGTTCATGCCAGCCGGCCCTCCAGGGTGCGCTGCTGGGCGCGGTTGAAGACCAGGATCGGCACCAGCAGCAGGAGCAGCATCACGATCGCCACCGCCGAGGCGGCCGGCCAGTCGCGGTTGTTGAAGAACTCGCCCCACAGCACGCGCCCGATCATCAGGGTGTCCGGGCCGCCCAGCATCTCCGGGATCACGAACTCGCCCACCGTCGGGATCATCACCAGCATGCAGCCGGCGACGATGCCCGAGCGCGACAGCGGCAGGGTGATCCGCAGGAACGCCTTCCACGGCCGCGCGCCGAGGTCGTAGGCGGCCTCCAGCAGGCGGTGGTCCAGCTTCACCAGGTTGGCGTACAGCGGCAGGATCATGAACGGCAGGTAGCAGTAAACGATGCCGATGTAGGCCGCCGTCGGGGTGTAGAGGATCCGCAGCGGGGCGTCGATGAGCCCGGTCCACAGCAGGAACCGGTTGAGGATGCCGTTGGCGTCGAGGATGCCGATCCAGGCGTAGACCCGGATCAGGAACGAGGTCCACGACGGCAGCACCACCGCCATCAGCGCGATGTTGCGGGTGGCCGGCTTCATCCGCGCGATGAAGTACGCCATCGGATAGCCGATCAGCAGGCACAGCACGGTGGAGACCACCGCGATCCTGATCGAGCTCAGGTAAGCCAGGCCGTACTGTGCGTCCATGAACAGGGCAGCGTAGTTGCCCAGGTTCAGGCGCAGGTGCAGGGCCTTGTCGACCACCTCGACGATCGGCGTGTACGGCGGCATGGCGATGGCCAGCCGCGAGAAGGAGATCTTCAGCACGATCAGGAACGGGATCGCGAAGAAGAACAACAGCCACAGGAACGGGATGGCGATCACCGCCCAGCGCCCCGAAGGCAGGTAACGGGCCAGCGCGCGCATGTTCATGACAGCAGCACCACGCCGTCGCTGTCGCGCCACCAGACCCAGACCTCGTCGTTCCAGGTCAGCTCGTCGCTGGCCCAGCGCTGCTGGTTGGCGAAGTTGACCAGCAGCTTGGAGCCGCTGGGCAGGCGCACGTGGAACACCGAGTGGCTGCCGAAATAGGCGATGTCCTCGATGGTGCCGCAGGCCTTGTTGTACGGCTGGTCCGGCTCGGACTTGCCGATGCCCAGCTTCTCCGGGCGCAGGGCGAAGGACACCGGCTGGCCCTCGAAACCGGTGATGCCGTGGCCGATGTAGATCGGCGCTTCGAACGCCGGCGTGCGCAGGGTGACGTACTCGGGCTGGTCGTCGTCGATCACCGCGTCGACCAGGTTGACCGAACCGATGAACTCGGCGGCGAAGCGGTTGGCCGGCTGCTCGTAGATCTCGTCCGGCTTGCCGACCTGCTGGATCCAGCCCTGGTCCATCAGCGCGATGCGGCTGGCCATGGTCATCGCCTCCTCCTGGTCGTGGGTGACCATCACGCAGGTCACCCCGGAGGACTCGATGATGTTGACCAGCTCCAGCTGCATGCGCGAGCGCAGCTTCTTGTCCAGCGCACCCATCGGCTCGTCCAGCAGCAGCAGCTTCGGCCCCTTGGCCAGGGAGCGGGCCAGGGCCACGCGCTGCTGCTGGCCGCCGGACAGCTGGTGCGGCTTGCGCCTGGCCAGCTTGCCCAGCTGCACCAGCTCCAGCATCTCCCCTACCCGCTTGCGGATGGCATCGCGGGACAGGCCGTCCTGCTTGAGGCCGAAGGCGATGTTCTGCTCGACGGTCATGTGCGGGAACAGGGCGTAGGACTGGAACATCATGTTGATCGGCCGCTCGTACGGGGGCTGCTCGTTCATGACCTCCCCGTCCAGCACGATCCGGCCGCGGGTCGGCCGCTCGAAACCGGCCAGGCAGCGCAGCAGGGTGGACTTGCCGCTGCCGGAGCCGCCCAGCAGGGCGAAGATCTCGCCCTTGCGGATGTCCAGGCTGACATCGTCCACGGCGACGAAGCCGTCGAATTCCTTGCGCACGTTCTCGATGCGCAGGTAGCCGCCCTGCTCGCCGGCGGCGGCGAGGGTCGGGTTAGCGCGTTCGGGGCTTGACGCCATGTCTACTCCATTGGGCAGGTGGGGGGCGGGCCGCCGGCGGCGACCCGCACCTGCAATCAGGGCGCAGCCTAACGGCCGCTCTTCAGTTCGGTCCAGATCCGGGTGTACAGGCGGTCCACCTCTGGCGGGATCACCGCCAGCATGAACAGCTTCCCGACCACTTCCGGCGGCGGGTAGATGGTCGGGTCATTGCGGATCCCGTCGTCCACCTGCTCCAGCGAGGCCGGCACCGGGTTGGGGAAGCTGACGTAGTTGGTGTTGGCCGCCGCCACGTCCGGGCGCAGCAGGTAGTCGATGAAGGCGTAGGCCTGGTCGATGTTCTTCGCGTCCTTCGGGATGGCGAGCATGTCGAAGAACAGCGGCGCGCCTTCCTTCGGGATCGAGTAGGCGACCTTGATACCGTTGCCGGATTCCACGGCGCGGTCGCGGGCCTGCAGGATGTCGCCGGACCAGCCCAGCACCAGGCAGGCGCTGCCGTTGGCCAGGGCGTCGATGTACTGGCTGGAGTGGAAGGTGCGGATGTAGGGCCGGATCGACGCGACCAGCGCGGCGCCCTTGCGGATCACCTCCGGGTCGGTGCTGTTCGGGTCCTCGCCCAGGTAGTTGAGCGCGGCCGGGATGACCTCGGTGGGCGTATCCAGCAGCATCACGCCGCAGTGCGCCAGCTTCGACACGTTCTCCGGCTTGAACAGCAGGTCCCAGCTATCGGCTACCTCGGCGGTGCCGAAGGCCTCGACCACCTTGTCGACGTTGTAGCCCAGCCCCGTGGTGCCCCACAGGTAAGGCACGGCGTACTGGTTGCCCGGGTCCTGGATGGCGATGCGCTCCATCAGCGCCGGGTCCAGCCCGCCGTAGTTCGTCAGCCGCGACTTGTCCAGCGGCTGGAAAACGCCGGCCTGGATCTGGCGGCCGAGGAACTGCAGGGAGGGCACGACCACGTCGAAGCCCGAGCCGCCGGCCAGCAGCTTGGCCTCCAGCAGCTCGTTGCTGTCGAACATGCCGTAGGTGACCTTGATCCCCGTCTCCCGCTCGAATCCGGGGACGGTGTCGTCGGCGATGTAGTCGGACCAGTTGTACACATGCACTACCCCGGCACCGGAGGGCTTCGTCGCCTCCTCGCCGGATTCCCCGGACCGGCCGCATGCGGCAAGCCCGAGCACCACCAGACAGCCAAGCAAACCCGCCTTGCACGTACCCATCGCATCCCCTTTGCCCCGCAGGGCCTGTGGTGATCCCCGGCACCATGGCCGGACGACAGCCGGATCGCTCCGGCTGCGGTCCCGCCAAGGCCGCGGCTCTCCGACGGATGCGAAAACCGGCGCCGCCCCGGGGCGGCGCCTGGCGACCGGCTCAGCGGCCGGTCTTGATCTCCGTCCAGAGCCGCGTGTACAGCTTGTCCGTTTCCGGCGAGTTGATCGCGTAGGTGAACATCTTCGCGGCCACGTCCTCCGGCGGGTAGATCGTGGGATCGTTGCGGATCTCCTCGTCCACCAGCGGCGTGGCGGCGCTCACCGGGTTGGCGTAGTGGATGTAATTGGTGTTGTTGGCGGCCACCTGCGGCTCGAGCAGGTAGTTGATGAACGCGTACGCGTTCTCCGGGTGCTTCGCATCGGCCGGGATGGCCAGCATGTCGAACCACTGCGGGGCGCCTTCCTTCGGGATCGAGTAGGCGACGTTGACGCCGTTCTCGGCTTCCTCGGCGCGGTCGCGGGCCTGGATGATGTCACCCGACCAGCCCACCGCCAGGCAGGTGCTGCCGTTGGCCAGCGAGCTGACGTACTGGCTGGAATGGAAATTCTGCACGTACGGGCGGATCGACTTGATCAGGTCGGCGGCCTTCTGCAACTTCTCCGGGTCGGAGCTGTGCGGATCCTCGCCCAGGTAGTGCAGCGCGATGGGGAGCATGTCCGCCGGGGTGTCCAGCAGGGTCACGCCGCAGTCCTTCAGCTTCGAGATGTTCTCCGGCTTGAACACGATGTCCCAGCTGTCGGCGATCTCGGTGGAGCCGAACGCTTCGGTGATCTTGTCGACGTTGTAGCCGATGCCGGTGGTGCCCATCATGTACGGCACGCCGTACTCGTTGCCCGGATCCTGCGAGGCGATGCGCTCCATCACCTTCGGGTCGAGGTTGGCCAGGTTCGGGATCTTGCTCTTGTCGAGCTTGAGGAACACGCCGGCCTGGATCTGGCGGCCGAAGAAGTTCAGGGTCGGGACCACCACGTCGTAGCCGCTGGAACCGGCCAGCAGCTTGGTCTCCAGGACCTCGTCGCTGTCGTAGACGTCGTAGGTGACGCGGATGCCGGTCTGCTCCTGGAAGCCGGGGATGGTGTCCTCGGCGATGTAGTCGGAGTAGTTGTAGACGTTGAGGACCTTCTCCTCGCCACCCGGCCCCTGCGCGGCATCGTCCTTGCCACCACAGGCGGCGAGCAGGCTGGCGGCAATGCCCAGGGTGAGCAGGCGGAGCTTCATCGTAGGTTCCTCGGAGGAAGGGGATTCAGGCGGTTCAGGTTAGCGCTGGCGCGGGGCTTTGCCCATCCCTTTTTCAGTGGCCGATGGCCCGGGCGGTCTCGTCCAGGGCCTTCCAGGCCTTGTCGAACAGTTCGTCGACCTGTTCCCGGGTCAGGACCAGCGGCGGCGACAGCAGCATCGAGTCGTAGGTGGCGCGCAGGATCAGGCCGTGGCGCAGGGCGGTGTCGCGGCACAGGCCGCCGACCTTGCCGCGCTCCGGGAAGAACGCCCGCCGGCGCTTGTCCGGGACCAGCTCCAGGGCGCCCATCATCCCGACGATGCGGGCCTCGCCCACCAGCCGGTGCCCGCCCAGCTCGGCCCAGCGCTGGGCCAGGTAGGGGGCGACCTCCTCGCGGGCGCGCTCGACGATCCGCTCCTCGCACATGATCCGCAGGTTCTCCAGGGCCACCGCCGCGCACACCGGGTGGCCCGAATAGGTCGCGCCGTGGGCCAGCTCGCCACCGGCGTCCTTCAGCACCCCGGCCACGCGGTCGTTGAACAGCGCCGCGCCCAGGGGGATGTAGCCGGAGGTGATGCCCTTGGCGATGGTCATCACGTCCGGCTGGATGCCGAAGTGCTGGCTGCCGAACCACTGCCCGGTGCGGCCGAAGCCGCAGATCACCTCGTCGGCCACCAGCAGCACGTCGTACTGGCGGCAGATCCGCTCGATCTCCTTCCAGTAGCTCATCGGCGGGATGTACACGCCGATGGCGCCCATGACCGGCTCGCCGATGAAGGCCGCCACCCGCTCCGGCCCCAGCTCCAGGATCTTCTGCTCCAGGCGGCGGGCGGCGACGATGCCGTACTCCTCCTCCGACAGGTCGCCGCCGTCGGCGAACCAGAACGGTGGATCGATGTGGTGGATGTCCGGGATCGGCAGCCCGCCCTGCTCGTGCATGCCCTTCATCCCGCCCAGGCTGGCGCCGGCCACGGTGGTGCCGTGGTAGCCGTTGTGGCGGCCGATGAAGATGTTCTTCCGCGGCTTGTCCTGCACCGCCCAGAAGTGCCGCACCAGGCGCAGGATGGTGTCGTTGGCCTCGGAACCGGAGTTGACGAAGAAGGCGTGGTTGAGGTCGCCCGGAGCGAGCTCGGCCAGCTGCGCGGCCAGGCGGATGGTCGGCTCGGTCGTGCACTGGAAGAAGCTGTTGTAGTAGGCCAGCTGCTCCATCTGCCTGGCCGCGGCCTGGCCCAGCTCCCTTCGGCCGTAGCCGATGTTCACGCACCACAGGCCGGCGAAGGCGTCCAGCAGCCTGTTGCCCTCCGCGTCCCAGACGTAGCAGCCCTCGCCGCGTACCAGCACCCGGGTACCCCGCTTCGCCAGGGCGGCGTTGTCGTTGAACGGATGCAGGTGGTGGGCGGCGTCCAGGCGCTGAAGTTCGGGCAGGTCGATCGCGGCCATGCGGCGGGATTCCTCGGGTTGTCGTGCCACGCGCCCGGCGGCGCGCGGCGGGTCAGACGTTCAGCAGCAGGAACTCGCGCTCCCAGGAGCTGATCACGCGGAAGAAGGTCTCGTATTCCTTGCGCTTGACCGACACGTAGGCACGCACGAAGCGCGGCCCCAGCAGGGTCGCCAGCGGGGTGCAGGTCTCCAGCTCGTCCAGCGCCTCGCCCAGCGAGCGCGGCAGGTCGTAGCCCAGTTCCTTGGCGCTGACCTCGGTCGGGGCGGTCGGGGTGAGCTGCTCGCGGATGCCCAGCAGGCCGCAGGCCAGGGTCGCGGCCATAGCCAGGTAGGGATTGGCGTCGGAGCCGGCAAAGCGGCTCTCGACGCGCTGGTTCTCCGGCGTGTCCATCGGCACGCGCAGGCCGCAGGTACGGTTGTCGAAGCCCCAGCGCACGTTGCTGGGCGAAACCTCGCCGAACATCAGCCGGCGGTAGGAGTTCACGTTCGGGGCGAAGAACGCCATCGCCATCGGCACGTACTTCTGCAGGCCCGCCAGGTAGTGGCCGAAGGTCTTGCTGAACTCGCCGGGCTTCCTGCCGGTGAACACGTTGCGGCCCTTGCGGTCCACCAGGCTCTGGTGGATGTGCATGGCACTGCCCGGCTCGGTCTCCATGGGCTTGGCCAGGAAGGGGGCGTACACGCCGTGGCGCATCGCCGCCTCGCGCATGGTGCGCTTGAACAGGAAGACCTGGTCGGCCAGCGACAGGGCGCCGGCGTGGGTGAAGTTGACCTCCAGCTGCGCCGCGCCGGACTCGTGGATCAAGGTGTCCACGTCCAGCTCCATCGCGTCGCAGTAGTCGTACATCAGGTCCAGGATCGGGTCGAACTCGTTGACCGCGTCGATCGAGTACGACTGCCGCGCCGTCTCCGGGCGACCGGAGCGACCGGCCGGGGGCAGCAGCGGGAAGTCCGGGTCGGTGTTCTTCTGCACCAGGAAGAACTCCAGCTCCGGCGCGACCACCGGCCGCAGGCCTTCCTTCTCGTATTCGGCCAGCACCTTGCGCAGCACGTTGCGCGGCGCCAGCTCGTGCGGATGGCCGTCCTTGGTGTAGCAGTCGTGGATGATCTGGGCGGTCGGGTCGGTGGCCCAGGGCACCATCCGCACCGTGTCCGGGTCCGGCCGCAGCAGCATGTCCGAATCCGAGGGCGAGGTCAGCTCGTAGTAGTCGTCCGGATAGTCGCCGGTGACGGTGGTGGCGAAGATGCCTTCCGGCAGGCGGGTGCCGTAGTCGTGGCTGAACTTGTCGGCGGGAATGATCTTGCCCCGCGCGTTGCCGGTGATGTCCGGCACCAGGCACTCCACCTCGGTGATGCGCCGTTCCTTGAGCCAGCGGCGCAGCGAGCTTTCCTGCTGCTCCTCGGTACTGGCCTCGGGTTTGCGGGTTCGTCTGCGTGTACTCATGCGGTTGTCCGGATGCGTTCGGGGGCCGGCGTGGCGGCGCGGCGTTCGGCCCAGGCCCGGCATGCATCGCCGAACGCGCGGAAGATCGCCAGGTAGAAGGGATTGGAGGCAACCTGCCATTCGGGATGCCACTGCACGCCCAGCAGGAAGCCGGGACCGGTGCCGCGGAACGCCTCGACCAGGCCGTCCGGCGCGGTGGCCTCGACCACCAGCCCGTCGCCCAGCCGGGCGATGCCCTGCCCGTGCAGCGAGTTCACCCGCACGCGTGCGGCCCCGGCCAGCGAGGCCAGCAGCCCGCCGGGCGCCAGGTCGATGTCGTGCGAGGGGGCGTACTGGATTTCCAGCGGATCCTCGAGGTTCTCGCGGTGGTCCATCATGCCGGGCACCTCGTGCACCTTCTGGTGCAGCCGCCCGCCCATGGCCACGTTGACCTCCTGCAGGCCGCGGCAGATCGCCAGCACCGGCAGGCCCATGGCGATCGCGCGCGGGGCCAGGGCCAGGGTGTTGGCGTCGCGGGCCGGATCGTGGAGGTTGCCCTCCCAGCTGGATTCGTCGCTGTAGTGGTGCGGCTCGATGTTGCTGACCGCGCCGGTGAGCAGCAGGCCGTCCAGCCGCGACAGCCAGGTGTCGGGATCCAGTGCCGGCTGCAGCGAGGGCATCAGGACCGGAATGGCGCCGGCGCCGTCGACCACCGCGCGCACGTACTTCTCGCCGGTGGCGAGGAACGGGTGCGGTCCGATCAGTTTGCGGTCGGTGGGCAGTCCGACCAGCGGCGTGAGGGCCATGCGAGCAGCGTCCGATGGCGTTCCGGCAACTTACCCCGGGCGTTTTATTTTTACAACACGCGGCAGGACGCAGCCGCACCACCGCGGCGCCAGCCCGTCGCCGGCGTTGAGTATTCTTGACGACCTCGCCGCTGTTACCCTCGTCCCGTCCCGCCGAGGCCCCGCCATGACCGCTCCGTCCACCTCCGCGATACCCGCCGGCGACCTGGCCACGCTGCAGGCCCTGGAGGGTGCGGCCGACGCCCACGTGGACCTGCTGCTGCCCGACGCCAACGGCGTGCTGCGCGGCAAGCGGGTGCCCGCCTCGGCGCTCGGCAAGGTGTACGCCAACGGCGTGTGCCTGCCGATGTCGCTGGTGGCCGCCGACATCCTCGGCAACACCGTGGAGGAGACCGGGCTGGGCTACGACATCGGCGACGAGGACCGGATCTGCCGGCCGATCCCCGGCAGCCTCAGGCCCGTTCCGTGGTCGGCGCGCCCTGCCCTGCAGCTGCTGCTGCAGATGGAGGATGGCGATGACGGCTGGTTCGAGGCGCACCCGCGGCGGGTCCTGCAGCGGGTGCTGGACCGCTTCGCCGCCGCCGGGCTGACCCCGGTGCTGGCGGTGGAGCTGGAGTTCTACCTGTTCGACCGCCTGCCCGATGCCGAAGGCCGCCCGCAACCGACGGTCAACCGGAGCACCGGCCGCCGCAACGACAGCACCCAGGTCTATTCGATCGACGACCTGGACGAGAACGCCGACTTCATCCACGCCGTGGCCCGCGCCTGCCGCGCCCAGGGCATCCCCGCCGATACCGCCGTGGCCGAGTACGCGCCGGGCCAGTTCGAGATCAACCTCGGCCACCGCGCCGACGCACTGGCCGCCTGCGACGACGCGGTCCTGCTCAAGCGCGTGATCAAGGCCATCGCCCAGCAGCACGGCGCGCTGGCCAGCTTCATGGCCAAGCCGCTGGCCGGCCAGGCTGGCAGCGGCATGCCCCTGCACGTGAGCCTGCTCGACCGCGACGGCCGCAACGTGTTCGCCTGCAGCCCCGATGCGCCGGCCGATGCCCTGCGCCACGCCGTGGCCGGGCTGCAGGCCAGCGCGCCCGACAACCTGCTGCTGTTCGCGCCGCACGCCAACAGTTACCGCCGCTTCGTCGCCAACGCCTTCGTCCCGCTCAACGACAGCTGGGGCTTCAACAACCGCACGGTGGCCCTGCGCATTCCGCACAGTGACCCGGCCAATACCCGCATCGAGCACCGCATCGCCGGCGCCGACGCCAATCCCTACCTGGTCGCCGCCGCGGTGCTGGCGGGCATCCTGCACGGACTTGAAAGCCGCCAGGATCCAGGCCCGCCGGTGGCCGGCAATGCCTACGAACAGTTCGAGCTGCGGCAGCCGCACTGGCGCCAGGCGATCGACGACTTCCTGGCCAGCGGCTTTGCCGCCCGGTGGTACGGCGAATCCTTCCGCCACGTGTACGGCCAGCAGAAGCGCCGCGAGATGCTGGACTTCAACACCCTGGTCAGCGACGTCGACTATGCCTGGTACCTGCGCAGCGTGTGACGCCCTCCGCGCCCGGAGTCGCCGGTGAGCGCGGACTATCCGCCCAGCTGGTACGCCGCCAGCGCCATGCCCCTGCCGCAGCAGCCGGTGCTGGAGGGGGCGGTCGAGGCGGACGTGTGCATCCTCGGTGCCGGGTACACCGGCCTGACCGCGGCGCTGGAGCTGGCCGAGGCCGGCTACAGGGTCGTGGTGGTCGAGGCCCAGCGGATCGGCTGGGGCGCCTCGGGCCGCAACGGCGGCCAGGCCATCGTCGGCTACGGCTGCGAGCAGGCCACCCTGGAGAAGCTGCTGGGCCCGGACGAGGCGCGGCTGCTGTTCGACATGTCGCGCGAGGCCATGGAGCGCCTGCGCGGACGCATCGCCCGCCACGGCATCCAGTGCGACTGGCGCGACGGCCACGCCCACGTGCCGATCCGGCCGCGCCAGGAGCGCGAGCTGCGCGCCGGCCTGGTGGAGATGGCCGAGCGTTACGACTACCCGCTGGAATGGTGGGACCGCGCCCGCCTGCGCCAGGAACTGGCCAGCGATCGTTACCTCGGAGCGGTCTACGACCGCGCCTCGGGCCACCTCCACCCGCTGGAGTACTGCCTGGGCCTGGCCCGCGCCGCGCTGGCCGCCGGGGTGCGCATCTACGAGCAGTCGCCGGTGGTGGAACTGGTCCGGGGCCCGAAGCCGGTGCTGCGCACGGCCCGCGGCCAGGCCAGCGGCGACTTCGCCGTGCTGTGCGGCAATGCCTGGCTGCGCGGAATCGCCCCGGAGGTCGAGTCGCGGATGATGCCGGTGGGCACCTACATCGCCGCCACCGCGCCGCTGGGCGAGGAAGGCGCGCGCGCCCTGATCCGCAACGACATGGCGGTCGCCGACGTGACCTGGGCGCTGGACTACTTCCGCCTCAGCCGCGACCACCGCCTGCTGTTCGGCGGCCGTGCCAGCTACTCCAGCTATCCGCCGCCGAACCTGGGCTGGGTGATGCAGCGGCGCATCCGCACCGTGTTCCCGCAGCTGGCTGGGGTGCCGATCGACTACCTCTGGGGCGGCTACATCGACATCTCGCTCAACCGCGCCCCGCACTGGGGCCGGCTGGGGAACAACGTGTACTTCGCCCAGGGCTTCTCCGGGCACGGCGTGGCCACCACCGGCCTGGCCGGGCGGCTGGTCGCCGAGGCCATCGCCGGGCAGTCGCGGCGGCTGGACGCATTCGCGAAGATCCCCCATGCCCCCTTCCCCGGCGGCCGGCTGCTGCGCATGCCGCTGCTGGTGGCCGCGATGGCCTGGTACCGGCTGCGCGACGCCCTGTGGTGAGACCCCATGCCGGAAAAAGCGTGACCGTATCTAAAGTCGATGCGTGACGTGCCGCTATGGACAGGGACGAACTGTCCACATGACGGGGCATGCCAGCGACAGCACCCAACCTGCACTCGCCTCCGCTGCCGCAGCGCGTGCTGCTGGTGGAGAACTCGCGCGCGTTCGTGCAGGCGGTTGCGCAGGCGATCGAGCAGCCGCTGGAGTTGCCGGTCACCGTGGCCTCGACCCTGGCCGAGGCGCGCGCGGCGCTGGCCGCCCATGACGACTGGTTCCTGGTCCTGACCGGCCTGGTGCTGGCCGACGGCGCCCACGAGAACGTGGTGGACTGCTTCCTCGGCCGCGAGCTGCCGACCGTGGTGGTCAGCGGCGTCTACGACGAGGAGCTGCGCGAGCGCCTGCTGCGCCGGCAGATCATCGACTTCGTGCTCAAGAACACGCCCGGCAGCCTGGACTACATCGTCTGGCTGGTGCAGCGCCTGGAGCGCAACCGCCGGATCTCGGCCCTGGTGGTGGACGACTCCCCCAGCGCGCGCGCCCACGCCGGCCTGCTGCTGGAGATGTTCGGCTACCGCGTGGTGCAGGCGCCGGACGGCGACCGCGCACTGGCCGCGGTGGAAGCCGATCCGACCATCCGCCTGGCCATCGTCGACCAGGAGATGCCCGGCATGCAGGGCATCGAGCTGACCCGCCGCCTGCGCGCCCTGCGCGCGCGCGACCGCATGGCGGTAATCGGCGTTTCCGGCCGCGACGACCCCGGCCTGGTCGCGCGCTTCCTCAAGAACGGCGCCAACGACTTCCTGCGCAAGCCGTACTCGCGCGAGGAGTTCTTCTGCCGGGTCTCGCAGAACGTGGACCAGCTGGAGCTGATCGGCAGCCTGCAGGCCCTGGCCACCCGCGACTTCCTCACCGGCCTGCCCAACCGCCGCCACTTCCTCGACCAGGCCGAACGCCTGGTGCCGCGTATGCGCGACGTGCGCCAGCCGCTGGCGATGGTCATGCTCGACCTGGACCACTTCAAGCACGTCAACGACACCTGGGGCCACGAGACCGGCGACCGCGCCCTGCGTGCGGTTGCCCACGCGATCGCCACCCACGCCCGCCCGCAGGACCACATCGCCCGCTTCGGCGGCGAGGAGTTCTGCATGCTGCTGCCGGGCCTGGAAGGGACCGCGCTCAATGGCCACCTGGAGCGTCTGCGCCTGCGGGTGGAGGACCTGCGGGTACCGGTCGAGCAGGGCGAGCTGCGCCTGTCGGTGAGCATCGGCGCCTGCAACGCGCGGGTGGGCGATACCCTGCACAGCCTGCTGGCCGAAGCCGACCGCCGCCTCTACCTGGCCAAGGCCGGCGGCCGCAACCGCATCGTCGACGCGGCCTGAGCCGCGACCGTCCGTCGCCTGCCCACCGCGGGTTGACCAGGATCAAGGCCGGCGCCGTCGGCCCTCCCCTAGCCTCCGCCGGTCCGTTCCCGTGGCCTCGAAGGGGGATGCATGTCCCGGACCATCACCTGGCAGGACGACCTGGATACCGGCATCGACGTGATCGACCAGCAGCACCGGCGCATCGTGGCGATGATCAACCAGCCGGCCGAAGGCGCGCCGGAGGCGGCGGGCGAAGTGATCGCCGACCTGCTCGACTACACCCAGTCGCACTTCGCCTTCGAGGAGGAGCTGATGGCGGTGGCCGGCTACCCGCTCACCGACGCGCACCGGCGGATCCACGACATGTTCGCCCGCCGGGTCCTCCGCTACCAGGAGCGCCACCGCGCCGGCGAGGACGTGGTCGACGAGCTGCGCGACCTGCTCTCGACGTGGCTGTTCAACCACATCCGCAATGACGACCGGGCATACACGGAACAGGTACGCCGGCACCTGGAGCGCTTCGCCCGTCGCCAGGAGGGCGCCGGCTGGATGGCCTCCACGCTCGCCCGCCTGTTCGGCCCGCGCGTTTGATCCCGATCAAGGCCGCCGCCCGCGGCGCCCCCTAGCCTGCGCGCAACTCCACCGCGTACGTGACCCAATGTCGCTGATGATCTGGCAGGACGACCTCGATACCGGCATCGAGGTGATCGACGAACAACATCGCCGCATCGTGGCGATGATCAACCAGCTGCACCAGGCGCAGACCGGTGCCTCCGCGCTGGCCGTGAGCGAGGTGCTGGACGAACTGGTGGACTACACCCTCTCCCACTTCGCCTTCGAGGAGGAGCTGATGGAGGAGGCCGGCTACCCGTTCTGCGCCGCCCACAAGCGGGTGCACGAGGTGTTCACCAAGCGCGTCTCCGAGTACCGGATGCGCTACCAGGCCGGGGAGGACGTGGTCGACGAACTCAAGAGCATGCTCTCGCGCTGGCTGTTCAACCACATCCGCAACGACGACAAGGCCTATTCGGAGCAGGTGCGGCGGCACCTGGACCGCTTCACCCGCGAGCACCAGCAGGGCGGCTGGCTGTCGCGCACCCTGCACCGCCTGTTCCCCGGGCATTCCCACGCCCACTGAGCTCCGCCGCTGGCCGCACCGCGGCCGGCCGGCTCATTCCACCGGCCGGCGAGGCACCAGCAGAAGCGCCAGCAGGGTCAGCATGGCCATGCCTGCCATGTAGGCACCGACCGCGCCGATGCCATGCTCGCCGGCCAGCTTCGTGGCGATGTAGGGTGCCGGCGAGGCGCCGAGGATGCCCGCCAGGTTGAAGGCCAGCGAGGCGCCGGTATAGCGCACGGGCGTGGGGAACATCTCGGCCAGGATCGTGCCGCAGGGACCGTAGGTCAGCCCCATCAGGCCCAGGCCGACGCACAGGAACAGCAGCACCTGCCAGGCACTGCCGGCCTCGAACAGCGGCTTGAACAGCAGGCCGAACAGGATGATCCCGGCCGTGGCCACGATCATCGCCCGGCGGCGGCCGAAGCGGTCGGCGTACACCGCCGACAGCGGGATGGTCGCGGCGAAGCACAGCACGCCGACCATCTGCAGCAGCAGGAACTGCTCGCGGTCGTAGCCCAGGCCGGCCGTGCCCCAGCTCAGCGCGAACACGGTCATCAGGTAGAACAGGACGAAGGTCGCCATCAGCGCCAGGGTGCCGACCACCAGGGTGCCCGGATGGCGCAGCAGCACCGTGGCCATCGGCAGGCGCTCGCGTTCCTCGCGCTCCAGGGTCTTCTGGAACGCCGGCGTCTCGGTGATGCGCAGCCGCACCCACAACCCGACCAGGACCAGGGCGGCGCTGGCCAGGAACGGCACGCGCCAGCCCCAGGCCATGAACTGGCCCTCGTCGAGGAAGTGGGCCAGCACCAGGAACACGCCGGTCGAGCACAGGAAGCCCAGCGGCGCGCCCAGCTGCGGGAACATGCCGTACCAGGCGCGCTTGCCCGGGGGCGCGTTCTCGGTGGCCAGCCGCACCGCCCCGCCCCATTCGCCGCCCAGGCCCAGGCCCTGGCCAAAGCGGCACAGCGCCAGCAGCGCAGGCGCCAGCACGCCGACCTGCCCATAGGTCGGCAGCAGGCCGATCAGCACGGTGGAGATGCCCATGGTCAGCAGCGCCGCCACCAGGGTCGCCTTGCGCCCGATGCGGTCCCCGTAGTGCCCGAACACCGCCGACCCCAGTGGCCGGGCCAGGAAGGCCAGGGCGAAGGTCGCCAGCGACTGCAGGGTGGCCGCGGTCGGCTCCGACGCCGGGAAGAACAGCTTCGGGAACACCAGCACCGCAGCGGTGGCGTAGATGTAGAAATCGAAGAACTCGATCGTCGTACCGATGAGGCTTGCGAACAGGATGCGGCGTGGCGAGGCAGGGGCCCTCACCGGCATTCGGCAGGCGGACACGGGAGGCGGCCGATTATGGCCCAGCCGCCGTCCGCTGCCGCGGTCGTTGCACAGGCAACCGGACCATGTCCAGAATCGGCCCTTCCGGCCAGTCCTCGCCCCGGCCCCGCCACATTGCAGTCCCTGCCGCCGCAGTACCCGCCATCGCACGCCCCCCGGCCCCGCCGGCCGCGATGCCGTTCCCGAACGACCTGACGCAATGGAATCCCGATGAGTGACAGCAAGCCGCAGTCCACCCGGCGTCCGCCTTCCACTGGCCGGCGCGTGACCCTGATGCTGATCCTGTTCGCCGTCGTATTCGGGGGGGTGTTCGTGCTGTGGTTCCTGTCACAGCGCGCGCTCAACGATTTCTTCGACAACATGCCGCAGCCGGCGGTGCAGGTCAGCACCTTCGAGGCCCGCGCCGAGAACTGGAGCGATACCGCCGAGGCGGTGGGCACCCTGGTGGCGGACAACGGCACCCAGGTCACCACGGAGGCCGGCGGCGTGGTCCAGCGCATCGCATTCGAATCCGGGCAGCGGGTGCGCAAGGGCGACCTGCTGGTGCAGTTGAACACCGCCAACGAGCTGGCCCAGCTGAACGCGCTCGAGGCGGCCGCCCGGCTGGCCGCCACCCAGCGCGACCGCTGGCGCGAGCTTGGCGGGCAGAAGCTGGTCTCCCAGGCCGAGGTCGACGAGCGCACCAGCGACGCCGCCCAGACCCGCGCCCAGGCCGAGGCCCAGCGCGCCCTGATCGCGCAGAAGACCATCCGCGCGCCATTCGATGGCGTACTCGGTATCCGCAAGGTCAACCTCGGCCAGTACCTCAACCCGGGCGACCCGATCGTAGGCCTGCAGGCGCTGGACCCGATCCACGTCGACTTCACCCTGCCCGAGCAGCGCATGAACCAGGTGGCCCCGGGCACGAAGGTGCGGGTGACCGTCGACGCACTGCCCGGGCAGGAGTTCGAGGCCACGATCACCGCGGTCGAACCCGCGGTCGAGACCAGCACCCGCAACTTCCCGGTGCGCGCAACGCTGGCCAACCCCGAGGGCGTGCTGCGCCCGGGCACCTTCGCCCGCGTCCGCTTCGACCTGGGCCAGTCCCGCGACGTGGTGGTGGTGCCGCAGACGGCGGTCAGCTTCAACCCCTACGGCAACTCGGTATACGTGCTGGCCGAGGCGCCGGACGAGGTAAAGAACGCCGAGGTGCAGGAGGGCGAGCAGGCGCCGCAGCACGTGGTCAAGCAGCGCTTCGTGACCACCGGCCCTACCCGCGGCGACCTGGTCGGCATCACCGACGGCCTCAAGCCCGGCGAGGTGGTGGTCAGCAGCGGCCTGCTGCGCCTGCGCAACGATGCGGCGGTGATCATCAACAACACGGTGACCCCGCAGGCCGACGCCGCGCCGACTCCCGAGAACCGCTGACCGGCGGCACGCCCGCCGGTCCCGGCCGCCGCCCCGCGGCGCCCCCCTGTCCGGCCGCCGATGCGGCCGGTGGAGGCAACGATGAAATTCACCGACATCTTCATCAACAAGCCAGTGCTGGCGATGGTCGTCAGCCTGTTCATCCTGCTGCTGGGCCTGCGCTCGTTCTCCGAGCTCAACGTGCGCCAGTACCCGGAGCTGCAGAACGCGGTGGTCACCGTCAGCACCACCTACTACGGCGCCGACGCGGACCTGATGCAGGGTTTCATCACCACGCCGCTGGAACGCGAGGTGGCCTCGGCCGAGGGCATCGACTACCTGACCTCGACCAGCGCCGCCGGCATTTCCACCATCCAGGCCTACATCCGCCTGGACCGCGACGCCAACGAGGCCCTGACCCAGATCGCGGCCAAGGTGAACAAGCTCCGCAACCAGCTGCCGGCCGAGTCCGAGGACCCGGTGATCGACCTGCAGCAGGGCCAGCAGATCGCGGCGATGTACGTGTCCTTCTCCAGCGAACGGCTCGACAACAACCAGATCACCGACTACCTGGTGCGGGCAGTGGAGCCGCGCATCGCCACCATCCCCGGCGTGCAGCGCGCCGAGATCCTGGGCGCGGGCACCTTCGCCATGCGCGTGTGGCTCAAGCCTGACCGCATGACCGCGCTGCAGGTCACCGCCAGCGACGTGCACCAGGCATTGCAGTCCAACAACGTGCTTTCGGCGCTGGGCTCGACCAAGGGCCAGATGGTGGCGGTGGACCTCACCGCGCGCACCGACCTGCGCAACGCCGAGGAATTCCGCCGGCTGATCGTGCGCGAGGAGAACGGCGCGATCGTGCGCCTGGGCGACATCGCCGACGTCGAGCTGGGCTCGGAAAACTACGGCACCTCGGTGCGGATCAACGGCGACGCCGCCACCTTCATGGGCATCTTCGTCTCGCCCGACGCCAACTCGCTGGACGTGATCGAGGAAGTCCGCCGGGTGTGGGACAACGAGATCGTGCCGCAGTTGCCGGAGGGCATCGAGGCGAGCATCCCCTACGACAGCACCGAGGCGATCGAGGACGCGATCAACGAGGTGGTGCAGACCATCATCGAGGCGGTGATCATCGTGATCGTGGTGATCTTCCTGTTCCTCGGCTCGCTGCGCAGCGTGCTGGTGCCGGCGGTGACCGTGCCGCTGTCGCTGGTGGGCGCGTTCTTCCTGATGCTGCTGATGGGCTTCACCATCAACCTGCTGACCCTGCTGGCGATGGTGCTGGCGATCGGCATCGTGGTGGACGACGCGATCATCGTGCTGGAGAACATCCACCGCCACATCGAGGAGGGCATGAACCCCCACGACGCGGCGATCAAGGGCGCGCGCGAGCTGGCGTGGCCAGTGGTGGCCATGACCACCACCCTGGTGGCGGTATACCTGCCGATCGGCTTCCAGGGCGGCCTGACCGGCGTGCTGTTCACCGAGTTCGCCTTCACCCTGGCCGGCTCGGTGCTGCTTTCGGGCGTGATCGCGCTGACCCTGTCGCCGATGATGTGCGCGCGCCTGCTCAAGGCGCACGGCCCCGGCCAGGGCATGGGCCGGATGGAGGCCTGGCTGGACACCCGCTTCAACAAGCTGCGCGACGGCTACCAGCGCCGCCTGCACAGCGCGCTGGAGACCCGCGGCGTGATCGCGGCGTTCGGCCTGCTGGTGCTGGTGTCGTGCGCCGTCTTCTACTGGACCGCCCCCAAGGAGCCGGCGCCGCTGGAGGACGAGGGCTTCATCTTCGCCATCGGCGGCGCCGACGCCTACACCACCCTGGACTACGTGGAGCGCTACACCGAAGAGATCAATGCGATGGCCGGGGAGATCCCCGAGGTCAACGACTTCTTCCTGTTCAACGGCGGCTTCGGCGGCGGTGGCGGCGCCAGCAACAGCGCCATGGCCGGCTTCGTCCTCAAGCCCTGGAGCGAGCGCGGGCGATCGACCAACCAGGTACTGCAGCAGGAGCTGCAGCCCAGGCTGGCCCAGGTCACCGGCCTCAACACCTTCGCCCTGGTGCCGCCTTCCCTGCCCTCGGCCGGCGGCGATGGCGGTGGCGAGTTCCTGGTCCTGGGCATCGGCTCGCTGCAGCAGCTCAACGAACTGTCCGATGCGATCGTGCAGAAGGCCATGGAAAGCCGACGCTTCATCTTCCTGGACAAGGACCTGAAGATCGACAAGCCGCGGATCGAGGTGCAGATCGACCGCGAGAAGGCGGCCTCGCTGGGCATCGACATGCGCACCCTGGCGGCGGACATGGCGGCGATGCTGTCCGGCGGATACACCAACCGCTTCGCCATGGAGAACCGCTCCTACCGGGTGATCCCGCAGGTGCAGCGCAGCGACCGGCTCAATGCCGACCAGCTGCGCAACTACTACACCCGCACCCGCGACGGCCAACTGGTGCCGCTGTCGACCCTGGTCACCCTGCAGGAAAGCGCCCAGCCGCAGACGCTCAAGCGCTTCCAGCAGCTGAACGCGGTGGGCATCACCTTCGCCCCGCGCCCCGGCGTGTCCAAGGGCGAGGCCTTGCGCGTGCTGGAGCAGGCGGCGGCGGAAGTGCTGCCGCAGGGCTACAGCGTCGACTACGCCGGCGAGTCGCGCCAGTACAAGCAGGAGGGCGCGACCATGCTGGTCACCCTCGGCTTCGCCCTGGTCGCGATCTTCCTGGTGCTGGCCGCCCAGTTCGAGAGCTTCCGCGATGCGCTGATCATGCTGGTCACCGTGCCGATGGCGATCTCCGGCGCGCTGCTTGTGCTCAATTTCCTGGCCTTGGTGGCCGGCGCACTGCAGATCGCAGGGATCGAGGCGTTTCCCGGCATGAGTATCAACATCTACACCCAGGTCGGCCTGGTGACCCTGGTCGGCGTGATCTCCAAGCACGGCATCCTGATCGTGGAGTTCGCCAACAAGCTGCAGCTGCAGGGGCTGTCCAGGCGCGAGGCGATCGAGCAGGCCACCAGCATCCGCCTGCGTCCGGTGCTGATGACCACCGCCGCGCTGGTGTTCGCGATGATCCCGCTGCTGATCGCCAAGGGCCCCGGTGCGGCGGCACGCTTCTCGCTGGGCATGGTGATCGCCTCGGGCATGACCATCGGTACCGCGTTCACCCTGTTCGTCCTGCCGGCGTTCTACCTGTACCTGGCGCGGGACCACAGCCACGACCGTGTCGCGGCGACCGCGGACGCAGCCGGCGGCGAACCGGAGCCGCAGGCCGGCTGACGTGGCCGGCCGGGATGGCGACGCCACGGCGCCGCGAGGCGTCGCGGCGCCGGCTTCGGGTGCTCAGCCCGCCGGCACCGGGGCGTCGCGTTCGATCAGCCCCTCGTCCTTCAGTTCCGCCCACAGCGCCGCCGGTATGTCCACTGCCATCGAGGCGACATTGGCCTGCACCTGTTCCGGGGTGCGTGCTCCCGGAATGACCGCCGACACCACCTCCGGCGCCGCCGCGAACTGCAGGGCGACCGTGCGCAGGTCCACGCCGTGGCGGTCGCATGCCGCCTGCGCCTTTGCCCGCTTCCGCGGGGCCCATTCCGGCACGGTGCCGTCGTAGAGGTAACGGTCGCGGCCGGCCAGGTAGCCGGCCAGCAGCGGCGATCCCACCACCACCGAGGCACCTCGCGCGGCGATGCGCGGGAAGGTGTCATGCAGCGCCTGGGCGTGGTCCAGCAACGAGTACTGGCATGCCAGCAGGAAGATGTCCGGATCGGCCTCCTCCAGCGCCAGCAGCGCCGGCTCCGGCCGGTTGACGCCGAAACCCCAGCCCTTGATCAGCCCTTCCGAGCGCATCCGGTTGAGCTCGGGCATGGCGCCCTTCGCCGCTTCGGCGAAGCGCCGTTCCCAGGGCATGCCCAGGTCGTCCTCGTTGTCCGGCGACAGGTCGTGGATGAAAACCACGTCCAGCTGCGACACGCCCAGGCGGTTGAGGCTGTCCTCGACCGAGCGCCGCACGCCAGCCGCCGAATAGTCGTAGCGATAGTGGAACGGGGCCGGCTCGACCCACATGGTTTCCTGCAGCGGGCCGCGGGTGGCGATCAGCAGCCGTCCCACCTTGGTGGAAAGCGTGTACGCCTCCGCCGGATGCCGGTGCAGGACATGCCCGAAGCGCCGTTCCGACAGTCCCAGCCCGTACCAGGGCGAGGTGTCGAAGTAGCGCACGCCGGCATCCCAGGCCGCGGCCAGGGTCGCTTCGCACTGGGCGTCGCTGGCGGCGGCGAAACCGTTGCCGATCGCCACGCCGCCCAGGCCCAGCCGGGTCGCCGGGCGATAGCGCGATGACGGCGGATTGGATGGCAGGGAACGGCCGGAAACGTGGCCGCGGGTGGGCAGGACGCTGCCAGGCTCCGGCAGCGGCGGCAGGTTCCTGGTCGGATCGGTCATGGATGCGTGCTCCGGCAGGGACGGCGTTCCAGACTGCGGCCTGCGCGGTCCACGCCACGTGCAGGCAACCTCGTGATCGGGCGGTCACCCCGCTCCGGTTAGCGTGTGTCGATCCTTGAGGAGGACGGCCATGAACAGCATTGCCATCGCACCGCGCGTGCACACCGACCCGGAGGCCATCGAGCGCCTCAAGACCCTGCAGCTGGAACTGGACGGGGAACTGGCGGTCGAGCTGCACATGCGCGACGGCAGTGTCCTCAGGGGCACGCTGCCGGAACGGCCGACCATCCAGCAGTTCTTCGATCCCGATGGCAACGAAGGCACCAACGGCCTGTTCCGGGTCGACGATGGCGATGGCGGCGTACACCTGTACTGGCTGGACGAGGTCGAGCGCGTGATACGGGTCGGCTCCGCCTGAACCCGTCAGCGATACACGCCGCGATTGAACGCTTTGCATCGCGGTCGCCCCGCCTATTCACGCGATGGATCCCGGACACGCGGCAGCCTGCAGCCGCGCCCCCACGCACAGCACATCCATGCCAAGCCATCGCAATGCCTTTCGACCAGGCAGCCTGCCCTTCGCGCGCGTCATCACGGGGGGCAGGCCATGAACGGACACGCCCATGCGGGCAGACCGACCCTCAGCATCCGCCGCCCCCTGACCTTCCAGGCCGACGCAGCACGCATCCTCGATGCCTGGTGCGACCCTGCGGTGCAGAAGCGCATCGTGGAAGGCGCGGCTGAACCCGCAGGTGGCGGCGAGGACCCCACCCTGTGGCGCATCAGGACACCACTGGGCCCCTCGCCGCGGGTATGGCTGCACCAGGATGCACGCACCGGCAACTGCGTCCGCCATCATGCCGAAGGCGATGGCGGCTTCCTCCTGTCCAGCGAACTGTGCGCCCTGCCCGCCCCTGGCCGCCCCGGCACCGAGGTAACCCTGGAGGTGGCTTTCCGGATCGAAGGCTTCCTGACCGGGCTGCTGGGCCGCCAGGCCGACCCCGCCCCGCTACTGCTCGCCGGCCAGGCCCTGCGCAGGTTGCGGGAGTGGGTCGAGGCCGGGCAGATCCTGCCAACCACCCATGATCCGACCACGGCCAGCGACGGCGTGCGCTGACGCCACCACCTCACCCCGGCTTGACCGGGACCACGCAAAGCTGGGCTTCCACGCGAGGTCTTTCCCGTCCATGCACGCATCATCGATCGACGCCTCCAGCGCGCCCCGCCTGCAGGCGCTGGACTGCCCACGACCCGACGGCGGACAGCGGAGCAGCAGGCCATGAATCCCGACCTCATCGGCTGGGCCGCCTCCGCGGTGCTGCTGGCGACCCTGGTCCGCCAGATCCTCAAACAGGCGCGCAGCGGCGGCGAAGGCGTGTCGACCTGGCTGTTCGTCGGCCAGGCAACGGCCTCGGCGCTGTTCATCGTCTACTCGGTGCTGCTGGACAACACCGTGTTCATCGTCACCAACAGTTGCCTCCTCGCCACGGCCGTCGTCGGCCAGCTGATGGCCTGGCGCACGAAGCGGCGCATCGCCGGGGAAGATGCGACGACGTCCTCCAGCTAGCTGCGCAGCCAGCGCGTGGCCGCGGCCACGCCCGCCACGGCAGCGGCCAGGCACCAGAACGCGAACTGCAGCGACGTGCCATGGGCGACGAAGCCGACCAGGGCCGGCCCGGCCAGCACGCCGGCATAGCCGAAGGTGCTGATCGCCGGTATCGCCAGGCTTCCCGGCATGGCCGACTGGCGCCCTGCCGCCGTGAACATCACCGGCACGATGTTGGCGCAGCCGATCCCGACCAGCACGAAGCCGGCCAGCGACGGCAGCGGGGCCGGCGCCAGCACGATCACCGCGAATCCGGCAAACGCGACCAGCGCTCCCGCCACCACCGCACGCATGGCGCCGACGGCCTGGACCACGCGGTCGCCGGCCAGGCGCGCCACCGTCATCGCCAGTGCGAAGGCCACGTAGCCCACGCCGGCACGCTCCGGATCCATGCCCTTGGCCTGGTCGAGGAACACCGCGCCCCAGTCCAGCATCGCGCCCTCGGCCAGGAACATCACGCAGCACACCGCGCCGATCAGCAGCACGATGCCGCGCGGCCAGGCGAAGGCAGGCACGTCCGAATCCGCCCGTTCCTGGCGCCAGTGGCGCACGGCGACGGCAACCAGGGCCAGAACCACCGCAACCGCGGCCACGCAGGCAGCGACAGGCGCCACTCCCGCACTCAGCAGCGCGGTCATCGCCGCGGCGCCGGCGAATCCGCCGATGCTGTAGAACGCGTGGAATCCGGACATCAGCGCCCGCCCGCTCTCGCGTTCCACCACCACCGCCTGCAGGTTCATGGTGCAGTCCATCGCGCCGATCGCCGCGCCGAACACGAACAGGGCCAGGCCCAGCAGCACCGCGTCCGGTGCCAGCGCAAGCACCGGCAGGACCGCGCAGGCCACCAGCATCGCCGCGACCATGACGCGACGGCAGCCCTGGCGCGCCGCCAGCGCACCGGCCAGCGGCATGGCCACCAGCGAACCGGCCCCCAGGCACAGCAGGACCATGCCCAGCATCGCCTCGTCCAGCCCGGCACGTGCCTTCGCGAACGGCACCAGCGGCGCCCAGGCGGCGATGGCGAAGCCCGGCATGAAGAACGCGGCGCGGGTGGCGTGCTGCTGCAGGCGTGGCATGGATGGCACTCGGCGACTCCTGGGTCCGGACGGGCCATTATCCGCACGCTTCATGAAACCGCCGCCACGCGCCCCCGCCCCGCGCGACACCGCGCATGACCTGGATCAAGGACGGAGCCACGCGGCCCTGCAATCCTGCCGGGACTGGAGGAGGATCCGTGATGGCAAACGGCAATGTTCCCGCGCTCGAGATCGATGGCGCCCGCGTGGCGGCCCGCGTCGGCCTGGATGTCCCGGCATTCCGGCAGCTGATGGACCAGGGCAGGATCGCCGTGCTGTGCGAGCGCGGCACCGGCGAGGACGACGGCACCTGGCGCGCGACCTTCTACCACGGCCGCCAGCGCGCGCGGTTCCTGATCGACCGCCGTGGCCGCGTCATCGACGTCGACTGAAGCGCGCCGGAAGAACCTGCAACGCCGTTGACCGCACGCGCACGCGGACGGGCCGAGGCTGGATCCCGGTCCGAAACAGCGAGGTGCGACATGATCCGTGGCCTGTTCGTCGGCGGCGTAGTGGACAACACCGAGATCGACCTGGATCCGGGCCAGCCCCCGGTCCATTACCCGCAGGACGGTGGCGGCGGCCAGCCGCGCTATCGCCTGCGCCAGCTGGGCGTGGCTGCCGGCGGGGAAGTCGCCTGCGCGGTCTATGGCGCGCCGGACACCCCTTACGCGGAGGTGGCAAGGGTCAGCGACGAGCGCGCCTACGCCCGCCGCTTCGGGGTGGAGCTGGAGGAAGTCGAGGGCGACTGACGGCACGGGTGGCCGCGGCCGTGGGAGTGCAGAATCGCGCCGTTCCTGACGCACATGCGCCCATGGCCTCCATTCCTGCCCCCTCAAGCCCCCGTGCCCGCCGCTACGACCTGGCGGTATTCGACCTGGACGGCACCCTGGCCGATTCCTTCGGCTTCTTCATCGCCAACCACAACCGGCTGGCCCAGCGGCACCGCTTCGCGGCGATCGCCGAGCACGAGGTGGAGATGCTGCGCGGCTGGAGCCCGCGCCAGATCATGCGCCATACCCGCCTGCCCGCCTGGCGGCTGCCGCTGGTGGCGCGCGACTTCCGCCGGTTGATGCGCGACGAAGGCCAAGCCATCACCTGCTTCCCGGGCGCGCGCGAGGCCCTGCACCAGCTGCACGCCCTGGGCATGCGCCTGGCCATGGTGACCAGCAATTCGGCGGAGAACAGCCGGCGGATCCTGGGCGAAGACTGCTGGACCCTGCTGGCCCACGTCGAGTGCGGCGCGTCCCTGTTCGGCAAGGCGCGGCGCCTGCGCCGGGTGCTGGCGCGCACCGGCGTGCCGGCTTCACGCGCGATCTACGTGGGCGACCAGGCATCGGATGCCGAGGCCGCGCGCCAGGCCGGGATGGCCTTCGCGGCCGTGGCCTGGGGCTACGCGACCGCCGACTCGCTGCAGGCCTGCCAGCCGCAGGCGTACCTGGCCGAGGTTTCCGAGCTGCGGCGCCTGGCCGGCGACTGAGCTACTCCGGGAGCAGCGCCGGGCGCGATTCGTACCAGTTGCGGGCGCCGGCCAGGTGCAGCTTGCGCCCGCCAGGCTGCAGCTCCACGCCCATGCCCAGCACGCCCCAGCGTGCGTAAAGGTCGCCGCCGGGCTTGCCCCCGGCAATGCGCAGCCGCGCCTGCAGGTCGATGCGGTCGTTGCTGGCCTCGATCCGGTCGAACACCAGCTCTTCCTGGCGGATGCGCAGCCGGCCCGTGGCCCGCGCCTGGCCCGAGTCGACCAGGTTGCCGATCCAGCGCGGGAACGCATCGCGATCGGCGAACAGTCCCAGCAGCACGCTGGCGTCGCGCATTTCCACCGTGCCGCGGCCGTCGACCTCGAACGGTTCGCGCCAGTGCAGCCGGCCCTCGTCGAGCGACATCCTGGCCCACCATGCGGCGTCGCCGCCACGCGCCTGCTCCAGGCGCACGCCATCCAGGCCCACGCCCAGCGCCTCCACGACGTAGTGCCGGCCCTGCGGACGCAGGCGCCGCAGGCGGCTGTCCAGTTCGACGTTGCCCGACAGCACCGATGGCCCCAGCGCCACGCGCACGCCGCGGCCACGCACGCGCATGTGGCCGGCGACCATGCCGCCTTCGCGGTCCAGCCGCAGGTCGCCGCTGGCCTTGCCACTGCCACCCAGCAGACGTGCGCTTTCGCCCGGCAGGTAACGGTTGTAGCTGCGCAGGTCGGGGACCTCGGCGTCGTCGAAGCGCAGGCGTGCCTCCAGTCCCTGCTGGAACTCCGCCAGCGCCCCTCCGGACTCCAGGTCCAGGCGCAGGTCGCTGCCGCGCAGGTCCACCTGCCCCGGGCGCGCCTCCGGCCCCAGGGTGAACTCCTGCATGCGGATCGCGACCTCGGTGCGGTGACCTCCGGGTTCCCCGGCCACGCGTGCCCGCGCCAGCGCCTGTCCGGCGAAGCGGTTGTCCAGCACCCGCGCGACCAGCGCGACCCGGTCCAGGTCCAGGCGGCTGCCCGGCAGTGGCTGGCCGTCCGCCAGCATCAGGTCGGCGTCCACGTCGCCACGCCCGTCCACCTCCAGCCAAGACAGGTCGTCCAGCAGGGTGTCGATCCAGCGCAGGGGTACCTGCGACCACTGCGCCTGCACCCGGCCATGGAGCGCGCGCAGTGGCGCCAGCCAGTCGTCCGGCCCGAGCCGGCGATCGTCCACCCGAAGGTCCGCATGCAACCAGGGCGAGCCGTGACCGGTGCGCGGCACGCGCAGCGCCAGGTCGATCGCCTCCTCGCGCGTGCGCAGGGCGAGGCCCAGCGGGGGCCGCAGCGGCCGGCCTGCGGCGTCCAGCGAATACACCGGCGCCGACCAGTCCAGCCTGCTGCCGGGTTGCAGCACGCCGCGGCTGACCGCCAGGTCCACACGCAGGTGGCCGGCATGGCCGTGCCCGCCCAATGGCATGGCCTCGCCATCGCGCGCGGCCAGGTCGATGCCCGGCGCCGCGCCCTCGGCGCGCAGCCAGGCATCGAGGATGCCGAACTTCTCCCGCCCCCGCGCCCGCTCCCGGATGTGTTCCGGGATCGACAGCCCGAACTCGAGCTCCCCGTCGCGCAGCAGGTCCAGCCCGGCCACCGACAGGTCGGCACGGGACATGCGCAGGGTGGATCGGCCCACCTCCATCGCCCCGCCCTGCAGGGTCTTGGCGAACACGAAACGCGCCTGGCCGTGGCCGGTCACGCGGGCATGGTAGAAGTCCAGGCGCAGCAGGCTCGGCGTGGTGATGGCCGGGAAATCCAGGGTCCAGCCACGTCCCTCGCGTTTGGACGGCGGCTTGTCCTCGGCCACCTTCGACACGTGCACCGAAACATCGTGCGCCCGGATGGTCCCGAAGGAGACCGTACGCCACAGCAGCGGCAGCACGCGGATGCGGCCATCGGCGCGGCTGGCGGCCACCACCCAGCGGTTGGTGCGCGCATGCCCGCCCATCACCACTCCGCTCGCATGGATGTGGCCCGGGTACGCGCTCAGCGCCCAGTCCCAGCGCGCGTGGTAGCGGTCGGGCTTACGGTTGATCACGCGCTCGCCGATGACCGTGTTGAGGAACACGTTGGCGGCGAGCAGGTAGAGCAGGTAAAGGCCGAGCAGCGCCCAGCCGGCCCGGCGCAGGCCGGTGCGGTGGGCCTGCAGCCACGCACGTGGGGAAGGAATTCGCATGCCCACAGCATGGCCGGCGGCAGGTGATGGCCGTCTCCACGGGGCCGCCCTATCCCGGCAGCTTCACCCTCACCCAGGTCGGGGCGTGGTCGCTGGGCTTGGCCAGCGCCCGCACCCAGCGGTCCACCCCCGCATCCTCCAGCCCGGCCGCCAGCACCGGGTTGAGCAGCAGGTGGTCGATGCGCAGCCCGCGGTCGCGCACGAAATGCTGGCGGAAGTAATCCCAGAACGTGTAGATGCGATCTTCGCCGTGTATCTGGCGCAGCGCGTCGTTCCAGCCCTGGGCCAGCAGCTTCGCGTAGGCCTCGCGCACCTCGGGCTGGATCAGCGCGTCGCGCTTCCACGACTTCGGGTCGTACACGTCCTCGTCGGTGGGGATCACGTTGAAGTCGCCCAGCAGCGCCACCGGATGCGGCAGGTCGACCAGGGTGGAAGCGTGCCGCGCCAGGCGCGCCATCCACTTGAGCTTGTAATCGAACTTCGGCCCCGGCTGTGGATTGCCGTTGGGCAGGTAAAGGGCCCCGACCACCACGCCGTGCACCGCCGCCTCGATGTAGCGGCTCTGGCTGTCGCTGCGGTCGCCCGGCAGGCCTCGACGGCTTTCCACCGGCGTGACCCCGCGCCCCAGCAGTGCCACGCCGTTCCAGCGGTGCTCGCCATGCCAGATCGCGCCGTAGCCGGCCGCTTCCAGCTCCGCCGCCGGAAAGGCATCGTCGCGCGCCTTCAGCTCCTGCAGCGCGACCACGTGAGGCTGCTCGCGCTCGAGCCACTCCAGCAGGTGCGGCAGGCGTGGCCCGACGCCGTTGACGTTGAAGGTGGCCAGCTTGAGCAGGCGTGTCTTGCGGCGCGGCATGGTCGTGGTCGCTTGCGTGGAGGGCCTGGCCACGAAGCTAGGTCCGGCATGGTTGGCGGGTGGTGAAGCGCCAGGCCGACGGCGCTAGACTCCGCCTGCGTCCGCCACCAGCCAAGGAGGCACCATGAAGTCGGACACCATCCCCGGATCGAGGTCGCTGCTGGTCCTGTCGTGCGTGCTGGCCGCATCCGCCGCGCCGGCCCGCTCGACGCGCGATGCCCGAACCGCCCGGGCAACACCTGGCCCATCCGGTGTACGGGAGCATCTACAGCTGCAGCGAGCATGCATCCGGATCACTGGGAGCGCTGGGCGACGACCTCGGGCAGGACTGCCTGATCCAGGAATTCGTCGAGTCGGATGGACGGCTGTTCCTCCGGGCGTTCCGCAATGATGGCTACAGCAACACCGACTGGTACGGCTGGAACCAGCCCGTGCTGTCGCCGTGCGACTGCACGGTCCGGGAGATCCGCCTCAATCCGGCCACCAACGAACCGGGCATCCTCGGCAAGCCGCCCGCCTCGGCGATCGAGCTGGCGGCAGCCGACGGAACCCGTGTGACCCTGGTCCATATCCAGGACCCCGTGGTGCGCGAGGGGGATACCGTCCGCGCCGGGCAACAGCTGGCCCGGGTCGGGAACAACGGCTATTCGCGCAGCCCGCACGTGCATATCGGCGCCTGGCGCGACGGGGAGCCGCTGCAGATCCGCTGGGATCCGCGCGCGATCCCGGAGCCCTGACGTGGCGCCGGTCAGTCCGGCGCCAGCAACTCCCGCAGCCGCGCTGCATTGGCCACGGCGAATCCGTGGGCGGTGTTGTCGAAGATCACCCAGCGCTGGCCCGGCCCCTTCGCCGCGCGCAACTCCTCGGCCAATCCACGCAGGGCGGCTTCGTCATACTCGCTGTAATAGATCCGCGGCGAGCCATGCCAGCGCCAGTAGCGCCAATGCCGGGACGGCAGCGGCAGGTCGCCGCCCGGCACCCGCGGTGGGTCGGCGCCGACGCGGCCGACCCCGTGGCGCGCGAACAGCTCCTCGCCCTGCGGCGTGAACCAGCTGGCATGGCGCGGCTCGCAGGCCAGTGGCGCACCGCTGCGGCGGCGGAACATGGCGAAGAATGCGGCGGCGCTGCGCCCATCCAGCGCCAGCCCTGGCGGCAGCTGCAGCAGGAAACCACCGAGCCGGCTGCCCAGCCCATCAACCTGGGCCAGGAAGCGGTCCAGCACCGGGCCGGCGCCACGCAGCCCCAGCTCGTGCGAGATCTCCTGCGGCAGCTTCACCGAGAAGCGGAAGCCGGAAGGCACCGTCGCCGCCCAGCGCGCCCAGGTGGCGCGCTGGTGCGGACGGTAGAAGGAGGAATTGACCTCGACCGCATCGAAGCGGGTGGCGTATCGCGCCAGCGCGCTTTCGCCTTCGCCGAACAGCGACGCGTAGCGGCCCGGGATGGACCAGCCGGCACATCCGATCCTGATCCTGCGTGCCGGCGTCCGGCCCATGGCTTTCCCCGCGTTTCGCACGCGGGCAGTCTCGGGCGCTGGCCGTGATCAAGTGGCGAAGCCCGCCGACGGCCTCAGTCCGCCAGCAGGCCCGCCTCGCGCAGGGCCGCCTCGACCTTCGCCTGGTTGCCCGGCTCGAGTTCGGTCAGCGGCAGGCGGACCTGGCCACCAATGCGACCCAGGCGCCTGAGCGCCCACTTCACCGGGATCGGATTGGCCTCGCAGAACAGGTGGCGGTGCAACGGCAGCAGGCGCAGCTGGATGCGCATCGCCGCTTCCACGTCCCTCGCCAACGCTGCCATGCACAGCTCGTGCATCAGCCGCGGCGCGACGTTGGCGGTGACGCTCACGTTGCCATGGCCGCCGCACAGCATCAGGGCCACCGCGGTGGCGTCGTCGCCGGAGAACACCGCGAACCCCGCCGGCGCCTCGCGCACCAGCCACTGCGCCCGCTCGATGTTGCCGGTGGCTTCCTTGATGCCGGCGATGCCCGGCACCTGGGCAAGGCGCAGCACGGTGTCGTGCTGCAGGTCCGCGCCGGTGCGGCCGGGCACGTTGTACAGCACGACCGGCAGGTCGCCGGTGGCCTCGGCAATGGCGCGGAAGTGGCGGTACTGCCCTTCCTGCCCGGGCTTGTTGTAGTACGGCACGACCTGCAGCTGGCTGTCCGCGCCGACCTTGCGCGCGAACTGTGCCAGGGCAATCGCCTCGGCGGTGGAATTGCCGCCGCAGCCAGCCATCACCGGCACCCGGCCGGCCGCCTGCTCGACCGCCACGCGGATGATCTCGCAGTGCTCCTCGACGCTGACCGTCGGCGACTCGCCGGTGGTGCCCCCCACGCCGATGCAATCGGTGCCCTCCTCGACATGCCAGTCGACGAGTTTGCGCAGCGCGTCGTAGTCGACACTGCCGTCGTCGTTCATGGGAGTGACGAGCGCGACGATGCTGCCGCGCAGGAATACATCCGAACCGGTCATGGCGTGGGCGTGCTGGCGTGGAGCGCCGATTCTATCGACCCCGGAGCGCCGTGCACGTGTAGTCACTGCTGCAACGAGTTGCCGGCCGCCTGGCGCAGGCCCAGCGCATCCGGGAGTCCGGCCCGACCGGTATCCCGGATGCGCCGGGCCTTGCCCGGCTGCAGGTCAGCGCACCGGGTTGCCGGTATGCGGAGTGATGATCAGCCCGTCCAGGTCGTAGCCCTGGGCACGCGCGGTCTCGAGGAACTCCTGCTGCACCTGCGCCGACAGCGACGGCTCGCGCGACAGCAGCCACAGGTACTTGTGGTCCGGCGAACCGACCAGCGCGGTGTGGTACTCCGGATCCAGGCGCAGGATCCAGTAATCGCCCTTGGTGAACGGAATCCACCTCAGCCCATCCGGCAGGAAGCTCACTTCCAGCCTGGCGTTGTTGCTGCCCTCCACCACGAAGGCCTCGCCGACCGACTCCTGTGGCTCGCCATGCCCGTCGCGGGCGCGGTTCTGCACGCGCACCGTGCCTTCCGGATTGAGCGAATAGGTCGCGGTGATGTCGGTGTAGTCCTCGGGCTCGTGGCGCATCGGCAGGCGCGCGATCTCGTACCAGGTGCCGAGGTAACGCTGCAGGTCGACGGAGGCCACGGTCACGGGCTTGGAAGCTTCGTTCATGGGGATGCTCGCTGTGGAAAGCCTGCATTGCAGACGGTCCAGCGTGAATCCACCGTCGTCCACGCGCGCTGTCGTTCAGCCTTCTCCGCTCTCGCGGATGCCATGGGGCGCGTCGCTGCGGACGTCATCGGCGAAGGAGCGGCCGTAGGCATCGCGGTCGCCTGGCTCCTCGTCCAGGGCGACATCGAGCAGGTCCGCCTGGTCGTCCACGCCGATGTTGTCGATCGCGGCAACCGAACGCGGATCCTTGAGCGCCGGCCCCTGCTGCTCCAGCGGAACGCCGTCCTCGCCCAGGCCGACTTCGTCCTGGCGGGCGGCGGGATTGGTGGAATTGGACCTGGCCATGGTCGGCTCCTGCGGCGCGGAGGTTCGACCGTAGCGCCGGCCATGGAAGCGGTACGTCAACGCGGGCACCCGTTCCATTGACACCATGCTTGCAGCCGCCTGCATGGAGGCTGCAAGCAATCCGATGCCAGGGCGCTGGCCGGTGGCTCGTCGCCGGACCAGCCCGCGGCTAGTGCTCCGTCGGCAGCGTGCCTTCCAGGCTGGGCTTGGGCGACTCCACCCTGCGCAGGAAGTCCTGCAGCATCAGTTCGCGGCACTCGGCCAGCGGCACGCCGTCGCGCTGCGCGAACATGCGCGAGGCGTGCTCGAACAGGTCCGCCAGCAGCTCCCCGAAATCCTCCGCCCCGCCGCCCAGATCGCTGCGGATCGCAACATGCAGCTGTTCGTGCGCGGCCCAAAGCCGCAGCAGCTCGAACGCTTCCGGGTCGGACAACGCTTCCGGCGGGATTTCCAACTGCTCGTCGTTCATGGTGCTCCCCTTCTTCCGTCAAACAATGCAAAGGTCCATCCGGTCCTGGTCCGGGTTGCAGCAGGCCCGGGCAGCATCCAGGCCCATGTCGCGGCAAGCGCACTCGTGCGCATGCAAACCGCTTTCACCAGCCCACCAGATACATCAACGCTCATCGTGCCTCCTGCACGGTGTGGATACATGCTGGAATCCGGCCCGTGGCATCGCCTCCAGGCGGCGCCGGGATGCGGGAACGGCGCTGCACGGCGCCGCCCCATGCCTCCACCCAGCTTGCCGGACACTTCCCCTTGTCCTGCGGGGAATCCTATCGGGGGGAACAGGCTGGCGACAGAGGCCAGCCGGCATTCTCCGGTGGCATCGCCGCGCCCACACTTCACTGAACTGCGATCAGCCCCGTGCTATCCCGGCTTCCCACGATCCAAGGAGCCCGCCATGCGCCGGACCGCGACCACCCTGCCCTTGCTGGCCGTCGCCCTTGCCGCCTGCACCGGCGGCGACCGCGTCGATCCCGCCGTCTCTCCCCCGGGAGCGGAGGAGTCGGCGCGCACCAATGCCCTGGAGGCCGGAGCGGCCCTGTTCCAGGGCAACGGGCCGCTCGGGAAGATGGACATGTACGTGGTCGGCTTCCATCCGATGAAGGACCATCCGCTGCACCAGATGGAGGCGCACCACTTCTGCCGGCAGGTCAACGAGGACTTCGCCCAGTGCGCGCTGTTCGACGGCAACAGCGCCGAGGCGAACCTGACCGGCATCGAGTACATCATCTCGGAGACCGTGTACGAGTCGCTACCGGAGGACGAGCGCAGGTACTGGCACCCGCACAATGGCGAGATCCTCTCCGGCCAGCTGGTGGCTCCCAACCTGCCGGCCGCCGCCGAGAAGGAACTGATGCGTTCCAAGCTCAACACCTACGGCAAGACCTGGCACACCTGGCACACGCGCGACGGCGTCAAGCCGGGCGACAGGATGCCGCTTGGACCGGCGACCCTGGCCTGGTCCTTCAGCCGCGATGGCGAGGTCCGCCCGGAGCTGGTCGAAGAACGCGACCGGCGCATGGACATTTCCACGGAGGAGCGCCGGCGCGACCGCGCCGACCTGGTCGAACTGGCACGCCCCCAGGACGGCGTGGACACATTGCGCCGCCAGTTCCCTGCGGCGACGCCGATCCCGGGCGTGGTCGACAGGTCCGCCGCGGCCACGCCCGCACCGGTGGCGATGTTCCGCTGATGCAGGTCAGTGCGCGGCGCAGCCACGGAGCCGGCATCAGGCCGGCAGATTCGCACGGATCAGTGCGACCGCCTCCCTGAGCCTTTCCTCCGTAGCCCTGACCCGCTCGCGACGGCTGGAGTCGTCGCGGGGGTCGTGCGACGTCCCGCACTGGCGGCCGGCGCCATCGAACGTCGCCAGCTGCGGCGGGCCCATCCCCCAGTCGCTGCCTTCATGCTCTGGGCTCGACATGGAGGGGGAAGTGCGGCGTTTCCTGCCCGCTGTAGACACCGCTGTTCTGGAAGGTGAGGATGCCGAGCGGGCGGCAAGCCCCACGAGTGCCGGCGCCACGCGCCTGGCATGCAGCATCACGGCGGTGCATTCGGGGTCGGTGAGCTCCAGCAGGGTCGCCACGTGACGGCGTGTGATCACGCAGCACTGGCCGACCTCGAACTGGCACGGGTTGATCACGGTCAGTGCGTGGCCGGCTTCCTAGACGATCTTCCACCGCACGGCCTGGATCGCCCTGCACAGGTCGCAGGGATCCCTCACGGGAAGCTGGATCACGTGTCCTCCTCGCCGTTGGCATTGGCATCCGCGGTGAACGCCTGCGGGTCACCGGGAAGGCGATCGATCCCTCTCTACCATGACGCTAAGGGCAGACTGGCAGGCGCATCAGCGCTGCGCGCGCGGCTGCTCCTCGTCGGCTTCCGGATCGTCGCCAACCCGGGTTTCCTGGGCTCCGGTGGCGTAACGCGCCGGCTGCGCAGGCTCGTGGGCTTCCGCGGTCGGCGCGGGGTTGTCCTGCGCCGCATCGGCCGGATGCTCCTCGCGACAGGCGGACAGCGCGCCCATGGCAAGCAGGGCGAGGGCCAGCGCGGCCAGTGGCGTCTTCATCGGGATCTCCTGTTCCGGGACGACGGCCATGGTCGGTGGTGGCTGGTGAATGCGCCGCATAAAGGCTTTGCCCCCGCCCCCGGGGGAGCGCCACGCGGCCGGACTGGCGATCAAGTTTTCCGGACGCCAAGGCAGCCCGCCGTGGCGGACGATGGGCACAGTAGGCCTTGCCGGACGCACCGCGCCGGCCAACCCCCAAAGGAGCCCACCATGTCCCTCGAGAAGATCCTCTACACCGGCACCGCCACCTCCACCGGCGGCCGCGAAGGCCGCTCCTCCACCTCCGACGGCAAGCTCAACCTCGCCCTGTCCACCCCGCGCGAGCTGGGCGGCCCGGGCGGCGAAGGCACCAACCCGGAGCAGCTGTTCGCCGCCGGCTACTCGGCCTGCTTCCTGAGCGCGCTGAAGTTCGTCGCCAGCAAGCAGAAGGTTCCGCTGCCGGCCGCGACCACGGTCACCGCCGACGTGGGCATCGGCCCGCTGGGCGGTGGCTTCGGCCTGCAGGCCATGCTGACGGTGTCCGCGCCGGGGCTCGCCCGCGACACCCTGCAATCGCTGGTCGAGCAGGCACACCAAGTGTGCCCGTACTCCAACGCCACCCGCGGCAACATCGAGGTGGACCTGCGTATTGCCGACTGACCGTTCGTCCCGCCTCCGGTGCACCGCAGCGGCGGGCGCCGGGGCCACCCTGCTGGACACGCTGCCCGGCCTGGCGCCATACGCCAGGCCGCGCGGCATTCACCGCTGGACGACGCAGTGCGCCCGTGCGGGCGCACCAGAATGCGCGGATCACGCGTAGTCCCAAGGCCCTTCGCTGAAGACGGCCCGCCCCCCGGCAACGGTCATGATCCAGGTCGGGCGGAATTCCCTCGCGCTGGCACCTGATCTCGACCGATCCGCTGATGTGCGGCGCGAGCTCCTCGAACAGGCAATGCAGGCAGGGTGGAGGTTGTACCTGGCCTTGTCCGCCTCGAAGTGAAGCGCAGGTCTTCCAGGAAATCCGGATGGATGCCGTCGCGTTGGACCAGGGCCGCGGCCCGCGACTCGAACTGCCCGAACTCCACCAGCCCTTGCACCGCTCCGCCCAACCCCAGTTCAGGCAGCACGCCATGCCCTCGCGCCAACCGGGCACTTGCAACGCAGCCAGGCGGCATAGAAGAAGGCCGCGAGCAATGGCCAACCGAAGAATCCAATCCGGAAAACAAGCGTCCCGTTGGAGGCGAGGATGAGGAATACCGAAACAATGCTCCCGCAAGCCAGCCCCGACCACGCGACGCGGCGATTGAAATCGGTCCTGCCGTTCAGCAGCGCATGGTAGAGACGCCAGGCGGTGACAAGGCCGAACCAGCCGACAAGCATTGCGACGAGCAGGATGGCGCAGCCGGCAACATTCTCCGATCGACGGAATCCGGCGACCACGAACGGGACGCCATGCAACGTCCAGATGCCTGCGACAACCGTGCTGGGAAACAGCTCCAGGATGCCTGTCGCATGGTTGAGGATGACGCCTGGACTGCGGATCAACACCTTGGTCAAACCTCGCAGATAGTCGCCCCCGACGGTGCCCGGGCACCGCTCCATGGGCGTGAAGTCCTTCCTGCCTGGCCAAACCGGTCCGGCGAGCGCGGACTTGTGGCTGCGACCCATCGGGAAAACGCCGTTCCACTCGCCTTCGGACCATGCAGCAGGCGCACCGGCAACACCCGGATTGCCCGCGCGGATCACCCTGCGGGATCGTAACGTCATTCCTCCGCGAAGAAGCAGTGTGGGCTTGTACGGACCGCAAGCCGGGGGTCAACCGGGGAAGACATGGAGCCGGCGAATGGGCGTCCCATCCAGACATACCCCCCCCCCCGGCAGCAGCCCTGCGACGCGGCGCAGCGCCTATCATTGGGGCCCGTCAAGGGGAATCCAGACGATGGCCAGACTGCCCGTGCCACCGGAGTGCCTGCTCGGCAGCGATCCGCGAGCTGGCCTCGACAGCACCCAGGTCGCCGAGCGGCGACGGCAATTCGGGGACAACGACGTAACCGAAGACCGACACCGCCCCCTGTGGGCGGTGGTCACCGCCTCGGCCACCGACCCGATGCTGTGGTTCCTGCTGCTGATGGGCGTGCTGTTCTTCGCCCTCGGCGACACCACCGAAGCGATCGTGCTGCTGCTGGCGGTCATTCCGCTGCTGGGCATGGACGCCTGGCTGCACCGCCGCACCCAGGCATCGACCGAAGGCCTGGCCTCGCGCCTGGCCTCGACCGCCCGCGTGCTGCGCGATGGCCAGTGGCAGGAAGCAGGCGCGCGTGAACTGCTGCCCGGCGACGTGGTCGAGGTTGTGCCCGGCGACTGGGTGCCGGCGGACGGCCTTGTACTGTTCGAGGACCAGCTGCAGGTCGACGAATCCTCGCTGACCGGCGAATCCTTCCCGGTGCGCAAGCAACCCATCGCTTCGGACGGCGTGCCTCCCACCCAGGCCGATACCGGGCAATGGGTGCATGCCGGCACCCGTGTCCTCAGCGGCGAGGCACGCCTGTGGATCGTCCACACTGGCGCGAACACACGTTACGGCGAGATCGTGCGCCTGACCCGTGCCAGTGGCCAGGCACGCACACCACTGCAGCAGGCCGTCTCCCACCTGGTGCGCTGGATGCTGGTCGCCGCGCTCGTGCTTTGCCTGCTGCTGGCGGCGGTCCGGCTGGTGCAGGGCCATGGTCTGGTCGATGCGCTGGTCAGCGCGTTGACCCTGGCCGTGGCCGCCCTGCCCGAAGAGTACCCGGTGGTGTTCACCCTGTTCCTCGGCGTCGGCGTGTACCGCCTGGCCCAGCGCCAGGCGCTGGTACGACGCGCGGTGGCGGTGGAGAACATCGGCCGGGTGAGCGCGATCTGCTCGGACAAGACCGGCACCCTCACCGAGGGCGAGCTGCGCCTCGTGCAATGCGTGCCGGCCGAAGGCATCGAGGCCAATGCGGTGCCGGGCGTGGCGGCACTGGCCTGTGGCGGCAGCGCGCACGATCCGATGGACCGCGCGATCCTCGCGGCGGCCGGCACCGGCAACGGCGCCGTGCATCTGGCCAGTTTCCCCTTCACCGAGGACCGCCGCCGCGAGACCGCCCTGGTCGAGCGCGATGGACAGCGGCTGGCCGTGGTCAAGGGTGCGCCGGAAACCGTGCGCAAGCTGTGCGGCATCGATGACGCGGAATACCGGCACTGGCAACAGCAGCTCGACGCGCTCGCGGCGCAGGGCCTGAAGGTGATCGCCTGCGCCAGCCGGCCGCTGGCAGCCGGCCACGACCTGGCTATCGAACCCGCGCACGGCTACGCGATGGCCGGCCTGCTCGCCTTCGGCGACCCGCTGCGCGAAGGCGTGCGCGAGGCGGTACAGACCTGCCTGGAGGCCGGCATCCGCGTGGTCATGGTCACCGGAGACCACCCCTTGACCGCCGGCGCGATCGCCGGCCAGATCGGCCTGGGCGGCGGAACGCCGCGCGTACTCAGCCTTGATGGACGCCAGGACCAGGCGCTGGATCCCGATGAGCTGGCCGCCGCCGACGTCATCGCCCGCGCCGCGCCCGGACAGAAGCTGCAGCTGGTGCAGGCCCTGCAGGCACGCGGGCATACCGTCGCGGTAACCGGCGACGGCGTCAACGACGTGCCGGCGCTGCAGACCGCGGACATCGGCATCGCCATGGGCCAGCGCGGCACCCGGAGCGCGCGCGAGGCAGCCGCGATCGTGCTGCTGGACGACAACTTCCGCACCCTGGCCAAGGCGATCGCCGAGGGCCGCCAACTGTTCGCCAACCTGCAGCGCGGCTTCGCCTATCTGCTGCTGTTCCACGCGCCGCTGGTGCTGTCGGCGGCGCTGGTCCCGCTGGCCGGGCTGCCCCTGCTCTCCCTGCCGATCCACATCGTCTGGCTGGAACTGCTGGTCCATCCCACCGCGATGCTCGGCTTCCAGCAGCAAAGCCGCGCCGGGCTGCAACGCCTGCCTGCGGTGCACGGGCCGGTGCGCTTTTTCCCGCCACGTGCGTCGTGGACGCTGCTGCTGGGCGCGGCCGTCGCCACCGCGGCGGTGCTCGGCGCCTACGCGGCCGGCCTGCACTGGCCGGGTGAGGCCGCGGATACGGCCGGAAGCGCCCGCACGCTCGCACTGGTGACGCTGATGCTGTGCAGCCTGGCCTTCCTCTCCGTGCTCAGCGGGCTGGCCGGCCGCATGCCACGCGTGATCGCCGGCGCCACCCTGGCGAGCGTGGCACTGGTCCAGGTGCCGGCCCTGTCCCCACTGCTGTCGGTCCGGCCATTGGGCGCAGGCGCCCTGCTTCTCGCAGCGGGCCTGGCAACACTGACCGCCGCGGCCGTGCTGCCACTGCGCCGGGCACTTTCCGCGGGCGGCTGAAAGCACCATCCCGCCGCGGCGGGACCGGGCCATGGCGGGCCGGAAGCGAGGACGGGGATCGCGGACCGAGGCTTCCAGCCATCCGGGGCGACGACAGGGCCACCGGTCGCGACCATCGACATCGCCCGACCGGGAGGTCGGGCACGTCCAGGACCTCAGCTGCCCGACGTACCCATGCCCTGCCCTGCCATCCAGCCTGGCAGGTCCTCCGGCGGCATCGGCCTGGCGAACCAGTAGCCCTGGACCACCGGGTAGCCCTGGGCCTGCAGGATTTCCTTCTGTGCCTCCGTCTCCACGCCCTCGGCAACGACGGTCAGGCCCAGGCTGGTGCCGATCCCCAGGATCGCCGCGCTCAGCGCACGCGCCGTCGGCTCGGTCTCCAGGTCGGCCACGAAGCTGCGGTCCAGCTTGAGCTCGGTGATCGGCAGGCGCCGCAGGTAGCTGAGGCTGGAGTAGCCGGTACCGAAATCGTCCATCGACAGGCCCACGCCCTGGGCATGCAGCCGCTCGATGGTCTGCAGCGCCGAACCATGGCTGTCGAGCAGGATGCTCTCGGTAAGCTCCAGCAGCAGGTCCGATGCCTGCAGGCCGTGGCTCTCCAGCGTCTGCGCCACGATGGTGGGCAGCTCGAGGTTGTGGAAGTTGGAGGCCGAGAGGTTCACGGCCACGTTGGGCACGACCAGTCCGTCATGGCGCCACTGCGCCAGCTGCCGGCACGCCTGGTCCAGCGCCCAGCGGCCCCGGGCGCCCATCAGGCCGCACTCCTCCGCAAGCGGAATGAAGCGCGACGGGGGAATGCTGCCCAGCTCCGGATGCTCCCAGCGCGCGAGCGCCTCGACTCCGTGCAGGCGCCCGGTTCCCAGCTCGACCTGTGGCTGGTAGTGCAGCCTCAGGCCGCCGGCCTGCAGGGCCGCACGCAGCGCCCTCTCCAGCGCCATGCGCTCCTCGGCGGCGCGGCTCAGTTCCACGCTGAAGAAGCCGACACGCCCCGGCCCGCCGGCCTTGGCCTGGTGCACGCCCATCTCGGCACGGTGCAGCAGGGTGGCCGTGCTCGTGCCGTCCTCCGGATACATGGCCACGCCCATGCTCACGCTCAGGTCCACCCTGGCACTGGACAGATGAAGCGGCCGCATCAGGCGCGCCTGCCAGCGCTCGATCACGGCGTTGGCCTCCTCGCCCGCCCCCAGCGGCAAGGCGACGATGAACTCGTCCCCGGGCAGCCGTCCTGCCACGCCACCCTTGCGCACCAGTTCCCTGGTGCGCGCAGCCACTTCCCGCAGCAACTCATCGCCGGCGGCATGGCCCAGCGAGTCGTTGATGTGCTTGAAGCGGTCCAGGTCCACGTACAGCACGGCCACGCGCTGGCCATTCTCCCGTGCGGCGTCCAGCAGCTGCGCCACCTGCGTCTCCAGCAGGCTGCGGTTGGGAAGGCCGGTGAGCGCGTCATGGAACGCCAGCCGCTGGATGCGCTGGCGCGCGAGCTCCCGCTCCATCGCCAGGGCGCACAGGTCGGTACACGCCTCCACCAGCTGCTGGTGGAAGCTCGAGGCCACGAACGGGCCGTTCTCGCGATAGTAGAAGGCGAACGTGCCCGGGACCTTGCCGTCCTTCTGCAGGATCGGCGTGGACCAGCAGACATTGAAGCCCAACGGCAGGATCAGCTGGCTGAAGCCATCCCAGAGGGGATCGGTGGCGATATCCGTGGTCAGCACGGGACTCTTGCGCCAGGCGGCGGTGCCGCACGAACCCGCCCGCGGACCAATCTGCACGCCATCAAGCTGGGCGGAATAGCTGAAAGGCAGGCTGAGGCTGGCCAGCGGATGCAGCAACCCTTCCTCGTCTACCTGGAGGATGGAGGCACGCACCTCCGGGCCAGGCGTTCGACCTCCTCGCACACCATCTCCAGCACCTGCATCAGCGGCAGGTCGCTGGACATCGCCTGCAGCGCGCGCTGGTGCAACACCTCATGGATCTTGGTCTTGGTGATGTCCAGCAGTACCGAAACCGTATAGACCCACTGTCCCTGGGCATCCATCACGGGGTTGCAGATGATCTTGCTCCAGTAGCGACGGCCGCCCTTGCCGGTCGCGACCTCCTCCATCTCCGCGGGCCGCCCCTGGCGCAGGTCGCCACGGACACGCTCGAACAGCTCCACGGGAGTCTGCTGCGCCAGCAGTTCCAGCACCTTCTGTTCCTGGATCTCCTGCAGGGTCCAGCCGAACATGCGGTGGAAGCCATCGTTGCTGTAGACGACCCGCGAGTTCGAGTCGGTGATGACGATGGCCGCATCGGTGGTGTCGGCCACCAGCGACAGCCGCCAGAGATGGTCCTGGCGGGCCAGCTCCGTGCGCTTGCTCTGGGTCACGTCGGTCGCCGCCATCATGATGTGGGTGACCACACCCTGCCTGTCGCGTACGGGGGCATACAGGGCTTCCAGCCAGCAGCGGCTGCCGTCGCAGCACACGCGTTCGACTACCCCGGAGAACTCGTGGCCGTCACACAGCGACTGCCACATGGCGCCATAGGCCGGACTCTGCGCCAGCCCCGCCGTACACAACTGTGCATGCTGCAGCGTACCCACCTGCGCCGGGTCCAGGCGGAGCAGTTCCTGGCACCTGGCATTGGCGGAGATGAGCCTTCCGTCCAGCGCGAACTCCGCCAGGGCCATGGCCTTGTCAAAGGCGCTCCATCGATCTTCCAGCTGAGAAGCAGTTCCAGCGTGGCTGACGGAGGAGAAGGGCATGCGGCAGGCTCCAACAGGCGACAAGCGAACGATCCGGCAACGCGAACCCGGGGATACCCAGCATGTATCGACCGAGGACTCACGAAACATAAGCCCTAGGTCTCAATACACCCCCAAAGGTCGAAGAAAACTCAACAACGGGGCCATCCCCGACCGCCGCCTGGCCGGCTTCGTGCTGCGGACCCGCGTGAAGGCCCGACGGGACCAGGGGGCGCACCGTGCGCAGATGCCGGCAGCCTGATGCCCCTCCCGCGAGACCGGCTCGCCCATCCGCTCGCCATGCTCCTCGCCCACCGCGCAGCGCCTTCGCGACCGGTCATGCCGACCTGATGCCATCGGATCAACCGGCGCGGCACGCTCGGCGTGAATGGGCCGCAGATCTCACTGCGTGACCCCTATTGGGGCAGAACCAGCCTCTGGACCGGACCGAGCAGCGTCCTCGACCAGGCGTTATCCCCAACGGATGTCACATCCGGGAAAACCAGGGCAAACCGCATCTCGCGCTCCTGCCCAGGCCTCTGCTGGCGGACAGAACCAGAGCACCTCTTCCGCCTTGTCCGGAAACTTTTGCAAGCCCCTTTCCATGAATCCCCCCCTGTGGTCATCCTGGCGAGGCTCTTGCCTAATCGCCCCTCTCCGGGGCGGAAGTGTGAGGTACGCACACTGGATCGGGCGTCAACTGGCGGGAAGCTAACGAATTTCATTGCGCCCCGACGCCAAATTCCGGATACCCCAAATCCATTCGCACCACCGGAGAGCTACGGCTAGCGTAAATCGCCAGATCACCCCAACACGGAAGCCGCAATGTTTGCAGTACCTGGAAGCCTGTGTGTGTAGAGCTTCGCGAGCTCGCTCGGCTGGAAAATATGCTCGAATTCTTCTTTCCGAATCGCAAGGAACTTCATTCCGTCGCGCTTCCTCTCGCGGGACCTCACCCACCTCGACCGCTTTCAGTGCGCTTATCCAGTACCACGACTCTGCTGCATCAACCTTCTCGTAGTACGCATACCACAGTGGAAGCCTGAAAAGCCGCTCAAAGGCCAGGGACCTCCTAAGCTCTGCCTCCAGCTCCAACGTGAAGAAACCTCGCGAGGAGCTGTAGTTCTTTACGTCCACGGCAAGCAAGCCCACCGACTCGAAAAGGACCAGGAAGTCTGGTCGCTTGACGTTTTCCGAGAAAAGCGGAGCGAACCTCTCTGGCGCCTGGCAAAGGGAAACGCAAGACATTCCAGATCGGGATAGCCAACGATTGAAGGCCCCTTCTCCAATTTGCCCTCGATCAACAAGTGCCGACGTCATTTTCTCCTGCAACCTAACGTCCGACAGATCAATCAGCCAGGTTGATCCAGGTCGCCTTGATCTCGGTGTACTTGTCGAACGCGTGCAGCGACTTGTCGCGACCGTTGCCGGATTGCTTGTAGCCGCCGAAGGGGGCGGTCATGTCGCCGCCGTCCCAGTAGTTGACCCAGACGCTGCCGGCGCGCAGGCCGCGGGCGACGCGGTGGGCGCGGGACAGGTTGGCGGTCCACACGCCGGCGGCCAGGCCGTATTCGCTGTCGTTGGCGATCTTCAGCGCCTGGGCCTCGTCGTCGAACGGGATCACCGACAGCACCGGGCCGAAGATCTCCTCGCGGGAGATGGTGTGCTCCGGGCGCACGTCGTCGAACACGGTCGGCTCCACGTAGCAGCCACCTTCCACCGGGGCGATGCGGTTGCCGCCCAGGGCCAGCTTCGCGCCCTCGGCCTGGCCCCTGGCGATGTAGTCCAGCACGCGCCTGGTCTGGGTCTCGTCGACCAGCGCCCCCATCGGCGCGCCGGGTTCCAGCGGGTGGCGCGGCTGCATCTTCCTGCCGGCCTCGACCACCCGGGCGACGAACTCGTCCTTGATGCCACGCTCCACCAGCAGGCGCGAGGCGGCGGTGCAGACCTCGCCCTGGTTGTAGAAGATCCCGACCGCCGCCGCCTCGGCGGCCTTGGCCAGGTCCGGGGCGTCGGCGAACACGATGTTCGGGCTCTTGCCGCCGCACTCCATGTAGGCGCGTTTCATGTTGGACAGGCCCGCGCACTGCAGCAGGCGCTTGCCCACCGCGGTTGAACCGGTGAACACCAGGCCGTCGACGTCCATATGCAGGGCCAGCGCCTCGCCCGCTTCCTGGCCGTAGCCCGGCAGCACGTTGAACACGCCTTCGGGGATGCCGGCCTCGGCCACCAGTTCGGCCAGGCGCAGCACGCTCAGCGGCGATTTCTCCGACGGCTTGAGCACCACCGAGTTGCCGGCAGCCAGCGCCGGGGCCAGCTTCCATGCGGCCATCAGCAACGGGAAATTCCACGGCACGATCGCGGCGACCACGCCCAGCGGCTCGCGGGTGACCAGGCCCAGCTCGTCCTCGCCGGTGGGCGCGATCTCGCCATAGACCTTGTCCAGCGCCTCGGCAGTCCAGCCGAAGCAGCGGACGGTGGCGGCCAGGTCGACGCTGCGCGCGTCGTCGATCGGCTTGCCCATGTCCAGCGTTTCCAGCAGGGCCAGCTCGTCGGCGTGCTTCTCGATCAGCGCGGTGAGCTTCTGCAGCACCTTCTTGCGCTTGACCGGCCTGGCGCGCGACCAGTGGCCGGCCTCGAAGCTACGCCGCGCCGCGCGCACCGCGCGCTCGACGTCGGCCTGGCTGCAGCGGGCGACCTGGCCCAGCACGCGGCCGTCGATCGGGCTGGTGCAGTCGAAGGTGCGGCCGTCGACGGCATCGACGTACTGGCCGTCGATGAAGGCGCGGGTACGCAGCTGCAGCCCTTCGGCCATGGCCTGCCAGTCGGCGCGGGTACGCGGGGTGGTCATGGATCGCCTCCGGGAATCGCTGAAAGGAAAGGACGGCAGCGCCGTCAGAGTTCTTCGATATGGACCGGCCTGGGCGGCATCCGGAACCACCACAGCCCGAACAGCCAGGCCGGCCCGCCGGCCACCGCCGCCAGGCGCCGCCAGGCATCCAGCGTCGCCAGCGCCTCGACCGACATCGCGCCGACCATGCCGGCCACCACTGCAGCGGCCACGGTCACCACGGCCGCCAGCCGCAGCGCGCGCCGGTTGCGATAGCCCATCTCCCTGGCCGTCCATCGGCGCAGCAGGCGCGACTGCCGCGCCCGCGCCTGGCGCCGGCGTTCGGGTTCCAGCAGTGCATCTGCAATCCGTTCGGCCTGCCCGGGATCCATGCGCGTCCCTCAGAAGGTGGCGGGGGTGTTGGCACTGACGATCACCGCCTCGCCCTCGCCCACGTTGCGGAAGCGGTGCGGGATGCGGCTCTCGAAATAGTAGGCCTCGCCGGGTCCCAGCACCCTCACCTGGCTGCCGACGGTGACCTCGACCTGGCCGGCGACGACGACGCCGCCCTCCTCGCCCTCGTGGACGATCATGGCCTCGCCGGTATCGCTGCCCGGCGGCATCACCTCGCGCAGGATGCACATCTGCCGCTGCGGACGATGCTGGCCGACCAGGTAGTAGTGGATGCCGTTGGCACCCACGTCCGGCAGTTCGTCGGCCGCGTAGAACGGCTGCTCGGGTTCGCCCGGGTCCAGGTCCTGGGTGAAGAAGTCGGCCAACGAGATCGGGATGCCATCCAGCACCTTTTTCAGCGAGCTGACCGAGGGGCTGACCTTGTTCTGCTCGATCAGCGAGATTGTGCTGTTGGTGACGCCCACGCGTCGGGCCAGCTCGCGCTGGCTGAGGCCACGGGCCGTGCGTACCCGCTGCAGGCGTGCGCCGATGTCCATCCGCGTAGGTCTGCTCCGCTGCCGGGGGCGCCGGCGTGTTGCCGGATACTTTACATGGCACCCCGCGACGGTCAATTTTTTGGCATAGACTCGGGCCCAGCGTTGAATTTATCGAACGGCCCCGCCTGCCCGGGTGCCTGCCCCGCTTATCCGAACGGAGCCTGCGCATGAGTCGTGACGACGCCATCCCCGCCCCTGGCCAGGCCGGCCCGGGATCGACCGCCCCGGCGTCGATGGACGCCTTCTGGATGCCGTTCACCGCCAACCGCCAGTTCAGGCGCAGTCCGCGCCTGCTGGCCGCGGCCGAGGGCATGTACTACCGCGACGTCGAGGGCCGCCAGATCCTGGATGGGACCGCCGGCCTGTGGTGCTGCAACGCCGGCCATGCGCGCCCGCGCATCGTCGAGGCGATCGCGCGCCAGGCCGCGACCATGGATTTCGCCCCGCATTTCCAGATGGGCTCGCCGCTGCCGTTCGAACTGGCCGGGCGGCTGAAGGAACTGGCGCCGCGGCCGCTGGACCATGTGTTCTTCACCAACTCCGGTTCGGAGTCGGTCGATACCGCGCTGAAGATCGCCATCGCCTGGCACCGCGCCCGCGGCGAAGGCCAGCGCACCAAACTGATCGGCCGCGAGAAGGCGTACCACGGCGTCGGCTTCGGCGGCATCTCGGTCGGCGGCCTGCCCAACAACCGCAAGTGGTTCGGCCCCGGGCTGCCGGGCGTGGACCATATGCGCCACACCCTGGACATCGGCCGCAACGCGTTCTCGCGCGGCCTGCCGGCGCATGGCGTGGAACTGGCCGAGGACCTGGAGCGGCTGGTGCAGCTGCATGATCCTTCCACCATCGCCGCGGTGATCGTGGAGCCGATCTCCGGTTCGGCCGGCGTGATCCTGCCGCCGCCGGGCTACCTCAAGCGGCTGCGCGAGATCTGCGACAGGTACGGCATCCTGCTGATCTTCGACGAGGTGATCACCGGCTTCGGCCGCGTCGGCGCGCCGTTCGCGGCGCAGCGCTTCGGGGTCATCCCGGACATGATGACCGTGGCCAAGGGCCTGACCTCCGGCTGCGTGCCGATGGGCGCGGTGTTCGTGTCCGATCGCGTGCATGAGGCCTTCATGCAGGGCCCGGAAGGCGCGATCGACCTGTTCCATGGCTACACCTACAGCGGCCATCCGCTGGCCTGCGCCGCGGCACTGGCGACCCTCGACGTCTACGCCGAGGAAGGCCTGCTGACCCGGGCACTGGAGCTGGAGGACTACTGGGCCGACGGCCTGCACGCGCTGCGCTCCGCCAGCCCGCACATCATCGATATCCGCAACTACGGCCTGATCGGCGCGGTCGAACTGGCCCCGCGCGAAGGCGCGCCGGGCGCACGCGGCTACCAGGTGCTGGAACAGGCGTTCCGCAGGGGCCTACTGGTGCGCACCACCGGCGACACCATCGCCCTGTCGCCGCCGCTGATCGTCGAACGACGGCACATCGACGACATGTTCTCGATGCTGGGCGAGGTGCTGGCGACGGTCTGACGCCAGCAAGGCTTCCGCTACGGAGAACCCCCATGCTTGTCGGCGTCCCCACCGAAACCAAGGTCCATGAATACCGCGTCGGCCTCACCCCGGCCGGCGCGCGCGAACTGTCCGCCCACGGCCACCAGGTGCTGGTCCAGCGCAGCGCCGGGCTGGGCGCCGGCCTTGCCGACGAGGCCTACGAGGCCGCCGGCGCGCAGCTGGTGGATACCGCGGCCGAGGTCTACGCCCGCGCCGAGCTGGTGGTGAAGGTCAAGGAGCCACAACCGGACGAGTGCACGATGCTGCGCGCCGGCCAGGTGCTGTTCGCCTACCTGCACCTGGCGCCCGACCGTGCCCAAGCCGAAGCCCTGCTGGCGTCCGGCGCCACCGCCATCGCCTACGAGACCGTGACCGATGCCGCCGGTGGCCTGCCGCTGCTGGCGCCGATGAGCGAGGTCGCCGGGCGCATGGCGATCCAGGCCGGCGCGCATGCGCTGGAGAAGGCGCAAGGTGGCTCGGGCGTGCTGCTGGGCGGCGTGCCCGGCGTGGCCCCGGCCGAAGTGCTGGTGCTCGGCGGCGGCACGGTTGGCCTCAACGCCGCGCGCATGGCCATGGGCCTGGGCGCGCGGGTCACCGTGGTCGACCGCTCGATCGAGCGCCTGCGCCAGATCGACGAGCTGTACGGCGACCGCATCTCCACGCTCTACTCCACCCGCGACTCCATCGACGACCGCCTGCCGCGCAGCGACCTGGTGATCGGCGCCGTGCTGGTCCCCGGCGCCGCCGCGCCGCGGCTGGTCACCCGCAGCCAGCTGAAACTGATGCAGTCCGGCTCGGTGCTGGTGGACGTGGCCATCGACCAGGGCGGATGCTTCGAAACCAGCCATCCGACCACGCATGACGCGCCGACCTACGAGGTCGACGGAATCATCCATTACTGCGTGGCCAACATGCCCGGGGCGGTGGCGCGCACCTCCACCTTCGCCCTGACCAACGCCACCCTGCCGCGCGTGCTGGAGCTGGCGGACAAGGGCGTGGCGCACGCGATGGCCGACGACGTGCACCTGCGCAACGGGCTCAACGTGCACGCTGGCCGCATCACCCATCGCGCGGTGGCCGATGCGCTGTCGCTTCCCCATACCCAGGCCGCGGAGGCGCTGGCGTCCTGACGCCACGCCAACGCCCACGACCCGCAGGACTGCCATGACCCGACAGCTGCACCACTACATCGCAGGCCAGGCCCGCCCCGGCGCCGCCGGCCGCCACGGCGAGGTGTTCGATCCCGCCACCGGCCAGGTGAGCGCCCACGTGCCACTGGCATCCGGAGCCGAGGTGCGCGCGGCGGTGGATGCGGCGCAGGCGGCGTTCCCGGGCTGGGCTGCGACCCCGCCGCTGCAGCGGGCACGGGTGATGTTCCGGCTGCGGGCCCTGATCGAGCGCGACGCCGATGTGCTGGCGCGGCTGATCACCTCCGAGCATGGCAAGACCCTGTCGGACGCGCGCGGCGAGGTCACCCGCGGCATGGAGGTGGTGGAGTTCGCCGCCGGCATCCCGCACCTGCTCAAGGGCGAGTACTCGGCCGCGGTGGGCCGCGACGTGGACAGCTGGAGCGAACGCATGCCGCTGGGCGTGGTCGCCGGCATCACCCCGTTCAACTTCCCGGTGATGGTCCCGCTGTGGATGGCGCCGGTGGCGCTGGCCTGCGGCAACAGCTTCGTGCTCAAGCCCTCGGAGAAGGTGCCCTCGGCGGCGCTGCACCTGGCGCAGCTGCTGGCCGAGGCCGGCCTGCCCGAAGGCGTGTTCAACGTGGTCAACGGCGACCGCGGCACGGTCGAAGCGCTGCTGGACGAGCCCCGGGTGCAGGCGCTGTCCTTTGTCGGCTCCACCCCGGTGGCCGCGGCGCTGTACGCGAACGGCAGCGAGCGCGGCAAGCGGGTGCAGGCCCTGGGTGGCGCCAAGAACCACGCCGTGATCCTGCCGGACGCGGACATCGACCAGGCCGCCGACGCCCTGCTCGGTGCGGCCTACGGTTCGGCGGGCGAGCGGTGCATGGCGATCTCGGTGGCGGTGTGCGTGGGCGACCAGGTCGCCGATGCCATGGTCGAGGCGCTGGCCGAACGCGTGCGCAACCTGCGCATCGGCCCCGGGATCGAGGACCCGGACATGGGCCCGCTGGTCGACGCAGCGCACCGTGCCCGGGTGCGCGCCGCGATCGACGCCGGCGTGGCCGACGGCGCCACCCTGGTGGTCGACGGCCGCCGCCATCCCTGCGCCTCGGGCCCGGGCTTTTTCCTCGGCGGCAGCCTGTTCGACCACGTGCAACCTGGCATGCGCCTGTGGCGCGAGGAGATCTTCGGCCCGGTGCTGTGCGTGGTCCGCGTGCCCGACTTCGAGGCCGCGCTGGCGCTGGTCGACAGCCACGAGTACGGCAACGGCACCGCGGTGTTCACCCGCAGCGGTGGGGCGGCGCGCGAGTACGCGCGGCGGGCCCAGGCCGGCATGGTCGGCATCAACGTGCCGATCCCGGTGCCCATGGCCTTCCACTGCTTCGGCGGCTGGAAGCGCTCCCTGTTCGGCCCACTGCACATGCACGGCCCGGACGGCGTGCGCTTCTTCACCCGCATGCGCACGATCACGGCGCGCTGGCCCGAAGGCGCGGCCGGGGCCGAGTTCGTGATGCCGACGATGCGCTGAGCTTCCCCGCCCCGCCGGGGAGGGGGTTGGGGGATAGAGTCGGGTGGCTCGCCATGCCAGCCGACTCTGCCTCGTCAGGCCAAGTGCGGTAGACACCAAGAAGCAAAAGCTTTCGCCAGCCGCTTCGCGGCTTGGGCGAGTCACTTTTTCTTTGCCTGTGCAAAGAAAAAGTGACCAAAAAGAAAGCACAGCCCGAACCGCTCGCCCGCCCGGCTTCGCCGGTCGGTAACCTGCGCTTCTCGCACCGGCGGGGGACGGCCCGCAAACTCGCTTCGCTCAGACATGCGGCCTCTACGCCCCCGCCGGCACTCCGATGCTCGGCTCGCTATAACGGGCGGCGAAAAGCAAAGGCAAACGCAAAGGCAACAGCCAAAGCGACAGCAAAAGCGGCGGCAACAGCCCTCGTGGCCCGGGTAAGCAGAGCGCACCCAAGGACAGGCGCACGACGCACGCCCAAGACCCCGGATGCGGCCTCCGGCCTTATCCGGGCTACACGTCTCCCCTCACGATCAGAGAAGGATGGGTGAGAGTGACAGCCCATCGCTGAAATCCCTGCCCTCTCCCCAACCCCTCCCCCGGAGAGGGAGGGGCTCAAGTTCCCGGCGCGATGCCAGCTGCACACCCTCCCCGCTACACTTCCGCGCCATGTGTCGCAGGAATCGGGCATGGCCCGGTGATGCGATCTCCACGGGAACGGCATGAGCAGCAGCGAGGATCCACGCCAGGCACAACTGCGCCGCATGAAGGCCATCGCCCTGGCGATGCTGCTGGCGATGGTCGCCGGCTTCGTCACCAGCCACGTCATGGGCAACCAGGGCGTGTGGGCATGGGTCTCGGCATTCTGCGAGGCGGCCACGGTCGGCGCGCTGGCCGACTGGTTCGCGGTGGTGGCGCTGTTCCGCCATCCGCTGGGGCTGCCGATCCCGCATACCGCCATCGTTCCGCGCAGCAAGTCGCGCATCGCCGACAGCCTGGCCGCGTTCGTGCGCGACCACTTCCTCGAGCCACAGACCCTGCTGGCACGGCTGGAGGTCTTCGACCCGGCCCAGCGCCTGGGCCAGTGGCTGTCGCGCCCGGAGCAGTCGCGCAAACTGGCTGGCATGGCCCGCGGCTGGGCGCTGCAGGCGCTGGACCTGCTGGACGAGCGCGCGGTGCGCGAGCGCATACGCGAGTTCGTGGTCGCGCGCCTGCAGGCCTGGGATGCCTCGGCCACCGCGGGCGAGGTGCTTGGCGTGCTTACCGCCGACGGCCGCCACCAGGCCCTGCTCGACGAGGCGTTGCGCCGCCTTGGCCGCTACCTCGACAGCGAGGACATCAAGCAGCGCGCCTCCGACCTGCTGGTCAAGCACGCCCGCCGCGAATGGCCGCGGCTGGTCGGCACGGTCGACTGGGTCAAGCCGGTCGAGGGCATCGCCGACAGCCTGGCCGAGCGCATCGCCCACGCCCTGCTGGACGAGCTCAACGAGGTCCTGCTCCAGCCCGACCACCCGCTGCGCCGCGACTACGAGCAGTGGCTGCAGGCCTACGTGCAGCGCCTGCGCGAGGACCCGGAAGTGGGCGCCCGGGTGGAGCGGATCAAGCAGGACCTGATCGGCCACGCCAGCGTGCAGGAATACGTGGCCGGGCTATGGGACCACATCCATACCGCCCTGCGCAGTGACCTGGAGCGGGAGGACGGCGTGCTGGCCTCGCACCTGGACAGTTCGCTGGCCGGGCTGGGCGCGGCGCTGGGCCGCGATCCGGAACTGCGCGAGGCGATCAACCAGCATGTGATGGGCGGGGCCGAGAAGTTGGCGTTGCGCCTGCGCGGAGGCGTCACCGACTACATTGCCCAGACCGTCAAGGGCTGGGACGAACGCCACCTGGTGCGCGAGCTGGAACTGGGCGTGGGTCGCGACCTGCAGTACATCCGCTACAACGGCACCCTGGTCGGCGGGCTGATCGGCCTGCTGCTGCATGCGGTGATCGTGCTGCTGGAGGGATAAGCCTGCGCCGGGGCGGATGTGGAAGCCGGCGCCACCGCGGTCCCGTCCCTCATTCCACGCCCGTCACGAACCGATCCCTCAAGTATCCGGCGCGCCGGCCGATAGGCCGATCAGGGCCCTATACGGCCCATCCAACGGGGGAGAAAAACTGATGACGACCGCACGACCGACCGTGCTGCTTTGTGACGACTCGCGCGCCCTGCGCATGCTGGCCGCCAGCCAGCTGGAGGAGGCCGGGTTCCAGGTCGTGGGCGAAGCCGGCAATGGCAACGAAGCCCTGGCCCGCTACCGCGAACTCAAGCCGGACCTGGTGCTGCTGGACCTGGTGATGCCCGAATGCGACGGCCGCCAGGCGCTGTCCAACATCCTCGCAGCCGATCCGCAGGCGAAGGTGGTGATCCTCAGCTCGCTGGGCGCCCAAAGCGACATCGAGGAATGCCTGCGTACCGGCGCCCGCTCGTACCTGCAGAAGCCGATCGACCCGGAAGTCATGGAGCGCGTGCTCCGTGAAGCCCTGGCCTGAAGCCGGCCAGCCTACGAACCACGGAGCACCACCAATGGCAGTCAAATTCCTGGGCCAGTTCCTGCTGGAACGCGGCCTGATCACGCCGCAGCAGCTGCTCGCGGCCACCGAGGCGCAGCGCGCCTCCAATCCCCTCCTGGGCGAACTGGCCGTCAGCCAGGGCCTGCTGACCGAGGCGCAGGCGCGCCGCATCAACGAGCGCCAGCGCGCCGAGGATCGCCGCTTCGGCGACATCGCGATCGAACTGGGCGTGCTCGACGCGGCCCAGGTCGAGTCGCTGCTGGCCGCGCAGAAGGCCGGCCGCAAGCTGTTCGGCCAGATCCTGGTCGAGCAGGGCGTGCTCGACGCGGCGACCCTGGATCAGGCCCTCGCCGAACACCGCGCCGAGCAGCAGGCCGGAAGCGAGGCCCTGGCCTCGGCGCTTGAAGGCCACCCGCTCGGCGGGCTGGCGCAGGAAGCCGCGGGCATCTGCACGCGCCTGTTCCCGCGCATGCTGGGCGCCCAGTGCCAGCCGGCCGGCGTGGCCGCCGTGATCGAGGACGCGTGGCCGCACACGGTGCACGTGCACATCGAAGGCGACCGCCCGCTGCGCGTGGGCATCGCCTGCGACCGCGACACCATGCGCGCGATGGCCTGCGCCTTCCTGCGCGTGCCGGCCGAACGCTGCGACGACGAGCTGGCGGCCGACGCCCTCGGCGAGATCGTCAACGTGCTGATGGGCTATGTCGTGCGCAGCGCGCTGCCGGACGACGCCCGCTACCGCGCCCTGCCGCCGGACCACGGCCTCAGCGCCGCGGCGCTGGCAGCGCGCGGCGCACTGCCGCTGCAGATGAACTCCCAGCTCGGCACGTTCCTGCTGCTGCTCGGCGCCTGATCCGCGCTCCGTGCGCCGGGCCGCATGGCCCGGCGCGTGCCGGACGCAGGATCAAGTTATCCGGATTCCAGGCTCCGGCGCGGCGGGCGCCGGTGGGCAAGCTGTCTCCACTGGCCGAGCGGCCAGCCACCCAGACAGGAGCCCCGCCATGAAGTCGTTCATCGCACTCGCACTGACCGCCGCCGTCACCGCCGCCATCGTGGCCCCGGCTTCCGCCGCCACGCCCGCCGCCGGCCCCGATACCCGCACCACCGTGATCCTGGTGCCCGGCGCCTTCGCCGATGCGGCCAGCTGGAACGGCGTGATTCCCCGCCTCGATGCGAAGGGCTACCGCGTGGTCGCCGCCGCCAATCCGCTGCAGGGCGTGGCGGGCGACGCCAGGGTCGTCGACGGCCTGGTCGCGCAGGCGCCCGGGCCGGTGGTGCTGGTCGGCCATTCCTACGGCGGCGCGGTGATCTCCAGCGTGCAGCCCAGCCCGAAGATCCGGGCCCTGGTCTACGTGGCCGCCTTCGCCCCGGATGCCGGCGAGACCGTGCTCGGCCTGACCGGCCAGTTCCCCGGCAGCACCCTGCCCGGCGCGCTGGACGCACCGGTCGCCCGTGCCGATGGTGGCGAGGACCTGTACATCCGCCAGGAAGCGTTCCACCAGCAGTTCGCCGCCGACCTGCCGCAGGCCCAGGCCAGGCTGATGGCCGTCGGCCAGCGGCCCATCGCCAAGGCGGCGCTCGAGGAGGCCTCGGCAGAGCCGCGCTGGAAGACCATTCCGACCTGGGCCATCTATGGCGACGGCGACCGCAACATCCCGGCGCAGGCCATGGGATACATGGCCGAACGCGCCGGCTCGCGCGGCACCGTGGTCATCCCCGGCGCCTCGCACGTGGTCATGACCTCGCATCCGCAGGAAGTCGCGGACCTGGTCGATCGCGCCGCACGCGAAAGCGCCAGGCGCTAAGCCCCCACGGATGGAACGGGAACGGCGGCCCGGGAGCGATCCCGGGCCGCCTTCCGTCAGGCGTGGGTCAGGCGCCAGGCGCGATGGATGCGCGCGTTGCGCTCGAAGTCCGGCGGGATGGTCGATGCGCTGATCTCCTCGCACTCGGCGAACTGCGCCACCGCCTCCTCGTCCAGGCGGAAACGGCGGAAGTTGTTGGAGAAGTACAGCACCCCGCCCTGCGCCAGCCGTGCCATCGCCGCTCGCAACAGCCGCACGTGCTCGCGCTGCACGTCGAAGTCGTCGGCGCGCGCGGAATTGGAGAAGGTCGGCGGGTCGCAGAAGATCACGTCGTACCAGCCGCGGTCGGCCTCCAGCCAGGCCAGCGCGTCGCCCTGCACCAGCCGGTGCGCAGTGCCGCCGAGGCCGTTGAGCGCGAGGTTGTCGGCGCACCACTGCAGGTAGGTGCCGGACAGGTCCACGCTGGTGGTCTGCGCCGCGCCGGCCACCGCCGCCTGCACGCTGGCCACGCCGGTGTAGCAGAACAGGTTGAGGAAGCGCCGCCCCCTGGCTTCCTTCGCCATGCGCCGGCGCAGCGGGCGGTGGTCCAGGAACAGGCCGGTGTCCAGGTACTCGAACAGGTTCACCCACAGCCGCGCGCCGTTCTCGCGCACCACGAAGCGCTCGCCGTGCTGGTCGAAGCGGCCGTACTTGGAACCGCCCTTGCCGCGTTCGCGGGTTTTCAGCGCGACCCGCTCGGCCGGCACTTCGAAGCTGGCGCGCGCCGCGGCCAGCAGTTCGCCACGGCGGCGGCGCACGTCGGCTTCGGGGATTTCCTTGGGAGGCGCGTATTCCTGCATGTGCAGGAAGGTGCGCTGCTCGCCGCCGTCCTCGGCATAGACATCAATCGCCGCTGCGTACTCGGGGATGTCGGCGTCGTAGGCGCGGAAGCAGGTGACGCCCTCGCCGCTGCGCCAGTTCTTCAGCTTGCGCAGGTTGCGCTGGATGCGGTTGGCGACCATCTGCGCGCCTTCGGACAGTTCGCGCGGCGCGGCATCGCGCGGCGGCACCTGCACCGGATCGCACACGATAAGCGCGCACTCCAGGGCGCCGTTGAACACCTGGTACTTCTTCGCCGCGCGCAGGCCGGTGGCGTGCGCCAGCTCGGCGTCGCCGCACAGCAGGCTGGCGCGCCACTGCGGCACCGCCCGCTGCAGGGCCTGGCCCAGCCGCCGGTACAGCGCGCCGTCGGCAGCCAGGCGGCGGTCGTAGGGCGGATTGCTGGCCACCAGGCCGCGCGCCCCGGCCTGGGCCGGCAGTGCATCGATGTCGCGGATCTGGAAGTCGATGGCCGCGGCGACACCGGCGCGGCCGGCGTTGTCACGCGCGGCCTCGATCGCGCGCGGATCCAGGTCGCTGCCATGGAACACCGGGCGCAGCGCGGCCAGGCCTGCCCGCGCGCGCTCGCGCGCCTCGGCCACCAGCACGTCCCACCCGTCCAGGTCGAAGCCGCGCCAGCGCGAGGGCGGGCGCGCCCCGTCGATCGCGTCCTCCGGAGCGACTTTCCGCCGCGCCGCGGCCCATGGGTCATCGGCCGGCACGGGTACGTCATCGACCGCTTCCAGCGCGGCCTGCATGCGACCCAGGCCCGGCGCCACGTCGGCAGCCATCAGCGCGCCTTCGATCAGCAGCGTGCCGCTGCCGCACATCGGATCCAGCAGCGCCCCGCCTTCGGCGTACAGCCGCGGCCAGCCGCCGCGCAGCAGCACCGCGGCGGCGAGGTTCTCCTTCAGCGGCGCCTCGTGCTGCGCGCTGCGCCATCCGCGCCGGTGCAGTGCACCTCCACCCAGGTCCACCGACAGCGTGGCCCTGCCCTTGCGCAGCGACAGGTTCAGGCGCAGGTCCGGCGCATCCACGTCCACCGAAGGTCGCTCCAGCCCCTGGGCACGGAACACGTCGACCACCGCGTCCTTGACCCGCTGCGCGGCGAAGCGGGCATGGGTGATCGCGTCGCCCGACACGTGCGCGTCCACGGCCAGGGTCTGGCCCTCGGCCAGGTGTTCGGTCCACGCCACGGCGGCGGCGCCGTCGTACAGCGCCTGCTCGTCCGGGCAGTCGAAGCTGGCCAGCGGCCACAGCACGCGACTGGCCAGGCGCGACCACAGCACGGCGCGCTGCGCATCGGCCAGGCTGCCCTCGGCATTGGCACCGGCGACGGCGGCGGTGGCGCGGCTGGCACCGAGCGCGACCAGCTCGTCGGCGAGCAGGTACTCCAGGCCCTTGGCGCAGGAAACGAAGAACTTCATTGGACCTCGGTATGTTGGCGGCCCCGCTGTAGCGCGGATCGCATGGGGAATCGGCGGCGCTGGCGCTACAGCGATTCGAGCAGTTCGGCGAAGGCGCGCGCGGTGGCGTCCACGTGCGCGGAAAGGCGGTGGCTGTCGTCCAGCAGCAGCAGCCGCGCCGAACGCGCGCGTGCCCACTCGACGACGCCCATCGCCGGGATGATCTCGTCGTGCCAGGCGTGGACCACCGACAGCGGCACCGGCGCGGCATCCAGCCGCGGCATCGGCCCCATCTCCAGCGGCGGCACCATCAGGAACAGCGCGCGGGTCGGCACCTGCAGCGAAGCGAGCGCGGAAATGTAGGCGCCCAGGCTGGAACCGCCCAGCACCACCGGCCCGCCGCGCTCGACCGCGCGGGTCGCCAGGTCCACCAGGCGTTGCAGGCGTGCGGGCACGTCGCCGACGCGGCTGATGTCGCTGCGTGCGTCCAGGTCGGTGTAGTCCGGGCGCTCGGTGGTGAAGCCCAGGGCCTCGGCCGCGGCGGCCAGGGCAGTGACCTTGGTCGCGTCCGGGCCGCTTTCGAAGCCGTGCGAGAGGATGCAGTGGCCGCGGTTCACGCTGCCTCCTCGGCCAGGGCCACGACCGCGTCGCCCACGCGCAGGGTGCCGCCGGAGACGATCCGCGCGCACAGGCCACCGTGGCCACGCATGGCGTTGAAGCCGCCCGGGCCCAGCGCATCCTCCATGCGCGAGCACGGATCGCAGGGCGCGGTACCTTCCAGCACCACCTCGCCGATGCGGAAGCGCCGCCCCTTGAGCGCCACCAGCGGGATCCCGGAGACGACCAGGTTGCGGCGCAGGGTCGCCGGGGCGACCGCCGCGTGCCCGGCCAGGGCCGCGATCACCGGCAGGTGCTCGGCCTGGATCAGGGTCACGTCGCGCTTGCCACTGCCGCCCTTGTAGCGGTCTCCGGCCAGGCCGGCGCCGACCGCGGCCTCGGCGCTTTCCACCTCGCGCATGGCCACGCCGCGTGCCGGGCGCAGGCCGATCCATTCGACACGGCCGGGGCGCGGCAGGGTCGACATCAGTTGCCCCAGCGGGCTGTCCGCGGGAGGTCGGGAGAGGGCAGGCATGCGCGAATGCTAGCATCCCGCCCCATGCCGACCCTGCCCCCGCCGATCGTGATCGACCAGCCCCTGCCCTACGTGGAGCGGCTCGCCAAGCGCGATCTGTCGGGGGTGGACCTGGTGGTGGTCCACTGCACCGAACTGCCCGACCTGGCCACCGCGCGCGACTACGGCGAGCGCGTGCTCTACCCCAGTGGCACCGGCAACAGCGGGCATTACTACGTCGACCGCGACGGCACGGTGCTGCGCTACGTGCCCGAGAACCGCATCGCACACCACGTGCGCGGCTGGAACGAACGCGCCATCGGCATCGAGCTGGTCAACCGGGGGCGCTGGCCGCACTGGCTGGACTCGCGCCACCAGGCGATGGACGAGCCCTATGGCCAAGCCCAGGTGGAGGCGCTGGCCGCGCTCCTGCGCGGACTGGCGGCAAGCCTGCCGGCGCTGCGCTACGTCACCGGGCACGAGGACCTGGACCGCGAGCAGGTGCCGGCCAGCGACGACCCGTCGGTGCTTGTGCGGCGCAAGCTCGATCCCGGCCCGCGCTTCCCGTGGGAACAGGTGCTGGCGGCGGTTCCGCTGCAGCGGCTACCGGATCCGGCAGCCGCTGCAGCCAGCTGAGCACGCGCCCGGCATCGCCCACGGGGCCGCAAGCCTGCGGCCGGTATAATCGCCAGTCCCCTCCCGTACTGGCCTGCCCGTGTCCGCCGCCCTTGGCCCCGTTGTCTCCGAACTGATCGACCTGCTTGCCCTGGAACGGCTGGAGGACAACCTCTTCCGCGGCCAGAGCCGCGACATCGGCACCCGCTACGTGTTCGGCGGACAGGTGCTGGGCCAGGCGCTGGCCGCCGCCCAGGCCACGATCGACAACGGCCGCCAGGCGCACTCGCTGCACGCCTATTTCCTGCGCGCCGGCAACATCGACCACCCGATCGTCTATGACGTGGACCGCACCCGCGACGGCGGCAGCTTCTCCGTGCGCCGGGTGACCGCGATCCAGCACGGCAAGGTGGTCTTCTTCTGCGCCGCCTCCTTCCAGGACGGCGAGAACGGCGCCGAGCACCAGCTGAAGATGCCCGAGGTGCCGCAGCCGGAGGACATCGCCCCGGCCGACCCGGTGCCGCCGGACGTGATGGCCACCCTGCCGACCAAGGTCCAGCGCTGGCTCTCGCGCGGCGGTCCGTTCGAGTTCCGCCACGTGTATCCGCGCGACGAGCTCAGCCCGCCCAAGCGCCCGCCCTACCAGCAGGTCTGGTTCCGCCTGCGCGAGAGCGTCGGCGACATCCCGGCCGAGCTGCACCAGGCGCTGCTGGCCTATGCCTCGGATTTCCACCTCCTGGGCACGGCGACCTTCCCGCACGGCATCAGCTATTACACGCCGAACGTGCAGATGGCCTCGCTGGACCACGCGCTGTGGTTCCACCGCCCGTTCCGCGCCGACGACTGGCTCCTGTATTCGCTGGACAGCCCCAGTAGCCAGTCCTCGCGTGGCCTGGCGCGCGGCCAGATCTTCGACCGCCAGGGCCGCCTGGTGGCCAGCACCGCGCAGGAAGGGCTGATCCGCGTGGTGCCCGACAGCAGTGCCGCACGCGCCGTGCCGGCGCAGGAGTAGCGCCATGCGCCAGATCTTCACCAGCCAGCGGCTGGAAACCGTCGAAGGCGTGGCCAGGCTGCTGGAGGATGCCGGCATTCCGGTGCACATCAGCCAGCCGCGCTCGTATCGCAGCCGGCGCAGCGGGCAGTTCAGCTACGCCGAACCGGTCGCGCCCAACAAGCAGCCGGCCGTGTGGGTACGCATTCCCGAGGACCAGCCGCGCGCGCGCGAACTGCTGCGCAAGTACGGACTGCTGGCCACCACCCGCTCGTACGCGGACCTGCCACCGTCGGCGGTCGGGCCGCTGGAACTGGGCGGCGACAAGCCGGCAGGCAACCGCTGGGCCTGGCGCGTACGCATCGGCCTGCTGGCGGTGATCGCCGCCGTGGCCGTGGTCATCTGGCTGCGCCGGCCGGTCCCGGTCGCCACCCCGGTGCCGCCGCCTGCCGAAGCGGTTCCGCAGACGCAGGACGGCGGGGAGGAAGAGGTGCGCATCCGCATCTCCCCCGCCCCGCCGGCCAATGACGCCCCCGCGGGAGCGTCGGATCAGCCACCGCGCTAGCCGCGCGACTTACTTCTTCGCCGCCGGCGCCGCAGCGTCGTGGCCGCGATGGCCACCACGCTCGCCACGCTTGGCCTTGGCCGCGTCAAGCTCGGCCTGGCTCAGCTTGCCGTCGCCGTCGGTATCCACGCGCTTGAACCAGGCCTCGCGGTGTTGCTTGGCCATCGCCTCGCGGTCGGCCTTGTCGATGAAGCCGTCCTTGTTGACGTCCATGCGTTCGAAGTGCGCGGTCGCCGCGGCCAGGGCCTCGGCCTTGCTGATGCGGCCGTCCTTGTCGGTATCGGCGTTCGGGCCGGCGAAGCCGAGGCCGCCGTGGCCGCCGCGGCCACCATGGCGACCGTGGTGCTTCATGCGCGGCAGTTCATCGCGCTGCAGCTTGCCGTCCTTGTTGCGGTCGAGCTCGTCGAAGCGTTCGGCCAGGCGCGGACGCGCCGCGGCTTCCTGGCGATCGATCACGCCGTCCTTGTTGGCGTCCAGCGACACGCGCGGCTTGCCCTGGGCGGCAGGCGCCGCATTGTCCTGGGCCATGGCGGCCCCGGCAGTGACGGCCAGCAGAGCGGCGGCGATCAGGTAAGGGGTCTTGTTCACGGGGTATCTCCAGTAAAGGCGTGACGTGATGGCCACGACGAGGAAAACGCCGCAGCCGCGCTGGCGTTGACCCCACGCCCGGATCCGTTCAGGAACCAGCCGGTTGCCGCAGCGCCATGGCCACGGCGCTATGCTGGGCGCACACGTCCATCTTCCGACCATGGGCCACGACTCCACTCCCGCCGATGACCTGCGCCTGTACCAGACCGGCGCGCACCCGTGCGGCTACTGGCCCGACCGCGAAGCCCGCGACCTGGTCCTGGATCCGCGCGACCCGCGCCTGGGACGCATCTATCCGCAGGCGCTGGCCTGGGGCTTCCGCCGTTCCGGCGACATCGTCTATCGCCCCTACTGCGAGGCCTGCCACGCCTGCGTGGCGGTGCGCATCCCGGTGGAACGCTTCCAGCCCGACCGCAGCCAGCGCCGCTGCCTGCGCCGCAACAGCGAAGTCGTCGCACGCGTGGCGCCGGCCGAACGCACCGACGAACACTTCGACCTCTACCACCGCTACCTGCTGGCGCGCCATCGCGACGGCGGCATGGACGACCACGGCACCACCGAGTTCGACCAGTTCCTGGTGGGCGCCTGGTCGGACACGCGCTTCCTGGAGCTGCGCGAACCGGCCGCCCCGGGCAGCGGCGGTCCCGGCCGCCTGCTGGCGGTGGCGGTGACCGACCGCATACCGGGCGGCCTGTCGGCCGTGTACACGTTCTACGAGCCAGCCGAGGCCGCACGCGGGCTGGGCACGCTGGCGATCCTGCGCCAGCTGGAATGGGCCCGGCGCGAGGGCCTGCAGCACCTGTACCTGGGCTACTGGATCGAAGGCCACGCGAAGATGGACTACAAGCGCCGCTTCCGCCCGCTGGAGGCCTTCGACGGCCGCAGCTGGCAAGCCTTCCCGGAATGAAGCCGCGTGCGGCATGCGAGAATCGGCGCATGCGCATCCTCCTCCCGATCATTCCCGTCCTGGCCGCGATGCTGAGTGCCTGTGCCACGCCCGCGGCTCCCGTCGCCGCCGACGCCACGTCCACCGGGTCCACGCTGCGCGTGGCCACCTACAACGTCTCGCTGTACGACGACGAGGCCGGCGGCGTGATCGCGCGGCTGCAGGCCGGGGACGAGGGCGCGCGCAAGGTCGCCGCGGTGCTGCAGCAGGTGCGCCCGGACCTGCTGCTGGTCAACGAGTTCGACTACGACGAGGGCGGCCATGCCGCCGACCTGTTCCAGCGCCAGTACCTGGAGCAGGCCCAGCCCGGTGGCGGCGAACCGCTGCACTATCCCTACCGCTACCTGGCGCCGGTCAACACCGGCGTGCCCAGCGGGCTGGACCTGGATCGCAATGGCGGCGTCGGCGGCGAAGGCCGGCAGCGCGGCAACGATGCCTGGGGTTTCGGCCTGCACCCGGGCCAGTACGGCATGCTGGTGCTGTCGCGCCATCCGATCGATACCGCAGGCGTGCGCAGCTTCCAGCTGCTGCGCTGGAGCGCGATGCCGGGCGCACGCCGCCCCGTCGATCCGGCTACCGGCCAGCCCTGGCATGACGACGCGGTCTGGGCGCAGCTGCGGCTGTCCTCGAAGTCGCACTGGGACGTGCCGGTGCGCACGCCGCATGGGACCGTGCACTTCCTGGTCTCGCACCCGACCCCGCCGGTGTTCGATGGTCCGGAGGACCGCAACGGCGCGCGCAATGCCGACGAGATCACGCTGTGGCGGCATTACATCTCCGGCGGCGACCTGCCGTGGCTGTGCGACGACGCGGGGCGCTGCGGAGGCCTGGCCGAAGGCGAGCGTTTCGTCATCGCCGGCGACCTCAACAACGACCCGGTCGACGGCGACGGGCACCACGACGCCATCCTCGAACTGCTGGAGCATCCGCGGGTGCTGCGCATGGCCGCGCCGCGCTCGGAAGGCGGCGCGGAGAAGGCGCGCGCCTATGCCGCGGCCGGACTGCTCCACCGCGGCGCGCCGGAGCATGTCACCGGCGACTTCGGCCCGCGCTCGGGCGCCATGCGGCTGGACTACGTGATCCCCTCCACCGGCTTCCAGGCCACCGGCAGCGGCGTGTTCTGGCCGGCCTCGGGCGAGCCGGCGGCGGCCATCGCCGATGGCAGCGACCACCACCTGGTCTGGGTCGACCTGACCGCCGGTCGGACAGCCGCGGACGATTGATCCTGATCAAAAGGGGGGGCGGGGGCGCGTGATGCAATTCGCGCCATGAACGCCATCCCTCTCCAGCACAACCCCCGCGCCGCGCAGATCCGGCAGACCCTGGAAGACCTCACCAGCTCCAGCGCCGACATCGAGGCTTCCGCGCTCATTTCCATCGACGGCCTGCTGATCGACGCGGCCATGCCGCAGAACATGGACGAGGACCGCATCGGCGCCATGTCCGCGGCCCTGCTCTCGCTGGGCGAACGCACCGCGCGCGAACTCGGCCGCGGCCGCCTGGAGCGCGTCCTGGTCCAAGGCGAGGACGGCTACGTGATCATGACCGCCGCCGGCGACGAGGCGGTGCTGACCGTGCTGACCCGCGCCGAGGTCAAGCTCGGCCTCGCGTTCCTGGACATCAAGCGGGCCGCCCAGGTCCTCGGCCGCATCGTCTGAGGTCGCGCATGAGCCGCCTCCCGGACATGACCCCGCCCGCCGGCCCGCACCGCAGCGCCGTGCATACCTGCCACGACGGCACCCGCCGCACCGTGTACTGGACCGACGAGGAAGTGCCCTATCCGGACGGGCGGCTGATCGTCTCCCGCACCGACCTGGACGGGGTGATCACCCACGCCAACGAAGCCTTCGTCGAGCTCAGCGGCTACAGCCGCGAGGAGCTGATCGGGGCGCCGCACAGCATCCTGCGCCACCCGGAGATGCCGCGCGCCGCCTTCGCCGACCTGTGGGCCACGCTCAAGGACGGCCGCAAGTGGCATGGCTACGTCAAGAACCTGCGCAAGGACGGCCGGCACTACTGGGTCTACGCCACCGCCCTGCCCAACGTGCGCGGCGGCCAGGTGGTCGGCTACACCTCGGTGCGGCGCAAGCCCTCGCGGCGGCGCATCGAGGAACTGCTGCCGCTCTACCGGCAGTGGCTGGAACAGGAGCAGGCGGAGGTGACGGCATGACCCTCAACCTGCTGGTGGCGCCCGACTTCGCGCCGGATAACTTCCCCGGCTGGTACATGCTCGGCACCGTGCTGCAGCACCGCTCCGGCACGCGCCTGCACCTGCTGATGCCGGCCGACGCGCGCGAACAGGCGCAGATGCTGGCCGACGGCCTGGCCGACCTGGTCTACGCCAATCCGTTCGACGCCACGTCCATGATCCGCGAGCAGGGCTACCGCGCCTTCGCCCGCCCGGCCGCGCATTCCAACGAGATGGTGATCGCCACCGCCGCCGGCTCCCCGCTGGCCACGGTCGAGGACCTGCGCCCTGGCTGCCGGATCGCGGTGACCGACAACCGCGACGTGCGCCTGATCGGCCTGCGCCTGCTGGAGCCGGCCGACCTCACCGAGCAGGACGCGCAGTGGGAGGAAGTGGCCAGCTACCAGGCCGCCGCGCGCATGACGCTTTCGGGCCAGGTCGATGCGGGCTTCTTCCTCGCTTCTGCCTACCACGCCCTGGCCCGCATCACCCGCGAGCGGCTCAAGGTCCTGGTGGAGAGCAAGCTGCGCGACATCAGCCACGTGCTGCTGGCGCATCCGCGCGTGGGCGGCGACCTGCAGCCGCTGGCGCAGGCGCTGCTGGCGGTCGATCCGGACGATGCCGGGGATGCCCAGGTGCTGCAGGCGCTGGGCCTGCCGCGCGGCTTCGAGCCCATGGAGCTGGAGGACGCCGAATTCATGATCGACCTGATGGACACCCTGCTGGACTGACATGGACCCCTTGCAGAGCGCACGCCGCGACTTCCGCCAGCGCACCTGTGCCGTGGCCCGTGCCCCGCAGGATCCGGCAGCGCACCTGGCGCGGCTGCAGGCGGCGCTGCAGCTGGGCGATACCGAGCCGGTGCAGGGCGCGCTGGCCGACCTGTTCGTGGCCCTGCCACGGGCCGACACCGCCCTGCGCCAGGCCGCGCTGCACCTGGCCTCTGCCCGGCTGACGCCGTACGTGGCCGAGGCCTTCGCCCGCCACGCGCACGGCCATTCCCTGCCGGCGATCACCGCCCTGGCGACCCGCTGGAGCGTGTTCGCCCAGCCCTCGGGCGACGTACCGGCGCGCGTGCGCCGCGCCAGCCCCGACCATTCGCGCCGGCTGGCCACGCAGGTGGTGGAGGCGCTGCTGGACGGCGATCCGCTGCAGGCCGCCCGCATCGAGCACGAGTTCCTCGAGCACTGCGTGTCGTGCCAGGACAAGTACGCCTTCATGCTCGCCAGCCGCGACCTGCGCCGGCACGAGATCGCCGTGGGCGACCGCTGGGAACGGGTCGCCGACTGGCTGGAACAGTACGCCGCCATCGGCGACCGCGCGGAAGCGCCCTCACCTCGCAACGGATGCCCATGAGCCTGGACCTCGTCGACACCGCCTCCAACGACACCCCCGCCGACGCGGCCGCGAAGTGGCTGCTGCCCCCCCCGCGCGGCGCGCTGCACGGGTTCTCCTCGCCCGAGCCGGGCCCGGCGCAGCGCGCGGTGCAGGCGCTGCTGGCCGGCCCGCAGGCGATGGAGCTGGCGCGCTGGCGCCAGGAGCACGATGGCAGCGGGCGCATGCTGCAGCAGCTGCAGGAAAAGCAGTGGGTGCAGCTCCTGCGCCGCCAGGTGCCGGCGCCGGACGTGCGCCTGGGCGACTTCGCCCAGCACGTGATCGCCCCGCTGTCCGGCGAACGCCGCGCGGTGCTGGCGTCCGACAGCGGCTTCTGCCTGGGCCATTCCGGCCTGGACCAGGACCTGGCCGAGACCCTCAGCGCGGCGGCGGCGGACTATTCCTCGTTCGTCGCCCGCCAGGCCCGCCGCGGCTGGCCCGGCGCGCAGCGGGTCGCGTTCCACAACGACCCGGACATGCTGTTGCCGGAATGGTCCTTCGTCCCGCTGTGGATCGACGGCAGCGGCTACTGGCTGGTGCTGGCGGGCGAGCCGCTGCTCAACAACCTGGCGATGGTCGAGCTGGTGTGGAGCATCCGCCTGGCCGGCGCCCGCTTCGCCGCGCCGCTCTGAACCGCTGCTGCCCCGTCAGGGCAGCAGTTCGATCCCGATCGCCGCGGCGGCATCGCGCGCCATCGCGCGCGCCTGCCCGATGTCGGCGCCGCGCGCCAGGGTGACGCCAACCCGACGCTGCCCCTCCCCCTTCGGCTTGCCGAACAGGCGCAGCGCCGTGTCCGGCGCGGCGAGGGCCGCATCGATCCCGGAGAACACCGGCACGCCATGGCCGCTGGCCAGCAGCGCGCAGGAGGCGCTGGGGCCGTTCTGGCGGATCACCGGCACCGGCAGGCCGAGGATGGCGCGCGCATGCAGCGCGAACTCGCTCAGCTCCTGCGAGACCAGGGTGACCAGGCCGGTGTCGTGCGGGCGCGGCGACACTTCCGAGAACCACACTTCGTCGCCCTTGACGAACAGTTCCACGCCGAACACGCCCCAGCCGCCGAGGTCGTCGGTGATGGCGCGGGCGATTTCCCGCGCACGCTCCAGCGCGCGCGGCGACATCGGCTGCGGCTGCCAGCTCTCGCGGTAGTCGCCATCGCGCTGCAGGTGGCCGATCGGCTCGCAGAAGTCGGTGCCGCCGGCGTGGCGCACGGCCAGCAGGGTGATCTCGTAGTCGAAGTCGATGAAGCCCTCGACGATGCAGCGCCCGGCGCCGGCGCGGCCGCCGGTCTGGGCGTATTCCCATGCCGCCTCGACCTGAGAGGCATCACGCACCGTGCTCTGGCCCTTGCCCGAGGAGGACATCACCGGCTTGACCACGCACGGCAGGCCGACCGCGGCGATCGCCTCGCGGTACTCCTCCAGGGTGTCGACGAAACGGTAGGGCGAGGTCGGCAGGCCCAGGGTCTCGGCGGCGAGGCGGCGGATGCCCTCGCGGTCCATGGTCAGGCGCGCGGCGCGCGCGGTCGGGATCACCTTGAGCCCTTCGGCCTCCAGCTGCACCAGGGTCTCGGTGTGGATCGCCTCGATCTCCGGCACCACCAGGTCCGGCTTCTCCTGCGCGATCAGCTCGCGCAGGGCGAAGGTGTCGAGCATGTCCAGGACGTGGTTGCGGTGGGCGACCTGCATGGCCGGCGCATCGGCGTAGCGGTCGGCAGCGATCACCTCCGCGCCCAGCCGCTGCAGCTCGATCGCCACCTCCTTGCCCAGCTCGCCCGAGCCGAGCAGCAGGACGCGGGTGGCGTGGGGGGACAGCGGGGTTCCGATACGGACCATGGCGACGCGGCGGTGGTGAAAGGGCGGCCAGTGTAGCGGGCAGGCCCACCGGCGGCCGCCCCCCTTCCCGGGCGGCACTTGACGACTGATATCTTTCTGATATCAGATAGACCCGTCACCTGGAGAGCGACCATGAAAGAGCGTCCCATCAGTTCCCTGCCCGGCATCCCCGTCCTGCTGGTGGCCATCGTCCTTTCGCTGGCCACGTTCTGGATGTTCATCTCCGGCGTCGCCGGCCGTGGGGAACCCAGCGCGGCCCTGCTGATCGGCTCGGTCGCCGGCCTGGCCGTGGCACTGCTGCTGTTCACCGGCCTGTACTCGATCCAGCCCAACCAGGCGGCGGTGCTGAGCCTGTTCGGCAAGTACGTGGGCACGGTCCGGGAAGCCGGCCTGCGCTGGAACAACCCCTTCTATTCCAAGCGCAAGGTCAGCCAGCGCGTGCGCAACTTCGAGAGCGGCAAGCTCAAGGTCAACGACCTGGACGGCAGCCCGATCGAGATCGCCGCGGTGATCGTGTGGCAGGTGGTCGACGCCTCCGAAGCGGTGTTCAACGTCGACGACTACGAGAGCTTCGTCCACATCCAGTCCGAGGCGGCGCTGCGCGCGATGGCCTCCAGCTATCCCTACGACCAGCACGACGAGGGCCAGATCGCGCTGCGCTCGCATCCGCAGGAGATCTCCGAGCACCTGCAGGCGCAGATCGCCGAGCGCCTGGGCCGGGCCGGCGTGGAGGTGATCGAGGCGCGCATCAGCCACCTGGCCTACGCCCCGGAGATCGCCCAGGCCATGCTGCAGCGGCAGCAGGCCAACGCGGTGATCGCCGCCCGCACCCGGATCGTGGCCGGCGCGGTGGGCATGGTCGAGATGGCCCTGGCCGAGCTGCAGAAGAACGACGTCGTGCAACTGGACGAGGAACGCAAGGCGCAGATGGTCAGCAACCTGCTGGTCGTGCTGTGCGGCGACCGCGGCACCCAGCCGATCGTCAACGCCGGCTCGCTGTACTGAGGTGGGTGCAATGGATGCTGTCGCTGCCCTGGTCGTCGCCATCACCGGCCTGCCCGCGCTGGGCGTGGCCGCCTGGTACGCCCGCTACGAGGACGAGCACGCGCGTGGCCTGGCCCTGCGCTGGTCGTTGATCGCGCTGGCCATCCTGTGCGGCGCCGTCGGCCTGTACTTCGCCGGTGGCAGCCGCGGCGCGACCACGGCGGTGGCGGTGGCCATGGCGGTGGCGGTCAACGCGCTGGCGGTGTCCACCGTGCTGCACGTGCGCCGGGGGCGCGGCGGCTGATGGCCGAGCGCAAGGCCTACCCGCTGCGCATCAGTGCCGACGTGCTGGCGGCGGCGCAGCGCTGGGCCGACGACGAACTGCGCAGCCTCAACGCCCAGATCGAATACGTGCTGCGCGACGCGCTGCGCAAGGCCGGGCGCCTGCCCGGCCCCGACAAGGCTCCCCCGACGGAGGACGAGCAATGAGCACCACGCAGTGGAAATACCTGGTGGTCGAGGTGAAGACCACCATGCTGGGCAGCTTCAGGCTGGAACAGCTGCAGGAAGAACTGGACAAGCACGGCCGCCTGGGCTGGGAGCTGGTCAACATGGTGCATGCCACGCCCACGGTGTCCTCGCCCACCCTGCTGTTCAAGCGTCCTGCCTGAGCGGAGGAGAGCGCCATGCTGCACGTCATACGCCTGGTCGAACGCCGCAGCGGCCGCCACGGTCCCCGCGTGGTCCTGGCACTGGCCGTGCTGTCCGCGCTGGCGCAGGGCGCCGGCGCCCTGCTGCTGCGCCACTGAGCAAGCCCGCTCCCGGCAGGCCGCGCCCGCGGCCCTGCCTGCATGCAGCGCCCCGAGGACCTGACAAGGAACCAGGACATGGCCAACCACGCCCCTGCCACGCGCGTCTTCGACGTCGCCCCGCCTTCCGCGCGCACGATGTGGACCCTGCCCGCATTGTGGGTGGTGCTGGTCGCCGTGGTCTTCGCCCTGCGCCACGAAGTCCTGCTGCATGCGAACCCGGCCGTCCCCATGATGCCGGCGTGGCTGCCGGCGATGTCCGCCCTGACCCTGCCCCTGCTTGGCTCCTTCATCCTGCTGCACTACCGGCGCATCCAGCTGGCCGACGGCATGCTGTCCATCCGCGCCGCCGGGATGTTCGGGCACAGGGTCGCCGTGGCCGAGCTGGACCTGGAGCGTGCGCGCATCGTCGACCTGGACGAGCACACCGCTCTCAAGCCCGGCGCGCGCCTGTGGGGCATGGGCCTGCCCGGCTTCAGCGCCGGCCATTCCCGGCTGCGCAACCGCGCCCGCGCTTTCTGCCTGCTCACCCGCCGCGACAAGGTCCTGGCGCTGCCGCGCCGCGACGGACGCTACATCCTGCTGAGCCCGGAAAAGCCGCAGGAACTGCTGCAGGGGCTGCGCGAAGCGGCCGGCCAATCGCGCGGATGAACCGCTCCCGGCGCCGCGTACTGGCGGCCGGGTGCGCGCCGGCCTAGGCTTGCAGCCCATGCACCAGCCTCCCCAGCCCCTGCGTACCCGCCTGGTCAACACCGGGCACATCGAACTGTGGCCCGCCTGCCTGCTGCGCGCGCGCGGCAACACCGATGCGCGCGCCATCGCCCAGGCCCACACCGTACTGCGGCGCAAGCGCGACGGCCGCTACCTGGCCACGGTGCGCGGGGACGGCGTGCTGGCGCTGGTGCCACGACTTGCGCGCGAGCCGGGCATCGACGAGGCGCTGGACGCACTGGCCGCGGCCGACGCGCATCCCGGGCGCGGTCCGCTACCCGATCCGCAACCGCTGCCGCTGGAACGGCTGCAGCAGCGCCTGGCCGCGCTGGGCATCGATGCGGCTGCGTACGAGGCGCGCACCGGGCTGGAACCGCTGGCCGAACCGGAGTGGCTGGCCTTCGCCGGCCGCGACCGCTGGCAGCGCCCGCTGTGGCTGCTGCCGGGCGCGACCCGTGCCTGGCTGGCGATGCGCCGCGCCGCCAGCGCCGACGGCGTGGTGCTGGAATCCATCTCCGGCTACCGCAGCCACGACTACCAGCTGGGCATCTTCGAACGGAAGCTGGCACGCGGGCAGAGCGTGGCCCGGATCCTCACGGTCAACGCCGCGCCGGGCTACAGCGAGCACCACGACGGCAGCGCCCTGGACATCGGCACCCCGGGCGAGCCGCCGGCCGAGGAATCGTTCGAGGCCACCGCGGCGTTCGCCTGGCTGCAGGCCCACGCCGCTGGTTTTGGCTTCCGCATGAGCTATCCGCGCGACAACCCGCACGGCATCGTCTACGAGCCCTGGCACTGGCGCTTCCATCCAGCCACGTGAGCCAACGGCCAGCTTGAGCCTGATCAAGGCGACCGGAGCGGGCGCTGCCGATACTGGAGCCACCACCCGTCCACGCTGTCTCCGACATGGTCCAGGCTCCTGCATCCCGCTACCGCCCCTCGCTCATCGCCCTGCACTGGCTGACCCTGGTGCTGCTGGTCGCCGTGTACGCGACCATGGAGCTGCGCGGATTCTTCCCGAGGGGCAGCGCCCCGCGCGAGCTGATGAAGACCTCGCACTTCTTCCTCGGGCTGGCGGTGTTCTTCGTGACCTGGGTGCGCCTGGCGCTGCGCGCCACCAGCCCCACCCCGCCGATCATGCCGGAGCCGCCCATGTGGCAGGTGCTGCTGGCCAGGGGGGTCGCGCTGTCGCTGTACGCGCTGATGCTGTCCATGCCGGTGCTGGGCTACCTGATCCTCAACGCCAAGGGCCACGCGCCGGCGATCGGCGGCTGGTCGCTGCCGGTGCTGTTCGACCTGCGGCCGGAGCTGGGCGACCGGCTGGAGAGCTGGCACGAAGGCATCGCCTTGGCCGGCTACTGGCTGGTGGGCCTGCATGCGGCCGCGGCGATCTACCACCACCACGTCCGCCACGACGACACCCTGCTGCGGATGTCGCTGCGCGGCTGAGGCCTCAGTCCTGCGAGCGGTTGGTGCGCGGCGCGGTGACGTCGCCACCGGCCCCGTCGGCGATCCGCCACAGGTACAGGCTGGCGTAGGTGCGGTACGGGCCCCAGACCTGGCCGCGCTCGGCCAGCGCCTTCGGCGTCGGCGCCAGTTCAATGCCATCGACGATCTGCGCGCCCTTGCGCACGCCGAGGTCGTCCACCGGCAGCACGTCGGGGCGGCCGAGGCGGAACATCAGCATCATCTCCACCGTCCAGCGGCCGATGCCGCGGACCGGCACCAGGGCTTCGACGATCTGGTCCGGGTCCATGTACGACATGCGCCGCAGGTCCGGGATCTCGCCACGGGCCTCGCGGGCCGCCAGGTCGCGCAGGGCCAGGGTCTTGTTGCCGGAGACGCCGCAGGCACGCAGGGTGGCGTCGTCGACGCGGCCCAGGGTGTCGTGGTGCAGGCGCTTGCTGCCGATCGCCGCTTCCACCCGGCCGACGATGGTCGAGGCGGCCTTGCCGGACAGCTGCTGGTAGAGGATCGCCCGGGCCAGCGCATCGACCGGATCGAAGCTGCGGCGCCAACCGGCCTCCGGCGGCAGCGGCCCGATCCGGCGCATCCATGCCCCGAGCCTGCGGTCGCGCCGGACCAGGTGGTCCCACGCCGCCTGTACGTCGAACCCGCGGGCATGGCGTGGCATCGCTCAGTGCCTCCGCACCGCCGACACCGCCCAGCCCAGCCAGGCCAGGATCATCAGCGTGCCGCCCACGGGCGCCAGCCGGGTCGGCCAGCCGGCCAGCGCACCGGCGACGAGGCTGCCGGAGAACAGCAGCGTGCCCAGCAGCAGGACCAGCAATGCCGACCTGGCCAGCCGGCGCGCCGCGCGCGGCCACAGCGCGGCCAGGGCGATGCCGTGCCCGAATGCATGGAGGCAGGCGGTCTGCAGGTTGGCACGGGCGTGGGCATCGTCCACGCCATGGGCCGCGTAGGCCGACAGGCCGATCGACAGGGCCGCCAGCACCGCTCCGGCGGCGGCCGGCCAGGCGGCGGCAGGAACACCCGGGCTCGCACTCATGCGGTTTCCTCCATGCGCCGCAGCCTAAACGAAAAGCGCCGCTTTCGCGGCGCTTTCCGGGTTGCCAGGCCGGCCAGATGGCCGGCCGGCGGTCTTACTTGATGTGCCAGTACACGTCGTACTCGCCCTCGGGGGTGAAGGCCTTGTCGACCCCACCTTCCCAGACCTCGTACGGACGGTCGGTGACCTCGTAGCCGTTGGTCGTCGCCCAGGCGCGGACCGAGTTGCGGACCGCGTCCAGCTCGGCCATGAAGCCGGTGAACGAACCGAACGCCGAGCGGCCGGGCTTGGTGCGCACGTACTGCACCGGCGCGCCATCCGGGATCTTGACCTGCAGCGGCTCGCCCTGGGCCGGGACCGGCTTGGCGAACGCGGCGGCCTGGGCAGCCTTGGCGGCGGCCTCGTCGGCCTCCTCGCCCTCGGTCTCGGCGGCCGGAGCGGCAGCAGGGGCCGAACCCTTGCGGCGGATCGGCAGGGCCACGTCGAACGCGTACTTCTCCTGGCCGAAGTCGGTGGTGATGATGCGCACCGGACCGGCGGCCTCCAGGTTGTTGGCATCGAGCGTGCGCTTGATCCACTCCTGGTTGTTCTTGATCGACTGCTTGATCGCCTCGTTGCTGCGGTCGACGTTGCCGGCGTTCACCACCAGCAGGTCCTCGGCCGGGACCTCGACGACCGACAGGTCGCGCAGCGGGACGTTGTCGGCGCGGTAGTCGAAGTTCGGCACGCTGGCCAGCATGTTCGACATGCGCGCCAGGCCCATCTTCATGTCGTCGCCGACGTGGCGGCTGACGTACAGGCCGGCGTAGCGGCCGACCAGGTTCCAGCCGTACTCGACGTCGTAGGTCTGGGTGATCTTGACGTTGCGGTTGTTCTTGCCGGTCGGCTCCAGCAGGAACTGCACGGTCTTGTCGTGGCCGGCGGTGACGTCCTCGACCTTGATCACGACCTTCTCGTTCGGGATGCTCTCGACGATCTCCCAGCTGCCGCTACCGATGCGGTCGTCCTGCGAGGTGTAGTCGAGGCGGGCGCCCACGCCGGCCACGGCGCCGGAGGTGCGCAGCTCGATCTTCGGGTCACGCAGGACCAGCGTGTTCCAGTCCCTGAAGCGGCGCAGATTGTTCACCGTGTCGTACACGATGGTCATCTTGCGGTTGGTTTCCACGCTCTCGGAGATATGGCGATGGTCGGGAAGCACGACACCGACCAGCAAGGCCAGGCCGGCCACGATCCCCAAGGCGATCAGGAACTCGATAAGACGGGTCATTCAGGAGTCTCCGGGGCCGATTCCACGGCGTATTTGCGATGCGAGCCGCGAATCGTAACAGGGTTCTTGGCGTACGCGCAGCCGAATACAGGAACGGGCCCGCGATTGAACGGAATTCTTACATGCCGCCCAGACGCGGACGCTGGTGGCACAAGGCTTCCAGTCTCCCCCACGTGCCGGGGAAAACCTGCCCCAAGCGCGGCTTCCAGCTCCATACGCAGGCGTGGGGAATGTCGCCACCCGCATCGGGCCGCCCCTGCGGGCGGCGGCCGGCGGGACAGCCCGCCCGATCCACCGCGCGCGGATTTCAGACCAGCTGCAGCTCGAAGGCCTTGAGCACGGCCCGCGTGCGGTCGCGCACGCCCAGCTTGCTCAAGATGTTGGACACGTGGTTCTTGATCGTGCCCTCGGCCACGCCCAGGGAATTGGCGATCTCCTTGTTGGAGAAGCCGGAGGCCATCAGCCGCAGGATCTCGGTCTCGCGGTCGGTCAGCGGATCCGGGCGGTCCAGGCTGACGAAGTCGTTGCGCATGTGTTCCAGGCCCGACAGCAGGCGCTGGGTCACCGCCGGCTGCACCAGCGAGCCGCCGCTGGCCACGGCCTGGATCGCCCCCACCAGCTGCTCCAGCGACACGTCCTTGAGCAGGTAGCCGCGGGCGCCTGCCTTCAGCCCGGCCAGCACCAGCTGGTCGTCGTCGAAGGTGGTCAGGATGATGGTCGGCGGCAGCTGGCCGGCCTGGGACAGGGTCTGCAGCGCCTCCAGCCCGGACATCACCGGCATGCGCATGTCCATCAGGACCACGTCCGGGGCGACCTGCGGGATCATCTCCACGGCCTGGCGGCCATCGCCGGCCTCGGCCACCACCTCGATGCTCCCGTCCAGGGCCAGCAGGGACTTGATGCCCTGGCGCACCAGGGTCTGGTCGTCGACCAGGCAGACTCGGATCATGGCAACGCTCCTTCGATGGCCGGCCGTGCCGGGGCTGATGCAGGGATGGACAGGCGCAGGATGAAGCCGGCGCCCTTCCGGGTCTGGATGTCGAGCGTCCCGCCGCACTGCTGCACGCGCTCGTGCATGCCGCGCAGGCCGTTGCCGGGGACCACGCCCTCGGCGCCCTCGCCATTGTCGCGTGCTTCCAGGCGGATCGCCCCGTCCTCGCGCCACACCCGGATCGACAGGCGGCTGGCGCCGGCGGCGTGCCGCACCGCATTGGTGATGATCTCCTGGGTGCAGCGCAGGACCACGTGGGCGCGCTCCGGGTCGTCGATCGCCAGCGGCGACTGGATGTCCAGGTCCACGTCCAGCGAGGGCACGTGGTCGGCCAGGGGACGCAATGCCGCCGACAGGTCGATGCCGCCGCTGGCGTCGCGCAGCTGGCTGACCGCCTCGCGGACGTCGGTCAGCAGCAGGCGGGCCAGGGTATTGGCCTGGCGCACATGCTCCTGGGCCCTGCCCTCGGTCATGTGGCTGGCCACCTCCAGGTTCAGGCTCAGCGCGGTCAGGTGGTGCCCCAGCAGGTCGTGCAGCTCGCGGGAAATGCGGGTGCGCTCGTTGACCCGGGCGCTCTCGGCCAGCAGGGCCCGGGTGGCGCGCAGTTCGGCGTTCAGCCGCCGCTGCTCTTCCCGGGCCTGTGCCTGCTGCCGGGCCACCAGGCTGGTCACGTAGATGAACATGGAGAAGCCGCCGTACAGCAGCGACTGCATCAGGGCCTCGAACAGCGGCATCCGGAAGACGCCGTAATAGATCGGAAGCACCGCCAGCTGGCTCAGCAGCAGGAGCAGGACCCCGGAGCCGGCCGGCAGCAGCCAGGGGATCACCCCCGCGGCCACCATCAGCAGGATGCTGCCCAGGCCCGAGCCGTTGAAATAGCTGACAGCCAGCGCGAACAGGGTCAGCACCAGCAGCAGGCCGCGGTCGTGCCAGGCCGGCCGCGCGCCGCCCAGGCCGCGGGTCAGCCACCAGTAGCAGGCGCCGAAGCCGAGGTAGCAGGCGAACAGGAGGGCCGTGGGCGTGGCGCCCCCGCCCAGTTCCTCGCTGCCGTAGGCCGGCACGTACTGCGAATACACCAGCGGCACGCCCACCATGCCCCAGGTGAACAGGCCGGCATAGCGCAGCAGGCGGGTGTGGCTGATGGGTCCGAACATGGCCGCATCTTACGGGTCAAGCCATGCCCGCCGCTGCGCCGGAAGTCATGGCCTCGCCGGGCCCGGCGGCCCCATGCGATAATCCGGGCGCACTGCCGGCCCTGCCGGCCCGCCCACTGCAAGGTTCCATTCCTGATGTCCATCGTCATCCGCGACGTGCGCGAACACGAGCTGGACTCGATCCTGGCCCTGAACAACAACGCCGGATCGGCCATCCTGCCGCTGGACGCGGCCCGGGTGCGCAGCTTCTACGACACCGCCGAATACTTCCGCGTGGCGGAGCGCGACGGCAACCTGGCCGGTTTCCTGGTCGGCTTCGGCAGCGACAGCCAGCACGACAGCTGCAACTTCGCCTGGTTCAAGGAGCGCTACCCGCACTTCTTCTATATCGACCGCATCGTGGTGGCCAGCCGCCGCCGCGGCGGCGGCGTGGGCCGGGCGTTCTACGCCGACGTGCAGAGCTACGCCGAGCTGCGCTACCCCCTGCTGTGCTGCGAGGTGTTCCTGGACCACGGCGCCGACCCGGCCCTGCTGTTCCACGGCAGCTTCGGCTTCCACGAGGCCGGCCAGAACGTGATGCCGGACGTGGACGTGCGCGCCAGCATGATGATCAAGGAGCTGTGCAGCTACGACTGGGTCCGCGAGACCTACGGCGAGAACCTGCCGGACCTGCCCTGGGTGGGGCGTCCACGCCGTCCCGCCGGCGCCAACCGTGCGACGGGGACCTGAGGTGGCGGTGAGCGCAACGAATTACGAGCAGGCCGGCGAACTGAAGATCGGCCAGGTGGGCATCGCCAACCTGCGCATCCGCACCCTGGACGTGGAACGCCTGGTCGGCGAGATGCGCGAGCGCGTCGAGCGTGCGCCCAAGCTCTTCGGCCGTGCCGCGGTGATCGTCGACTTCGGCGGCCTGGTCCAGACCCCGGACGTGGACACCGCGCGCGCCCTGATCGAGGGCCTGCGCCAGGCCGGCGTGCTGCCGGGGGCCCTGGCCTACGGCACCCGCGAGAACGACGCCCTGGCCGAGGCCCTGGGCCTGCCGGTGCTGGCCAAGTTCCGTGCCCAGTACGAGCCGTCCGCGCCCGCGGCGGCACCGCCCCCGCCCCCTGTATCTTTTAACCATCTGATGCTGCCGACGAACTACTATGTGTAAGACTCTGGGGGGGGCCGATAACGGAAAGAAAAAACAAATTAAGATGCTGAACTATAGTAGAGTGCAAGAGAGACTGACTTATATAAACCGACTGAAGAACGCATGGCAATGATAAATCTAGTAAAGACGCG